>NZ_JBFTJI010000006.1:0-340801 GCF_056395345.1 Allobosea sp. 10L422
CTGCGCCGGCTGCGCTTGCGACGCCGGCGGCGGCACCGTCGCGGCCGCCGGCGCGGCCGGCCGATCTTTCGAGCGCGCAACCGGTGCGCGAGGCGGCGCCGCGTCCGCCGGCCCCGGTCGCCAGCCAGCCGCGCACGGCGCAGTCGGCGACGACTTCGGTGCCCAAGGCGGCCCCGCTTCGCGACCCGATTGCCGACCTCATCAACGGTGGCGACCTTCGCCCGCCGGCCGACGTCAAGGGCGCGGCTTCCCGCTCCGCTGCCGCCCCGCGCCGATCGGCCGAGAACTGAGCCGGGCGGCGCCGGGCGATGGCGCGCCTGACCAGCGATTTCTGGGTCTCGGCCTACCTTCGGCAGGCCGCCTTCGATGGACACGTGGCGGTGCTGCGTCGGCGGGGCGCGCGGGAGGCCGGTGCGATTTTTGTCAAGCTCGATCGCCTCGACGGCACGGCCGCCCTCTATGGGCCGGCGCCGCAATCAATGGCCGAGGATGACGGCGAGCGTCGCTTCCAGCTCCTGATCGATGCCGATCCGCTCACGGTTGAGGATCGGGTCGACAAGGAGCTGCGCTTCGACAGCGATCTCTGGCTGGTCGAGATCGAGAACCGGACCGGCGATCCGCGCCTCAAGCTTGCCGAGAGCTAGCCCCTTCTCTCAGCCCCGCTCACGCTTCGAACCGATCCGGCCGAGAACGTCGGCGAGGCCGGGCTGAACGTCCGGGCGGGCCGCGCCGGGCCGGCTCGGCGTCCCGCTCGGGTCCATCGCCGGCTGGTGCTGGCCTTTGCGCTGCGGTGCGGACACCGGCTGCACGCCGGCAATCAGCATCGCCAGCCGAAGCGCGATCGATGGCTTGGCCAGGCGCATCAGCTCGACCAGCGCGAAGATCCGTTCGACCGAATGCGCCGTCTCGTCGCCGAGGCGGATCAGGAAGCGCGTTGCGTCTTCGACGCGCGCTCCGCTGGCAATAAGGCTCAGAGCCGCAAGATCGCGCGAGGCATCGCTCGCAATCGCAGCAGCGAGCGGCGCGTCGCCGCCGAGATGCCCGGCGACCGCGGCGAATGCACTCGCGCGGTCTTCGCCTGCAAGGACGAGCCAGTCGGCAAAGGTCGAGCTGGCGACCGCCGGCCGCCGCTCGCTCGGATGCAAGGCCTCGCGCGCCATCAGCGATTCGAGAATGGCGAGGCGGCGCACCGTGCCTGCGCGCAGGAACAGCGGTGCGAGTTCGAGATTGGACAGGTCTTCCCGTGCGAGAAGGCCGAGCTGATAGGACGGATCGATCCGCGAGCGCGCGACCAGCGTGTCGACGGCGGCGCGAGGCAGCGGCGCCTCCCGATTGCCGATAAGGGTAAGATCGATAGCGCGATCGGCTTCGGAAACCAGCAGCAGGACCGCGGTATTGGTGAGGTCCTGGCGGACAGCGAGCGCGCTACGCATCGCCGTATCGCCGGTCTCGGCGAGCCGTTCGAGCTCGACGGGCGAAAGCGGCATGCCGTGACGCAGCATTTCGATCAGAACCGCGCCGCCACGGGCGGCCAGCGCTGTCAGCACCGCGAGCGGAGCATGCCGCCAGCCTGCGAGCTTGCGCGCCAGGATCAGCGCGGTCGGCTCGTCGATGGTCGGAATCAGCATCGCCGCCATCTCGCTGAAGGCAGCCAGATCCTCCTGCGGCGGCTGTTGGGTCGACATCAGCAGGTCGGCCTTCACCCGCAGCGAGACCTGGCTGAGACCGAGGTCGCCGTCGCGGGCGAGGCGGGCAAGATCGGCGAGTTCCTGGGAAATACGGGCAGGCATGCTTGGCTCGGCTGCGAATCCGACGGGTTCGCTCAGATTATCCCCGAGGCATTAAGGCCACGTTAACCATGCTGGAGCCTGATGGCTTTGAGGGCCTGCGACAAAGGGTGCGGCCTTACGCACCAGGACGGCTCTCGCGATTGCAACTCGGGCGCTGGATAGGAGGCGCTGCATGACCGTCATCATCCCCTTCGCGCTCTATCGCTATCCGCAGGCGCGGTCCTGCCCGTTTCCGCGACGCGTGGCGGAAATCCTGTTCTTCACCGGCGTGCGCTACGAGCGGCCTGCCGAGACCTCTCCGCTTAAGGCCAAGCCTTCCTCGGCAAAGGCGCGGCCCGCGCGGCGCCCGCGCAAGGCGGCAAGCAAGATGGATCACAGGCAGCCCGCGTGAGACGACGTCTATCCGATCAAGCGCTGCCGGCCGGACCGCCGTCCCCGGCCATTGCCGCACTGGCGCTGTCTTCCGCGCTTGTCCTCACCGCTTGCACAGCGACCGACGGCGATCTCGGTCGCCCGCGTCCGACGGTCTGGTCGCAGCTCATCGCGCCGGAGAGCGGGTTCTTCGCCGCGGCGTCGCGAGGCGAGGCAGCGTCCTATTTCCGCCTGACCGATGACGAGGAGCAACTGCGCGATCGCGCCTGGCGCTTCGTCATGCCCGCCAGCCCGCACAGCGTCTTCCAGGGCGAGATATCGAATTTCGCGCATAGCCGCATCCTGCCGGTCGCGGCGCAGTCGAACGACGTTTCGGACTACTTCCGCGGGCTGACTTCGGTGTCCTTCGCCTCGCAGGCCTCGCGCTATAACCGCCTCGCGGAAGACGCGAATGCCGACCGCCTGCTGATCGGCCCGTTTCGGGCCAACGCGATGCGCGTCGTCTCCATGGACCGGGTCCGCATGCGGGCTGCCGAGGGATCGCCGGATGTCGCTCCGGGCAAGATCGAGCCGGCCATGGCGCGCGTGATCGAGAACGAGGGGCTGATCTACTGGGTCTGCGAGCGCCTGGATTTCCGGATCAGAAGCTATCGTTACGCCCTGACCAATCTCGTCGTGGAGATGCCTTCGCGGGAGGCAGTCCGGGCGGAACGTGCGATCATGGCGCTGGCGGCCGAGTCCGCGCCGCTCTGCCAGATGCCGCTCAACGGCACTTTCGGTGAGGGCAAGCGGCCCGTGGTCTACAAGGGCTAGTTTTCCGGCCGGGGTTCGCTCAGTTCGCCATCCCGCATTCGACCCCGGTCGCGAGCGCCTCGGCGTCGGCCTTGTCAGAGGGCAGCCGAACGAGAACGCGCACCGCGATCAGCCCCTGATCGGTATCGGAGACGATACGCAGCTCCCGGCTGGTTTCGCCCTCCTCGTCGGCCGCGATGCGCTCGTCGCGCTGGGCTTCCGTCATGACCAGGAATTCGAGCACGCCGCGGATCGCCGCCCGGTCGGTGATCGCGTAGATCACGCCGCCGCCCTGGCGGTGCAGGGTCAGGCCGAGCGGCAGAAAGCCGGTCCTGGCGACGACGCGCATCGGCCCGCTGGAGAGGTCATAGCTGCAGATCGCCGTGACGACATCGGGATCGGCTTCGCGCAGTGCCGGCAGCCCGCGTGCATCGCCGGGCGCCGGGATGAGTTCGGCACGGCCATTGGTGCCGAGTTCACGATAGGCGTGCGCGGCATCGTGCAAGGACAGCGAGGGCAAGGCCAGGATGGTGACGATATGCACGATGGCGGCAAGGATCAGCCCGGCCAACGTGGTCATGACAAGGCGCACGGCGCCGCTGCGCAGCCGGGCTCTCCAAATTGCGGCTGATGGAGCGGGGGGCGTCGCCACGTCGTGTCCGATCGCGCTCATCGGCAGTCGAGGCGTGCGATGCGGGGCAGGTTAGTGGCCCGCGTCTCGCCGGTCTGGCTGGAGATCGGAGTATCGTAGAGGCGTAAGCGGAACTGGAAGCGCCCGCTCGCCGGCAGGGGAAGCCAGTTGCCTGCGACCGGCGTTGCCGCGGCCGCGATCGACAATTGTCCGTCCTCGGGACGGACAATTTCGGAATCCGTGAAGCTCGTGCGTTCCAGCGGCAGTCGGAAGGGCAGCCCGTCGATATCGGTGACGCCGAGCGTCCAGCCGCGCGTCGTCGGCGTGGCGCCGGAGATCTGGTAGCGGCAGCGCCCGTCGAGCAGCTGTCCGTCGTCGTCGCGCTCGGCGATGAGCTCTAGTCCTTCGCCCGAGCCCAGCGGCAGATGGACGCCGCGGGCGAGATAGGCGCGCATATAGGGGTCGATGTCGCGTCCGCCGCTGCGTGGCCAAGCCATCCACGCCCCGACCTCGACCTTGCCGAGAGCGGGCCGGCCGGCCACGGCCCAATGCGCGGAGCCGAGGCCGAGTCCGGCTCCGAGCGCAAGGATATAGGCGAGATCGAGAATCCGCACGCTTGCCTTCCGCTGGCGTGATGCCCCTCGCGCGAATTGACCCGTGTGAATCCGGCTCGTCAACCTTCTGCGCCTAGCGCAGCCGCGTGTCGGCCCCGGAGACCTCGCGGATGCCGACCTGCACCGGCTTGCCCGCCACGCGCGATCGCTCGATCGTCTTGAACAGCGAGCCGACGGCCGACAGCACCTCGAAGGATTGCCGCGGCATGTGCCCGGCGCCGGGCCCCGGCTGCTGGCCGGCATCCGGCGCGGCTGCTGCCTTGGCGACGACCAGAGCCTTGGGATCGGTGGTGGGCACGCCCGGAATCGGCTTCAGTTCGAGACCCTGATGGGCGAACTGCATGATCTCCTTGAACGTCATCGCCGGCAGCGAGCCGCCGGTCATGTTGGCGGTCTCGGCCGAGTTGTCGTTGCCGAACCATACGGCCGCGACGAGGTTGCCGGAGTAGCCGACATACCAGGCGTCCTTATAGCCGTTGGTGGTGCCGGTCTTGCCGGCCGTCACCACGCCATCCAGCGCCGCGCGGCGGCCGGTGCCTTCGGTCGGCACTTTCGAGAGCATAAAGTTCATGTCCTGCGCCACCTGCGCGCTCAGCACCTGTTTGGGCGGTGGCTCATCCCGGTCGTGGCGGTAGATCACCTCGCCCTGCGAGTTGGCGATCTCGATGGCGGCATAGGGCTTCGCCCGTTTGCCGCCATTGGCGAAGACGGCATAGCCCGCCGCCTGGTCGATGACGGTGACCTCGGCCGCGCCGATCGGCAGCGAGACCGTGTCGGTCAATGGCGTGGTCAGGCCCATGGCGTGGGCGGTCTCGACGATCTTCTTGCGGCCGATGGCGGCGGCGCGCGCTTCATGGGTCTCGCCGGTGGCGCGGCCGATGGCGATCGACATCTGCACGGGGATGGTATTGATCGATTTCGCCAGCGCGACGGTCAGCGGTATCGACCCGGCATAGGAGCGGCCGTAATTGTTCGGGCACCAGTTGCCGATGCAGACCGGTCGGTCGACGACCATGGTCGTCGGCTTGTAGAGCCCAGTCGAGAGCGCTGCTGCGTAGACATAGGCCTTGAAGGAGGAGCCGGGCTGCCGCTGGCTCGCGGTCGCCCGGTTGAACTGGCTCGCGCCGTAGTCCCGGCCGCCGACGATGGCGCGCACCGCCCCGTCAGGGTCCATGACGACGGTCGCGGCCTGCTTGACGCGATAGGCCGGGCCATGCTGGCGCAGAACCGTCTCGATCGCTTCGTCCGCGCGTGCCTGGATCGCGGAATCATGCGGCGTCTTCACCAGCAGAACGCGGTCGGGCCCGAGCTTGCCCTCGCTCACCAGTTCCTTCACCGCGTCGAAGGCCCAGTCGAGATAGTAGTCGGGGCTGGAATCGCGCTTGCGATCGACCGGCGTCGCCGGATTGCGCTTGGCGCTGTCGACCTGGCCGGCGGTCATGAATCCGGCATCGACCATGGCATTGAGCACGTCGTTGGCGCGCGCGCGGGCGGCCGGCAGATTGACATGCGGCGCATATTTCGTCGGCGCCTTGAACAGGCCGGCCAGCATCGCCGCCTCGGCCAGCGAAACATCCTTCACCGACTTGCCGAAATAGTATTCGGCTGCCGCCGCGGCGCCGAAGGTGCCCCCGCCCATATAGGCGCGGTCGAGATAGAGCTTGAGGATCTCGTTCTTGCTTAGCCGGGCCTCCAGCCACAGCGCCAGGAAGGCTTCCTTGATCTTGCGGTCGAGCGAACGCTCGTTGTTGAGGAAGAGGTTCTTGGCGAGCTGCTGGGTCAATGACGAGCCGCCCTGGACCACGCCCGAAGCCCGGGTGTTGACCAGCAACGCCCGGAAAGTGCCGATCACGTCGATGCCGAAATGGTCGTAGAAGCGGCGGTCCTCGGTCGCCAGCACGGCCTTGAGCAGATGGTCGGGCATCTCCTCCAGCTTGAGGGAATCGTCGTGACGCGCCCCGCGATGGCCGATCGGCTGGCCGTAGCGGTCGAGGAAGGTGACGGCGAGGACCTGGTTCCTCAGGGCTTCCTCATTGCCGATGCGAAAGGCGGGCAGGGCGAGCATCAGCAGGATGAGCGCGCCGACGATGCCGACGTTCAGCCCTTCGCTGGCGAACTCGGCCGCGACGCGCTTGAAGCCGGTGACGGTCAGGCGGTCGGCCTGGCTGCGGATGCGCTCGTAGATGTCTCCGGCGCGGCGGCCGGCGCCCCACAGGCTGGCATCGAGCCATGAATCGGCAGCGAGCGCATAGCGCTTCAGCCGCGTCTTCCAGCCCGCCTTCCTGAACTCCATGGCCGTTCCAGGCTTCCCGAATGGCCCCCGGCACAGTCCTGCCGCGCGATGATCGCCTTGGCAACAGCATTGCGCCCGAGAATGGACACATAGTTACGCGCCATCTCCAGATAAGGGACGGGCGCAAAGAATCCTGTCCCGTGAGCAGGAAGCGAGCCAGTGCCGTTGTCCCATCCTGATACGGGAGCTGCCGCCGACGCGGCGCTCTTCCATCTTGGCGCGCGGCGGCGCATAAGCCCGCCATGACGCTGAAGCAGCCGAAAGACGAGCCGTTCTGGCGCACCACCTCGCTCGAGGCGATGTCGGTGGAGCAGTGGGAATCGCTCTGCGACGGCTGCGGCCGCTGCTGCCTCGTCAAGCTGGAGGACGAAGACACCGGCCGGATTTTCGCGACCGACGTCGGCTGCCGGCTGTTCGACGCCGGAACCTGCCGCTGCAAGGACTATCCGAACCGCTCGCTCAAGGTGCCGGACTGCGTGACGCTGACCCCGCACGACGTGCGTACGCTCCCTTGGCTGCCGCCGACCTGTGCCTATCGCCTCGTTGCCGAAGGCAAGGATCTGCCCTGGTGGCATCCTCTCGTTTCGGGCGATCACGAAACGGTGGTGGCGGCGGGCGTATCCGTCCGCGGCCGCGTCTTCGCCTCGGAGGACGAGGTCCCGGAAGAGGAGGTCGCCGAGCGCATCGTCAATTGGCCGCTGCGCTGGCCGCGCGCTGCGCGCGGCAAGGCGAAGTGAAGCATCGGCGTTTGTGCGCTGCCGGGCATTTTATTGCACCTGCTCATTGATTGTTCAGGTGCTTTTGGGCATGACCGCCCCGTCCCGCCGCCGGGGCCGCCAGGGCACCGACGGCATGCACACGAAACTTTCGCATCGCCGCGGCGTTGCTGCGTCCGGCTGCAAACCAAGAGGTTGAAGTGATGGCTGGTGGGAAGTGGGTCTACACCTTCGGCGACGGCAAGGCCGAAGGCGAGGCCGGGATGAAGAACCTGCTCGGCGGCAAGGGCGCTAACCTCGCCGAGATGAGCAATCTGGGCCTGCCGGTTCCCCCTGGCTTTACCATCACCACCGAGGTCTGCACCTCGTATTATGACAACGGCAAGAGCTTCCCGGCCGATCTCGACGGGCAGGTCAAGGCCGCGCTCGACGGCATGGCCAAGCTCACCGGCAAGACCTTCGGCGATCCCGCCAACCCGCTGCTCGTCTCCGTCCGCTCCGGCGCGCGCGCCTCGATGCCGGGCATGATGGACACTGTCCTCAATCTCGGCCTCAACGACGAGACGGTCGAGGCGGTTGCGAAGGCCGCCAATGACGAGCGCTTCGCCTGGGACAGCTATCGCCGCTTCATCACCATGTATTCCAACGTCGTGCTCGATATCGACCACGGCCTCTTCGAGGAAGCGCTGGAGGACTACAAGGAGCGCAAGGGCCTGCACCTCGACACCGACCTTAAGGCCGCCGATTGGAAGGTGCTGGTCGGCAAGTACAAGGACATCGTGAAGAAGGCGCTCGGTGCCGACTTCCCGCAGGACCCGCAGAAGCAGCTCTGGGGCGCTGTCGGCGCCGTCTTCTCCTCCTGGATGAACGCCCGCGCCATCAAGTATCGCGAGCTCAACAGCATCCCTGCCTCATGGGGCACGGCGGTCAACGTCCAGTCGATGGTGTTCGGCAATATGGGCGACACCTCCGCGACCGGCGTCGCCTTCACCCGCAACCCCTCGACCGGCGAGAACGCGCTCTATGGCGAGTTCCTGATCAATGCCCAGGGCGAGGACGTCGTCGCCGGCATCCGCACGCCACAGGACATCACCGAGGTGGCGAAGAAGGAGGCGGGCTCCGACAAGCCTTCGATGGAGAAGGAGATGCCGGAGGCCTATGCGGAGCTCGTCCGCATCTACGGCATCCTTGAGAAGCACTATCGCGACATGCAGGACATGGAGTTCACCATCCAGGAGGGCAAGCTCTGGATGCTGCAGACCCGCTCCGGCAAGCGCACCGCCAAGGCGGCGCTGAGGATCGCGGTCGAACTGGCTACCGAGGGGCTGATCACGCAGGAGGAGGCGGTCGGCCGTGTCGAGCCTTCTGCCCTCGACCAGCTCCTGCACCCGACCATCGACCCCAAGGCCGAGCGCCGCGTGCTGACCACCGGCCTGCCGGCCTCGCCCGGCGCTGCCGCGGGCGAAATCGTCTTCAACTCGGACGACGCTGAAGCCGCCAAGAAGGCCGGCCGCAAGGTCATCCTCGTGCGCGTCGAGACGAGCCCTGAGGACATCCACGGCATGCACGCCGCCGAAGGCATCCTGACCACGCGCGGGGGCATGACCTCGCATGCGGCGGTCGTGGCGCGCGGCATGGGCAAGCCCTGCGTCTCCGGCGCCGGCCAGATCCGCGTCGACTACGCCAAGGGCACGCTTTCGATCGGCCCGACCACGCTGAAGGCCGGTGATTTCCTCACCATCGACGGCGGCAACGGCCAGGTGCTGCTCGGCGAGGTCAAGATGCAGAAGCCGGAGCTCTCCGGCGAGTTCGCGACGCTGATGGGCTGGGCCGACAAGGTCCGCCGCCTCAAGGTCCGCGCCAATGCCGAGACGCCGGAAGACGCCAAGACGGCCCGCGAGTTCGGCGCCGAGGGCATCGGGCTCTGCCGCACCGAGCACATGTTCTTCGACGAGAACCGCATCCAGGCCGTCCGCGAGATGATCCTCGCCCAGGACGACAAGGGCCGGCGCGCCGCGCTCGCCAAGCTCCTGCCGGTGCAGCGCCAGGACTTCGTCCAGCTCTTCACCATCATGAGCGGGTTGCCGGTCACGATCCGCCTGCTCGACCCGCCGCTGCACGAATTCCTGCCGCATGGCGAGAAGGAGATCGCCGAGGTCGCCGCGGCGCTCGGCGTCAGCTCCGATGCGTTGCGGCAGCGTGCCGCCGAACTGCACGAGTTCAACCCGATGCTCGGCTTCCGCGGCTGCCGTCTGGCGGTGGCTTTCCCCGAAATCGCCGAGATGCAGGCCCGTGCCATCTTCGAGGCGGCCGTCATCGCCGCCAAGGAAACCGGCAAGCCGGTGATCCCGGAGGTGATGGTTCCGCTCGTCATGGGCAAGCCCGAGCTCGATCTGGTCAAGGGCCGCATCGACGCCATGGCCAAGGCCGTGATCGAGGAGAGCGGCACCAGGATCGACTATCAGGTCGGCACCATGATCGAGCTGCCGCGTGCCGCGCTGCGCGCCGCCGAGATCGCTGAGAGCGCCGAGTTCTTCTCGTTCGGCACCAACGACCTGACGCAGACGACGCTTGGCATCAGCCGCGACGACGCCTCCTCCTTCCTTGGCTCCTACACCGCCAAGGGGCTGCTCGACGCCGATCCCTTCGTCACCATCGACCAGGACGGCGTCGGGGAGTTGGTGAAGCTCGCCGCCGAGCGCGGCCGCAAGACCCGCTCCGACATCAAGCTCGGCATCTGCGGCGAGCATGGCGGCGACCCGGCCTCGATCGGCTTCTGCGAGAGCGTCGGCCTCGACTATGTCTCCTGTTCGCCCTTCCGCGTGCCGATCGCACGGCTGGCGGCCGCGCAGGCGGCGCTGGGCGCGATCAAGCCGAAGGATGGTTGAGACGGGAGGCGCGGGATACAAGCCGTCATGCTCGCCCTGGTGGCGAGCATCCACGTCTTGAACACCGCATTGCCCAAAGCAAGACGTGGATGGTCGGGACAAGCCCGACCATGACGAGGTGGCCGTGTCCTTGAACCTCACCACTATCGGCTTCGATGCCGACGACACGCTCTGGCAGAACGAGCAATTCTTCCGGATGACGGAGGATCGCTTCGTCGCGCTGCTCGGCGAGCATGGCGAGGCGGCCGAGATTTCCGGCCGCCTGCTCGAAGCCGAGAAGCGCAACCTTCGCTTCTACGGTTTCGGCATCAAGGGCTTCGTGCTCTCGATGATCGAGACTGCGATCGATATCACCGGGGGGAAGGTCCCTGGCGCTGTGATCGGCGAGATCCTCGCCGCTGGCCGCGAGATGGCAGCCCATCCGGTCGAGACCCTGCCTCATGTCCAAGAGACCCTTCAGGCCCTGTCCGGCGACTACCGGCTCGTGCTCATCACCAAGGGCGATCTCTTCGACCAGGAGCGCAAGCTCGCCCAGTCCGGCCTCGGCGATTTCTTCCATGCGGTCGAGATCGTCAGCGACAAGAAGGCCGCCACCTACGACCGCATCTTCACCCGTCACGGCGACGGAGCGGGGCGGGCGATGATGGTCGGCAATTCGCTCAAGTCGGATATCCTGCCGGCACTGGAAGCGGGCTCATGGGCGGTACATGTCCCGCATGAGCTGACCTGGGTGCTGGAGCATGCCGAAGAGCCCGTCGGTCACGGGCGCTATCATGCACTACCGGACCTTGGCCCTCTGCGGGGCCTTGTCGAGAAACTGTTTCGCTAGCGTTTCGCAGCCCGGCGGTGCCAGGGGTCAGTCGACCCAAAGGCCATGTCTGCGATGCCATTCCTCGATCGATTCCTCCGGATAGTCTTCGAAGCTCTGGTCATTCGCAGCGATATCCGGGTCGACCCAACCGGCCTTGAAGCGCAGCATGATATGGGTCTTTTCGGGAGCGCGCGGCAGATGGCTGTCGATCGCCGAGGCGAAGGGATGCAGCAGATCCGGCCAGCGCGGATCGAACAGCCACAGCGCCGTCCCGCAGCCCGTACAGAAGCGGCGCTGCGCTTGCGAGCGCTCGCAAATACCGTCATCGCCTCTGATTTCCGCGCTGAAGCTGCCGATCGCGTCTTCGCCCTCGACCTTCAGCGTCTGGGCTATGGCCGACAGGTTGATCGCGAAGCCGCCTCCGCCGGCAGTCTTGCGGCAGATCGAGCAATAGCAGAGCTGATACGGGACGGGTGCATGGCTCTCGACGGAGAAGTGCACCGCTCCGCAGCGGCATGAGCCCTTCAGCTTAATCGGCATGATGCAGCCTCCATTCGCCAGTCAAACACCGGCTTGGGCCGAGTGTTCCGAGATGTCTGCTGCCGGCTTACTGGACCCTTCTTGCATTCCATGCTAGGGAGCACGATGTAAGACGAGATGCGGCCGGGTTCTGGCCACCCCTCCGTTCGGCTGCTTGTCCGGTCGGCGGTTACGAATCAGATCCACCACACATCGCTACAAGGCCATGGCGAGGCGTCCGCGCGTCCCGTCGTGTCATCACGATAGACGCGGATCTGAAACGTAAGGACTACCCCCATGAACAAGGGCACCGTGAAGTGGTTCAACACCACCAAGGGCTACGGCTTCATTACGCCTGAGAACGGCGGCCAGGACGTTTTCGTCCACATCAGCGCTGTCGAGCGCGCCGGCCTGCGCGAGCTGCGCGACGGCCAGGTCGTCTCCTTCGAGCTCGTTGCCGATCGCAAGACCGGCAAGACTTCGGCCGGCAACCTCGTCGTCGCCTGAGCCAGACCAACGCCGGGACGGCATCGCGCCGCCCGGCTTACGACAAGCCTGCCGGCGCTGTGGCTAGCGGTTCGCCGGCGGGTTCGACTATCAGTATCAGGCCGGATGCGGGCCTGCGGCGCGGCCGAATTCCACATGCGCCCCTCGCATCGCGGCGTCCGGAAAGACTTTTCTTGACCAAATTCACCGATCTTGGCCTCGCCGAGCCGCTGCTCAAGGCGCTCGCGGCCGAGGGCTATGAAACGCCGACGCCGATCCAGGCGCAGGCGATCCCCCACATTCTCCAGGGCCGTGACCTGCTCGGTGCAGCCCAGACCGGCACCGGAAAGACGGCTGCCTTCTCGCTGCCGATGCTGCATCGGCTGCTCGGCAAGCCGCGCCAGATGCCGGCCCGCTCCGTGCGTGTCCTCGTCCTCTCGCCAACGCGTGAGCTCGCCGCACAGATCGAGACCTCGATTCGCACCTACGCGCAGTTCACAACGCTGCGCTCGACGGTGATCTTCGGCGGCGTCCCGGTCGGCAAGCAGATCCGCGCCCTCGGCGACAAGATCGACATCCTCGTCGCCACSCCCGGCCGYCTGCTCGACCTCGTCGACCAGCGCGCMGTYTCGCTGCGCGAGATCGAGTTCCTCGTCCTCGACGAAGCCGATCAGATGCTCGACCTCGGCTTCATCCATGCGCTGCGCCGCATCTCCACGCTGATCCCGAAGGAGCGCCAGACGCTGCTCTTCTCGGCGACCATGCCGAAGCCGATCCGCGATATCGCCTCCGCCTATCTCACCAATCCGGTCGAGGTCGCGGTGACGCCGGTCGCGACCACCGCGGAAAAGATCGACCAGCGCGTCATCTTCACCGAGCCCAACGACAAGCCGGCGCTGCTGGCGAAGACGCTGAACGTGCCGGAGCTCGAGCGCGCCATCGTCTTCACCCGCACCAAGCACGGTGCCGACAAGGTCGTGCGCCAACTCGCCCAGTCCGGAATCGAGGCGGCGGCGATCCACGGCAACAAGAGCCAGGGCCAGCGCGAACGTGCGCTCGGCGCCTTCCGCGACGGTTCGCTGCGCATCCTCGTCGCAACCGACATCGCCGCCCGCGGCATCGATGTCGACGGCGTCAGCCATGTCGTGAACTACGACCTGCCGAACGTGCCCGAGAGCTATGTCCACCGCATCGGCCGCACGGCACGCGCCGGCGCTTCCGGCGTGGCCATCGCCTTCTGCACGCCGGAAGAGCGCGGCGATTTCGCGGCAATCGAGAAGCTCACCGGCGTCAAGCCGACGCCGATCGGCGAGGTGCCCTATTGGGATGGGCGCACGCCCAAGAAGCCACAGCAGAATCGCGGCGGGCGCGGCCAGCAGCAAGGCCGCCCGCAGGGGCAGGGTCGTCCGCAGGGGCAGCCGGGCAAGCGTTCCGAGCAGGGCGGCCACCACCATGCCGGTGGCGGCGCGCGTCAGGAGCGCCACGAACGTCCGCGCAATCCCGAGCGCACCCCGCGTCCCGAGCAGGCGACGCAGCGAAAAGACGGTGCTTCCGCAAAAGAAGGGCTTGGCGGCGTCGCGTTCTTGCAGCAAAGAACACAGCAACCACGCACCAACGGCGCCCGGCGGCGCGCGCGCTGACGCGCGATCGGCCAGAACAGGGCGGGCCTCATCTCGGCTTACTTGCCGGACGGTGGTCCGCTCCCGCGCCAAAGGGCTCACGAAGGACGACAGATGGCGAAAGAAGAACTGCTTGAATTCGACGGCACCGTGGTCGAGGTGCTCCCGGACGGCAACTACCGGGTCAAGCTCGACAATGACCATGTGATCCTGGCCTATGCGGCCGGCAAGATGAAGAAGAACCGCATCCGCACCATCGCGGGTGACCGGGTCATCGTCGAGATGTCGCCTTACGATCTCGATCGCGGCCGCATCAACTTCCGCCAGAAGACGGCCGGCCCGGCCCCCGGCGGTCCGCCGCGCCAGAACTTCCGCCGTCGCTGAGCGATCTGCCGATGCGCCTGTCGCGGAATGAGCTTCTCTTCATCGCGCTGGGCGCCATTCTCGGCGCTGCGGTCGCTTACGGCGCGAAAGCGGGCTTCGTCGTTCGGGACGGAGCCTTTCCGCCTTTCGTCATCGTGCTGCTGGGGCTTGGCCTCGCGGAGCTGCTGATCGGCTACGCGGCAGGGCGCTCGCCCGGCACGCTGGTCAGCATGCCCGCCCGCTTCCTCGCCTTCGTCGTCGGGGTCTGCATCTTCCTGCTCGGCGAACGCTACATCTGAGCGGACTGGTCGCGCCGCACTGCGACCCCAAAAACCGGACGCCACAAAAAAACCCCGGCGCGAGGCCGGGGTGTAAGTGGTCATTTCCGTGGTAAAAAAGGGTCTGCGTGAAACTCCTGCCCGGTCGGCTCAGTAGCCGGCGCGGGACCAGTATTGCGAGCCGGGACTGACCAGAACCTGGCGCTGCCGCGTCTCGTAGACGGCGGGGATTTCTTCCCGCACGACTTCGGTGGGACGCACCATCACCTTGCGCTGACGCTGCGTGTAGACCGCCGGAACCATCTCGTATTCGACGGTCGCCGGCGAAACCTCGACCCGGCGGTTTCGATAGCCGTATTGCGCGGGCACATCGACCCAGCACCCGACCGTATTTCCCCAGGCATCGCGCGTCACTTCCCAGCGCCGCGTCGCGGGCGCGACAAGCACCGTCTCGGTCACGGTCTCGTAGACGGCGGCCCGAGGGCGCGCAATACGCCGCTCCGGCGCGATCATCACGTTATCGGTCACGGTTTCGTACTCGGCGGGAACGACGCGATGCTGCGTCTGCGCCGGGCGAACCTGATAGGTCTCGTTGATGGTGCCGTAGACCGGCGGCGCGTTGACGAGGTTGTAGCAGGCGGAGCCGCGGCAGCCACCGGCTTCGGCAGCGGAGGCGCCAAGAAGCAGCGTCGTGGCAAAGGCCGAGGCGGCAATGATCCGGGATGACGGGAGCGAGCGCACCATGTTGGACCTGACCTGTCGGTTCCGGCGTCAGCGCGCCGTTCGTTATGGTCAGAAAGCCCGGGCGAAGAGGTGAACGCAAGGTAAATGCTGCAACAAGGTAAAATTAACCACGTTTAACCGCGCGCGGATCGGCAGAGATCCGGCGTCGGCTTCGCTGCCGAATGGCGCTGCGGATCCTGTCGTAGCAGCCCGCGAGCGTGGGCGGCCATCGCTCCGGGTGTTTGAGGCCCGGCCTCAGCCGTCAGGTCTGGCCGGGGCGAAGCTGGTAGAAGACGTGCTGGCCGATCGTGTCCATCTTCTGCAGCTTCTTGGCCCAGTACGGCCGCACATATTGCGCATGGTAGTGCGTGGAGGCGCCGACTTCGGGCAGGTACGTCGTGCCCTCATAGACCTCGCGTGCGATCCTGACCGCATCGCGCCACGGGCCCGGCTCGGTGATGCGTAGCGACTTGCCCTCGCAGGTGAAGGTGAATTGGCAGGAAAGGTAGCGGTTGCTGTTCTGGTAGACGACGCCGCAGACGCTGCTTGGATAAAGCCCGCTCTTGGCGCGGTTGAGCACGACCTGCGCCACCGCTGCCTGCCCCTGGAAGGATTCGGAGCGCGCTTCGAAATAGACCGCCTCAGCCAGGCAGCGCTGTTCCTTCGCCATGGCCTCCGGTGCGATCAGGCCGGTGTAATCCTGCTTCACGCCGGGCTCGGCCAGGCGCAGGTCGCGATTGGCCGGTGCCGAGGCGAGCGCGATGCGGCTGCGCTGCTGCGGCGCGCCATGCGCGGGCAGGGCGGGGGGCGTCAGCGTGCCGATGACCGAGCCGACGAGCGGTGTCGAGGAGGATTGCCGGTTGGCCTTCGGCACCGATGGAGACGAGCCGTCGATGCTTTCGAGAAAGAGCTCCGCCTGCCGCGCCGAGGTGATCTTCGGCTTGAGCGAGACGGGAGAGGAATCCGACAGGGCCGGGTCGGTCAGGCCCTCCTCGTTGGCATAGGCCTCGAAGCCGGTCTGCGGGCCATCGACGGCCTCGGCCGCGCGCAGCGCGTCGATCGAGAAGCCCCCTGAAATCAGCTTGGGCTGGGTGTCTCCGAAGACGACGCGCTCCAGTTCGACGGAAGGGTGTTCGGTGAGGCCCGGCCGCAAGCTAGGCAGCATGTCGCCCTTGGCGGTGCGGTCGACCTCGGGAAAGTTGGCGGCGGTGCGCTTCATGTCCTCGCGCGGCGCGCGGGGGTCGACGACGATCCGGCGCTCCGGATCCTCGAAGGAGAGCTTGGCCTGGGTGACGGCGGAGGTGAGCGCCAGACCGGGCAGACGGAAGGCGCTGGCCGCGACCAGCATCGAGGGGCCTTCGGCCAGTTCCGAGGCGGGGCCGGGCGCGACCCGGTCGATGGCGCTGGAGGGCAGGCCGGTAGGCCCGAAATTCTGGCCGGCGGAGGCGGTGAAGGACACAAGCAACCCGACCGACAGCGCCCAGGGCGCGACCGTGTTCGCGGCCCATTTGATGCCGAGGGGGCGCGCTCCCCGCCCATGCCTGTGAAGACGCCGATGACTCAAAGCGACACACCCGTCCCGATCGCACGGAACGAAAAACCCAGCAGACGACGCCGCGCCTTCGTTGGAATCCGTTATCGCCTTGGTAAGGTTGAGCGCCGGTTAACACCGCCGTGGCTCCGGCATTCCATGCGGTGCCGTGATGTCAAATTTCACGAAATCGCGCTGGTTGCCGCGAGGGCAGGGCGATAACGTGTAGCCACACTTCCGACACTCCCGACTCGCCGGAGAAATCCATGTCGTCCACTCCAGCGCGCAGCTACGCACCGGAGGTCATCGTCGCCGCCGGCTGCCTGATCGCCCTGATCACCTTCGGCCCGCGCGCCAGCGCCGGCCTCTTCCAAATCCCGATGACGCTGCAGTTCCATTGGGGCCGTGACATCTTCGGCCTGGCGCTCGCGATCCAGAACCTGCTCTGGGGCCTCGGCGCGCCCTTCGCCGGCGCCATCGCCGATCGCTACGGCACTGTGCGGGTGCTTTGCGTCGGCGCTGTGCTTTACGCTGCCGGCCTCGTCATGATGGCCTATGCCACCACGCCGCTGCAGCTCCATTTCGGCGCCGGTGTGCTGATCGGCTTCGGCCTCTCTGCCTGCTCCTTCAACCTCGTTCTCGCAGCCTTCGGCAAGCTCCTGCCGGAGCAGTGGCGGCCGATGGCATTCGGCGCCGGCACGGCGGCTGGCTCCTTCGGCCAGTTCCTGTTCCCGCCGATCGGCAACATCCTGATCGATACGCTGGGCTGGCAGCAGGCGCTGATCGTCTTTGCGTTTACGCTGCTGCCGATCCTCCCGGTTTCGATCGTGCTGGCGACGCGCAAGCTCGGTTCGGCCGGTACGACGGCTGCTGCCAACCTGCCGAACCAGACCGTGGTGCAGGCTCTGAGCGAGGCCTTCAAGCACCGCAGCTATGTCCTGCTCGTGCTCGGCTTCTTCACCTGCGGCTTCCAGCTCGCCTTCATCACCGTCCACATGCCGGCCTATCTCAAGGACGCCGGCCTGCCGGCCTGGGTCGGCGGCTGGACTCTCGCGGTGATCGGCCTTGCCAATGCCGTGGGCTCGCTGTCCTCCGGCTGGCTCTCGACCCGCATGCCGAAGCGCCATCTCCTCGCCTGGATCTATCTTGGCCGTGCGGTGGCGATCGCTGCCTTCATCATGCTTCCGCCCAGCCCAGTGACCGCGATCACCTTCGGCGTCGTCATCGGCCTGTTCTGGCTCTCCACCGTGCCGCCGACTTCTTCGCTGGTCATGCTGATGTTCGGCACCAAATACATGGCGATGCTCTACGGCTTTGCCTTCTTCTCGCATCAGGTCGGCGGCTTCCTCGGCGTCTGGCTTGGCGGCGTGCTCTACGAATCGATGGGCAACTACCAGCTAGTCTGGTGGCTCTCGGTCGCGCTCGGCATCGCCTCGGCCCTGATCAATCTGCCGATCGTCGAGCGGCCGGTGCAGCGGCCGCAGGTGCAGCCGGCCTGATTCGGAAGACGATCCGACGCACGGCCGATGGGGTTGCGGCGGCGGGCTGCCGCTGCAACCTTGTCGGCCTTCGCGTTTCAGCGCTGAGGAGATGGTGATGACGACGTTCAAGGCCCTCGTGGCAACCAAGGGCGAGACCGGGCCGAACCTCGCCTTCACCGATTTCGCCGAGGGTGACCTGATGGAGGGCGATGTCACCGTCCGCGTCACGCATTCGACGGTGAACTACAAGGATGGCCTCGCCATCACCGGCAAGGCGCCGGTGGTGCGCCGCTGGCCGATGATCCCCGGCATCGATTTCGCCGGCCGGGTCGAGGCCTCCGACAATCCCGATTTCAAACCAGGCGATCTCGTCGTCCTCAACGGCTGGGGCACCGGCGAGACGCATCTGGGCGCCTACGCCCAGAAGAGCCGGGTCAAGGGCGACTGGCTAGTGCCGCTGCCGGAGGGCCTGACGCCCGCTGAGGCGATGGCGATCGGCACTGCCGGCTACACCGCCATGCTCTGCGTTCTCGCGCTCGAGAAGCATGGTCTCAAGCCTTCCGACGGCCCGGTCGTCGTGACAGGTGCTGCCGGCGGCGTCGGCTCGGTCGCAATCGCGCTGCTGGCCAAGGCCGGCTGGCACGTCATCGCCTCGACCGGCCGCGCCGAGGAGGCCGATTATCTCAAGGATCTCGGCGCGGCCGAAATCATCGACCGAAACGAGCTTTCGGCGCCGGGCCGTCCGCTCGGGAGGGAGCGCTGGGCCGCCGGCGTGGACGCGGTCGGCTCGCATACGCTGGCGAACCTGCTCTCGATGACGAAATATGGTGGTGCCATCGCCGCCTGCGGCCTTGCGCAGGGCATGGACCTGCCGGCCTCGGTTGCGCCGTTCATCCTCCGCGGCGTCGCGCTGCTCGGCGTGGATTCGGTGATGTGTCCCAAGCTGCGCCGGCTCGAAGCGTGGAAGCGCCTTGCCAGCGACCTCGACCGCGAGAAGCTCGCGCTGATCACCACGACGATCCCGCTCGAAGCCGTGATCGAAACGGGCAAGGCTATCGTCGAGGGCAAGGTGAAGGGCCGCGTCGTCGTTGAGATCGGCTAATCCCTATCCCTCGAACAGAGCTCGCTGCCGCGCCAGCTCGCAGCTGCAGAAATCCATGAAGGCTCGCACGCGCGGCACGTGACGGATGTCGGGGTGGGTGAGCACCCATAGCCCTGTCGCGAAATCGGGATTGGGCGGCAGGAGCCTGATGAGGTCTGGCCGTTGGTCGGCGATGAAGCACGGCATCGGCCCGATGCCGAGGCCGCGCCCGACCGCTTCGGCGATGCCGAGCACGGCCGAGCTCTTCAGGGCGATCCGCTCCGGTTCGACATGCTCGCGCACGAAGCGGGCCGCCTTCACATGGGAGAGCTGGTCGCCGAGCGCGACCCAGTCCCGCTCGTAGAGCAAGGTGGGATCCGCTTTTTCCTCAGGCGTGATGCCGTCTTCCGCGCGGCCATAGATCGCCCAGGCAATGGTCGCGATGCGCCGGCCGACCAGCGTCTCGCCGGGCGTGTCGCTGGCGCGGATCGCAATGTCTGCGTCGCGCTTGGACAAGTTGAGTGCCTGGTTGCCGACGACGACATCGAGCCTGATCAAGGGATGGGCGCGGCGGAAGGCCGAGAAGATCGGCAGGAGCACGTTCTGGTAGAGAGTGTCGGTCGTGGTGATTCGCAATTCGCCCGAAGGCGCGACATCGCGTCCGGCGAGACGCCGGGAGAAGGCGGTTACATCCTCGTCCATGCGGCTCGCAAGCGCCGTCATCTCCGCGCCGGCCACTGTCGCGACATAGCCGGTCTTGCGCCGCTCGAAGAGCGGCATGCCGACGATCTCCTCGATCTGGCCGAGGCGGCGGAACACCGTCGAGTGGTTGACCGACAGCGCCGCTGCGGCCCCGGTCAACCCGGCATGATCGGCGATGGCCTTGATCAGCCGGAAATCGTCCCAGGCGAGCTTGGCATTCATCGGCAACGCGTCCTCCGGCCGGCACGCAAGCCGAAATCTTGCATCGATGCAAGTTGGAAGGGGCCGTCATGCTCGGGCTCGACCCGAGCATCTCAGGAAGGAGGGCGCGTCATCTTGCAAGAGATCCTCGGGTCTGCGCTTCCCTTCGCCCGAGAACGACGCCTGTGCTCGTTATCAGCTGCGTGGGGCGGCCGCCCGACGCAGCCGGTCATTGATCGCCTCGCCCAGCCCCTGCTCCGGAATGCGGGCGACGGCGATCATTCGCAGGCCCATCTCGTCCAGCCGGCGCAGATGGCCGAAGAGATGGCTCGCCGCCTCGCGCAGATCGCCGGTCGGGCTGAGATTGAGCGAGGCCGGGAAGTCCTGCCCCGGCCCAAAGCCCAGCCAGGCCTCGCCATCGCGGGGGGCACCGGCATCGAGCCTGACGCCAGCGACCGGCGCATAGTGCGAGGTCAGCATGCCCGGCGCGATCGGGGCCTGGCCGGCTTCGCCCGCCAGCACGAGCGGGCGGCCGATCACGCCTTCTATCGCCTCGCGCGGCACGCCGCCGGGCCTGAGCAGGCGTGGCGCGCCGTCGAGGCAGGCAACGATGGTCGATTCGACGCCGACCTCGGTCGGGCCGGCATCGAGAACGGCGTCGATGCGCCCGTCAAGATCGGCCATGACATGGGCGGCGCTGGTCGCGCTGATCCTGCCGGAGCGATTGGCGGAAGGTGCCGCGATCGGGCGCCCAGCCGCTTCGAGAACGGCATGCGCGACGGGGTGGGCCGGGACGCGCAGCGCCACCGTGGCGAGCCCCGCCCGCGCCAGTTCGCTGACGGTGCAGCCGGAGGATATCGGTACGACCAGCGTCAGCGGTCCCGGCCAGAAGGCTTGCGCCAGCGCCAGCGCATTGGCGTCGAAAAGGCCTTGCCGGCGCGCGCTTGCCAGATCGGGCAGGTGCGAGATCAGCGGGTTGAAGCTCGGCCGCTCCTTGGCGGCGTAGATGCCGGCAACGGCGGTGCCCTCGGTCGCGTCAGCCGCGAGGCCGTAGACGGTCTCCGTCGGCATCGCGACAAGGCCGCCTGCACGCAGCAACGCCGCGGCTTCGGCAATGCCGGCAGCGTCGGCAGCAAGAAGCTTCGTTTGGCGGAGGGCGGGGAGGGGCTGGTTCACGACGAGATTGACCGAAGATGGTTTATATATAAACTAACTGACAGGCGCGACACGGGACGAAGGTCGCGCTCGCTTGCGCGTGGCATAGGCGATAGTTCCTCGCTACCATCGCGGCAACGGCAAATGCAGGCTGCGGCTGCCCTTTCGGGCCCGCGCGCCTCAGGGAGACGACATATGAGCTATCGCGCCCCGGTTTCGGACATGCTCGCCACCATGCGCCATGTCGCAGGCCTCGACCGGCTGATCGCAGAGGGGCTGGCTCCGGAGCTCGAGGGCGGCGTCACCGAAGCGGTGTTGGACGAGGCGGCGAAGTTCGCGACGGACGTCATCGCGCCGCTCAACCGGGTCGGCGATGCCTACGGCTCGAAGCTGAAGGACGGCGCCGTCACCACCCCGCCAGGCTGGAAAGAGGCCTACAAGGCCTGGGCCGAAGCCGGCTGGAATTCGCTGCCGGCGCCCGAAGCCTATGGCGGGCAGGGCTTGCCGGCGCTTCTGCAATCCGCCTGCATCGAGATGTGGAACTCGGCCGCCTTTGCCTTTGCCCTCGGCCCGTTGCTGACGGTCGGCGCCATCGAGGCGCTTTATGCGCATGGCTCCGACCATCTGAAGGAGACCTATCTCGCCAAGCTCGTCTCCGGCGAGTGGATGGGCACGATGAACCTCACCGAGCCCCAGGCGGGCTCCGATCTCAACGCGCTGCGCAGCAGGGCCGAGCGCCAGCCGGACGGCACCTATCGGATCACCGGCCAGAAGATCTTCATCACCTATGGCGAGCACGATTTGACGGAGAACATCGTCCATCTCGTGCTGGCGCGCCTGCCCGACGCCCCTCCCGGCACGCGCGGCATCTCGCTCTTCCTCGTGCCGAAATATCTGGTCAATGCCGACGGAACGCTTGGCGAACACAATGACCTCCGCTGCTCCGGCATCGAGCACAAGCTCGGCATCCATGCCTCGCCGACCTGCTCCATGGCCTTCGGAGACGAGGACGGCGCCGTCGGCTGGCTGATCGGCGAGGAGAACCGCGGCCTCGCCTGCATGTTCACGATGATGAACAATGCCCGCCTCAATGTCGCGCTGCAGGGTGTCGCCATCGCCGAGCGTGCCTATCAGCAGGCGCTCGCCTTCGCTCACGAGCGCAAGCAGGGCGCTGCGCTCGACGCGCCGAAGGGCGCGCCGATGAGCCCGATCATCGTCCATCCGGATGTGCTCCGCATGCTCATGGACATGCGCGCCAAGACGCAAGGCGCGCGCGCGATCTCCTACCTCGTTGCCGAGGCGCTCGACCGCTCACACCGCGAGCCGGACGAGGCGAAGCGCAAGGCCGCTGCCGAGCGCGCCGCCATCCTCACCCCCGTCGCCAAGGCCTATTCCACCGATATCGGCATCGATGTCGCCTCGACAGGCGTGCAGGTCCATGGCGGCATGGGTTTCATCGAGGAGACCGGCGCCGCCCAGCACCTGCGCGACGCGCGCATCGCCGCGATCTACGAGGGCACCAACGGCATCCAGGCGATCGATCTCGTCACCCGCAAGCTGCCGCTCTCCGGCGGCGAGGCGGTCAAGGGGCTGATCGCCGAGATGCGCGCCGTGGTCGGCGAGGTCGAGCGCGCCAACACGCCGGGCTTCGGCCATGCGGCTGCGCGTCTCGGCGCTGCGGTCGATGCGCTGGAGCGCGCAACGCAGTGGATGCTGGCGACGCTGGGTTCGAGCCAGGCCGATGCTCTGGCCGGCGCAACGCCTTACCTGAAGCTCTTCGCGCTGGCGCAGGGCGGCACGGGGCTGGCGAAGAAGGCGCTCGCCACTCGGGCCGAGGCGGAAGGCACCGGCGATCTCGCTACGGCTCGCTTCTATGCCGAATGCCTCGCGACCGAAGCGCCCGCACTGGAACTCGCGGTGACGGAAGGCGCCGGCGCTATCGCCGACGCGGCGGCGGTCTTCGCCGCGTGAGCGCAGCAGCGCCCCGTTCAGGCGGCCGCGCCCTTGCGGGCGCGGATATGCAGGAACAGCGGGGCGATCAGTGTATCGGCCAGATAGGGCTCCCGTTGCGCCCGCTCTGCATCGATGCGCGGCTCGGCCATGTGCTCGATCGTCAGCCCGGCCGCGACGATCATGGCGACCCATTCACTCAGCGTGCGGTGAAACCGCGGCACGCGGAACGGCCCGACGCTGGCCTTGACCTCGGGGGGCGCAGCGCCGAAGCGCCAGGTCTCGACCTCGCCGTCGATGCCGTCGAAATAGCGGCCGACTTCGATCGCCCGGACATTGCCGGCCTCGTCGCGCAGCACCTTGCGATAGGGCGGCGCGAAGCAGGGATGCAGGATCGAGAACTGCAGGAAGCCGCCGGGCTTCAGCACGCGCGCGGCTTCCGCAAGGGCGAGGTCCTGCCGCGGCATATCCATCAGCGACATGAAGGCGGTGGCGAAGTCGAAGCTCGCATCCGGGAAGGGCAGGGCGGTGCCGTCGCCCTCCAGATAGTTGATCCCGAGCGGCTTCTCAGCCTCCGCCTCCTGCGCGTGGCGGATGAAGGTCGGCGCGATGTCGACTGCCGTCAGGCGCCCGCCGACCTCGGCGAGCTTGCGCGTGTTCGAGCCTTCGCCGCAGCCGATGTCGAGGCCGTTCAGCCCGGCGATATCAGGCAGGTTCGCCAGGAAGACCGGCGTGTTCAGCGCGTCGCGATAGAGGTCGTAGCCGGCCCGCGCATGCTGGGTCCAGATCTCGGCATTCGCCTCCCAGCAGGCCGCGACATCTCCACTGTCCATCGTTCTGCTCCGTTGCGAGGGGAGCGGGGCTATAGAGCAGCGGACGTGCCCTGGCTAGCCGAGAAAGAGGCGAAGCGCTGATGAGCGAAGCTGTCGCGCCGACACTCACCGGCCGCATCTGCCTTGTGGCGGGAGCCTCGCGCGGGGTCGGGCGCGGCATCGCCAGGGCCTTGGGCGAGGCCGGCGCCACGGTGATCGTCACCGGGCGCTCCAGCGAGGCCGGGCCGCATACCGATCAGCGCCCGGAAACCTTCGAGGATACGGCCCGCGAGGTCGAGGCGGCCGGCGGCAAGGGCTACCCCTATCGCTGCGACCACACCAGTGAACGCGATGTCGACGGGCTCGCCGCCTGGGCCCTGCGCCGCTTCGGCCGGCTCGACTGCGTCGTCGATGCGGTCTGGGGCGGCAATGAAGGCTATGACGGCGAGCGCTACCCGGACGGCTCGGGCTTCGGCACTCCCTTCTGGCGCCGCCCGGTCGCGAGGCTGGGGGAGAGCTTCGAGAGCGGCGTCTATGCCCAGCTCCTTCTCGCACGTGCCGTCGCGCCGGCCATGGTGCAGATGCGCTCCGGCCTCATCGTCACGGTGAGTTTCGACACGGCAGGCAGCTATCTCGGCGATGTCTTCTACGATCTCGCCAAGGCCGCGATGAATCGGCTGACCTTTGCGATGGCCGAAGAGTTGAAGTCCTTCGGCGTCACCGCGCTCGGGCTTTCGCCGGGCTATGTCCTGACCGAGCGCGTCCGCGACGCCGGCCTCGCAGCGGAAACCACGGAAACGCCGCTCTATGCCGGCCGCGCCGTCGCCGCGCTCGCCGCCGACCCGCAACTTGCTCGCTTCGCCGGACAGGTGCTGCAAGTCGCCGATCTGGCGCGCGCCTATGGCTTCACCGACCGGGACGGCTCGCAGCCCGGCCGCTTCGTCATCACGAACGAACAGGGAGGCGGCGATGTCGCTCAAGGGTAAGACGCTTTTCATCACCGGCGGCTCGCGCGGTATCGGCCTTGCCATCGCGATCAAGGCTGCGAAGGACGGCGCCAATGTGACCATCGCGGCCAAGACGGCCGAGCCGCACCCGAAGCTGCCGGGCACGATCTATACGGCCGCGGCCGAGATCGAGGCGGCCGGCGGCAAATGCCTGCCGCTGATGGTCGATGTCCGCGACGAGCAGGGCGTTGCCGAGGCGATCGCCAAGACGGCCGAGACCTTCGGCGGCATCGACATCGTCGTGAACAACGCCAGCGCGATCCAACTCGCCAACACCCAGATGATCGACATGAAGCGCTTCGATCTGATGCATCAGATCAACACGCGCGGCACCTTCATGGTCTCGAAATATGCGATTCCGTATCTGGAGAAGGCCGCGAATCCGCATATCCTGATGCTCTCGCCGCCGCTCGACATGAAGACGCAGTGGTTCGCGCCGCATCTGGCCTATTCCATCGCCAAATACGGCATGAGCCTGTGCGTGCTCGGCCTCGCCGGGGAGTTGGCGCCGAAAGGCATCGCGGTCAACGCGCTTTGGCCGCGCACGACCATCGCGACCGCCGCCGTCCAGAACCTGCTCGGCGGCGACAAGATGGTGCAGGCGAGCCGCACGCCCGAAATCCTGGCCGATGCCGCCCATATGATCTTCTCGAAGTCGTCCCGCGAATTCTCGGGCAACTTCCTGATCGACGACAGCTTCATGGCGGGCGAGGGCGTCACGGACTTCACGCCCTATCGGGTCGATCCGTCCGTGCCGCTGATGCCGGATTTCTTCGTCCCGGCCGACAGCAAGCCGCCGCAGGGGGTAAAGGGTGGCGTCTGAGCCGTCATCGGTTTGACATGCGTCCCGGATCGGAGTTCCTGCCGGCACCTGTCCTGACCGTGCAGCGAGATTCGCGCCCATGCTGATTATCCATGGCGTCTGCCCCGATTCGCGCGACAAGCTTCGGCATGCGGCGCTCGGGCCGGGCGAGGCCTTTCCGGCGGACGCCATCTGGATCGATCTGCTCAACCCGACGCCCGAGGAAGACAAGCGCGTCGAGCAGCATCTCGGCATCTCGATCCCGACGCGCGAGGAGATGCATGATCTCGAGCCTTCCGAGATCATCTACACCGAGGATGGCGCGCGCTTCATGACGGCGCGCATCATCTGCCAGTCCGATACGGTCGTTCCCAAATTGGCGGACGTCACCTTCATCCTGACCGACAAGGCGCTGGTGACGGTGCGTTATGACGAGCCGGGCGCCTTCAACATCTTCCTCAACCGCGCGACCAAGCCGGGCGGTTGCGGCGAGCAACCGGAAGCGGTCCTCGACGGGCTGATCGAGGCGATCGTCGATCGTGCGGCGGAGGTGCTGCGCGGCGTCGGCGACAAGATCGACATCGCCTCGCGCCGGATCTTCGCCGGGCGGGGACAGGATGTGGAGCGGGGCGGCGTCTATCAGATCGTCATCCAGAAGATCGGCCAGTACGAGCACATCATCTCGAATGTGCGCGAGAGCATGGTTTCGGTCGAGCGCGTGCTGCTCTTCCTCTCGGCCAACTATACCCGGCCGAAGAAGGCGCAGACCGGATTTTCGGCGGAGTGGCGCTCGGCTGTGCGCGACGTGCAGGCCATCGAGGAGCACGCCGCCTTCCTCTCCAACAAGCTGCAGTTCATGATGGACGCTACGCTCGGGCTCGTCTCGATCGAGCAGAACAAGATCATCAAGCTGTTTTCGGTCGTTTCGGTCGCGCTCATGCCGCCGACGCTGATCGCCTCGATCTACGGCATGAACTTCAAGACCATGCCGGAGTTGGATTGGCAGTGGGGCTATCCGATGGCGATCGGGCTGATGATCCTGTTCGCTGTTCTGCCCTATATGCTCTTTCGCTGGAAGAAATGGCTCTGACGCCAGGCTTGCGGCGGCTACCCAGACGACCGGATGACCCAGCCTCAGCTTCTCTCCGTTCTCCTCGTCGCCGGCATGATGGCCGCCTTCCTCTGGGGGCGGCTGCGCTACGACATCGTTGCGATGCTGGCGCTGTTGTTCGCCGTGGTCCTGGGGCTGGTGCCGGCCGCAGAGGCCTTCAAGGGCTTCTCCGATGACATCGTGATCATCGTCGGCAGCGCGCTGGTGCTGAGCGCGGCGGTTGCGCGCTCCCGCATCATCGAGCGCCTGTTCTCGAAGCTGGGTCCGCGCCTCTCCTCGACCCAGCTGGAGGTGCCCCTGCTCGTTTTCGCGGTCGCCATCATGTCGGCGATCATCAAGAACATCGGCGCGCTCGCGATGATGCTGCCGATCGCCTACCAGCTCGCGCGCAAGGGCGGGAGATCGCCCTCGGTCTTCCTGATGCCGATGGCCTTTGCCTCATTGCTGGGCGGTATCGTCACGCTGGTCGGCACTTCGCCCAACGTCATCGTCGCACGCGTCAGGCAGGAGCTTGGCGGCGAGCCCTTCCGGATGTTCGATTTCGCGCCGGTCGGCATCGTTGTGGCGCTGGCGGGCTGCGCCTTCCTGAGCGTCGGCTACCGGCTTCTGCCGCGCGACCGTCGTGGCGCCGTCACGCTCGATCAGGCTATCGACATCAAGGATTACCTCACCGAAGCGAAGGTCGCGGAGAAGTCGCCGCTCGCCGGCAAGACAGTGGCGGACCTCAAGGCGATCGGCGACGGCGGGGCCGAGATCGTCTCGATCCTGCGCAAAGAGCGCCGCGTGCAGGCGCCGCTGCCGGATGCGGGCCTGCGAACAGGGGACATTCTGCTGTTGCGCGGCGATGCGGCCGTGCTCGAGCGCGTCGTCGCCGAGGGCGGGCTGGACCTGATCGGAAAGAACCGTCCCACACAGAAGGAGGATGCGCTCGATCCCGACCGCATAGCCGAGGCGATCATCGGGCCGGACTCTGTTCTGATCGGACAATCCGCCGGCGATCTGGCGCTGCACAGCCGCTTCGGCGTCAACATGATCGCGATCAGCCGCTCCGGCGAGCGCTTCAGCCAGCGACTGCGCGATATCCGCCTGCGCGCCGGCGATATCGTCGTCATCCAGGGCGACGAGAAGCTGCTGCCGGAAAAACTCTCGGAGACGGGGCTGCTGCCGCTGGCTGACCGGCTTCTGCCGCTCGGCTCGACGCGTCGTGTGCTGCTGACCGTGACGATCGTGCTGGCTGCGATCATCGCGCTCGCGGCCGGGCTCGCTCCGGTGCCGCTTGTCTTTTTTGCCGCGGCCGTATCGCTGATCGCCTTCCGCTGCGTGCCGCTGCGCGAGGCCTATCAGAACATCGACGCGCCGATCCTGCTGATGCTGGCGGCGCTGATCCCGGTCAGCGACTCCTTGCGGACGACGGGCACGACCGATCTCTTCGCGTCCTGGCTTGCTGCGGCCGGAAGTGGCATGCCGGGCTGGGCCTCCGTTGCGCTGATCCTCATTGCGGCGATGGCCGTGACCCCCTTCCTGAACAACGCAGCGACAGTGCTCGTGATGGCGCCGATCGGCGCCGGCTTCGCCAAAAATCTCGGCTACAATCCCGACGCCTTCCTGATGGCGGTCGCGATCGGCGCGGCCTGCGACTTCCTCACGCCGATCGGCCATCAGTGCAACACGCTGGTAATGGGGCCGGGCGGCTATCGCTTCGGCGATTATGCCCGGCTCGGCGCGCCGCTCTCGCTCATCGTCATTCTGCTCGCCGTGCCGATGATCCTGCTGGTCTGGCCGCTGCGCTAGAGCCAGCCGTTCCGCTTGAACCGCCAATACAGCGTCACGCAGGCGCAGGCGATCAGCAGCAGCACCACGTAGTAGCCGTACTGGAATTCCAGCTCCGGCATGTTCTTGAAGTTCATGCCGTAGATGCCGGCGACCGCGGTCGGAACCGCCAGGATGGCTGCCCAGGAGGCGAGCCGCTTGGTGATGGAGTTCTCCTGGCTCTGTCCGACCAGCAGGCTCGCCTCGAAGGCGAAGGCCAGCACCTCGCGCAGGCTGTCGATCTTCTCCTGCACGGTACGGACATGGTCGGTCACGTCTCGGAACATCGCGGCGAGCGCCGGCCGCACCTGGGGCACGTTGCCATTGGTCAGGCGCTGGCAGACATCGACCAGCGGCGCGATGGCATTGCGCAGCCGCAGCAGGTCGCGCCGGAGCATGTAGAGCCGCTCGATGTCGGAGCGCGTCATCGGCTTGGCGAGAACCCTGTCCTCGATCTCCTCGACCTCGTCATGGATCGCCTCTAGCACCGGCATGTAATTGTCGACGATGAAGTCGAGGATCGCATAGAGGATGAAGTCCTCGCCCTTGGCCAGCGAGGTCGGGCAGGTCTCCCAATGCTGCCGGACCGACGTATATGAGGTCGAGGCGCCATGACGCACGCTGACGATATAGCCGCGGCCGATGAAGATATGCGTCTCGCCGAAAGCGATGCGCCCGTCGATCAGTTGCGCGGTGCGCGCCACCACGAACAGGGCGTCGCCATATTGCTCGAGCTTCGGGCGCTGATGGGCATTGGTGGCATCCTCGACCGCGAGCGGATGCAGGTTGAACTGCTGCTGCACGCATTTGAGCACGGCGGGTTCCGGTTCGAAGAGCCCGATCCAGACGACATGGCCGTCCTTGTTTGCCCATTCGCCGGCTTCCTCCACCGGAATGTCGGCGATGCGAACGCCATGAGCATAGACGCTTGATGCGACGACGCCGGCTTCGTGAAGTTGCCCCTCGGCCCCTGGATCGCGAGGAAGCGGTTTTGGAGCCGCGGAGGCGGCAAACCGGACGTTCGAGACTGTCATGCGATCACCTCGTCGATCGCGAGATCACCCTGCGGGCAGGCTAGAACTGTTCCTGGTCCTTGGAAATCACTTTTCCGGCAAAAGGAGCGCTGTGGCGGCGACGGGTCGACCTCTACGCCATCACCCTGGCGGCGACCTGCTTCAGCGCCGCGCTGTCGCGCTCCAGCCAGCCGGGAACGGGCAGATTCTTCGAGCGCAGGAATTCGGGGTTGAACAGCTTGGACTGGTAGCGCGTGCCGTAGTCGCACAGCACCGTCACGATCGTGTGGCCGGGACCCATCTGCTTCGCCAGCCGGATCGCGCCGGCGACATTGATGCCCGAAGAGCCGCCGAGGCACAGCCCTTCCTGCTCGAGCAGGTCGAAGACGATCTGCACCGCTTCGGCATCGGGAATCTGGAAGGCGGCGTCGACCGGCGCGTCCTCCAGATTGGCGGTGATGCGGCCCTGGCCGATGCCCTCGGTGATCGAGGATCCCTCCGCCTTCAGCACGCCTGATGTGTAGTAGGAATAGAGCGCCGCGCCCATCGGGTCGGCGAGGCCGATCGTCACCTTCGGATTGCGTGCCTTCAGCGCCATGCCGACGCCGGCAAGCGTGCCGCCCGAGCCGACCGCGCAGATGAAGCCGTCGACCTTGCCTGCCGTCTGCTCCCAGATTTCCGGGCCGGTCGTCTCGAAATGGCCTTGCCGGTTGGCGGTGTTGTCGAACTGGTTGGCCCAGATCGCGCCGTTCGGCTCGCTCTTCGCCAGCTCCTCGGCGAGGCGGCCGGAGACCTTCACATAGTTGTTGGGGTTGGAATAAGGCGCGGCCGGCACCTCGACCAGCGTGGCGCCCGCCAGCCGCAGCATGTCCTTCTTTTCCTGGCTCTGCGTCTCCGGGATGACGATGACGGAGCGATAGCCCAGCGCATTGCCGACCAGCGCGATGCCGATGCCGGTATTACCCGCCGTGCCTTCGACGATCACGCCGCCGGGCTTGAGCTGCCCCTTCGCCTCTGCGTCGCGGATGATGGCGAGCGCGGCGCGGTCCTTCACCGACTGCCCGGGATTCATGAATTCGGCCTTGCCGAGGATGGTGCAGCCGGTTTCCCGCGATGCCTGCTGCAGCTTGATGAGCGGGGTGTTGCCGATCGCTTCGATGACGCCGTCGCGGATGGTCATGGCCGGATTTCCCAATTCGTCTCTGACCTGATAGGCGAAACGCTCGCCAAGGTCACCAAGCAAGCGGGCCGCACGCCCCGAGTTCGCAACAATGCCAATCGCCAAACCGCAGCCGGGAGAAAACTCTTCTCCAAGGCTCGCCATGAATGAAATTCTGGTCGTCGATCACCTCGGTCAGCGCGGCGACGGTATTGTGCGAACGCCCGCTGGCACCGTGTTCGTGCCCTATGCTCTGGCGGGCGAAACCGTGCGCGCCGTGGTCGACGGCGAGCGCGGGCAACTCGTGGAGATCATAGCGCCCTCCACATCCCGCATCGCTGCGATCTGCCCGCTCTTCACCCGCTGCGGCGGCTGCGCGGCGCAGCATATGGAGCCCGGCCTCTACCGGGAATGGAAGCGCCAGCAGGTCGTCACGACATTGAGCCGCGCCGGCATCGAGGCGCCGGTCGCCGGCCTCGTCGATGCCCATGGCGCCGGGCGCCGGCGTGTGACCTTCCATGCCCGCCGCCAGGGCGAGGCGATGGTCGTCGGCTTCATGGCTGCGCGCAGCCATGAACTCATCGCGATCGAGGCTTGCCCGGTGCTGGTGCCGGGCCTGGATCGAGCGCCTGCCGTCGCCCTGATGTTGGCGAACCGCATGGGCGGCGCGAACAAGCCGCTCGACATCCAGATCACCGCTTCGGAAGCCGGACTCGACGTCGATATGCGCGGTCACGGCCCGCTCGGCGACAAGCTCAGGCTCGCCCTGACGCAGCTGGCCGAACGGCTCGACCTCGCCCGGCTCTCGAATCATGGCGAAATCGTCGTCGAGCGCCGGCCACCCTTGCAGCACATGGGCAAGGCCCTGGTCGCCCCGGCTGCAGGCGGTTTCCTCCAAGCGACGGCAGCGGGCGAGGAGGTTCTGGCCGGTCTCGTGATGGATGCCCTGCCGAAGGGCAAGCGCGTCGCCGATCTCTTCGCCGGTTGCGGCCCGTTCAGCTTCCGGCTGGCCGAGCGCATGCAGGTGCTGGCGGTGGAGAGCGAGAACGCGGCGATGCTCGCCCTTGCCAGGGGCGCCGGTGCGACGCAGGGGCTGAAGCCCATCGCCACCGAGACGCGCGACCTGTTCCGACGCCCCCTGCTGGAGCATGAACTCAACGGCTTCGACGTCGTGGTGCTCGACCCGCCGCGCGCCGGCGCGGAAGCGCAGGTCAAGCGGCTGGCCGCCTCCAAGGTCAGGGACGTGATCTACGTTTCCTGCGATGCCGGCAGTTTCGCCCGCGATGCTGCGACGCTGGTTGCGGGCGGTTATGCGTTGGAGGCCGTGACGCCGGTCGACCAGTTCCGCTATTCCGCCCATGTCGAGCTCGTCGGCGTGTTCCGGCGAGGCAGGAAGGGATAATCCCGGTTCGAACATCTCTCAGCCCTCATCCTGAGGAGCCGCGAAGCGGCGTCTCGAAGGATGGTCCAGGAGGCTCCGAAACCATCTGGAGCATCCTTCGAGACGCAAGCTCCGCTTGCTCCTCAGGATGAGGGCTGAGGTTCGAAAAGGCTTACGAGGCAGGGCTTCAGGATGAGCACAATTCTCGATCGCATGGCCGGCATCGTCGGCGCGAAGAACGTCGTCACTGATCCCGACGCGATGGTGCCTTACCTCAAGGAGTGGCGCGATCTCTTCCGCGGCAAGGCGCAAGGCATCGTCCGCCCCGGCTCGACCGCCGAGGTGGCGGAGCTGGTGAAGCTCGCCGCCGAGACCGGCACGACGCTGGTGCCGCAGGGCGGCAATACCGGCCTCGTCGGCGGCCAGATCCCGATTGCGGAGGGCAGGGAGATCATCCTCTCGCTGCAGCGGCTCGACAAGGTCCGCGTCGTCGACACCGACGGCGACACCATGATCGTCGAAGCCGGCGTCACGCTGAAGCGCGCGCAGGACACGGCCGAGGCGGCCGGCCGTCTCTTCCCGCTCTCGCTTGCCTCGGAAGGTTCCTGCACCATCGGCGGCAACCTCTCGACCAATGCCGGCGGCACGGCCGTGCTCGCCTATGGCAATGCCCGCGAGCTCTGCCTCGGGCTTGAGGTCGTGCTGCCCGACGGGCGCATCTGGAACGGGCTGCGCCAGCTCCGCAAGGACAACACCGGCTACGACCTGAAGGACCTCTTCATCGGCGCCGAAGGCACGCTTGGCATCATCACGGCTGCCGTGCTCAAGCTCTTCCCGCTGCCGGCGGCACGCGCCACGGCCTTCCTCGCCGTGCCGGACCCTGAAGCGGCGCTCGCGCTGCTGAATGCCGCCAAGGCCGGTGCCGGCGGCACGCTCACCACTTTCGAATTGATGCCCCGCATCGGCCTCGAATTCGTCCTGCGCCACGCTTCGGGCGCGCGCGACCCGCTCTCGGAGCCGTCGCCCTGGTACGTCCTGATGGAAGTCTCCGCTCAGTCCGCGGCCGGGCTCGACGAGGCTGTCGAGGCCTTCCTCGGCGATGCCCTTGAGAAGGGCATCGTCACGGATGCGGCGTTGGCGGGATCGCTGACCCAGCGCGCCGATTTCTGGAAGCTGCGCGAGATGATGTCGGAAGTGCAGACCTATGAGGGTGGCTCGATCAAGCACGACGTCTCGGTGCCGGTCCATGCCACGCCCGAATTCCTGAAGCGGGCAATTCCGGTAGTCGAGGCGATGGTGCCGGGCTGCCGGCCCGTGCCTTTCGGCCATCTCGGCGACGGCAATATCCATTTCAACGTCAGCCAGCCGGTCGGCGCCGACAAGGCGACGTATCTCGCCTGCTGGAACGAGATGAACGAGGCGGTCCACGCCATCGTCACGGAGCTGCACGGCTCGATCTCGGCCGAACACGGCATCGGCCGCCTGAAGCGCGACCTGCTGCCGGGCGTGAAGGATGCGGTCGAGCTCGACCTGATGCGCAGCATCAAGCAGACGCTCGACCCGAAGGGGATACTCAACCCCGGCGCGATGCTGGCGCAGGGCTGAGCACGCCCGTCATGCTCGGGCGTGACCCGAGCATCTCCTGATCGAGCTTCTCGGGTCTGCGCTCCGCCCAGCCCGAGAATGACGCCAACGCGCGGTGGCTACTGGCCTGCTTGCCCCATCGGCAAGCTGCGTCGTGAAGCATCGCCGTCGGTGCTCGCTGCTCAAAAATTTGGCAGGATGGTCCCCGCGCTCGATTGACCGCTTTTTGCCTCGTCACTAGCCTTCGGCCTCATAACGAGAACGTGAGGGGTTGGCTGGTATGATCGGCGTGACGCGGATGCTGTCGAATTGCGCGCGGATGACGGGCTTCGGGCCGACGCGGCGCGGTCTTGTCGGGGCGGCTTTGGTGGGAGCGGTCGCGCTGGCCGGGGCGATGCCCGCCACCGCCCAGACACCACTCAAGTTCACGCTCGACTGGGTCTTCCAGGGGCCGACCTCGCCCTTCCTCGTCGCGCTCGACAAGGGTTACTACAAGGCCGAAGGGCTGGATGTGACGATGGACCCCGGCCAGGGCTCGGCCGGCGCCGTCCAGCGCGTCGCGACCGGCGCCTACGACATCGGCTTCGCCGATGTGAACTCGCTGATCGAGTACAACGCCAAGAACGCGGGCAAGGAAATCCTCTGCGTCTTCATGGCCTATGACTTCCCGCCCTTCGGCGTCCACGCGCTGAAGAAGAGCGGCATCGCCAAGCCCGCAGACCTCGCCGGCAAGAAGCTGGGCGCGCCGGTCTTCGACGCCTCCTTCCGCCTGTTTCCGGCCTTCGCCAAGAAGGTCGGCATCGACGCTGCCAGCGTCCAGCACGTCAACCTGACGCCGCAGCTGCGCGAGCAGTCGCTGGTGCAGGGCACGGTCGACTTCATCTCCGGCCATTACTTCTCGTCGATCCTCGATCTGAAGGCGCGCGGCGTGAAGGCGGAGGACGTCGTCTCGTTCAACTACTCCGACTACAAGATGGACGTTTACGGCAACGGTATCATCGTCTCGCCGGCGCTCGCCGCGAAGCCGGAGGTCGTCACCGGCTTCCTGCGCGCCACCGCCAAGGCCTGGAAGGAGGTCGCCGCCAATCCGGCCCTGGGCATCGCTGCCGCCAAGAAGCGCGACCCGCTGATCGACGAGAAGCTGGAGGCCGAGCGCCTCGACATGTCGCTGAAAATGAACGTGCTGACGCCCTTCGTGAAGGAAAACGGCATGGGCGATGTCGATCCCGCCCGCTTCGCCCGCTCGGTCAAGGACGTGGCCGAAGCCTTCGGCCTTCCCTCTGCACCCGAGCCGGACAAGGTCTTCACGGGCAAGTTCCTGCCGCCGAAGGCGGAGCGGATGGTCGCGCCGTAGCGCATACAGCCGTCATGGTCGGGCTTGACCCGACCATCTCCTTGGAGCCTTTCCTTCCCGAGATTCTCGGGGCAAGCCCGAGAATGACGCATTTGATACCCGAAACTTCCGCTTCTCCCCTCGTCGAACTGCGGCAAGTCGGTCTCGCCTATGGCAGTGGTTCAAACCGCATGCTGGCGCTGGATGACGCGACGCTCTCCATCGACAAGGGCGAGTTCATCGCCGTGGTCGGTCCGTCCGGCTGCGGCAAGTCGACCTTGATGAAACTCGTCACCGGCCTGCTGCCTCCGACCAGCGGCGAAGTCCGCGTGCACGGACAGGTCGTGAAGGGGCCGATCCGCGGCGTCGGCATGGCCTTTCAGGCGCCGACCCTGATGCCGTGGCGGACCACGCGCGACAACATCCTGCTGCCACTGGAGGTGGTCGAGCCGCACAAGCGCCGTTTTCGATCCAACAAGGCCGAGTACATCGCGCGTGTCGAGGCGTTGCTTGCCTCGGTCGGGCTCGCCGGCTTCGGGGACAAATTCCCCTGGCAACTCTCGGGCGGCATGCAGCAACGCTCCAGCCTGTGCCGCGCCCTTGTCCACGAGCCGGATATCCTGATGCTCGACGAGCCTTTCGGCGCGCTCGACGCGTTCACGCGTGAAGAGCTTTGGGGTGTGATGCAGAAGCTCTGGATGGAGCGCCGCTTCACGGCCGTGCTCGTCACGCACGACCTGCGCGAAGCCGTCTATCTCGCCGACACCGTCTATGTGATGAGCCGGCGCCCCGGCAAGATCGTCAAGATCCGCAAGGTCGAGCTGCCGCGCCCGCGCACCCTGGAGACGACCTTCTCGGTCGAGTTCGTCGACATCGTCCACGAGCTGCGCGAACGCATCCATCTGGAGCATGCGTGATGAGCGAACCTCAGAAGCGCCTGCTGCTCATCGCCATGCCCTGGCTGGCTATGGCCGGCTTGCTGCTGGCCTGGGAACTGGCCTGCATCGTCTTCGACGTGCCGGAAATCTTGGCGCCGCGCCCCAGCCGCATCTTCGAGACCATGGTGCTGCGCTGGGACATCCTGCTGCGCTTCTGCCTGGAGACGCTCTGGACCACGCTGATCGGCTTCGCGATGGCGATCGGCTTCGGCCTGCTGCTCGGTCTTGCCATCGGCGCATCGCCCTTCGTCTATGCCGGGCTCTATCCGCTGCTGATCGCCTTCAACGCGATCCCGAAGGTCGCGATCGTACCGATCCTGATGATCTGGGTCGGCGTCGGCGCGTTGCCGGCTGTGATCACGGCCTTCGTCATCTCCTTCTTCCCGATCGTCGTGAACGTCGCCACGGGGCTCGCGACCATCGAGCCGGAGATGCGCGACGTGATGCGCTCGCTCGGCGCGAGCCAGTGGGAAATCCTGACCAAGGTCGGCGTTCCCCGCGCGATGCCCTATCTCTTCGCCAGCCTGAAGGTCTCGGTGACGCTCGCCTTCGTCGGCTCGGTGCTGTCGGAGACGGTCGGCGGCAATCGCGGCATCGGCTTCCTGATGCTGTCGGCCGGCGCGCGCAACGACGCGCCGACGACCTTCGCCGGCCTGTTCTCCATCGCCATCATGGGCATGGCGCTCTACGCGCTCTGCGCCCTGGTCGAGCGGCGGATGACCCGCTGGGCCTTCCGCGGCGAGATCGTCGCCTGAGCTACGGCGTCGCGACGTAGCCGTCGCGGCGCGGATCGGCCGCGCCGGTGAACACGCCGGTCACCGGATCGACCGCCACCGCCTGCATGCCACCGCAGCGCATCGTCCAGCCGACATCGAAGGCGCGCGCCTCATGGCCCCGCCGGACGAGTTCGGCGATGGTCTCCGGCCCGATCCGGTTCTCGATTTCGACGAGGCTGCCGTCCCAGAGCCGGGCGCGCGGCGCCTCGATCGCCTCCTGCAGYGGCAGACCGAARWCGAGATGCTGSACCATSGCCTGYGYYTGGGTCTGCATGATGCCGTAGCTGCCGGGCGTGCCSAGMGCGAGCACCGGCTTGCCGKCSCGCGTCGAGAGCGAGGGTGACATGCACATCGCCAGTTCGTCGCCGGGCTTGGAGCGGTTCGGGCTGTCGTGCTGGACGTCCGCCCAGTACAGGAAGTTGTTGAGGCACAGCCCCGTGCCGGTCACGACGACGCCGCTGCCGAAGGGGCTGCCGAGGCTCTGCGTGATGCAGATCAGGTTGCCGTCGCTGTCGGCGATCGAGAACGAGGTCGTATGCGCCGGGTCCTCGCTCGCCTGCGGCGTCCACTGTTCGGTCGGTCCCGTAACCGGCTTGCCGTCGGTGAGGCGCTTGCGCAGGCGCTCCACCGCGCCGTCGGACAAGAGTTCGGCGAGCTTGTCAGGACCGGGGTTGTTGTGGGCGATGCGCTCGCCGGCCGCGAGGCGGATCGCGCGGTAGACGAGGTCGAGATGATCAGCCCCGTCCTTTGGCAGGTCCGCGAGGTCGAGCCCGTCGAGCAGGCGCAGCGTCAGCAGGTACTGGAAGCCCTCGCAAGGCGGCGGCGGCACATGCACCGTCAGCCCGCGGAAGCTCGCCGCCAGCGGTTCGCGCCACACCGTCTTCACCGCCGCGAGATCGGCCATCGTCATCGAGCCGCCGAGCGCCTGCAGATGGGCGACGACCTTCTCGCCGAGGGCGCCGCGATAGAGGTGATCCGGCCCCTTGGCGGCGATATCGCTCAGCGTCTGCGCGAGGTCGGACTGCACGAGCAGCGAGCCGAGATGCAGGGCGCCATTGGGCTGATAGTTCTGGGACCAGGCCGGGTAGAGCGCGGGGCGATTCTTCAGCAATGGATCGTTCTCTTCGAACTCCGCCGCGCCGAACTCGGCCAGCGCGAAACCATCCCGCGCCAGCGCGATGGCGGGCGCGAAAACCTCCGGCAGGGCTTTGCGACCGTAGGTCTTCACCAGCTCGCACCAGCCGGCGAGGTTGCCCGGCGAAGCGACGGCGAGCGGGCCGCGCTCGAGGTCGGTGCGCTTGCTGAAGCGCTCGGCCGGAAAGCTCGCGGGAATCGGCGGCACGAAATCGAGCACCCGCACGCGCTGTTCGGCCGCGACCCATAGCGTGGCGAAGCCCATCCCGGCGAGGCCGGACATGAACGGCTCGACGACATTGAGCGCGGCGGCGGTGGCGGCTGCGGCGTCGAAGGCATTGCCACCCTGCGCCAGAATGCGCGCTCCGGCCTGCGCCGCCAGTGGATGGGCCGCGGCGACCATGCCGTGGCGAGAGGTCATGGTGGGGCGGCGGCCGTGCATCTCTCGTCTCCTCGTCGTCTTCTGCGGCGATCAGAGCATGATTCCGGCGCTAGAACAGGCTGCCTTGCCCGTCATCCGTGGGAGGCCGGGTCGCCTTGCGCGCATGGCGCTTGGGCTCTTCGGGAGTCTCCCGATGGGGCGGATCGCCCAGAGGCAGCTGCACTTCCGGCCCGTCATTGGCGACCTTGTTGACGGTGTTGCCGATGGCGACGGCCTCCAGCATCTCGTCCGGTGGCGGCTTGAGCAGACGCCCGGTCTGCTCGGCCGTGGCCTGCGGATCGAGCCACGCATTGTAGTCGCGCCGATCGAGAATGATCGGGCAGCGGTGGTGGATCGCGGCCATCAGCCCGTTCGCCGGCCCCGTCATCATCGCGACCGTGTCGATCTCCGAACCATCCGGCGAATGCCAGGTCTCCCACAGCGCGGCGAAGGCGAAGAGGCCGCGATCCGGCCAGGAATGGCTCGCTCTGCGCCTGCCGGCCGGTGCCGCTGCGCCGCCATTCATAGAAGGCATCGGCTGGCAGCAGGCAGCGCCGGCGTGTCAGCGCGTTGCGAAAGGACGGCTTTTCGGCCGCGCTCTCGCTGCGCACGTTGATGACCAGCGGAAAGTCCTTCGCGTCCCGCACCCAGCTGGGAATGAAGCCCCAGCGCATCAGCAGGAAGCGCGGCGTTCCATCGTGCAGGAGGACGGCCGGCACCGGCTGTGTCGGCGCGATGTTGTAGCGCGGCGGGAAATTCGGCTGCTCGCGATAGCCGAAGGCCTCGCGCATCGCTACAGGGGGGAGGGTAATCGCATAGCGTCCGCACATGGCGGCTGTTTAGGTCGAGACGAGGCGGTCAGATCAACACTTTCTTTCCGGTTGGCCAAACATAGTCGCGCCGATTCCGGGGCGGATGATGAGTGCCATCGCGACGAATGTGCTGGCTGTGGCGCCGGCGGGACTGGCTGGAAGCGTCGACGCTCCCCGTCTCTCGACCGATTTTCTGAACCGCTACAGCGAGGCCCTGATGCTGATCGAGATGGCCGGCATGGACGAGAGTCTCGTCGCCGATCTTCAGGCCTGGCAGAGCGTCGGCTATCGCGAGCATTTCCGAAATTCGCCGCTGCGTTGTGCGGCTTCGGCGCTGGCGGCCTATGACAGGATCGAGCCCGCCCGCGCGGTCGCCTTCGAGGATGTCTGCCGATCAATGACCCGGCTGGTGCGGACTGTGACCGCGCTGCTTGTCGAGACGCCGCAGCCGAAGGAACTGCCGGTGATCGTCGAGGTCGCGAGCGATGCCCTGCGCCGGCAGATCGCCCGCGCCACGCAGTTTATCAACGCCAATGGCGCGATCGACATCGCCGTTTTCGAGGATGCGGTCTTGCAGGCGCAGATCGATGCGCTGATCGCGCGCTGATCAGGCTTGCCGCCGCGCCCCGACGAGAAATTCCCGGTTGCCGTCGCCACCCTCGATCGGGGAGGGGATCGGCCCATCGACCGTGAAGCCGAGCGCCTGCAATTCCGCGACGATCTCGTCGCAGACCTGACGCTGGATCGCCTCGTCCCGGACGATGCCCTTCTTGAGGGCGGCCCGGCCGGCCTCGAACTGGGGCTTGATCAGCGCGGCTATGCCGGCAGCCGGCGCGAGCAGCGCCGCCACCGCGGGCAGTACGAGCTTGAGCGAGATGAAGCTGACGTCGATGGCTGCGAAGGATGGCGGTTCCGGCAGGGCCTCCGGGGCCAATGTGCGGATGTCCTGACCTTCGAAGCTGGTGACGCGCGGATCGGCGCGCAGCGAGGCATGGAGCTGATCGCGCCCGACATCGACGGCGACGACATGGCGGGCGCCGCGCTTCAGCAGCAGGTCGGTGAAGCCGCCGGTCGAGGAGCCGACATCGAGGCAGGTCAACCCCTGCGGGTCGAAACCGAAGGAGTCGAGGGCGCCTTCCAGCTTGAGGCCGCCACGCGATACGTAAGGGTGAGGCGCTTCGGCGGTCAGTTCGGCGTCATCAGCCACCATTTCCGAGGCCTTGCGTACCGGCCGGCCGGCGACGCTGACGAGCCCGGCGGCAATGGCGGCCTGAGCCCGCGCCCGGCTCTCGAAGAAGCCGCGCTCGACAAGCAGTTGGTCCGCGCGGCTTTTCATCGTGCTTCGCCCGCATCGGCAAGCCTTTGCCTCCAGCCCTCATCCTGAGGAGCCATTTCGTCAGAAATGGCGTCTCGAAGGATGCTCCGGATATCTCCGGAACCTCCTGGAGCATCCTTCGAGACGCGATCCGTTGGATCGCTCCTCAGGATGAGGGCTGAGGATGTCGGCATCGCTGACATGGCTTTTGGCGCCGGATCAGGCGCGCTTGACGACGCTGGGCGCCCCGAGCGCCCCCTCGACGGCGGCGACGATGCCTGCGGCGTCGAGCCCGGCGGCGGCATACATCGCGTCGGGCTTGTCGTGGTCCTGGTAGACGTCCGGCAGCGTCAGCGTCCGGACCTTCAACCCGGCATCGAGCGCGCCGCTGCGCGCCAGTAGGTGCAGCACATGGCTGCCGAAGCCGCCGACCGCGCCCTCTTCGATCGTGACCAGGATCTCGTGCTCGCGGGCGAGCTTGAGGATCAGCGCCTCGTCGAGCGGCTTGGCGAAGCGCGCATCCGCGACCGTGGTCGAAAGCCCGCGCTGCGCCAGCAGGTCGGCCGCCTTGAGCGCTTCTGCGAGACGCGTGCCGAGCGAAAGCAGCGCGACGCGGGTGCCTTCCCGGACGATGCGGCCTTTTCCGATTTCCAAGGGCACGCCGACATCGGGAATCTCGACGCCGACGCCTTCGCCGCGCGGATAGCGGAAGGCGATCGGCCCTTCGTCATAGGCGGCGGCGGTCGCAACCATATGGGTCAGCTCGGCTTCGTCGGCCGCCGCCATCACCACCATGTCGGGCAGGCAGGCGAGATAGGCAATGTCGAAGGAGCCGGCATGGGTGGCGCCGTCGGCGCCGACGAGCCCGGCCCGGTCGAGCGCGAAGCGGACGGGGAGCTTCTGCAGCGCCACGTCATGGACGATCTGGTCGTAGGCGCGCTGCATGAAGGTCGAGTAGATCGCGACGAAGGGCTTGTAGCCCTCGGTGGCAAGACCGGCCGCGAAGGTCACCGCATGCTGCTCGGCGATGCCGACATCGAAGGTGCGGGCGGGGAACTCCTTGCCGAAGGCGTCGAGCCCGGTGCCCGACGGCATGGCGGCGGTGACGGCGACGACCTTGTCGTCCTCCCGCGCTTCCTTGATCAGCGCGTTGGCGAAGACGGCGGTGTAGCTCGGCGCATTGGCCGGCGCCTTGGCCTGCAGGCCCGTCACCGGATCGAACTTGACGACGGCGTGGTATTTGTCGGCGGTCGCCTCGGCCGGGGCATAGCCCTTGCCCTTCTGCGTCACGACATGGACGAGGATAGGCCCGTTCCCGGCGTCGCGAACATTGCGCAGCACCGGCAGCAGATGGTCGAGATTGTGCCCGTCGATCGGCCCGACATAGTAGAAGCCGAGTTCCTCGAACATCGTCCCGCCGGTCCAGAAACCGCGGGCATATTCCTCGGTGCGCTTCGCCTTGTCGTGGAAGAAGCGCGGCAATCTCTCGGCGAGCTGCTTGGCGACCTCGCGCAGCGAACGATAGGTGCGGCCTGAGACCAGCCGCGCCAGATAGGCCGACATCGCGCCGACCGGCGGGGCGATCGACATGTCGTTGTCGTTGAGGATGACGATCAGGCGCGAGCCGAGCGCGCCGGCATTGTTCATCGCCTCATAGGCCATGCCGGCCGACATCGCGCCGTCGCCGATCACGGCGACGACGTTGTTGCGCTCGCCCTTGAGATCGCGCCCGACTGCCATGCCGAGACCGGCCGAGATCGAGGTCGAGGAATGGGCGGCGCCGAAGGGGTCGTACGCGCTCTCGGCGCGTTTGGTGAAGCCGGAGAGGCCGCCCGGCTGGCGCAGCGTGCGGATGCGGTCGCGGCGGCCGGTGAGGATCTTGTGGGGATAGGCCTGATGGCCGACATCCCAGATCAGCTTGTCGCGCGGCGTGTCGAAGACATGGTGCAGCGCCACCGTGAGTTCGACCACGCCGAGGCCCGCGCCGAGATGTCCGCCGGTGACGGAGACGGCGTCGATCGTCTCCAGCCGCAGCTCGTCCGCCACCTGCCGAAGCTCGGCATCGTCGAGTTCTCGCAGATCGGCGGGGTCGTGGATGGTGTCGAGCAGAGGAGTCGCAGGGCGTGGCACGAGGCTGTCCGGGCTCGTAGGAATGGTTCTGTCCTGAAATAGTGCCTGCGCGCCGCGCTGGCAAACCGCGGGTGAGATCGGCCCCCGGCATTGGCAGGCGCCCTGTCTTCCCACGAAACGGGTGGTTCCCACGCCGGCAAGGCTTTTCAGTGTCCTTATGACGACTTCTGAGGACATCAGGCAATGAACCCGAGCGATAATCCTCCCCTGCCGGCGGCATTCAGGCGCATCGGCTGGTCCAATCTCTCCGCCCAGTTCTCGGAGCAGATCGCGCTCGCCGCCGCACCCTTGGCCGCGGTTCTCCTGCTCTCGGCCGGGCCGGCTGAAACCGGCTGGCTGCAGACGGCGCAGACCTTGCCATTTCTCCTGCTTTCCATCCCCGCAGGCCTGATGGTCGATCGTGCCTCGCGGCGCCGGCTCATGGTCGGCACGGAAGCGCTGCGGGCGCTTTCGCTTCTGGCGATTCTGCTGCTTCTTGCTTCGGGCGGCCTCAGCCTGGCATGGCTTGCCGCGCTCGGAGCGCTCGGCGCTGTCGGCACGGTCTGCTACAGCGTGGCGGCACCGGCCTTCGTTCCGTCCGTGGTGCCGCGCGCGCAGCTCGCGGACGCCAATCGCTTGCTGGAGCTGGCGCGCAGCGCCGCCTATGCCGGAGGGCCGGCGCTCGGCGGGGCGCTCGTCGGCTGGCTCGGTGCCTCGACGGCCTATGGTCTGGCCGCAGGGCTTTCCATCCTCGCTGCGCTCCTGCTCGCCGGACTCCCGCAGGACGAGCCTCCGTCCAGCCCGCGGCGCGATCTGCTCGATGATCTGAAGGAGGGCGCCCGTTTCGTGGCCGGGCACGATCTGCTCAGGCCGATCCTGATGACAGCGGTCTTCTTCAACGTCTCCTGGTTCGTCTTCCAGGCGGTCTATGTCGCATACGCAGTCCAGAATCTCGGTCTCGGTGCGACCGAGGTCGGCGTCACGCTCGGCATCTACGGTGCGGGCATGATCGTCGGCGCCGTTCTCGCGCCCCATATCGCACGGCAGGTCTCGTTCGGAACGCTGATTTTGCTCGGGCCGCTCGCCGGCTTCTGCGCCGCGGGCGTGATGCTCGCGACGCTCTGGATACCGTCCGTCCATCTGGTCGGCATGAGCTTCTTCCTGTTCGGCGTCGGGCCGATCATCTGGACGATCTCCACGATGACATTGCGGCAGGCGGTTACCCCCAATGCGATGCTCGGCCGGGTCTCCGCCTTGATCATGACGGCGACTTTCGGCGCGAGGCCGCTGGGCGCGGCGATCGGCGCATCCGTGGCGGCGCATCTCGGCATCGCCGCGTGCCTGGGGCTCGCGACGGCGGGCTTCCTGGTTCAGCTCCTCGTGATCGCTTTTTCACAGGTGCCGAGGCTGCGCGATCTGTCCGAGATTGCCTGAAGCGGCGGCGGCAATCCGCCGACTGTTTCAGCCCTCGGGCAACGGAATGAACTCCTTGTCGTCACCGGGGACGGTGTCGAAGCGGCCGGTCTTCCATTCCTGCTTGGCCTGCTCGATGCGCTCCTTCGAGGACGAGACGAAGTTCCACCAGATGTAGCGCTGCCCGTCCATGGGCTCGCCGCCGACGAGCATCAGGCGGCTCTGGTCGACTGCGAGGATCGAGATGCGGTCGCCCGGCTTGAAGACGAGGAGCTGGCCGGCGCCGAATTCCTCGCCAGCGATGTCGATCTTGCCCGAGACGATATAGACCGCGCGCTCGTCGTAATCGGGGTCGAGCGGCAGGATCGAGCCGGGCGAGAGCACGGCTTCGGCATAGAGCGCTTCCCAGGGGAACTGCACCGGCGAGGTCTGGCCATAGGCCGAGCCCATGATCAGGCTGATGCGCTTTCCGCCTTCGACGATGCGCGGCAGTTCGGGCGCGCCGTGATGCACGAATTGCGGCGCGATCTCCTCATGCGTCCTGGGAAGCGCGAGCCAGGCCTGGATGCCGTAGAGCTTCGGCCCGGTGGCGCGCGCCTCCAGCCCCGTGCGCTCGGAATGGACGATGCCGCGCCCGGCCGTCATCAGGTTGACCGCGCCCGGCTTGATCGCCAGCGCCGTGCCGAGCGAGTCGCGATGCATGATCTCGCCATCGAAGAGATAGGTGACGGTGGAAAGGCCGATATGCGGATGCGGGCGGACGTCGAGCCCCTCGCCGAGATGGAACTCGGCCGGCCCCATCTGGTCGAAGAAGATGAAGGGTCCGACCATGCGCTGGCCGATCGCCGGCAGGGCGCGGCGGACCTGGAATCCGCCCAGATCATGCGTACGCGGCACGATCACCTTCTCGATCGCCTCGCAGGAGCGGGCGTCGCCCAGAATCGGGTCGTCGGCGGGCAGTTGCGACATGGCGGCCTCCTTGGTTGGGACGGAGCGTGATCCCGATCGCGCCCGCGGGCAAGCCGGCCGGCTGCAACCGGCTCCTGGCAGGAGCGCAATCTCAAGGCCCCGCTGGATCGCCGCGCGGCCTACCGGACGCGCAGTGCCGATCTGGTCTTTAGTTCAAGCATCGGAGTTTTCCGAAAAGTGGATTCCACTTTTCGGTCTGAGACTTTATCGGGGGGCGGCAGCCGTTCCGGCTCAGCTGTCGACGTCGAGCGGGGTCGTGCCGGTCGGCTTGCCGTCGGCGCTCAGCGTAATCCGCTCGATGCGGGCTTCCGCGTGCTTCAGCAACGCATCGCAGCGTGCCTTCAGCGCCTCGCCGCGCGTATAGATGGCGATCGATTCCTCGAGCGGCACGTCGCCGCGCTCCAGCCGCGCGACGATGCCTTCGAGCTCCTTCATCGCCGCCTCGAAGGGCAAGGTGGCGACATCGGCATTCGGGTTGTCTTGAGACTTGCTGTCTTGGCTCACGGACCGATTCCTCTTTGCCGTCAGCTTATCGGCCGGACCGCGCCCGGCCGCAACCCGCCTGAATTCGCTCAGCCCTCGTCCTGAGGAGCCGCGAAGCGGCGTCTCGAAGGATGAGGGCTCGGAAGTTCGCTGTCTCGCCTCAGACCGGCAGCGCCGAGGTCTTCTTGATGGTGCGCAGCGTCAGTGTCGACTGGACGCGGGTGACGCCCGGCAATTGCGTGATGATGTCGGTGTGGATGCGCTCGAAATCGGCGCTGTCGCGGTAGATCACGCGCATCAGATAATCATGCGCGCCGGCGAGCAGATGGCATTCGAGGATCTCGGGCAGGCTCTGGACCGCCTGCTCGAAGCTCTCCAGCGAAGCCCGGCCCTGCTGGTCGAGCGTGACGAAGACGAAGGCCGTGCCGGGAAAGCCCGCGATCTTGTCGTCGAGCATCATCGCATAGCCGCGGATAAGGCCGCTTTCCTCGAGCTGCCGCACGCGCCGCAGGCAGGCCGAGGGCGATAGATGCACCTTCTCGGCGAGGTCGGAGTTCGTGATGCGGCCGTCCTGCTGGAGAAGTCGCAGGATGGCGCGGTCGCGCGAGTCGAGCTCGATCATCATGGTCACGGCGGAAACCTCCCGCGCGATGCATCGTCGCAAAATTGGTCCGATGCAAGCAATCTTCTGCGCCGATCTTGGGCAGATGCGCTTACATCCGCAGCTTCTTGGCTTGACCTCGCAGGAAAATGCGCCGCTGCGTCGGCCGATTCAGGCCAGACCGCCGCGCGTCTCATCGGACGCGATAACGGTGATCTATGTCCTTGTTATCGCGCCGGATCCTTCCGAAAGACGGACGCTGCTTCTCGGTCCGATGCTACAGGGGCATGGCGAAGGGCGTGCCTTCGAAGGCGTCGGCGCCGCGCCCGATTCGTCCGATCGCGCGGATCATCCGGCCGCGGCGGCCAAGCGCCGTATCGGCAAGGGCGACGAGCCGGGCATTGGGCGTCGCGGAGGGAGCGGCGATCCGTAGCGCGTCGGCGGCCTCCTCCTCGTCGCGGCCGGGATCGAGCGCGCAGGCGGCGATGTAGGCGGCGGCTGTCGAGCGGCTGATGCCGGCCCAGCAATGAACCACCATGGGCGCCTCGCGGTCCCATCCGTGGAGGAAGGCGATGAGGCGCTCGATATGGTCCTGCCCCGCGAGCACATGGCCTTCCAGCGGCGTGGCGATATCGGACATGCCCAGGAAGAGATGGCGATCCGCATCGATGCCGGCCGGTCGCTCGACCACGGTGCCGACATTGATCAGCGTCACCAGATGGCGGGCGCGGACGGCCGCGACGGTCTCGCCCAGTCTGGACAGCGGGGAAACGTGAAGGCTCGGCAAGGGGCGGCTCCGGGTGTCTCGGGGCGAAACCAGTGGGGCAGACGCTATCGCATCGGACCGAAAAATGGAATCCACTTTTCGAAAAATCCGATGCGATAACAAATAGATAGATCGCCGTTATCGCGTCCTGTCGGACGCGCGGCGATCCAGCATGATCGACAGTGCCGACGTCTCCATGACATGGAAGCTGCGATCCATCGACCCGCCACGGCGAAACGTCCCATGAATCTCTGGCTCCGGCTGATCTGGCTCCTGCTGACGACGCGCTTCCGGCCGCGGCTCGACCTGCCGGGCGAGGCTTCCGTCCTGCCTTTCCGCGTCTGGTTCCACGATCTCGACACCAGCCTGCACATGAACAATGGCCGCTACTGGTCGCTGATGGATCTCGGCCGGCTCGATCTGATGCTGCGCAGCGGGCTGTGGCGGGCGGTGCTGCGTCACCGCTGGCTGCCCGTCGTCAATGCCGGCACGATCCGCTTCCGCCGCGAGATGCGCCTGTTCCGCCCTTTCCGGCTGGAGACGAAGATCCTGTGCTGGAGCGACAACTGGCTGGTGATGCAGCACCGGATGCTGATGCGCGGCCGCGACGGCGGCGAGATCGTCGCGGCCGTCGCATTGGTCCGGGCGGCGCTCTACGACAAGGGCGCCCGGGCCTATGTGCCAGTCACCCGCCTGCTCGGCGAGATCGGCATCGGCGTGGAAAGCCCGGAGCCGAGCACCGAGGTCGCGGCCTTCCTCGCCTCGGAGGACGCCATGCGCAGCGCTGCTGCGAGCGAGCGCTGAGGAATTCTCTGGAATTCCAGCCCTCATCCTTCGAGACGCGCTCTTCGAGCGCTCCTTAGATCAGGGCTCGTCGGCTTTCAGGGCAGAACATTATTCCGCCGCCAGCCGTGTTGCGCGCCACTGCGCCAGCAGCGCGCGTAGCGCCGCTGGTTTCAGCGGCTTGTTGAGCAGATAGACGTCGAGCGCATTCGCCGCCTCGCGGACATGCGGCGTCCGGTCGGCGGTGAGCAGGATCGCCGGCATCGGGGTGCGCGCCCGCGCCCTGAGCGCGCTGATCGCGGTGAGCCCGTTGCCGTGGTCGAGGTGATAATCGGCGATCAGCACGTCGGCCTCGCCCTTGCCGCCGACATGCGGCAGGGCCTCCTCCAGGCTGGAGGCGGTGCGCACCTGGCAGCCCCAGCCTTCGAGCAGCCGCTTCATGCCGTCGAGAATGGCCGGCTCGTTGTCGATGACCAGCAGCCGCATTCCGGCGAGCTGTCCGGCCGGCGCCTGCCGCGGCGCGCTCCCCGTCGCCATGGCCGGCAGCGGCGCCGCGCGCGGCACCGCGACCGAGAAGCGCGTGCCGCGTCCCGGCGCCGAATCAAGCGTCAGCCCGTGGTCGAGGGCGCGTGCGATGCGCTGCACGATCGAGAGCCCGAGACCCAGGCCTCGCGCCACCTTGGCGCCTTGGTCGAGCCGCTGGAACTCCCGGAAAACGGTCTTCTGCTTGCTTTGCGGAATGCCGAGCCCGGTATCGATCACCTCGACCGCCACCTGATTGCCCCGGCGGCGGCAGCCGATCAGCACCTTGCCGTTCGGCGTGTATTTGATCGCGTTCGAGATCAGGTTCTGCAGGAGGCGGCGCAGCAGGCGCCGGTCCGAGCGCAGCGTCAGGCTGGTAGGCATGAAGACGAGCTTGAGGCCTTTTTCCTGAGCGCTCGGCTCGAATTCGCGCTGGAGCTGGCGCATCAGCTCGTCGAGCCGGAAAGAGGAGAGCTCGGGCCTCAGCGCTCCGCCGTCGAGCCGGGAGATCTCGAGCAGCGCGGTGAGGATCTCCTCGACCGCGTCGAGCGAGGCGTCGATGTTCTCGGCCAGATCCGGCTCCCCGGCGGTGCGGTCGCGCTCGACCAGCGATGTCGCATAGAGCCGCGCCGCGTTGAGCGGTTGCAGGATGTCGTGGCTGGCGGCGGCGAGAAAGCGCGTCTTGGACGCGTTGGCGGCTTCGGCTTCGGCCTTGGCGCGCTGCAGCTCGGCATTGACGTGCAGGAGCTCCTCGGTGCGCTCGGCGACGCGTTTCTCCAGGCGCTCATTGGCGCGTTCGAGCTCTTCCTCGCCGGCGACCGTCTCGGTGATGTCGGTATACGTCGTGACGAAGCCGCCATCCGGCAGCGCATTGGTGCGGACTTCGATGACCTTCTTGGAGGGATAGAGCTTGAGGCGCACCGGCTCGCGGTCCTTGACGAAGCTCTCCAGCCGCGCCGCCATCAGCTCGTCCTGCGCACCGTCGCCATAGGCGCCGCGCGCGGCGTTGAAGCGCACGATCTCGTCGAGCCCGGTGCCGAAGCGCACCAGCGAGGGCGGCAGGTCGTATAGCGCTACAAAGGCCTGGTTCCAGGCGACGATGCGCAGATCCCGGTCAAGCACCGTGATGCCCTGGCCGGCATGGTCGAGGCCGTGCTGCAGGATGTCGCGATTATATTGCAGGGCCGCCGAGGCGTCGTCGAGCAGCTTGAAGGCCGCTTCGGTCGAGAGATTGCGCCGTTTCAGCAGCAGCGAGAGCACGAGCCGCGACGAGGCCGCGCCGATGGCGGAGGAGAGCAGATGCTCGCCGAAGCGCAGCAGGTGGATATCGGCATGGCGATTGGGGTCCGGCATCTCGCCGCGGCTGGAATTGAAGCCCTCGAAGGCGCGTTCGGTGCGCTCGTGGCCGAGATAACGCGCGATGGTCGCCTGCAACTCGCCTTCGGTGACGCTGGTGCGCCAGAGCGAGAAGGACTGTGCCATCGTCGCGGGCTGGGATTCGACGAAGGCATTGGCCTGCAGCCGCTCCATCGCATTGGCGGGCCTGAGCAGCGAGAAACCGACATAGGCGAGGATGTTGAGGCCGAGGCTCCAGAACACGCCATGCGGCAGCGCCGGCCAGTCGAGCCCGAACAGCGCTTCCGGCCGCAGGGTTTCGGCGCCGAAGGGGCCGTTCGCGACGATGCTGCTCCACCAGCCGCCGGGTAGGGCGAGGCTCGGCATCAGCAAGGTGTAGGCCCAGACCATGGTGCCGATCGTCAACCCCGCCGCCGCGCCGAGCGCCGTGCCGCGCCGCCAGAACAGCCCGCCGAAGAAGGCCGGCGCGATCTGGGCGGTCGCCGCGAAGGAGAGCAGGCCGATCGAGACCAGCGCAGCCTCTCCGGAGGCGCGGTAATAGACATAGCCGAGCAGGATCACGAGAAAGATGCCGAGCCTGCGGATGACGACGACCTGCGAGCCGAGGTCGCCGCCCGTGCTGCCGTCGCTGCTGCCGTTGAAAAGCCGGCCGGAACGATTGGGGTCGCTCAGCGCGCGCCGCACGCGCAGCAGCACGGGCATCACGATGTGGTTGGAGATCATGATCGCGAGCGCGACGGAAGCGACGATCACCATCGCCGTCGCCGCGGATAGGCCGCCGACGAAGACGAAGAGCGCGATCACCCCCGCCTCGCTCTGCAAAGGCAGCAGCAGGACCGTCATGTCGCGATCGACGCCGCTTCCGGGCATCATGATCTCGCCGGCGGCCGCCAGCGGCAGCACGAACAGGTTGATCAGGACGAGGTAGAGCGGGAACATCCAGGCTGCGCGCCGCACGTCGCGCACGTCGCGGTTTTCCACGATGGTCATGTGGAACTGGCGCGCCAGCAGCAGCGCCGCACAGCTCGACAGCAGGGTCAGCGTCAGGAAGTTCGGCCAGCTCGACGTCCGCTCCCAGATCGGCAGCATGCCCTCGGCGGGTTTCGCGGCCTGGGCCAGCAGGTCGCCCGGCCCGCCGAACAGCCCGTAGACGACGAAAACGCCGAGGACGAGGAAGGCCACGAGCTTGATCAGCGATTCGACAGCGATCGCGAGAACGAGCCCGTCCTGGTGTTCGGTGGCGTCGATGTGGCGCGTGCCGAAGGCGCAGGCGAAGCTGGCGAGCACGATCGCGACGACGAATGGCAGGTCGCTCAGCAGCGGGACGCCCGGCATCAGCGCATGGCCGCCCGTCGCGGTGAGGAAGACCGAGAGCGAGTTGGCGACGGCCTTCAGCTGCAGGGCGATATAGGGCAGCGCGCCGATGACGGCGACGATGCAGACCAGCGCCGCGACCCGCTCGCTCTTGCCGTAGCGCGCGCCGACGAAGTCGGCGATCGAGGTGATGTTCTGGGATTTGGCGATGCTGACGATGCGCCCGACGAAGCGGTGGCCGAGGCCGATGACGAGGATTGGCCCGACATAGATGCCGAGGAAGTCGAAGCCGGCGCGATTGGCAAAGCCGACCGAGCCGTAGAAGGTCCAGGAGGTGCAGTAGACGCCGAGTGCGAGCGCATAGATCGTGGTGCGCGCCCGGCCGGAGATCAGCTTGCGGCCCGAGGTGTCGGCGATATGGGCCACGGCAAACAGGCCGCACAGATAGGCGAGCGCGACCAGAATCACGGACCAGGCGGGAATCATGTCGCGATCCCTGGCGTGCCGATGCGCGAACGAGGCCGGAGTCCGATCGCCATGAACTTCCGTTTCGAAATGAGCTGTCGCTTCGAGTTTTGTGACAGTTTATCGGACGTGCCCCGAGCCCGCCATAGGACAAAGGCGCAAGTCATCCCCAGCTCTTTGCTGCAAAAGCTCCGATGCGCCTGATTTTGCCGGGCATTCGGGCTTTTCCTGTTCCGCCGGGTTGGTCTAGCGTCCTGAAACCGGCTGACGGGGCAGTGTCGTCGACTAGAAGGGGTCCAGCATGCTGAAGGAATTCAAGGAATTCGCACTGAAAGGCAATGTCATCGACCTCGCCATCGGTGTGGTTATCGGCGCGTCCTTCGGCAGGATCGTCGATTCTCTCGTCCAGGACATCATCATGCCGTTCATCGGCGCGCTCGGCGGCGTCGACTTCTCGAACTACTTCTTCGGCCTCAACCGCGCCGTCACCTCGCCCGTTCTGGTGGACGCTAAGAAGCAGGGCGCGGTGCTGGCCTATGGCAACTTCGTCACCGTGGCGATCAACTTCCTGATCATCGCCTTCGTCCTCTTCCTCGTGGTCAAGGGCATCAACCAGCTCAAGCGCCGCGCGGAAGCAGCTACGCCGGCCCCGGCCGCGCCCGCCGCCGATGTCGCCCTGCTGACCGAGATCCGGGACCTGCTCAAACAGCAGAAGGGTGCCTGACGGTTTCGTCCCCGCGGCCGCGATTCATCACGGCCGCCGATCGACCTGATCTCGCGATTTCATGCCAGGCGGCGCCGCGATCGGCTAAAGCAGGACATCGAATGTCGCGAGGTCGATGCTGATGAACACCGCCACTTTGCCCGGTAGCACCCTGGTCGCGGAGCTCCGCCCGGAAGCCGTCAACGCGCCGGAAAGCGGCATCGTCGAGGTCATGAACTATGGCCGGCTGCGGCCGGGCCTGATTCCGCTGTGGGTCGGCGAGGGCGATCTGCCCACCCCGTCCTTCATCAGCGATGTGGCGGCGCGCTCGCTTGCGGCCGGCGAGACCTTCTACACCTGGCAGCGCGGTATTCCCGAGCTGCGCGAGGCGCTGGCGCGCTATCACGAGCGCCTCTACGGCCAGAGCTTCTCGCCTGAGCGGTTCTTCATCACCGGCTCGGGCATGCAGTCGGTCCAGATCGCGGTCCGCATGATCGCGGGGCCCGGCGACGAACTGATCATCCCGACCCCCGCCTGGCCGAATTTCGGCGCGGCGGTCAGCGTTGCCGGCGCGCGCACGGTCTGCGTCCCGATGGATTATGCGCAGGGCCGCTTCACGCTCGATCTCGACAAGCTCGCAGCTGCGATCACGCCGAAGACGCGCGGCATCCTGATCAATTCGCCCTCCAACCCGACCGGCTGGACCGCGACGCGGGCTGAGCAGGAAGCGCTGCTCGCGCTCTCGCGCAAGCACGGCATCTGGATCATCGCCGACGAGATCTATGGCCGCTTCGTCTTCGACGGTTCGGAACGCGCGCCCTCCTTCCACGACATCATGGGGCCGGAGGACCGCGTCGTCTTCGTTCAGACCTTCTCGAAGAACTGGGCGATGACGGGTTGGCGCATCGGCTGGATCGAGGCGCCGGAAGCCTTCGGCCAGGTCATCGAGAACCTGATCCAGTACTCGACCTCCGGCTCGCCGGTCTTCGTGCAGCGGGGCGCGGTCGCAGCGCTGGACAATGGCGAGAGCTTTGTCGCCGAGCAGATCGCGCGTGCCGCGGAAGGCCGGCGGATCATCTTCGAGGGCCTGAAGGCGACGAACCGCGTGACGCTCTCGGCGCCGGTCGGGGCGTTCTACCAGTTCTTCTCGGTCGATGGCCGCGACGATTCCCGCAAGCTGGCGCTCGAATTGGTCGACAAGGCCAATGTCGGCCTCGCTCCCGGCACGGCCTTCGGCCCCGGTGGCGAGACGGGTCTGCGCCTGTGCTTCGCCCGCAAGTCCTCCGATCTGGTCGAGGCGGTTGCCCGGCTGCAGAAGGCTCTGGCGACGATCTGAGCCGCCGCGCCCGCAGCGCAGGGCTGCCTTGCGCGCGGGCAAGCCGAGCGCGATTGACCGTTGCGGCGCCTGCCGCCATGAACGCTCCGGCGCGGCCCAATCTGCGCGCCCGGAGCTCAATGAAACCCTTCGGATACCCGACGAACCGGCTGACGATCCTCTGGCGGGAGGTTCTCGTCATTGCATTGGCCGCTGTGGGCGGCGGCCTGTTTGCGCTGCTCGGCATGCCGGCCGCCTGGCTCTCGGGCTCGATGGTGCTGAGCACGGCCGTGGCGCTGGTGCGCCCGCTTCCGACGCTGCGGCGGCCCTGGTTCGACGCGACGATGGTGCTGTCCGGCACCATTCTCGGCTCTTCGGCCACGCCTGAAGCGTTGGCCGCCGCCGCACGCTACCCTGCCTCGCTCGCGGTGCTCCTCGTCGGTGTCGCCGCGATCATGCTCGCGACCGGCGCCTATCTGCGCCATGTCGCGCGTTGGCCGTGGATTGACGCGCTGCTCGCCGCCGCGCCCGGCGCGCTCTCGACGGTGCTCGCCGTGGCCCAGGCCAAGGGCGCCAATATCGGACGCATCTCGGTGGTTCAGCTGTTCCGGTTGCTCGTCCTGGTCGCCTGTCTTCCCAGCCTCATGCAGGCGACCGGCATTTCTGCCGGAGCCCCCATTCCGGCTTCGGTCTCGATCAGCCCCGGCACCATGCTGGGCGTGACGATGGCAGGCCTGCTGCTCGGCCTCGGCCTCGACCGGCTTGGGCTTGCGGCGCCGCTGATGTTCGGCGCGACCTTCGCCAGCGCGGTCCTGCACGGCAGCGGCCTGATCGAGGGCACGCTGCCGCAGCCGGTCCAGATCGCCGTCCAGATCCTGCTGGGCTCGACCATGGGCGGGCGCATCGCCCATATCCCGCGCAAGGAGCTCAGGGGGCTGTTTCCGCTGGCGATCGGCGGCTTCGCCGTCTCGATCGGTGTCGCCTTCCTGTTCGCCTGGCCGGCGGCCTGGCTCGCCGGTACATCCTACGCCAGCGGCATGGTCGCTTTTGCGCCGGGAGGGCTGGAGGCGATGGCGATGCTGGCCTTCGCGATGGGGCTCGACACGCTTTATGTCGGTGCTCACCATCTCGTGCGCTTCGTCATCATCGGCCTTGCCATGCCGCTGGTGCTGATGCGGGTGAAGAGCGAGCCGCCACGCTGAGGCAGGTCGCGGCGGCTCAGCCGCCCGGCCGCGCCGCCCCGTTAGTGTGCGTCATCACCGAATAGAGCGAAGTCGTGCCGCAGATGAACAGGCGGTTGAGCTTTGGCCCGCCCCAGCAGACATTGGCGACGATCTCGGGGATCGCGACCTTGCCGATCAGCGTGCCATCAGGGTGGTAGATGTGCACGCCGTCGGCCGCGCTCGTCCAGATCCGGCCTTCGACGTCGGGGCGAAAGCCGTCGAACAGCCCGGCCGTGCAGGTGGCGAACACCTTGGAAGCGCCGAGCGTGCGGCCATCGCTCCCGATCGTAAAGCTGCGGATATGCCGCGGCCCGTTCTCGGGGTCGTGGCTGGCGCCGGTGTCGGCGATGTAGAGGATGCTCTCGTCCGGGGAGAAGGCGAGCCCGTTCGGCTTGACGAAATCATCGGAGACGATGGAGATCTCGCCGGTATTTCCGTCGATGCGGTAGACGTTGCAGGCGCCCATCTCGCTCGGTGACTTGTCGCCCTCGTAGTCGGTCAGGATGCCGTAATCGGGGTCGGTGAACCAGATCGAGCGGTCGGACTTCACCACCACATCGTTGGGTGAGTTCAGCCGCTTCCCGCCATAGTGGCTCGCCAGCACGGTGATCGAGCCGTCATGCTCGGTGCGCGTCACCTGCCGCCCGCCATGCTCGCAAGTTACGAGCCGACCCTGAGCGTCGACGGTGTTGCCGTTGGAGTTGCGCGCCGGCTGACGGAAGGTGCCGACATGGCCGGTAAGCGCATCGTAGCGTAGCATCCGGTTGTTCGGGATGTCCGACCAGACCAGCGAGTTGTGCGCCGGGAACCACGCCGGTCCCTCCGACCAGCGCGCGCCGGTCCACAGGCGCTCGACCCGGGCCGAGCCGGGGATGACGCGGTGGAACCGCGGATCGAGCACCGAGACCCCCGTGCCTTCGAGCACACCGAACATGTCATTCCTCCCTTGCTGCCGGATCGTCATTCTCGAGCGAAGCGAAGCGTAGACCCGAGAATCTCAGGCAGAGGAGCAGCTCTCTTGTCTTGAGATGCTCGGGTCAAGCCCGAGCATGACGGCTCCGCATGATCTCGGTCCAGCGAATGCTAGAGTGCAAGCCCCGCATCCCAATAAGGCGTGGCGCCGTAGAGATCTCCGAGATAATCGACGAAGGCGCGCACCTTCTGTTCCATGTGGCGGCGGCTTGGATAGACCGCGTAGACCGCGACGCGCGAGCCGACCGCATAGGCCGGGAGTACCCGCTGCAGCGCGCCCGATTTCAGCTCCGGGCCGACATCCCAGGTCGAGCGCAGCGCGACGCCGACGCCGGCCAGTAGCGCCTCCCTGACTACCTCGCTCGAATTGGTCCGGAGCGGGCCGTTGACCCGGACGGAGACCGGGCCCTCAGGCCCGTCCAGTCGCCAGTGATCGGCGTTATGCGCGATCAGCGTATGGCGGGGGAGGTCGCCGATCTCCGCCGGCACGCCATGCGCGGCGAGATAGCCCGGCGTGGCGCAGAGCACGCGATGGTTCGGCGCGAGCCGCTTCGCGACGAGGCTCGAATCCTGCAGGTCGGCGATGCGGATGGCGAGATCGAAACCCTCGCCGACGACATCGACGAAGGCGTCGCTCAGGACGAGTTCGACCGTCACCAGTGGGTTATCGTCGAGGAAGCGCTTGAGATGCGGCGCGACATGCATGCGCCCGAAGGAGGTCGGCGCCGAGACCCGCAGCGTGCCGCGCACCTGGCCCGCGCCGCTCGCGACCCAGGCCTCGGCTTCCTCGATCGAGGACAGGATCGAGACGACGCGCTCATAGAAGCCCTGTCCGGCTTCGGTCAGCGCCAGCTGCCGGGTCGTGCGCTGGAGCAGGCGCACGCCGAGCCGCTCCTCGAGCCGGCGAATCCGCTTCGAGATGACGGCGGGCGACAGGTTGAGCTGGCGGCCTGCCGCCGACATGCTTTTCGCCGTCACCACATGCGCAAACACATCGAGATCGCCGAATCGGTCCATCAGCACGCCACCTTTTCCATTCTGGAAATAATGGCTGGCTTTAGCCGCGCTGCAAGAGCCATTGAATTGATCTAATCTTGCAGCGCAAACAATGCGCCGAGAGCGGTGCTCTGGTGCCGTTGAGATGGGAGGGAGTGATGAGCGCGATAGCTTTTCCGGTGCCGGATGCCGGCATTCTCGCCCGCCGCGAATCGATCATTGCCGGCCTCGCCGGTCTGGTGGCGCGGGACGCCCTGATCACCAGCGACGACGAGCGCCGCCCCTACGAGACCGATGCGCTGACTGCCTATCGCCGCATGCCGCTCGCGGTCGTTCTGCCCTCGACCACGCAGGAGGTGGCAGCCGTGCTGCGCTATTGCCTTGAGCAGGGCGTCCCGGTGGTGCCGCGCGGCGCCGGCACCTCGCTCGCCGGCGGCGCGATTCCGCAGGAGGATGCGATCGTCATCGGCGTCTCCAAGATGAACCGCATCCTCGAGATCGACTATTCCAACCGCACCGCCAGGGTGCAGGCCGGCGTCACCAATCTCGCGGTGACCGGCGCCGTTTCGGCGGAGGGCTTCTTCTACGCGCCCGACCCGTCCTCGCAGCTCGCCTGCTCGATCGGCGGCAATATCGGCATGAATTCGGGCGGCGCGCATTGCCTGAAATACGGCGTCACCACCAATAACGTGCTCGGCGTGACGCTTGTCATGCTCGACGGCAGCATCGTCGAGATCGGCGGCGGCCATCTCGATTCGCCGGGCTACGACCTGCTCGGCCTGATCAACGGCTCGGAGGGCCAGCTCGGAATCATCACCGAGGCGACGGTCCGCATCCTGCGTTCGGCCGAGGGCGCGCGTCCGGTGCTGTTCGGCTTCCCGACAAGCGAGCAGGCGGGCGCGGCGGTCGCCGCCATCATCGGTGCCGGCATCATCCCGGTCGCGATGGAGTTCATGGACAAGCCGGCGATCGAGATCTGCGAGGCCTTCGCCAAGGCGGGCTACCCGATGGATGTCGAGGCGCTGCTGATCATCGAGGTCGAGGGCTCGGATGCCGAGATGGATGCCCAGCTTGCCCGCATCGTCGCCATCGCTAGGGAGCACGGCGTCAAGACGGTGAAGGAGAGCCAGTCCGCCATGGAGTCGGCCGCGATCTGGAAGGGCCGTAAATCGGCCTTCGGCGCCACCGGCCGCATCGCGGATTACATCTGCATGGACGGCACCATCCCGACCGGGCAGCTCCCCTACGTGCTCAAGCGCATGGACGAGATCGTGAAGAGTTATGGCCTGCGCGTCGCCAACGTCTTCCACGCCGGCGACGGCAACCTCCACCCGCTCATCCTCTACAATTGCAACGACGCGGTCGAGGCGCAGAAAGCGGAGGATGCCGGCATGGACATCCTCAAGCTCTGTGTTGAGGTCGGCGGCTGCCTCACCGGCGAGCACGGCGTCGGCATCGAGAAACGCGACCTGATGACCTTCCAGTTCAACGAAGCGGATCTTGCCCAGCAGATGCGGGTGCGGGCGGTGTTCGACGAGCGCTGGCTGCTCAATCCCGCGAAGGTTTTTCCGCTGGAAGGCAGGGTGGCGGCGTGACGAATCTCTTCGTCATTCCGGGGCGGCCCAAAGCGCCGAACCCTGAACCCATGGACACCCTCGCTTCCGGATTGAATCGATCGTTCAATCTGCGACCTTCCGTCGGCGTTGTGGTCATGGGTTCCGGGCTCTTCGCTGCGCGAAGTTCCGGAAAGACCGCGGAGGAAGAGGGTGCCGTTTCACGTCTACCTGCTGGCGAGCCGACGCGAGGGAACGCTTTACCTAGGAGTCACACGCAACCTCGCTCGCCGCGTTCACGAGCACAAAAGCAAGGTGGTTCCGGGATTTTCGCGCCGGTACGGGGTCGAGCGTCTGGTCTGGTGCGAGGAACATGCGACGGCGGCCGAGGCGATCGATCGCGAGAAGGATATCAAGAAGTGGCGGCGACAATGGAAGATCAACCTGATCGAGGCGAACAATCCCGATTGGGCGGATCTATATCCGCTACTGGCGCAGTGAACCGCCCCCGTCATTCCGGGGCTTCGCGTAGCGAAGATCCCGGAACCCATGAACTCGACGTTGCAAGGAAGGGGAGGCGCCCAACGCACGATGACATATGTCGTGCTTATGGGTTCCGGGCTCACGCCTTTGGCGTGCCCCGGAATGACGGGGGAGCCTGCACGTGATCATCCACACCCCCACCACTGAGGCGCAGGCCTGCGCCGTCGTGAAATCGGTCATCGACTCCCGCGTGCCGCTGACCTTGAGCGGCGGCGGTACACGGGCTGGTCTCGGCCGCCCGGCCCAGGCTGCAAGCACCTTGTCCAGCGCGGGCCTCACCGGCATCACCCTCTACGAGCCGGCCGAGATGGTTATCGCCGCGCGCGCCGGCACGCAGTTCGCCCTGGTGCAGGAGACGCTCGCCGAGCGCGGTCAGATGCTGCCCTTCGAGCCGATGGACCACCGTGCCCTCTATGGCACCGAGGGCGAGCCGACGATCGGCGCCATCGCCGCCTGCAACATCTCCGGCCCACGCCGCATCAATGCCGGCGCCGCGCGCGATTCCCTGATCGGCATCCGCATGGTCAATGGCCGCGGCGAGATGATCAAATCCGGCGGCCGCGTGATGAAGAACGTTACCGGCCTCGATCTGGTGAAGCTCGTCAGCGGCAGCCACGGCACGCTCGGCTTCCTCACTGAAGTCACCTTCCGCGTGCTTCCGAAGCCGGCGGAGATCGCGACGCTGCAATGGCGCGGGTTGTCGGATGCGCAGGGCGTTGCTCTTCTATCGAAGGCGCTGGGCTCGCCCTTCGAGCCGATGGCCGCGGCCCATCTTCCTGCTGGCCTCGCTGGGGAGGCAGCCGTGACGCTCCTGCGCCTGGAGAATTTCCCGGACTCGATCGAATACCGCGCCGGCGAGCTCGCCCTGCTTCTCGGCGAATACGGCGTGCCCGACCGTCTCGAAGGCGAGGGCATGGCCGAACTCTGGCGCGATATCCGCGACGCTGCCTTCTTCGCCGGAACGGACGAGGCCGTCTGGCGCCTCTCGCTCAAGCCGACGGACGGCCCGAAGGCGGCCGCGGCGATCGGGCGGATGCTGCCGGGCGCGCGCTGGTTCTACGACTGGGGCGGCGGGCTGGTCTGGCTGGCGGTTTCCGCCGATGGCGATGCCGGTACGGCCGCCATCCGCACCGCGCTGAAACCGCTCGGCGGCCACGCTATGCTGGTGCGGGCGCCCGATGCGGTGCGCGATTCGGTCGAAGTGTTCCAGCCGCTGGCCGAGCCGCTGATGCGGGTCACGGCCGGCATCAAGAAGAGCTTCGACCCGGCCGGCATCTTCGAGCCCGGCCGGATGTATGCGGGGATCTGATGACGCTCGCTGATACGCTTTCCGCCGAGAGGCCTACGATCGGAGCGAATTGGGCGCCGGGCCGTCTGAGCCCAGTGGTTATCGCCGTGCTGGCGGCGCTGCTGACGGTCGGCGCGGCGGCCGTCCTGCTCTGGATGGGCCGCGAGCCCATCTGCAAGTGCGGGACCATCAAGCTCTGGCAGGGCACGGTGATGTCCTCCGAGAACTCCCAGCACATTGCCGACTGGTACACCTTCTCTCACATCATCCACGGCTTCCTGTTCTACGGCCTGTTCTGGCTGATCCGCCGCTTCACCGGCCTGCCGCTCTCCTTCGGCCTCGCGCTGCTGCTCGCCATCGTGATCGAGAGCGCCTGGGAGATCACCGAGAACACCGACGCGGTAATCAACCACTACCGTTCCGCCACGATCTCGCTGGACTATTACGGCGACAGCGTCCTGAACTCGGTTTCCGATATCCTGGCCATGGTACTGGGCTTCTTCGTCGCGCGGCTGGCGCCTGTCTGGCTGACTGTTTCGAGCGCGCTCGCAATGGAGCTGATCGTCGGCTGGCTGATCCGTGACAACCTCACCCTCAACGTCATCATGCTGCTCTGGCCGATGGACTGGATCAAAGCCTGGCAGGGCGGAGCCTGAGCCATGCAGACCAACTTCACCCCCGAACGCCTTGCCTCCGATCCGCGCATGCCGGCCTCGGAGAAGATTCTGCGCACCTGCGTGCATTGCGGCTTCTGCACCGCGACCTGCCCGACTTATCTGCTGCTCGGTGACGAGCTGGATTCCCCGCGCGGGCGCATCTACCTGATCAAGGACATGCTGGAGAACGGCAAGCCGGCGACGCCGGAGGTGGTCACTCATATCGACCGCTGCCTCTCCTGCCTGTCCTGCATGACGACCTGCCCCTCGGGCGTGCACTACATGCACCTCGTCGACCATGCCCGCGCCCATATCGAGGAAACCTATGTGCGCTCCTGGCATGACCGGCTGCTGCGCAAGATTCTGGCGGCGATCCTGCCCTATCCCGGCCGCTTCCGCGCGGCGATGCTCGCGGCGCTCATCGGCAAGCCCTTCGCTCCCGTCCTCGGCGTGCTCCCGGTCGTCGGGCCGCGGCTGAGGGCGATGCTGGCACTGGCCCCGGTGCGGCTGCCGACTCGCTCGACGATGGAGGGGCCGCAGAGCTTCCCCCCGCCTGCGGCACGGACGAAGCGYGTGGCGCTGCTYTCSGGCTGCGCCCAGCCGGTGCTCGATCCCGCCATCAACGAGGCGACGATCCGTCTGCTCAACCGGCACGGCGTCGAGGTTGTGCTGCCGAAGGGGGAGGGCTGCTGCGGCGCGCTCGTCCATCATATGGGCCAGGAGCACGATGCCCTGTCCTTCGCCCGCGCGAATATCGACGCCTGGATGGCGGAGGCCGCAGGCGAGGGGCTCGACGCCATCCTGATCACGGCCTCTGGCTGTGGCACGACGATCAAGGATTACGGCTTCATGTTCCGTGGCGAGCCTGATTATGCCGAGAAGGCGGCGAAGGTCTCCGCGCTGGCGAAGGACGTCACCGAATTCCTGGAGACGCTGGAGCTTGCGGCGGTCCGCGATGTCGCCATGCCGATCGCCTATCACTCGGCCTGCTCGATGCAGCACGGCCAGCAGCTCAAGGACGGGCCGAAGCGGCTGCTCTCTGGCGCGGGCTTCAAGGTCAAGGAGGTGCCGGAGGGCCATATCTGCTGCGGCTCGGCCGGCGTCTACAACATCCTCCAGCCCGAGATCGCCGGCCGCCTGCGCGAGCGCAAGATCGGCAATATCGAGCGCACCAAGCCGGTGCTGGTCGCGACCGGCAATATTGGCTGCATGACCCAGCTCGCGAAGGGTTTTGCCGACAAGGGCGCGACCACTCCGGTGGTCCACACCGCCGAATTGCTGGACTGGGCGACCGGCGGCCCGCTGCCGGAGAAGCTGGCGCGGGCGGGGATCGCGGATCGGCCGTTGCGGGAGAAGGCGCTGGCGGCTGTGGAGTAGCACGCCGTCATGCTCGCCCTTGTGGCGAGTATCCAGGTCTTGAACACCGCGCTCGCCGAACGAAGACGTGGATGGTCGGGACAAGCCCGACCATGACGGAGTGAGCTATCGACGCTCGAACCCTTGCCCCTCGCGCTCGTACGGTCTAACCCGCCATCAACCCACATCTGTGTTGCCCAACGCATATCTGGGTTATTTGGCCCAATTCGAGTTCGAACGCCCATGTCCGCCGACAAATCCGCCCCTGCCAAGCTGAAGGCCCGCCAGCCGCGCGGCTTCGTCGATCGTGGCCCGGCCGATGTCGCCGCCACCGAGCGCATGCTTTCCGTCATCCGCGAGAGCTTTTCGGTCTATGGCTTCGATCCGGTCGAGACGCCCTTCGTCGAGTACACCGATGCGCTCGGAAAATTCCTGCCGGATCAGGACCGGCCGAACGAGGGCGTTTTCTCCTTCCAGGACGATGACGAGCAGTGGCTCTCGCTGCGCTACGACCTGACCGCGCCGCTCGCGCGCTATGTCGCCGAGAATTTCGACGCGCTGCCGAAGCCCTATCGCAGCTATCGTGTCGGCTACGTCTTCCGCAACGAGAAGCCGGGGCCGGGTCGCTTCCGCCAGTTCATGCAGTTCGACGCCGATATCGTAGGCAGCGGCACCGTCGCGGGCGATGCCGAGATCTGCATGCTCGCCGCCGACACGATGGAGAAGCTCGGCATCAAGCGCGGCGACTATGTCGTGAAGGTCAACAACCGCAAGGTGCTCGACGGCGTAATGGAAGCCATCGGCCTCGGCGGCGAGGAGAATGCGGGGCGCCGGCTTACGGTGCTTCGCGCAATCGATAAGGCAGACAAGTTCCCACCAGAAGAGGTCCGCAAACTTCTCTGTGAAGGGCGTACGGACGAAAGCGGAGATTTTACAAAAGGGGCCGGCCTAAGCGGCGATCAAGCCGCGAGAGTTCTGCTGATCACGAGCCAAATTGGCTTTAGGGAATCGACGCCTGAGCTACGTTCGGCGTCTGAGCGTCGAGGTGAACCCGCGCCGGCCGGTGATCCGCCGGGTGAGGCTACCTTTCCGTCCGACGGCATGACAATCTCGTTTCTGCGCCAAGCTGTTGCCGGATCGGATGTTGGTGAGCAAGGGGTTCAAGAACTCGAAGAATTGTGTCGGCTAATTCGAGGAAGCGACTATGGCCCGGGACGAATAAAGATCGATCCCTCCGTCGTCCGCGGCCTCGAATACTATACCGGCCCGGTCTACGAGGTGGAGCTGACCTTCCCGGTCACCAATGACGACGGACAGGTCGTGCGTTTCGGTTCGGTGGCAGGGGGCGGGCGCTATGATGGCCTCGTCGGACGCTTCCGGCCCGAGCCGGTGCCGGCGACCGGCTTTTCTATCGGCGTCTCCAGGCTCTATTCGGCGCTGAAGGCGGTGAAGTCCCCCATCGTCGACAGCAAGAACGAACTCCCGCTCGTCGTCGTCACCGCGATGGACAACAAGTCGCCGGAGTTCATGCCCGGCTATCAGGCGATGGTCTCGGCGCTCCGCCAGGCCAAAGACGCGGACGGCAAGCCGCTGCTGCGGGCGGACCTCTATCTCGGCGCCTCCGGCTTCAACGCGCAGATGAAATACGCCGACCGGCGCGGCGCCATCTGCGCTGTCATTCAGGGCTCTTCGGAGCGCGAGGCCGGCACCGTCGTCATCAAGGACCTGATCCTCGGCGCCGAGCTCGCTGCCGCCAGCCGCGACGTCAAGGATTCCGCCGAGCACAAGGCGAAGCAGGCGCAGGCGCAGTTCGCCGTGCCGGTGGATCGATTGGTGGACGGGGTGAAGACCGTGCTCCAGCGTCATGCTCGGGCTTGACCCGAGCATCTCTTGCCGGAGATTTTCGGGTCTGCGCTTAGCTTCGCCCGAGAATGACGTGAACCTCGAATCGTCCTTCGTCTACATCATGACGAACAAGCCGCGAGGCGCGTTATATCTTGGTGTGACCGCTGATCTGGTCAAACGCATTTCGGAGCATAAGCTGCTTGTCAGTCGGTCGTTTACGGCACGATACAATCTCGACAAGCTCGTCTGGTTCGAGACGTTCGATCATATCGATCTGGCCATCCAGCGCGAGACGAGTCTGAAGCGTTGGAATCGCGAATGGAAAATCGAACTGATCGAGAATGGTAATCCGAACTGGCGAGATCTGTTCGAAGATATTTACCCATCGCCATTCTCGGCCGAAGCGTAGCGGAGAGCCGAGAATCTCGGGCAGGAAGAGTAGAGCAGCCTCCATCGTCCCGAGATGCTCGGGTCAAGCCCGAGCATGACGACCGGAAAATCCCGTTCACCCATTTCCCTCAAATCCCTCGAAAATTAGGCGCACCGCTGCTAGGACGGCGCTCGCAACAGGATAGGAAGCCGTGTCCGCAAGCCGCGCCAGCATTGAGACCGTGATCGCGCTCTTCGCAGGCGAGGGCTATGTCCATGCCGAGCCCGCGATCCTCCAGCCCGCCGACGTCTTCCTCGATCTTTCGGGCGAGGATATCCGCCGCCGCATCTTCATGACGCAGGATGCCGATGGCCGCGACTGGTGCCTGCGCCCCGAATACACCATCCCCGTCGCGCTCGATCACATCGCCTCGGGCTCGACCGAGCCGGCGGCCTACGCCTATGCCGGCCCGGTCTTCCGCATGCGTGCCAGTGAGCCGGGCGAGTTCCAGCAGGCGGGCATCGAATCCTTCGGTCGTGGCGATTTCACTGCCGCTGACGCCGAGATCATGGCAGTTACTATCGAGGCGACTGCCGTTCTCGGGCTGAAGGCGCCCCGCATCGCCATGGGCGATGTCGCGCTGCTCGGTGCGCTGCTTGACAGGCTCTCAGTGCCGCAGGGCGCGCGACGCCGCCTCGTGCGCGCCATCGTGCAGGGCAGGGGCACGGAGGCCGTCGAGGCACTCGATCCGCCGACCGCCGAGGGCGACGCCGCCCATGCCGGCCTGCTCAAGGCGCTTGAAGGGCAGGACCCCAAGGCCGCGCGCGCCTTCGTCGAGGATGTGCTGTCGATCGCCGGCATCTCGACCGTCGGCGGCCGCACCGCTGGCGATATCGCGGAACGTTTCCTGGCCCGCGCCGCCGAGCGCGAGAATCCGGTCAATGGTGACGTCAAGGCGCTGCTCGCGCAGGTGCTCGCCGTCTCCGGCGATCCCGACACCGCGTCCGCCGCGCTGCGGGCGCTGGCCGATCAGGCCTCGCTCGATCTTGGCCGCCAGCTCGATGCCTTCGACGAACGCACCGGCTTCCTCGCCGCGCGCGGCGTCGATGTCGGCACGATCCGCTTCTCGGCCGGCTTTGCCCGCAATCTCGACTACTACACCGGCTTCATCTTCGAGCTGCACGACACCACTCGCGGTGACGGCAAGCCGGTCGCCGGCGGCGGCCGCTACGACAACCTCCTCGGCCGTCTCGGTGCGGGCCGGCCGATCCCGGCCGTCGGCGCCTCGCTCTGGCTCGACCGGCTGACGGGAGACGCGGCATGAGCCAGCCATCCGGCAATGATGCCCCCCTCGTCCTCGCCGTGCCCTCGAAGGGTCGCCTGCAGGAGAACGCGACCGCCTTCTTCGGCCGCGCCGGGCTGAAATTCGTCAAGGCCAGCGGCGAGCGCGGCTATCGCGGCACGATCGCCGGGGTTGATGGCGCCGAGGTCGCGTTCCTCTCTGCCTCCGAGATCGTCTCACAGCTTGCATCGGGCGCGGCCCATCTCGGCATCACCGGCGAGGATCTCGTCCGTGAGCAGTTGTCCGATGCCGACGCCGCGGTCGAGATGCTGACGCCGCTCGGTTTCGGCCACGCCAATGTCGTCGTCGCGGTGCCGCAGGCCTGGATCGACGTGCGCAGCATGGCCGATCTCGAAGACGTCGCTTCGCATATGCGCGCCCGCCATGGCCGCAAGCTGCGCGTTGCCACCAAATACGTGCATCTGACCCGCCGCTTCTTCGCTGAGCACGGCCTCGCCGATTACCGTATCGTCGAGAGCCTCGGCGCGACCGAAGGCGCGCCCGCCGCCGGCACGGCCGAGATCGTCGTCGACATTACCACGACCGGGGCGACGCTTGCTGCCAACGCGCTGAAGGTGCTGGACGACGGCGTGATGCTGGCCTCGGAGGCCAATCTCGTTGCCTCGATGCGCGCGCCCTGGGGCGAGCGTGCCAAGGCAGCGGCGAAGACCATCCTCTCGCGCATCGCGGCGGAGGAAGAGGGGCGCACGATCCGCGAGGTCCGCGCGCGTCTCGATCTGTCTCCGGAGGTACTGGCGGTTCTCGGGGAGCGTTTCGGCGCCCGCCTGCCGTTCGGTGCGCCGGCGGCCGGTGCGCCGCTGACGCTGCATTGCCCGGACAAGGCCGTCTTCGCGCTGGTCGATCATCTCGACGGTCTCGGTGCCGACGATGTGACCGTCTCCGCCCTGGCTTACGTCTTCCGCCGGTCGAACCGCCTGCTGGAACGACTCAACGGCCGGATCTGAAGCCGCTTTTCTGCGACGGAATGACGGTATCCGTCGCGGTTCAGCCTTGATCCTGAACCAATTGGCCTCTAGGCGTTAACCGGTTTGGCGGCCGGCCGCGCGGCCGTGCGAGTGAATGCAGGTAAGACGATCATGATCCGACGCCTTGGCCTTGCGGCCGTTCTTGCTGGCCTGGCCGTGCCGATGCTGATGCCGGACGAGGCCATGGCGCAGCGCCGCCAGCAGATGCCGTCCCGCACGGAGCTCGGCGGGCAGACCGAGATTCCGCAGGCCCAGCAGGAGAAGACCTTTCCGGTCGGCGCGAGCTGGAGCGTCGTTCAGCTGAATGGCAAGCCCGTCTATGATCGCCGGGCGACGCTGATCATCGACAAGAACCTGCGCGGCACCGGTTTCGGCGGCTGTAACACCTTTTCGGCCTCGGCCTACCCTCTGCGCCAGCAGGGGATCGCGGTGGGGCCGATCGCCCTCACCAAGCGCGATTGCGACAAGGGGCTGCTCGAGTTCGAGCGCACCTTCCTCACCGCCCTGCGCGCAGCGCGCAACTGGGACATCGTCAATGGCCGCCTCGTCATCAAGGGCGCGGCCGGCGAGTTGACCCTCAGCCGCTCGCTCTGATCGCTTCAGCTTCGACCGGATGTTTCGGCGCCGGCTGCCTCAGGCAGCCGGCGTTTTTTCCATCGGTGTGGGGGTGAAGGTGTCGTCCGCGTTGGGTTCCATGGTGACGATGACGTCGTGCATGGAGCGCAGCGTCGTCCGGTGGCCGATCGAGACGATACGGGTCTGCGGGAGCTCCCGGTCGATCGTGGCGTAGATCTCGCCCTCCAGCTTCTCGTCGAGCGAGGCGGTGGCCTCGTCGAGAAAGAGCCAGTCCGGCTTGCTCAGCAGCGCCCGCGCAACGGCCAGCCGCTGCTGCTCACCGCCCGAAAGCCGCTGCCCCCAGAGATCGATTTCGTCGAGCTTGTCGGCGAGATGGCCGAGCTTGACCTTCTCCATTGCGGCGCGGATCGCGGCGTCGTCATAGGCGCCTTCCTTGGCGGGATAGGCCAGCGCGGCTCGCAGCGATCCTTGCGGCAGATAAGGGCGCTGCGGCAGCAGCATGATCTGCGCGTCGGGCGGAATCCCGACCTTGCCGTCGCCGAAGGGCCAGATGCCGGCAATGGCGCGGAACAGCGTCGACTTGCCCGAGCCGGACGGGCCGATCAGCAGGGTCGAGCGCGCCTTGCCGAAATCGAGCGCGCCGAGCTTCACGATCGGCTTGCCGTTCGGCAGCAGCAGCGTCGCGTTGCGGATGTGCAGGCCCTTGTCGCGCGAAGTCTCGCGGCTGAGCGCTTCCTCGCTGATCGGGCCGTGCTGCGCGTCGGCGATCGCTGTCTCGAACGAGGTCAGACGGTTGATCGAGGCGAGATAGGAAGCGATCGAGGAATAGCTGTTGATGATGAAGGAGAGCGCGGTCTGCACCCGGTCGAAGGCGCCGGCCACCTGCATCATGATGCCAAGCGTGATCGTGCCCGCGAAGTAGTAGGGGGCAAGGATGATGTAGGGCAGAACGACGCTGAGCTGATTATAGGACCATGTAAAGCTGTTTAGCTTCAACCGGCGCCAGACTAGTCGGTAGAAGTTCTCGACGATATCGCGGAAGCGCTGTGCTAGATGTGCGCGCTCCGTCGGCTCTCCGACCATCAGCGCGATCTGCTCTGAATATTCGCGCAGGCGCGCCAGGGAAAAGCGGAAATTCGCCTCGCGCTTCTCCTGCTCGAATTCGAGCCGGATCAGCGGGCGGCCGATGAGGTGGGTCAACCAGGTGGCCGCCGCGGCATAGAAGAACGCCACCCAGAAGATATAGCCCGGCACCGCGAAGGAGGTTCCCGGCAGGGTGAATGCGACGGGGATGTTCCAGAGGATGATCGAGAACGAGACCAGCGTCGAAACCTGCGAGAGCAGGGGCAGCGCGAAATTATAGGTCTGGTTGACGAAGGCGCGGGTGTCTTCGGCGATGCGCTGGTCGGGATTGTCGACGCTTCCGGCGAGCGCGATCCGGTAATGAGTGGCATGGTCGAGCCACCGCTGGGTGTACTCGTTCGCCATGAACTGCCGCCAGCGGATCAGGATCGTATAATTGGCGAAAAGTTCGATCAGGTTGGAAATAACAAGCAAGCCGGCCCAGACGCAGAAGACGTAGAAGAGCTGGTACCAGAACGCCGCCGCGTCCTTGTTCTGCAATGCGTCGTACATGTCGCGATTGAAAAAGGAGAGGCGAAGCGATGCGCCGACCTGCGCCTGGTTTATCACAATCAGCAAGACGAGCAGCGAAACAGCCAGGGCTCCGAGTCGAATTCTGAACGGCCCGATTGGCCAGAGATTGGCTGTTGTGATCTCATTAGATTCGAAATAGGGCGAGGCGAGCCGGGCGATGCGCGCGATCACCGGCACGAAGGAGATCGCGTAGATCAGGATGGCGAAGACGCCCACGGTGGTCGGCAGGCTGGACGGCACCGGCGGAATCTGCAGCGCCGGGGGCCACCAATCGATCTGTGCCAGCACCGCCGCCGCGCCGAACAACACATACTCGATCGCGAAGACGCCAGAGAATATGCGCAGGAAGAACGGAAGGGTCGGTGAGCGGAAGGTTACCGCTGCCAGAAGCAGGCCGACGACGCCCATGCCGATCAGCCCGGCCGAGCCGGCCTGCTGGCCGACGACCAGGGTGACAGCCGCCAACACGGCGACGAGGATGCTCAACAGACGCATGGGCAGGGATCCTGGCGGGAAACAGTGGGCTCCACGATTCGGACCATGTCGCAGCGGATGGGGCCTTTCAATGGCGATGCGCCCGAATGAGCAAATTGTCATCTGGTGGAGAGGCGGCGGCGAGGCTGAGACAGGCCGCCGCGCCATCAAGCAAAACGCCCCGGAACGAGCTTGGCTCGCCCGGGGCGGAAGGCAAAACCTAGCGGAACAGCGGCCCGCTAGCTGCAAGCATCACTGGGCGGCGACGATCTTGCCGGCATCCCATTTGTACATCGAGAAGCTCGGCGAACTCAGGTCGCCGGTCTTGCCGTAGGTCAGCGTGCCGATGGCCGTCTTGACGGGCGTGCCCGCCTGCAAGGCCTTGGCGGCGCCGCTTGCGTCGCCCGGCTTGCCGGCCTTCTCGATGGCGGCCTTGAGCACCTCGACCGCGGCATAGGCGTTGAGCGTGAAGGCCTCCGGCGGAATGCCCTTCTCCTTCAGCGCGGCGACCGCCTGGGCCGAGTCCGGGTTCTTCAGCGCGTCGGTGGCGTTGGTGAAGAGCGTGCCCGTGGCGTGATCGCCGCCGATCGCCGCGAACTCCGTGTTGGAGAGACCCTCGCCGCCGATGATCGTGGCCTTGACGCCGGCATCGGCGAGCTGGCGCGAGAGCAGGCCACCCTCGGGGTGGTAGCCACCGAAATAGATCAGATCGACATTGGCGGCCTTGAGGCGCGTCACGACGGCCGAGAGATCCTTGTCGCCGGGGTTGACGGTCAGCGCGACGACTTCCTTGAGCCCGCCGGCATTGATGCCCTTCTGGAAGGCGTCGGCGAGGCCCTTTCCGTAAGTGCCCTTGTCGTGGACGATCGCGATCTTCTTGTCCTTCAGGTTCTTCAGGACATAGGCGGCGGCGATCTCCGCCTGCTGGTCGTCACGGCCACAGGTCCGGAAGACATTGGTCAGGCCGCGCGTGGTCAGGGCCGGCGAGGTTGCGGTCGGCGTCACCATCAGCACGCCGCTTTCGGAGAGCACGTCGGAAACCGCCATGGCGACGCCCGAGGTCACCGGACCCACCACGAACTTGACCTTCTCGCCGACGAGGAGGTTGGCGGATGAGACGCCCTGCTTGGGATCGCCGGCATCGTCGGCGAGCTTCAGCACGAGCTTCTCGCCGAGCACGCCACCATTCTTGTTGATGACGTCGACGGCGGTCTGGGCACCGTTCTTCACCTGATCGCCATAGGCGGCGACAGGGCCGGTCAGCGGCGCGATGAGGCCGATCGTGATGTCGGCCTGGGCGGCCTGGGCCGAGAGGAACAGCGTAGCGGCCAGCGCGACGCCGGAGAGGAAGTGGGACTTTTTCATCTGCATCTCCCTACGACATGCAATTTATGCGCGCGATCCCGCCGGGGATCGCTTGTCGCCTGTATAGGCCAGGGGCGACCCGAGGGACACTGCCCGCATTTTCATCAGGCACGGCGACAAACGCATGGCAATGCCATGGCGGGCTTGGGGAGCTTGCGGGTGGCTCGGAAAGGCCTCAGCCGCTCCGCGCCTTGCGCTGAGCCTCCAGCTCTTCGGTGACGGCGATGACGTCAAGATAATCCTCATGGCGCGCGGGCGCATAGCGCGAGACATGGCCGTCGGTGAAGGTCTTCCAGACGTCCGGAGCGGCCTCTTTCATCGCGCTCATCGCGGCGACGAAGTCGTCCTTGAGACCCTGCGGCAGGTTGGCGCGCGTCGAAAACGGGCTGGAGGGGATCAGTGGCGAGGTCCAGAGCACGCGGGTCGAGCCGGCCTGGATCATGCCGCGTTGGGCGAGGCGCTGGGCGACGCCGGACTCGGTATTGACCTGATAGGTCGCGACGACGTCGAACTGGCCCCGCACCAGCGCCAATACGGAGTTGTCGTGCCCGCCGGAAAAGACCGTGCCGCTGAAATGAGCTTTCGGGTCGAAACCTTGCTTGCGCAGAAAATAGGCGGGGAAGGCGTATCCGGAGGTCGAGTTCGGATCGGCGAAGGCCATGACCTTGCCCTTGAGATCGGCAAGGTTCTGGTAGGGGCTCTCCGCGCGGACCAGCAGCACCGAATAGTACCCCTCCTGCCCGTGGTTATCGACATCGCGGAGCAGCGGCTGGAGCTTGTCGCCCAGCACGCGGCGCCCGAGCGCGTAGACCGCGGGCCCGAACCGGGCGAAGTCGACCTGATCGGCCCGCATCGCCTCGACAAGACCGGCATAGTCCGAAACTCGGAAGAACCGCACGGGCACGCCGAGACGCTGCGATAGGTAGTCGACCATCGGCTGGGTGCGGGCGACGGCACCCGCTTCGTTCTCGGCGGAAGAGACGCCGAAGCGCACCTCCTTGATGCTCTGTCGCCAGTCCGGCGCCTGCGCGAAAGCAGGGACGGCGGTCGTGGCGGCAAGGCCGGCGAGGACTGAGCGGCGTGTCGGCATGATGCCTCCCAGGGTACGCGAATGAATTGACCGCGGTTGGGTGCATGCATCAGGCGACGGCTGGATGGCGGTGGATGACGGCGCCGTGAAACGCAGAAGGCCCGGCTTGCGCCGGGCCTTCCGTGGTCTCGCCGGGAGCGGTGGATCAGAAGTCCATGCCGCCACCGAAACCGGGCGTGCCCGGTTTCGGCAGTCAAAGCGCTTGAGCGCCTGGACTTCCTCAGAAGTCCATGCCGCCCATGCCGCCGCCGCCCATCGGGGGCATCGGGGCGTCCTTCTTCGGCAGGTCGGCGACCATCGCCTCGGTGGTGATCAGCAGGCCCGCGATCGAAGCCGCGTCCTGGATCGCCGTGCGCACGACCTTGGTCGGGTCGATGATGCCAGCCTTGACCAGATCGCCGTACTCGCCGGTCTGGGCGTTGTAGCCGTAGGAGTAGTCCTTCGACTCGAGCAGCTTGCCGATCACGACCGCGCCGTCATCGCCGGCGTTGTCGACGATCTGGCGGGCCGGAGCGGCGATCGCCTTGCGGACGATCTCGACGCCGGTCTTCTGGTCGTCGTTCTGGGTCTTGATGCCCTTGACCGAGGACAGGGCGCGCAGGAGCGCAACGCCACCGCCGGGAAGGATGCCTTCTTCGACCGCAGCGCGGGTCGCGTTCAGAGCATCGTCGACGCGGTCCTTCTTCTCCTTGACCTCGACCTCGGTCGCGCCGCCGACGCGGATGACCGCGACGCCGCCGGCGAGCTTGGCCAGACGCTCCTGGAGCTTCTCACGGTCGTAGTCCGAGGAGGTCTCCTCGATCTGGGCCTTGATCTGGCCGACGCGAGCCTCGATGTCCTTCTTCTTGCCGGCGCCGTCGATGATCGTGGTGTTCTCCTTCTCGATGCGCACGCGCTTGGCGCGGCCGAGCATGTTGAGCGTCACGGTCTCGAGCTTGATGCCGAGGTCTTCCGAGATCATCTGGCCGGCGGTCAGGATCGAGATGTCCTCGAGCATGGCCTTGCGGCGATCACCGAAGCCCGGAGCCTTGACGGCCGCGACCTTCAGGCCGCCACGGAGCTTGTTGACGACGAGCGTGGCCAGAGCCTCGCCCTCGACGTCCTCGGCGATGATGAGGAGCGGCTTGCCGGTCTGAACGACGGCCTCGAGGATCGGCAGCATCGCCTGGAGCGAGGACAGCTTCTTCTCGAAGACGAGGATGTAGGGGTCGTCGAGCTCGGCGACCATCTTCTCGGAGTTGGTGATGAAGTACGGCGAGAGGTAGCCACGGTCGAACTGCATGCCCTCGACGACGTCGAGCTCGGTCTCGGCGGTCTTGGCTTCCTCGACGGTGATGACACCCTCGTTGCCGACCTTCTGCATGGCCTTCGAGATCATCTCGCCGACCGACGAGTCGCCGTTGGCCGAGATGGTGCCGACCTGCGCGACTTCCGCGTTCGAGGTGACCTTCTTCGAGTTCTTCTTGAGATCGGCGACGATGGCCTCGACAGCGAGGTCGATGCCGCGCTTCAGGTCCATCGGGTTCATGCCGGCCGCAACCGACTTGGCGCCTTCACGGACGATCGCCTGGGCGAGAACGGTGGCGGTGGTGGTGCCGTCGCCGGCATGGTCGTTCTGGCGCGAAGCGACTTCGCGGACCATCTGGGCGCCCATGTTCTCGAACTTGTCGGAAAGCTCGATCTCCTTGGCGACGGTGACGCCGTCCTTGGTGATGCGCGGAGCGCCGAACGACTTCTCGATCACGACGTTGCGGCCCTTCGGACCCAGCGTGACCTTCACGGCATTGGCGAGGACATCCACGCCGCGCAGCATCTTGTCGCGGGCTTCAGTGCCGAATTTGACGTCTTTGGCAGCCATGAGAGCTACTCCTTGGACTGAAATTGAAAAGTTGAGAAAGCGGTCAGGCGGCTATCAGCCGACGACGCCCATGATGTCGGATTCCTTCATGATCAGGAGGTCCTGACCATCGATCTTGACCTCGGTGCCCGACCACTTGCCGAACAGGACGCGGTCGCCCTTCTTGACGTCGAGGGCAACGAGCTTGCCGGCCTCGTCACGCGCGCCGGAGCCGACGGCGATGACCTCGCCCTCCTGGGGCTTTTCCTTGGCGGTCTCGGGGATGATGATGCCGCCCTTGGTCTTCTCTTCGCTGTCAAGGCGGCGGACCACGACGCGGTCATGCAACGGACGGAACTTCATGGTTCTGTCTTCCTCTCGGTCTTATTCGGTTCGGGCGCCGCTGATGGACACCCGGGGGAGGCTGTTAGCAGTCAGCGAATGAGAGTGCTAACAGATGGCGGGGAGATAGGCTCGGGGTCCCGGAGAGTCAAGGAAGCCTGCGACAACAAAGTGAACGTCGCCGGATGCGGCACCGCAGCCCTTCGCCTTCCAGCTGCCGCACGCGCTAGAACACGCTAAGATGGCTGAATGACGACACTCCCTCCCCCGCCTGCGCCCGATCCGCGCCTCGACGATATCGCCCGATCCTGCGTGGCGCTGCATGTCCGGATGACGGCCCGCGCCGTCACCCGTGCCTATGACGAGGCAATGCGGCCGAGCGGGTTGAAGATCACCCAGTTCGTGCTGCTCTCGGCGCTGAGCACCGGACATTGGAAGTCGATCACCGAGCTGGCCGAGCGCTTTGCCCTGGAGCGGACGTCGCTGACCCGCAATCTCCAGCTCCTTGCCGCCGAGGGCATGGTCGAGCCGGTCGACTGCCGCGGTCGTGCCGCTGTCTATGCGGTGACGCAGAAGGGCAGGGCGGCGATCGAGGCTGCCATCCCCTTCTGGCGGTCGGCGCAGGACAAGATCGAAGGCGGCTTCGGCGAGGAGCGCTGGCGCGAGACCCGCGACGGGCTGAAGGCGCTGCGCCGCGCCGCGCGCGATCCGCGTTGAGATATCGAGGCTCCTTCCGCACGATTCCCGTTGGCTCTGTTGACGCATTCAACGTGCTTTCTCTATCGTGCAGTTACACGAATTGAGGGGTGGTCATGGATCGAACGTTCGGAGTGGTGTCCCGCGAGGTGCTGGTCGCGGGCGATGGCCTGAGCTTCCTGCGCGGCATCATCGACGGCAGGCACCCGGCCCCGCCCTTCGCCGGGACCATGGATTTCGATCTGGTGGAGGCGGATGAAGGGCGGGTCGTCTTTGTCGGCAGGCCGTCCCCGCGCTTCTTCAACCCGCTCGGTACGATCCATGGCGGCTGGACCGCGACGATCCTCGATTCCGCCATGGCCTGCGCCGCCCATTCCACGCTCAAGCCGGGCGAGGGTTACACCACGCTCGAGATGAAGCTGAACTATGTCCGGCCGGTGATGCCGGATTCCGGCACGGTGCGCTGCGAAGGCAGGCTGATCCATCGTGGCGGTTCCGTCATCACGACGGAAGGCAATCTGCGCGACGAGCGCGGCAAGTTGCTCGCGCACGGCACCGAAACCTGCATGGTGTTTCCGGCGAAAGCTAGCGCCGGCTGACCGCGCCGGCGCCGGCCACGATCAGGAGCGCTCCGAGATAGGTCGTGTAGAGCGGCACCTCGCCGAAGAGGAAGAAGCCGAGCAGGCTCGCCCAGATCAGGGCGGTATATTCGATGGCCGCCAGCCGGGACGCCGCAGCCTTGGCATAGGCCGAGGTAAGCGTGAGATGGCCCGCGACGCCCAGCGCACCGGCGAAGAGATAGATCGCGAGATCCGCCAATGTCATCGGCACGAAGGCGAGGAATGCCGGGACGGCGAGGCACAGCGCCGGCCCGATATTCTGGAAGGCGACGATGACCGTGGGGTGCTCCCGGACCGCGATGCGCCGCAGCAGGATCAGGTTGAAGGCGTAGCTCACCGCCGAGAACAGCGCCGTGGCGACGCCGAGGCTGGCGCCGCTGACATGGCCCTGCAACCGCGGCCAGACCATGACCAGCATGCCGGCGAGGCCGAAGGCGAGCGCCTGCAGCACGCGCCGGTCGATCGTCTCCTTGAGGAGCAGGCCGCCGAGCACCGCGACGAAGACAGGGGCAAGGAACGACAGCGTCAGTGCTTCGGCGAGCGGCAGCACCGAGACCGAATAGAAGAAGCTGCCAGCCGTCAGCACGACGAGCGGGACGCGCGCGACATTGCCGATGATGCTGTCGCGCGTCGGGCGGGCCGGGCGGGCGAGCGCGAGGACGGCGAGCGCGCAGAGGCCGCCCATCAGGAAGCGCATGAACAGCGCGACGATGAAAGGATGCTGCTGCATCTGGCCCTTGATCACCGCATCCATGGCGGTGAGGAGGGCGATGCCGAGCGCAGCGCGCAGGGCGATGGACAAGGTCATGCCGGCGGCGCGGCAAGCGGCTTGCGGAAATGGTATTCCCAGCTCGCGGAGACGTCAGCCAGATAGCGCTCGCCCGGCCAGCGCACGAAACCGAGCTTTTCGTAGAAGCGGTGGCCACGCGCGAAGCGGCTGTCGGACCATAGCATCATCTCGCTGAAGCTGCCGGCCTCGGCGAAGCGCAGCGCCTCGTCGAAGAGCGCCTGCGCCAGGCCCGAACCGCGAAAGGCCGGATCGGCATAGACCTTGGTGATCTCGATTGCGTTCTGCTCCGGCAGCGGCGTGACGCCGAGCGAGCCGGCGATGCCGCCATGGGGCGAATCCGCGATCCAGAGTTTTCCGCCTTTGGCTGCGAAGTGGCTGGCCGGGCGACGCAGTTCGGGAAACTCGGACCATTCGAAATGGCAATTCGGATATTCGGCGAAGCTCGCGGCGATGAGCCTGGCGAGCGGTTCGGAATCAGAATCGCGGGCGTCGCGGATCGGCGGTAGCAAGGCAGTCATGGCGATTGACTTAGAGCATCGGATTGTTCCGAGAAACCCGATTCCACTTTTCGATCCGATGGCCTAGAGGCTGTTAGGGACCATGGCAGGTTTCCTGCGCTTGCCGGTGTCAAAAGACCCTTGCCGCACGGGCGCCGCGACCGAGACAACATGACCGTTCTTCTGCCCTTCATCGTCAATGCCGGGCTGAACTTCGTCCTCGGGTTGCTCGTCGCCCTGTTCCTGGGGCCCGAGGCGTTCGGCCTTTATGCCATCGGCGCCGCGATCGTCGTGCTCATCAACACGGCACTGCTCGACTGGCTGAAGCTCTCGGTCGTCCGCTTCTATTCGGCGCAGAGCTGCGAAAGCGACCCCGGCATCCGCGCGACGCTCGATCTGCTCTTCGCCGGCATCGGCCTTTCCCTTTGCGCGCTCCTGGCGGCGGCGCTGCTCGCCGGAATCGACACGGGCCTGCCGATGACCCTGCTCGCCGTGGCCGTTGCCGGCGGCGTCGGCGCCGGCTGGTTCGACTATCACGGTGCCATCGCCCGCTCGCGCTTCCTCGACGCTGCCTATGCCCGGCTCGTCCTCGTCAGGAGCAGCTTTGCCCTCGCGCTGATGGTCGGCGCGGCATGGTGGCTCCGCGATCCGATGGCCGTCCTGCTGGGAGGGCTGGCCAGCACCATCGTCTCGGTGCTCGCAGTGCGCCGCAGGCTGGCGGATGCGGGGCCGGTTCTTGCCGCCGCACGCGCCGATCTTGCCCGCAGCTTCGCCCGCTACGCACTCCCGCTGGTGGCCGGAAACGCCGTCTATTCACTGATCCCGCTGCTCAATCGCGCCATTCTGGCGGAGCGCTTCGGCCTCGCGGAAGCCGGCTATTTCTCGCTCGCCTCCGATATCGGCCTCAGGCTGTTTCCGGTGCTGGCCTCGATGCTGGAGATCCTGCTGCTGCGTGAGGTCATTCGCCTCGACGAGACGCGCGGCCGCCCTGCCGCCCAGAAGCGCATCGCGCGCAACATGGTGGGCGTGCTTGCCGTCGTGCTGCCCGTTGCGCTCGGCTTTTGGCTGACGCTGCCGGCCTTCGAACGCCTCGTGGTGCCGGCCAGCTTCCGAGGTCACTTCGCCTACTACATGGCCCTGCTGCTGCCCGGCTTCGCCGCCATCGCGCTGTTCCAGGCGGCGATCTACCCGGTCTTCCTGCTGGCAAGGCGCACCCTTGTCGCCACCTTCGCGGCCCTCGCCGGATTATCCGTCAATCTCGCCGCGATCTTCGCAATACCGGGCGCCTCCGGACCGGGAACGATCGCGATTTCGCAAAGTGCCGCCTTCGTGACGGCCTTTGCAGTGACGGGAATCGTGGCCTTGCGCAGCTTGCCGTCCTGGCCGCCGCTGCGCGATCTCGGCTGTGTCGTCCTCGCCGCTGCCGTGATGGTTCTCGTGGTCTGGCCGCTGCAGAACCGCCTGCCGGCTCTGGCGGAGCTGCCGCTCCAGATCGGCCTTGGCGGGTTGGCCTATGCGGTGGCGATTCTCGCCTGCGATGTCGGCCGCTGGCGCAGTGGCCTGAAGCTGCGCTGGCTCGCCCGAAAAGGGTTAAAGCGCTGACCCGCGCTGCAACACTTCCTTCACCCTGCGGCTTGATGCCCCGCTAAGGTTAATTCCGCGAATTGGCTGGGTTTCGGCGTGATTCGCGTGCTGGAACTCCGCGATTCACCATTCCTTTCAGGCCATTCCGCAGGTTTTCGGCAGCCGATGTCGAGAGTCTTGCGTCATGCGTCGAACGATTGTCCTTCCGTTGCTGGTCGCTGCCGGCACCCTCACCACCAGCGCAGCCATGGCGCAGGGCTATGGCTATGCCGCGCCCCGTGATCCGATGGCAGCGGCGCACGGCCGCGCGAATTACGGCGGCGGCTTCATCGAGATGCTGATGACGGGCCGTGACCCCACGCCCTATGGCCGCGGCGGTGCCGTCTATAACCGTCCCGGTGGTCAGTACGCCTACGGCCAGAACGTTCGATCTGCCCCCGGCTACGAGGCCGATCCCTTCGAGGCCGCGCGCCAGCCGGAGGCCGGTCGCCGTGTGGCGGCGCTCGGTCAGCCTGTCGAGCCGCAGCAGGGCATCCAGCAACTCGTCGACCCGCGCTTCCGTAAGCAGGAAGTCGCTTATGACGGGCCGCACAAGCCCGGCACCATCATCATCGACACGCCACAGCGCTTCCTCTTCCTGGTGCAGCCGGGTGGCCGTGCCCTGCGCTATGGCATCGGCGTCGGCCGCCCCGGCTTCTCCTGGGCCGGGATGAAGACGGTCTCGCGCAAGGCGGAATGGCCGAGCTGGACGCCGCCGGCGGAAATGCTCAAGCGCCGCCCCGATCTGCCGCGCTTCATGGCCGGCGGGCCGGAGAATCCGATGGGTGCGCGCGCCATGTATCTCGGCTCGTCGCTTTACCGCATCCACGGCACCAACGAGCCGAACACGATCGGGCAGGCCGTTTCTTCGGGCTGCATCCGCATGACCAATGACGACGTCCAGGACCTCTATGAGCGCGTCCGCGTCGGCGCCAAGGTCCTGGTGATCTGAGTTAGGAACTGCCGATCGCGATGCCGACGGCCAGCACGAGCAGGCCGCCGAGGATGATCTGCACGATGGCGGAGCCGAACGGCGTATCCATGTAGCGCCAGCGCACCCAGGCGATCACCACGAGCTCGCAGGCGACGATCACGCCGGCGATGGCGGTCGCCAGCCAGAAATCGGGGATGAGATAGGGCAGGGTGTGCCCGAGCCCGCCGATCGTCGTCGCGATGCCGCAGGCGCCGCCGCGCACCCAGGGGTGGCCTCGCCCGGTGACCACGCCGTCGTCGGAGAGTGCCTCGGTCAGGCCCATGCTGATGCCGGCGCCGATCGAGGCCGCGAGGCCGACGACGAAGGCGTTCCAGGAATCATGCGTCGCGAAAGCCGCGGCGAAAATCGGCGCCAGCGTCGAGACCGAGCCGTCGATCAGCCCGGCGAGTGCCGGCTGGACGATCTGGAGCACGAACAGCCGCTTCCGCGTCTCCTCTTCCTCATCCGCTGCGCCCGAGGTCTTGAGTTCTTCGCCGAGCCGCTCGGCGAGGCTCTCATGTGCGCGTTCCGCCTCGGCAAGGTCGGCGAGAAGCTTCCGGGTGCCGGTGTCCACAGCGCGCTCGGCTGCGCTCGCATAGAAGCGGCTCGCTTCGAGCTCCATCAAGGCGGCATGCCGGCGTGCCGCGTCGAGCTGCAGGTCTTCGTGCAGCCAGACCGGGTTGCGCTTGAAGAAGCCCTTCACGTCCTGTCGTGTGATGAGCGGCAGCTCCTTGCCGAAACGGCTCTCATAAAGGGCAAGCAGACTATGGCGGTGGCCGTGCTCCTCGGCCGCCATCTCCTCGAACATCCCGGCCGAATGCGGATAGTTGGCACGCAGGCGCTGGGCGAAGGAGAGGTAGATGCGGGCATCCTCCTCCTCGTTCGAAATGGCGAGGGCGAGGATTTCGGCCTCGCTGAGATCGGTGACGCGTTTCATGGGAGACTCGTAGATTAGAATAATTCCAATCTACGAGCTCTGGATTACAAAGGGAAGGGCTCGCCCCAAAAAAGAACGCCCGCCTTTTGGGCGGGCGTTGCGGAGACTCTGACGTCAGACCCAGCTGTCGTCGTCGCCGGAATCGAAGCCGGGATCGTCGTCGTCATTGTAATTGGCCTGCTGGGTGTCGGCCTCGCCGTCATAGCCCTGGCCGTGATCCGAGCGATCCTGCGCCGCCTGGTCGGACGAGCCGCGATCATAGGCCGCCTGATCCGAGGCGCCCTGATCATAGGCCGCCTGCTGCGTATTGGCGCCGGCATTGGCGTTCGTATCGGCTGCGGCCGCCGGGGTTGCGGCCTTCGCAGCCCCGCCCGCGCCACTGAAGGCGTTGGCAAGGACGTTGCCGAGAACGACGCCGCCTGCGACGCCCGCCGCCGTGCTCAGTGCGCTCGCCATAAAGCCGCCGCCGCGGCCGGGCGCCTGCTGCGGCTGATTGCTCCATGGGCCGGGCTGCATCGGCGCGGCGGTCTGTGGAGCGGCTTGCATCGGAGCGGCCTGCATAGGCTGGCCCTGCGGCTGCGTGTTCCAGGCGCCGGAGGGGGCCGGCGCATCGGCTCGCGGCGTCACGGATGGTACCGACCCGGTGCGCGGCACGTTGCCGCCACCGAAGATGCCGGACAGGAAGCCGCCGGCAGCCGGTTGGGCCGCAGCCTCGCTCGCTCGCTTCTCGGCGTCGCGCAGCTGCGCCTGCAGGGCTTCGACCTGCTGGTGCAGATTGGCGAGCGCCTGCTCCTGCACATAGACAGCCTGGGCCATGGCATAGGGCGCATAGGGCTGGTCGCGCAGGCGTTCTGCGATGAAGTTTTCAGCCTCGGGGTCGCGGGGCTGGTTGGCCGCCTGCCTGAGGCGGTCGAAAATCCCGGCGATCACGTCGCGTTCTTGCGGCGTCATCGTCATCTCCTCTCGTTACGCGGCGCGGTTGCGCCGCGTTGAAGAGGTGGGACCGGCCTGTGACAGTATCAAGGCCGTGGCCGCGGCAAGCTGCCGCGGATCAGATGCTGCCATCGAGATCGTCGTCCGGCGGCGGCATCTCGTCGACCTCGGAGCCCGGCTGCAGCGTGCCGCGGTTGAGCACCAGGACCGACGTTCCGGTCGGCACGCGGCTATAGAGGTCGATGATGTCCTGGTTGAACAGGCGGATGCAGCCCGAGGAGACGGACTTGCCGATCGACCACGGCTCGGACGTGCCGTGGATGCGATACATCGTGTCGCGGTTGCCCTGGTAGAGATAGAGGGCGCGCGCGCCGAGCGGGTTCTCGAGACCGCCAGCCATGCCGGCCGCCCAGGGGCGGTTGCGCTCCGGCTCGCGGGCGATCATCGCCGGGGTGGGCGTCCAGCGCGGCCACTGCGCCTTGCGCGCGATGGTTGCGCGGCCGCGCCAGGACATGCCTTGCTTGCCGACGCCGATGCCGTAGCGGATCGCCTTGCCGCCCTCCTGGACGAGATAGAGGAAACGATTGTCGGTATCGACGACGATGGTGCCGGGCTGCTCGCGGGTCGGATAGGAGACGATGCGGCGCAGGAAGCGCGGATCGACCTCGGTGAGGTCCGTTGCCGGCAGCGGGTGCAGCTCGTCCGGCCGCTCGCCATACATCGACAGGTATTCGGGGCTGACCTGCGGGCCCCTGGGAGCAACCTCGTAGGGCTGCTGGCGCTGGCCCACGCAGGCGGCGAGGAAGAGCGGCGTCAGGGCGGCGAAGGCGCGGCGTGTCGGGCGGGCGAGGGGAGAGGCAGACGGGCGGGCGGGGGACATCGACGGCAAACTCGGCGTTACGTGCGGGGCGGAAGTCAACGGTGGGACGGCGCCGCGGTTCCATGCGCCGTTGCAGGCTTCCGTTCAAGGCGTCCGTCATGGCCGCGGGGTGAACAGGAAGTGACCAAATTGTGGCCGTGCAACTCTGTTGCCGATCGGCAACAGCGCGGGCGCCCGCCCGATTTCCTGCAGAGCCGGCTAGACTGCCTGCCGCAGCCCCCATTTGAGCAGGCCCAGCCGCTCGCGGCTCCACCATCGCGCAAGCATCATGGCTGAGACGACGGCGAGCCCGACCACCAGACCTATCCAGATGCCGCGCCCCGCGAGGGGCGTCAGGAAGCCGAGCGCGGCGGAAAGCGGAAGGCCGATACCCCAGTAGCCGATGCCGGCGAAGATCATGGGCACGCGCGTGTCGCCGAGCCCGCGCAGGATCGAGGCGCCCACGACCTGAGCCCCGTCGGCGAGTTGGAAGACCGCTGCGTAGAACAGGAAGATCATCGCGAGACCGGTGACTTCGGCGGCTCCGGGGGTCGAGCTGTCGAGGAAGGGCGCGACGAGCCATTGCGGCGCGAGCGCCATGAGGAGCGCGGTCGAGGCCATGAAGCTCAGGGCGAGGATCAGCGCCATGGCGCCGGCGCGCCGGATGCCCTCGGCGTCACCGGCGCCGAAGGCGCGACCGACCCTGACCGTGCCCGCCTGCCCGATGCCGAGCGGCACCATGAAGGTCAGCGAGGCGATCTGGATCGCGATGGCATGCGCCGCGAGCGGGGTTTCGCCGAGCAGTCCCATCATGAAGGCGGCGCCGTTGAAGATGATGACCTCGAAGGCGACCGTCAGGCCGATCGGGAAGCCGATCCGCCAATAGGTCCGGTAGCGCGGCCAGTCCGGCACCCAGAAGCGGCCGAGCAGGTGATACCGGCGGAAGTGCCGGTCGAGCGAGACGACGAGCGCGAGGCCGGCGAACATCAGCGTCGAGGATAGCGCCGTCGCCAGCCCCGAGCCCGGCAGGCCGAGCGCCGGGAAGCCGAGATGTCCGAACATCAGGCACCAATTGGCGAAGGCGTTGAAGGCGACGGCGAAGAGCACGACGATGAAGGCCCAGCGCGGCCGCTGCAGAGCGGCAACGAAGCCGCGCAGGCACAGATAGAGGAAGAAGGGCAGCAGGCCCCATTGCAGCGTGTGGATGTAGGACGCCGCCGCCTTCGACAAAGCGGGGTCCTGGCCCATCGCCGTGAGGATGAATTCGGCCTGCCAGAGGACAACCCACATCGGCCCCACCATGGTCGCGGCGGCCCAGAAGCCCTGCCGGACGGTGCGGCGCAGATCGCGCACCGCATGCTTGTTGCGGCCGAGTTCGATCGCGATCATCGGCGACACCGCGCTCATCACGCCGATGCCGAAGATCAGGAAGGCGGTGTAGAGGTTGCCGCCGAGCGCGCCGGCCGCCAGCGCCCGTGGACCGAGATGGCCCATCATCACGACGTCCGTGGCCGTCATCGCCGTCTGCGCGACATTGGTGAGCACCATCGGCCAGCTCAGGGCGAGCATGGCGCGCGCTTCCGCGAGCCAGGGATGAAGCGGTTTGGAGACGTCGGCAGGCAACATGCGGTGATTTCCCAGGGGCGCCGCTTCTACCGCCGATTGCAGCGCCGAAACAGCCACACCCATGGCTGACCACGCCCGGAGCCGATGCGCTGGACGCGGGTCGACAAGTTCAGCCGCGGTCTGCATCTTGCCTCGCCGATTGCTGGAGGGCCTGAACCGATGAGCACCAATCTGAGGATCGACGCCGCGAGGCTGACCTCGCGCCTGGCGGAACTCTCGACGATCGGTGCCACGCCGGAGGGAGGTTGCCGCCGGCTCGCCCTGACCGATGAGGACCGGCAGGGCCGCGACTGGCTGGTGGGTCAGATGAAGGCGCTCGGCCTCGATGTCCGCGTCGATGCAATCGGCAATATCGTCGGCATTCTGAAAGGCCAGCAGGATGGGCCGGCCGTGGTCATGGGCTCGCATATCGATACGGTCGGCACCGGCGGACGCTTCGACGGGGCGCTCGGCGTCGTTGCCGGCGTCGAGGTTCTCGCGGCTTTGCGCGATGCCGGGCTGACGCCGAAGCGCGACATGGCCGTGATCGCCTTCACCAACGAGGAGGGCGCGCGCTTTCATCCCGACATGCTCGGCTCCTATGTCTGGGCCGGCGGCATGAGTGTCGAGGCGGCCCACAGGGAAGGCGATTCCGAGGGCGTGGGTCTCGGCGCCGAGCTGCGGCGCATCGGGTACGAAGGCGCCGAGCGGCCGGGTTTCCTGCCGGCTCATGCCTATGTCGAACTCCATATCGAGCAGGGGCCGGTCCTTGAGAACGAAGGCGGCGGCCTTGGCGCCGTCACCGGCATTCAGGCGATCTGCTGGCTGGAACTCACCCTCAAGGGCCGACCGAGCCATGCCGGCACGACGCCGATGGCCTATCGCAAGGACCCAGGCCTCGCCGCTGCGCGCATCAATATCTTCGCCAATGAGCTGACCAAGACGATCCCGCACCAGCTCGCCAATTCCGGAGTCATTCGCGTACAGCCCGGCAACGTCAATGTCGTGCCCGAGACGGTCGTCATGACGCTCGATCTGCGCAACCCGCTCGACGCGCCGCTGGCCCAGGCGGAGGAGGCGGTGCGCCGCTTCTGCGCCGAGCTCGCGGAACGCGACGGCATCGAGATTTCCTTCCGCGACCTCGCGCGTTTCCCGGCGACGCCTTTCGCCGAGGACCTGATTGCCGAGGTCGAGCGCAGTGCCGGCGAATTCGGCCTCCCGATCCGGCGGATGATCTCGGGCGCCGGCCATGACGCGCAGATGATGGCGCGGCTCTGCCCGACGGCGATGGTCTTCATCCCCTCGATCGGCGGGCTCTCGCACAACCCGGCCGAATTCAGCACCGACGAGGATATGGTCGCCGGTGCCAATATTCTGCTCAGCACAGCCTGGCGCGTCGCCAACGCCTGAAAGCGCTTGAACAAAATGGGCCCTCAGCCTGAGAAGGCCCGGAAGGGCCGTCTCGAAGGATGCTCCCCGAGGCTCTGGAACCATCTGAAGCATCCTTCGAGACGCCGCCGGCGCGGCTCCTCAGGATGAGGGCTCAAATTTTCGATGAGGCTGCAAAAGGACCTTCGATGACGACGATCGCCTCGCTTTCCGCCGCCGAACTCGGACCGCTCTACGCCAGCAAGCAACTCTCGCCCGTCGACGTCGCCAAGGATGCGCTGGCGCGCATCGAGCGCTTCGAGCCGCAGGTCAACGCCTTCGTCGTCCGCGACGAGGCCATCACGCTGGCAATGGCGGAAGCCTCTCAGGCGCGCTGGCTGAAGGGCGAGGCGATCGGCCCGCTCGACGGCGTGCCGGTTACCATCAAGGATAATCTCGGCGTTGCCGGCTGGCCGATGCGACGCGGCTCGGCGGTGGCTTCCGAGGCGCCCTTCGCGGAGGATTCGCCCGCGACGGCGCGGCTGCGCGAGGCCGGCACGGTCTTCCTCGGCAAGACCACCATGCCGGAATATGGCTGGAAGGGCGTCGGCGATTCTCCGCTTTCCGGCATGACCCGCAATCCCTGGAACACGGGTACGGGCCCCGGCGGCTCGTCGTCCGGCGCGGCGGTCTGCGCCGCGCTCAATCTCGGCTGCATCCATCTCGGCACGGACGGGGCAGGCTCGGTGCGCATCCCCGCCGCCTTCACAGGCGTCGTCGGGTTGAAGCCGAGCTATGGCCGCGTTCCGGCCTGGCCGATCTCGACCATGGGCTTCCTCGCGCATCTCGGTCCGCTGACCCGCACGGTGGCCGACACTGCGCTGGCGATGAAGGTGATCGGCCAGCCCGACGCGCGCGACATGACCGCGCTGACGGACCGTCCGCCCGATTATGTCGACGGGTTGAAGGGCGGCGTCAGGGGCCTGCGCGTGGCGTGGTCGCCCCGCCTCGGCCAGGATGTCATCGTCGATCCCGAGATCGCTGCGCTGACGGCTGCTGCCGCACAGGTCTTTGCCGAACTCGGTGCGACGGTTGAGGAAGTCGATCCCGGCTTCGCCGATCCGATTGAGACGCTGATGACGATCTGGGCCTCCGGGGCGGCTCTGGCGCTGCGCAGTGTCGATGCCGTCGGGCGGGCACAGATGGACCCCGGCCTCGTCGCCGTCGCGGAGTTCGGTGAGCGTATCCCGGCTTCGACTTATGTCGATGCGCTGCTGAACCAGCGCAATGCGTTGGCTCACCGCATGGCGCAGTTCCATCAGCGTTACGACCTGCTGCTGACGCCGACATTGCCGCTGCCGGCCTTCGCTGTCGGACGCAACACGCCCGAGCATGGCGCCTATGGCGAGGACTGGACGCGCTGGACGCCTTTCACCTACCCCTTCAACATCACCGAGCAGCCGGCGGTGTCGGTGCCTTGCGGCCTGACCGCGGCGGGGCTGCCGGCGGGGCTCCAGATCGTCGGAGCCTTCGGGAAGGACGCGCTCGTGCTGCGGGCAGCCGCTGCCTTCGAGCAGGCCAGGCCGTTCGCGCGCGTCGACCTGCCCATCAAACCGATTTAATCGCGAATTTTTTCGCGATCCCTGAAAAACAGCCGAAACGCTGCTCCGGGAGCCGGAAATGCCGGCTCTGGTCCCTGAAGTTCCGTCTGGCACGAACCGTGCACGCGTTCGGCGGCCTTAATCGGGCGCCGCTGCGTGTTGTCAGGCAGGATTTTTCTGCTCAGACTTACGGCAAGGCAGCCCGATCAGAGGCGCCGCTTCAGGGGAGAACATGATGGATCGCAGGACGTTTCTGAAATCCGCGACTGGCGCCGGCATGGCCGCGGCAACGGGCGGGCTGGCGATGCCGGCGCTGGCACAGGGCGCGACCAAGACCCTGCGCTTCGTGCCGCAGGCCAATCTCGCGAACTTCGACCCGATATGGGGAACGCAATACGTCGTCCGCAACGCCGCCGCGCTGGTGTGGGACACGCTCTACGGCATCGATTCCAAGTTCCAGCCGCAGCGCCAGATGGTCGAGGCCGAGGAGGTCTCCTCCGACGGCCTGACCTGGACCTTCAAGCTGCGCTCCGGGCTGAAGTTCCATGACGGCACACCGGTGACCTCCAAGGACGTGGTCGCGAGCCTGGTGCGCTGGTCGGCGCGCGATCCGATGGGCCTGATGATCCGCGCCATTCAGGTGGAGCTTGTGCCCGTCGACGAGCTGACCTGGAAATGGTCGCTGAAGCAGCCCTTCCCGAAGATGCTGCTGGCGCTCGCCAAGAACAACGCGCCCTGTTCCTTCGTCATGCCGGAGCGCATCGCCAAGACCGACCCGTTCACCCAGATCACGGAATATGTCGGCTCGGGGCCGATGAAGTTCCTGCGCAGCGACTGGGTTCCCGGCGCCAAGGCGGTGTTCGAGAAGTTCGCGGATTACAAGCCGCGCTCCGAGAAGGCGGATTGGCTCGCCGGTGGCAAGAACATCCTTGTCGACCGGGTCGAGTGGGTGATCATGCCGGACGCGGCGACGGCGGCCGCCGCGCTTCAGAACGGTGAGATCGACTGGTGGGAAACGCCGCTCGCCGACCTCGTGCCGGTGCTCAAGGCCCACAAGGACATCAACGTCGATATCGGCGATCCACTCGGCAATATCGGCGCCTTCCGCATGAACCACCTCTTCCCGCCCTTCAACAATGTGAAGGTGCGTCAGGCGGTCCTCACAGCGCTGAACCAGGAAGACTACATGCGTGCCGTCGTCGGCGACGACGACAAGCTCTGGAAGCCGCTGCCGGGCTTCTTCACCCCCGGCACGCCGCTCTACACGGAAGAGGGCGGCGACATCCTGAAGAAGCGCAATGTCGCCGAAGCCAAGAAGCTCCTCGCCGAGTCCGGCTACAAGGGCGAGCCGGTCGTCTGCATCGTCGCGCAGGACATGGCCGCCACCAAGTCGATGGGCGACGTCACGGCCGAGCTGCTCAAGAGCATCGGCATGAATGTCGATTTCGTCGCCACCGACTGGGGTACGGTCGGTTCGCGCCGCGCCCAGAAGACACCGCCGGGGCAGGGTGGCTGGAGCATGTTCCATACCTGGCATGCCGGCGCCGACTGCATCAATCCGGCCGCCTACACCGCGATCCGCGCCAATGGCGAGAAGGCCTGGTTCGGCTGGCCGGACGTGCCCGCGGTCGAGACCGAGGTGACCAACTGGTTCAACGCCAAGGATTTGGCCGGCGAGAAGGCGGCGATGGCCAAGCTCAACAAGGCGGCGGTCGAGAACGTCGTCTACGCGCCGACCGGCTTCTACCTCGGCTATCAGGCCTGGCGGAAGAACGTCTCGGGCGTCGTCAGCGGCCCGCTGCCGTTCTTCTGGGACGTCGCCAAGGCCTGACCTCTCTTCGCGGGGCGGCCTGGCCGCTCCGCCTTTCGGGGCCGGCCGGGCTCCGACACTTCGCCTCGCCCCGACCCGGAAGAAGACCGGGCCGCGGTTCCCAGGTTCGGCGTGAACGAGGTTCCACGGCTTTATGTTTGCTTTCGTCGTCAGACGCATCATTACGACCATCCCCGTGATGGCCTTCGTGGCGTTGTTCGTCTTTTCGCTGCTCTATATCGCGCCGGGTGATCCCGCGGCCATCATCGCCGGTGACCAGGCTTCCCCAGCCGATGTCGAGCGCATCCGCGCCAGCCTGGGGTTGGACCGTCCCTATCTGGTCCGCTTCGCCGAATGGTCCTTCCGCGTGATCCAGGGCGACCTCGGCACCTCGATCTTCACCAACCTGCCGGTGACGCAGCTCATTTCCCAGCGCATCGAGCCCACCGTCTCGCTGATGGTGCTGACGCTGATCTTCGCCGTCGTCATCGCCGTTCCGATGGGCGTCATCGCCGCCTGGAAGGCCGGCAGCTGGATCGACAAGGCCGCGATGGGTTTCGCCGTACTCGGCTTCTCCGTGCCGGTCTTCGTCGTCGGCTATCTGCTCGCCTATTTCTTCGCGCTGAAGCTCGATTGGCTGCCGGTGCAGGGCTACACGCCGATTTCGCAGGGCTTATGGCCCTGGCTCCGGAACCTCATCCTGCCCTCGATCACCCTCGGCCTCGTCTACATCGCGCTGATCGCCCGCATCACCCGCGCCACCATGCTCGAGGTGCTGCAGCAGGACTATGTCCGCACCGCCCAGGCCAAGGGCGTGTCGCAGAAGGACGTGCTCTTCCTGCATTCGCTGAAGAATGCGGCGGTGCCGATCGTCACCATCATCGGCATCGGCATCGCGCTGCTGATCGGCGGAGCCGTCGTCACCGAGAGCGTCTTCGCCATCCCCGGCCTCGGCCGGCTCACCGTCGATGCCATCCTGCGGCGTGACTACCCGGTCATCCAGGGCGTCGTGCTGATGTTCAGCCTGGTCTACGTGCTCGTGAACCTGCTGATCGACCTGACCTATACCCTCGTCGACCCGAGGATCCGCTATTGACCGCTCAATCCTCCATCCCGGCCCCGGCCGTCGCTGTTCCCGCTGAGCCGGTCAAGGCTGCGCTCAGCCGCTCGGCCCGCTTTCGTCGCTATCTGCGCCGGCACCCTTCCGTGGCGATCGGCGGCGGCCTGCTCGTCCTGATGGCGCTCATCGGCATCTTCGCGCCGCTGCTCGGCACGGTCGACCCGACCGCCATCTCGCCGAGCCGGCGCACGCGCATGCCCTCCGAACTCTACTGGTTCGGCACCGACATGCTCGGGCGCGACATCTATTCGCGCGTGATCTATGGCGCGCGTGTCTCGCTGCTCGTCGGCTTCAGCGTGGCGATCCTGTCGTCGGTCGTCGGGCTCACCATCGGCCTCTTCGCCGGCTTCGTGCGCTGGACCGACGGCATCATCATGCGCGTCATCGACGGCATGATGTCGATCCCGCCGATCCTGCTCGCCATCGCCCTGATGGCGCTGACCCGGGGCTCAGTCGGCAACGTCATCATCGCCATCACCGTCGCCGAGATTCCACGCGTGGCGCGCCTCGTGCGCGGCGTGGTGCTGTCGCTGCGCGAACAGCCCTATGTCGAGGCTGCGGTGGCCAATGGGGCGCGCGTGCCGCGCATCATCATCAGACACATCCTGCCGAACACCTTCGCGCCGATGAGCGTCCAGGCGACCTATATCTGCGCCAGCGCCATGATCGTCGAAGCCATCCTGTCCTTCATCGGCGCGGGCGTGCCGCCGGCGACGCCGTCCTGGGGCAACATCATGGCCGAGGGCAGGGCGCTCTGGCAGGTCCGCCCGCACATCATCCTGTTCCCCGCGGTGTTCCTCTCCCTCACCGTTCTCGCAGTGAACATGCTCGGTGACGGCCTGCGCGACTCGCTCGATCCGCGCCTCGCGAAGTCCATCTGAGGACCAGCCCCGCAACTGGGACAACCCACGCCCCGCATTGCCGGCGCTTGACGCGCCGGCTCAGTGCTTGAAAGCCTTGTCCGCAGGGTGATCTTCATCCGGAGCCTATGACGTGACCCGCATCCTGACCGTCGCCGCCGCCCAGCTCGGCCCCATCCAGCGCGATGAAAGCCGGGCTTCGGCCGTGGCTCGCATGGTCGAGCTGATGCGTCAGGCCAAGGCGCACGGCGCCGATCTTGTCGTCTATCCGGAAGCGGCGCTCACGGCCTTCTTCCCGCATTGGTGGATCGACGACGAAGCCGAGATCGACGGCTATTTCGAAAGCGCGATGCCTTCGAACGAGACTGCTGCGCTGTTCGAGGAGAGCAAGCGCCTCGGTGTCGGCTTCCATCTCGGCTATTGCGAGCTTGCCTTCGAGGAAGGCCGCAAGCGTCGCTTCAACACCGCGATCCTGGTCGACAAATCCGGCGCGATCGTCGGCAAGTACCGCAAGATCCATCTACCCGGCCATCCCGAGCATCGTCCCGAAGCGCCGTTCCAGAATCTCGAGAAGCGCTATTTCGAGACCGGCAATCTTGGCTGGCCCGTCTGGCGGACGATGGACGCGAATATCGGCATGATGATCTGCAACGACCGCCGCTGGCCCGAGAGCTACCGCTCCATGGGCCTGCAGGATGTCGAGCTGATCGTGCTCGGTTACAACACGCCCAAGCACAACCCGCCGGCGCGGGACCATGACCGGCTCGGCAATTTCCACAACCAGCTCGTGATGCAGGCGGGCGCCTACCAGAACGCGAGCTGGGTCGTCGGCGTCGCCAAGGCGGGCCTTGAGGCCGGCGTCGACCAGATCGGCGGTTCCTGCATCATCGCGCCGACCGGCGAGGTCGTCGCTCAGGCCGTGACCGAAGGCGACGAACTCGTCGTCGCCCGTTGCGACATGGATCTTGGAAAGAGCTATAAGGCCTCGACCTTCAATTTCGCCAGGCATCGCGAGCCCCAGGCCTACGGCCTGATCGTCGAGCGCAAAGGCGCCGTCTCCCCGGTTTGATCACCCCAGAGGACTAAAATGACTCACGATCTCATCCTGAAGGGCGGCCGCGTCATCGACCCGTCGCAGAAGCACGACGGCGTGCTCGACGTGGCCTTCACGGACGGAAAGGTGTCCGGCTTCGGCAAGGACCTGAAGGACGCCAAGGAGATCCGCGACGTCTCCGGCTACATCGTCTCGCCGGGCCTGATCGACCTGCATACCCATGTCTACTGGGGCGGCACCTCGCTGGGCATCGACGCCGACGAGTTCTGCCGCGTCTCCGGCGTGACGACCTCGGTCGATACCGGCTCGGCCGGCCCCGGCAACTGGGCGGGCTTCCGCAAGCACGTCATCGAGCCGAGCCAGGCGCGCATCCTCGCCTATCTCCACGTCTCGCACGCCGGCATCTACGGCTTCGAYCATCGCGTCATGGTCGGCGAGAGCGGCGATCTGCGCCTGATGAACCCGATCGACTGCGCCGAGGTCGCCGACAAGAACCGCGACTATATCGTCGGCATCAAGGTCCGTGTCGGCCTCCACGCCTCCGGCACCTCCGGCACCGTGCCGCTCAACATCGCGCTGCAGGTGGCCAACGAGGTCGGCATGCCGCTGATGTGCCACATCGACCATCCGCCGCCGTCCTATGAGGAAGTCATCGGCATGCTCAGGCCGGGCGACGTGCTGACCCACGCCTTCCGCCCCTTCCCGAACGCTCCCTCGACCGCGCAGGGCACGGTGAAGCCGGAGGTGCTCGCCGCCCGCAAGCGCGGCGTCATCTTCGATATCGGCCACGGCAAGGGCTCGTTCTCCTTCAAGACCACCCGCGCCATGCTCGCCAACGGCTTCGAACCGGACGTGATCTCGTCCGACGTGCACAAGCTCTGCATCGACGGTCCGGCCTATGACCAGGTCACCACCATGTCGAAATTCCTCTGCATGGGCATGAGCCTGAACAACGTCATCGCCGCCTCGACCGTGAACGCCGCCATGGCGCTGAAGCGGACCGAATACGGCTCGCTCAAGGTCGGCTCGCTCGGCGATGCGACGATCCTCACCGTCAAGGAAGGCAAGTTCGACTACGTGGACGTGGTCGGCGAGCACCTGGCGGGCGACCGCAAGATCGTCTCCGAGGGCGTCGTGCTCAAGGGCAAGTGGTGGCACCCGAAGCGGACGAGCAAGTTCCCGAAGGTCGCGGCTTAATTGCCGCGCCGGACTCGCGGCGTCGTTCTCGGGCGAAGCGAAGCGCAGACCCGAGAATCTCGGGACGTTGACGCGCAGGAGCTTCCCTCGGCAGGAGATGCTCGGGTCAAGCCCGAGCATGACGTGCGAGAAGCCGGCTGGCGCCTTATGGCGCCGGCCGATCTTCCGGCGGTGATGGCGATCGCGGCCATTGTGCATCCGGGCTACCCTGAGGATGAGCCGGTCTTCGCCGAGCGGCTGCGTCTGGCGCCTGAGGGCTGCCATGTCCTGGCGGCCGATGACGGGGCGCTTCGAGGCTACCTCGTCAGCCACCCCTGGCCGGTTGGTGCGGTGCCCGCGCTGAATTCAATGCTCGGCGCGATCCCCCCCGGCACGCGGAACTGGTATATCCACGACCTCGCGCTTTTGCCGGAGGGCAGGGGCGGCGGCGCTGCGGGGCGGATCGTGGCCGAGATCGCGCAGCACGCGATGCGAGCCGGCTTCGCCAGCCTAGCGCTCGTCGCCGTGAACGGCTCGACCGGCTTTTGGCGGCGGCAGGGCTTTCGCGAGGTGCATGACCCCGCCCTTGCCCGCAAGCTTGCGAGCTATGACGATGCGGCCCGCTACATGCGCCGCGATTTGCAGAATTGACAGAAGACGCCGGCGCGACAGACGTCGGCGACAATCGAAGAGAGGAATGCCATGAGCGCCGAGGACAGGCTGAAGGAACTGGGGTTGACGCTGCCGGAGGTGCCGACGCCGGTCGCCACCTATGTCAGCTTCAAGCAGGTCGGCGACATCGTCTATCTCTCCGGCCAGGGGCCGAAGCGGGCCGACGGCACCTATCCGACCGGCAAGGTCGGCAAGGACGTCACGATCGAGGAAGCCTATGAGCATGCCAAGCAGACCGGCCTCGGCCTGCTCGCGGCGATGAAGAAGGCGACGGGTTCGCTCGACAAGGTCGAGGTGGTCAAGCTCCTCGGCATGGTCAACGGCGCCCCCGATTTCGCCGACCAGCCCAAAGTCATCAATGGCTGCTCGGACCTGTTCGTCGCAGTGCTCGGCGATCGCGGCCGCCATGCCCGCTCCGCCGTCGGCATGGGGTCGCTGCCGAACAACATGACCGTCGAGATCGAAGTCATCATCAAGGTGCTGCCATGACTGCCGCTTCGACCAGCGTGACCGCCACCACCTCGCCGGCCGTCGATCAGCCGGCGGCCACCCCGCTCGCGGCCGAGATCGCGCGCGTCTACGGCACCCCGGCCGTGGTTGTTGACCTCGACAAGGTCGATGCCAACATCGCCCGGCTCCAGGCCGCCTGCGACACAGCCGGCGTCGCCAACCGCCCGCACATCAAGACGCATAAATCGCCGGAGCTCGCGCGGCTTCAGATCGAGGCCGGCGCGCGCGGCATCACCTGCCAGAAGCTCGGCGAGGCCGAGGTCATGGCCGATGGCGGCCTCGACGACATCATGATCAGCTACAACATCCTCGGCGAGGAGAAGCTGGGCCGCCTCGGGGCGTTGCAGCGTCGCGTCCGGATGATCGTGGCCGCCGATAACCCGGTCACGATCTCCGGCCTGCCGCGCGCTGCCGAAATCGCCGGTCGCGACCTCGAAGTCGTCGTGGAATGCGACACCGGCCGCAAGCGCGCCGGCGTCGAGACGCCCGCAGAGGCAGTCGAACTCGCCAAGATGATCGACGCCTCGCCGGGCCTGCGCTTCGCCGGCTTCCTGATGTACCCGCCGGAAGATGGCTGGGAGCGGACGCAAATCTTCCTCGACACCGCCAATGCCGGGCTGCGCGATGCCGGCCTCAAGGCCGATATCATCTCGACCGGCGGCTCGCCCAACATCCCCAACATGGGCAAGCTCAGGGGCGCGACCGAGCATCGCTCGGGCACCTCGATCTTCAACGACCGCATGCAGATCGCGGCCGGCGTCGCCACGCTCGATGACTGCGCGCTGACGGTCTACGCCTCGGTGGTGAGCCGGGCGGCGCCGGAGCGCGGCATTCTCGATTCAGGCTCGAAGACGCTGACCAGCGACAAGGGCAATCTCGACGGCCACGGCTACATCCTCGAATATCCACGGGCGCGGATCGCGCAATTCGCCGAGGAGCATGGCTTCCTCGACCTGTCCGGCTCGAACGAGCGGCCCGTGGTTGGCGAAGTCGTGCGCATCGTGCCGAACCATGTCTGCGTCGTCGTCAACATGGTCGACCGGCTGATCACAGTGCGCGGCGACAAGCTGATCGGCGAGCTGCCGGTCGCGGCGCGCGGCAAGCTGACGTAAGGCAGGCTGGCGTCGGGATTGTCAGTTCTGTAGAAGCCGCGACCCCTTCAGGATCATGTCGGAGGACGCTTTTGCCGTGAAGCGTCCGCTGGCCTGGATCGTGATGTCGCGGCCGTGCAGCTCGGCGGTCCCGTCCTTCTTCAGGTTCAGCCGGGCATCGCCGCTTCTCAGGAGCGCCGCGTCTGCACTCGTCGCCGTGAGGGTCTTGCCCGCAGCGACGTTCATTTCCCGCTCGGCTTTGATCGTCAGCGTCTTGGCGCTGGCGATCTCGAAATTCACCGTCGCGTTCAGAGTGCAGTAGCGGGTATCGAGAGAAACCCCTTGCCCTCCCGCGATCTGAAGCCGTCCGGCGACGGCGAAGCTCATACTGCCCCCGACGGAGAGAGCGAGCGTGCTGCCTGCCTGGATCGCACAAGGGCCGCCGCTCAGAAGCGTCAGCCGGCTCGCGGCGCTGATGGTCATGTTGCCGGCTCTGTCGACCGAGATCGCCTGCGTCAGAAGAGCGATCTGGGCCTCGAGCGCTGCGACGCGCCGCTGAAGGCTATCGACATCCGCATCGGCCATCGCAGCCTCCTGTCCATCGGCAAGGGCGAGGTGACGAAGCGTCAGGTTAGCATGCCGGGCTCGCGTCGCGGAAGCGCTGGCTCGGTTATCGGCCTTCCGGGTGCCGCGCGTTCCAGTTGGCGGCATAGTCCTCGCATAGCCTGTCGAGCTCGGCCCGGTCGGTAACGCCCGCCGGCCGGCTGCGCGAGGGCGCCGCCTGCTGGAACGGCACGTAGCGCTGGTGCGCGACGCGCCAGAGCCGGCGCAGCTCCGCCAGCGGGTCGGCATGGTCGTCGACGCGGATGTCGAAGCTCGGCACCGGCTCGCCGTTCCAGATGCGGATCGCGGCGGATTGCCGGCCGCGCTTGTCGCCGCCGGCCTTCTCGCCGGCTTCGAGAGCAACCAGCAGGCGCTCGTCGAAATCGAGCGCCGAGGCGGCGATATAGGCCTTCAGCGTCTCCTGCACGACCTCCGGTCCGGCCAGCATGTTGCCGGCGACCGAGACCTGCGGCCCGTCCACCGCTCCGCACCAGTCGATACAGGCCGCGCCCGTATGGGCTGCGATCCTGCCGTCGCGGTCGATGACATGGAGCTGGCGATGGGCGCGGCCTTCATCGGCCGCCGTCAGCGTCGCGACGATCTCGAGGGCCGAACGCCCCTCTTGCAAGAGCCTCAGGCCGTCGACGCCGTAGAGCGGATTGACGAAGGCCTGCGTCGCGATGGCGCCGATCCGGCCGCCGCCATAGGGCACGCGTGATCCGACGGCGAAGGCACAGGTCGAGACGGCGACGCCATAGGCGCCGGTGGCGACGTCGCGCGCGACGATGGACCAGGTCATGCGGCTAGTTCCTCAGCGGCCGGCGGCGTAGGCCTGCATCAGACGCGGCGTTGCTGCGGCGCGCAAGAGCCCGTCGGCGCTGCGTTCCGCCGCGGTGAGACGCCCCACGGTCCAGGCCGGCGCCTTTTCGATGGCGTGGCCGCGGCGCTCCAGCTCGGCGAGCGCGGCCGCACCGATGCTCTCCTCGATCATCATGTGGCCCGGCCGCGAGCTGCGCGGGTAGAACGAGGAGGGGAAATGCTGCGTGTGGAACAGCGGGAGATCGATCGCCTCCTGCAGGTTGAGGCCGTGATGGACCCGCCGCAGGAAGAGGCCGAGCTGCCATTGTTCCTGCTGGTCGCCGCCCGGCGTGCCGAAGGCAAGGCGGGGCTGCCCCTTCTCGAAGGCGATCGACGGGGTCAGCGTCGTGCGCGGACGCTTGCCCGGCGCCAGCGAGGAGGGCAGGCCCTCGTCCAGCCAGAACATCTGCGCGCGCGAGTTGAGCGGGAAGCCGAGTTCCGGGATGACCGGCGAGGATTGCAGCCAGCCACCGGAGGGCGTCGCCGCGATCATGTTGCCCCATTTGTCGATGACGTCGATATGGACGGTGTCGCCCTTGCGCCCGGCCGCGACCATCGAGGCCATGGTCGGCTCGCCGACGCTGGCGCCGCCCTGTCCCGGCTGGGCGATCGCGCCGAGCGCCTTCAGCGCATGCGCGACCTGCGCCTCGTAACCGGGTACGATGCCGGGGCGCAGCTCCAGCGAGGCGCGCTCGCTGATCAGGCTGCGCCGCGCGGCGGCATAGTCGGCCGATAGCAGGGTATCGAGCGGGACCTTCACGAAATCCGGGTCGCCGTAATAGGCCTCGCGATCGGCGAAGGCGAGCTTCATCGCCTCGACGACATGGTGGACGAATTCGGGGCTCGCCGGCCCCATTCCGGCAAGGTCGATGCCTTCAAGGATCTTCAGCGTCTGGAGGAAGGCCGGACCCTGACCCCACGGCCCGATCTTGAAGACCTCCCAGTCGTGATAGGTCACGGAGGTCGGCGTCTCGTAGGTCGGCTGCCAGTTTGCCATGTCCTGCGCGGTCAGCAGGCCCTTGTTGCGGCGGCCCGAGGAATCCATGACTTCGGTGGTGCGGCAGAAGCGGTCCATCGCCTCCGCGACGAAGCCCTTGTACCAGGAATCATAGGCCGCCTGGATCTGCTCCTGCCGGTCGGAGCCTGCGGCCTCCGCCTCGCTCAGGATGCGCTTGTAGGTCGCGGCTGCCGCCTTGTTGGCGAAGAGCTTGCGCGCCTCCGGCACATTGCCGCCGGGCAGATAGACGGCTCCCGAGCTCGACCATTCATTGGTGAAGAGGTCGGTGAGTTCCCGGATCGAATCCGAGACGCGCGGCAGCATCGGATGCCCGTTCTCGAAATAGCCGATGGCCGGCTCCAGAACCTCGCGCAGCTTGAGCCGGCCGTGGTCGCGCAGCAGCGTCATCCAGCCGCCGAAGGCGCCGGGGATCACGGTCGCGAGCAGACCGGAACCGGGGATCAGGTCGAGGCCGAGCGCCTTGTAGGCGGCGATTGTCGCCGCCTGCGGGGCAGGTCCTTGCGCGCAGAGCGTCTCGACCTTCTGGGTTTCAGCCGAATAGAACACGGCCGGCATGTCGCCGGCCGGGCCGACGAGATGGGGCTCGACCACCTGCAGCACGAAGGCGGCGGCGGCGCAGGCATCGAAGGCGTTGCCGCCCTTCTCCAGCATCGCCATGCCGGAGGCGGTGGCGAGCCAGTGCGTCGAGGTGACGACACCGAAAGTGCCGAGGATTTCGGGGCGGGTTGTGAACATGGGCGTATCCCTGAAGCCTAGTTTTCTTTCGGATCGAGCGCGTCGCGCAGGCCGTCGCCGAGGAGGTTGAAGCCGAGCACGGCAAGGAAGATGCAGACGCCCGGCGCCACCGACATCCACGGCGCCTGCTCCATGAAGTTCTTGGCGACGTTGAGCATCTGACCCCAGGACGGCGACGGCGGCTGCTGGCCGAGGCCGAGGAAGGAGAGGGCGGCTTCCAGGATGATCGCCTGCGCCATGAACAAAGTCGACTGCACCACGATGGGGGACAGGGTGTTGGGCAGCACATGGCGGAACATCAGCCTCGCGTCCCGCGCGCCGACCGCGCGGGCGCCTTCGACGAAATCCTCCATCTTCACGCTCATCACCTGGCCGCGCACCAGCCGGATGAAGATCGGCACAGCCGCAAGCCCGATCGCGATCATCGCATTGGTCAGCGACGGACCGAGCACGGCGGCGAAGGCGATGGCGAGGATCAGGAAGGGGCAGGCGAGAAGCGCCTCGGTGACGCGGGAGATCACGATATCGGTCCAGCCGCCATACCAGCCCGCCAACATTCCGAAGGGCAGGCCGACCGCCACCGCGATCAGCACCGAGACGATGCCGGCGAGCAGCGAGGCCCGCGCGCCGAAGAACAGCCGCGAGACCTGATCGCGCCCCAGCTCGTCGGTACCGAACCAGTAGAGCTCCGAGGGCGGCTTGCGGATGGCGAGGAAGTTGGACTTGAACGGGTCGGCCAGCGGTAGGATCGGCGCGAACACCGCCATCAGCACGAAGATCAGAACGAGCCCGCCGCCGATCAGCGCAGACTTGTTGCGGACGAGCCGGGCGAGCACGCCCGGACGTGCCGTGACGCCGCTCGCAGAGCCTGCGGCGGAAATGGAATCGAGCGATGCCATCAGCCGGACCTCAGGCGCGGATTGACGAGGATGTAGAGGATATCGGCCAAGAGGTTCATCAGGATGAAGCCGATGGCCGTGCACAGCACCACGCCCTGCACCACGCCGTAGTCACGGTTGAACACGGCATCGACGATGAGCTTGCCGAAGCCGGGGATGGTAAAGACCTGTTCGGTCAGCACCGCGCCCGCCAGCAACTCGCCGAAGAGCAGGGTCGTCAGCGTGATGATCGGCACCAGCGCGTTGCGCAGCGCGTGGCGATGCACCACCGTATCCTCGTCGAGCCCCTTGGCGCGGGCGGTGCGGACATAGTCCGAGCGCAACACCTCCAGCATCGCCGAGCGGGTATGGCGCATCAGGAAGGCGGCGAGCCCGTTGCCGAGCACGAAGGCGGGCATGATCAGCCGCTGGATCGCCTCCCAGGGGTGGACGAAGATCGATTCATAGCCCGAGGCCGGCAGCCATTTCAGGTGCACCGACACCAGCAGGATCAGCATGATCCCGAACCAGAAATTCGGGATCGACAGCCCTGACAGCGCGACTGCGCTGGCGGAGTAGTCGACGATCGTGCCCTTGCGCCGCGCCGCCAGGATCCCGATCGGGATGCCGATCGAGATCGCGACGAGGATCGAGGCGGTGGCGAGCTGGATCGTCACCGGCAGCTTCTGCAGGATCAGCCCGAGCACCGGCTCGCCCGTGCGCAAAGAGCGGCCGAAATCGCCCTGGACCACTTGTCCGAGCCAGGCGAAGAACTGGACGAAGATGGGATCGTCCATGCGGTAGATCTCGCGCAGCCGCGCGATCACCTCCGGGTCGCGCTCCTCGCCTGCGATGACGAGGAAGGGGTCGCCCGGCAGCGCGCGCTGCAAGGCAAAGACGAAGAGCGATACCAGGAACAACGTCGGTATCGCGATGAAGAAGCGGCGAATGATGAGCGTGGCCATGGGCCACTCCTCACGGCATGAGCGCCGTCACGAGCGCTTCAGCCCGGCAAGCCGGATCATCCCGTCCGGGTTGATCACGAAGCCCTGCAGGTTGGAGCGCAGCGCGAAGAATACCGTCTGGTTATAGAGATAGATGATCGGCAGATCGTCCTGCAGGATCTTCTGCGCGGCGTCGTAGAGCTTCTTGCGCTCGGCTGGCTCATAGACGGTGCGGGCCTGGTTCAGCAGGCGGTCGACCTCCGGATTGGAGTATTTTCCGTCGTTCTGGCCGCCGCCCGTGGTGACGAAGGGATGGATGTTGCCGTCTGGGTCGATGCGGCCGGACCAGCCGATCCGGCTCATCTGGAACTTGCCCTGCTGCTGGTCGCGCAACTGACTGGCGAACTCGGTCGAGCGAATCTGGATGTCGATGCCGGCTTCCTGCGCCATCGCCTGGATGACCTGGCCGAGCTGGGCGTCGACGGGGTTGTTGGTGACGAAGAGCTCTGCCGAGACCTTGGGCTGTCCGGCTTCCTTGAGCAGGGCTTTGGCCTTGGCGACGTCGCGAGCCGGAACCGGAAGGTCGGCGCTGATGTAGAAATTACCCGGGTTGAACGGCTGGTTCATCGGCTCATAGAGCCCCTCGAACACGACCTGGCTCAGCACCTTGCGATCGATGGCAAGCGACAGCGCCTGACGCACGCGCTTGTCCTGCCCCATCGGCTGTTTCGCGGCCTCGCCATTGTTGGTGTTGATGGTGATGCCCTGATAGCCGAGATTGGCCATGCTCATGACCTTGAGCGATTTGTCTGATTGAGCCGATTTCACATCGGTCGGCGCAAGACGTTCCAGCATGTCGAGCTCGCCCGAGCGCAGATTGGCGAGGCGGACTGTCGTGTCCGGGATCGAGCGGTAGAGAATGCGGTCGAAATTGTACTTGTCCGCCTCCCAATGCTCCCGAAATTTTTCCAGGACGATGCGGTCGTTCTGGACGCGCTCGACGAACTTGTAGGGGCCGGAGCAGACCGGCTTCGCGGTGACGTCGCCGGAGAGGCTTTTGGGCGAAAGCATCATGCCGGCACGGTCGGTCAGCTGCGACAGCAGCGTGGCGTCGGGCCGCTTCAGCTTCAGCAACAGCGTCGTGGCGTCCGGCGCCTCGACCTTGTCGACCGAGGCCAGTTCCGATTTGCGCAGCGAATCCGGCAAGGTCATCGCGCGCTCGAGATTGGCCTTGGCAGCTTCCGCGTTGAAGGGCTCGCCGTCGTGGAACTTCGCATCGCTGCGCAGCTTCATGGTCAGCGTCAGCCCGTCGGCGGAGAAGTTCCATTCCGTCGCCAGCCGTGGCACCAGCTTCAGCTCCGGCGTGATGTCGACGAGCCTGTCGCACAGGCCCATGAAGACGATGCGGCCGACGAAGGTGCGCGCCTTGTGCGGATCGAGCATGTCGGGGTCTTCCTGCAGCCCGATGCGCAGGGTCGAGGGCGTCTGCGCGAGCGCCGGCAAGGTGGCGAGCGCGAGAGCGGCGGCAGAGACGGCGACCTTCAATAGCTTCATGCTTTCCCCCGTTTTTGATGGTTTTGGGAAGACGCACCCGGCGATGCCGGCAAATGCCGCCGCGCCGAATTCGTTCCTCATGGCACCAACCTGACTCAGAATGGCGGGGCCGTCGATCATGCGCCGCATCAATTCGCGGGCAGCTCTGCCTCATCGAAAGGCAGGGCTGGATGCCGAGCGGGCAAAGCCGGAACGCATGTCTTCAGGGGAACCGCCGGATGCGGTGATGGCGGTCGCCTCGCCGCGCATCGGCCGCTAGAACTGGCGTGAAGAACCAAGGCGGATGGCTGAGGGAGAGGACCGTATGCTGCTGGGCGTGATTGCCGATGACATGACCGGCGCGACCGATGTCGCGCTGATGCTGAACCGGGCGGGCATGCGGACCGTGCAGGTCATCGGGGTGCCGCCGGCCGGCAGCACGCTGCCGGAAGCCGATGCGGTCGTCGTCGCGCTGAAGTCGCGGACCAATCCGGTGGCCGAGGCCGTCGCTGATTCGCTCGCCGCCTGCGAGGCGCTGCTGAAGGGCGGCGCGCGCCAGATCCTGTTCAAATACTGCTCGACCTTCGATTCCACGGCCGAAGGCAATATCGGCCCGGTGGCGAATGCCCTTGCCGAGCGCCTCGGTGCGAAGCTTGCCATCGTCTGCCCGGCCTTCCCGGCGAACGGCCGCTCGATCTATCAGGGCTATCTCTTCGTCGGCGCCATGCCGCTGCACGAGAGCTCGATGAAGGACCACCCGCTGACGCCGATGCGGGATTCGAATCTGATGCGGCTGATGGCGGCGCAGGCCATGACCGAAGTCGGCCTCGTCGACTACACGGCCGTGCTGGCAGGCCCCGCCGCAGTGAAGGCGCGCCTCGCCAAGCTGCAGGCCGACGGCGTCCGCTATGCCGTCACCGACGCCCTCACCAACGAGGACCTGATGACGCTCGGCCACGCTGTATCCGAGCATGTCCTGTTGACCGGAGGTTCCGGCATCGCGATGGGCCTGCCGCAGAATTTCCGCCGCGCCGGCCTGCTGCCGGAGCGCCCGGGCCCGCAGGAGTTGCAGGCGCCGGCCGGCCGCGCCGGCATCATCTCGGGCAGCTGCTCGACGGCGACGCGCGGCCAGATCAAGGCGGCGCTGGAAGCTGGATATCCGGCGCTCAAGGTCGATCCGCTGGCGTTGGCCGCGGGCAGCCAGGATGCAGCCGGGCTCGCTGCCTGGGCGTTGGCTCAGGCGCAGGACAAGCCTTTCCTCGTCTATTCCAGCGACGACCCGGCCGAAGTCTCCGCCGTGCAGGACAGGCTGGGCCGCGAAAAGGCCGGCAGCATCGTCGAGCACGCCTTCGCTGAGCTGGCGCGGCGCCTCTCGGAGGGCGGCGTGACGCGGCTTCTCGTCGCGGGCGGCGAGACCTCGGGTGCGACCGTGCTGGGCCTCGGCATCCGCACGCTGGAGATCGGCCCGGAAATCGACCCCGGCGTGCCCTGGACGCGCGTGGTCGACGGGCCGGACATGGTCGTGGCGCTCAAGTCCGGCAATTTCGGCACCCCGGATTTCTTCCTGAAAGCCTGGAACCTGTTGCGCTGATGCCCGATTTGCCTGCGCTGAATCTCGTATAGGATCAGGGCATCGACCCGGAAAGCGGCTTCCGGTTTTCGGGAAAGTCGACGCCGGGTCGAACTGGGAGCCCGCATGGATATGGCGTTTCTCGGCGAACTTCTGACGAGCGTGGCCGATCGTGGCCGCGCCCTGATCGGTTTCGAGCGCTTCCTCGGCAATCGCGCCCGGCCTATCGACCGGCTCTGCGAGGATCTGCTCTCCGGCCGGGGGGAGGCCTCCGGGATGGCGCTGGCGCAGGCGGTGCTCGAAGCCTGGCAGCGGCTCGACAAGCCGGGCCGCCTTGCTTTCTTCAATCTGCTGCAGGAGCGTTTCGGGCCGGATCACGCCCGGCTCGACAAGGCGATCGAGACCTATCGCGCCAAACCCGATGCGGCAGCCACCTCGGCGCTGCATCTTGCTGCGGAGCCGCGTCGGCAGGAGCTGCTGCGCCGCCTCAATCTCGCGCCGGAAGGCACGCCCGTGCTCGTGCGAATGCGCGAAGCGCTGTTCGAGGCGATTGAGACGCAGGCCGATCTCAAGGCGGTCGACGACGATTTCCGCCATCTCTTCGGCTCCTGGTTCAACCGAGGCTTCCTCGTTCTGCGCCGCATCGACTGGCGCACCCCGGCGAATGTGCTGGAGAAGATCATCCGCTACGAGGCGGTCCACGAGATCCAGGGCTGGGACGATCTCCGGCGCCGGCTGGAGCCGGCGGACCGGCGTTGCTTCGCCTTCTTCCATCCCCAGCTGGTCGACGAGCCGTTGATCTTCGTCGAGGTCGCCCTCACCACCGAGATACCGCGCAGCATCGGCGAGGTGCTGAGCCCGGAGCGCGAGGTGTTGGCGGCGCAGGAGGCGACGACCGCGGTGTTCTATTCGATCTCGAACTGTCAGGAGGGGCTGCGCGGCATCTCCTTCGGCAATTTCCTGATCAAGCAGGTGGCGGAGGATCTGAAGCGCGAGCTGCCGGGGCTCGACACCTTCGTCACGCTCTCGCCGGTGCCCGGCTTCGGGCGCTGGCTCGCCGGTGTCGCTGCCGAGCCCGGCGAAATCGCTCTCACCAATGAGGAGCGCTCCGAGCTTGCCCGGCCCGGCGGCGAGACCATCTCGCTCGACGATGCGACGAAGGCGCGTCGCGACAAGCTGCTCGGCCAGATGACGGCGGAATACATGCTGAGGGCGCGCACGAGTTCAGGCCGGGTCATCGACCCGGTCGCGCGCTTTCATCTCGGCAATGGCGCCAGGCTGGAGCGGATCAATGTCGGCGGCAATCTCTCGGCGCGGGGCCTGCGCGAATCGCATGGCGTGATGGTCAACTACCGCTACGACCTCGACGATATCGAGACCAATCACGAGGCCTTCGCCACCCGCAACACGGTCGTGGCCTCCTCCGGCGTGCGCAAGCTGCTGCGCCCGGCGGCAAATTAAGACGGAAACGCCTGAAAGGACCCGAAATCATGGGCAATCACCTGTTTGACCTCATCCGCTCGCGCATGCCGGCGCCGGATGCGCCCTTCGCCGAGCTCGATGACGGCAGGCGCTTCACCTATGGCGACATGCTCGCCGTCTCCGCCCGCTTCGCCAACGCTCTCGTCGGGCTCGGCGTGAAGCCGGGTGACCGCGTCGCGGTGCAGGTCGAGAAGAGCTTCGAGGCGCTGATGCTCTATCTCGGCACCGTCCGGGCCGGCGCGATCTTCCTGCCGCTCAACACCGCCTATACCCCGGCCGAGATCGAGTATTTCCTGGGCGATGCCGAGCCGGCCGTCTTCGTCTGCGATCCCGCCAAGGCCGAAGCGCTGCGTCCCTATGCCGAAAAGGCCGGCGCCAAGCTGGAGACGCTCGGCGTCGGCAACGGCAGCCTGCTCGACAAGGCCAATGCCGCTTCGGGCGACTTCGCCGATGTCGCGCGCGGGCCGGACGACCTCGCCGCGATCCTTTACACCTCCGGCACGACCGGGCGCTCCAAGGGCGCGATGCTCAGCCACGACAACCTGTCGTCCAATGCGCTGGCGCTGGTCGATTACTGGTGCTTCGGCAAGGGCGATGTGCTGCTCCACGCTTTGCCGATCTTCCACACGCACGGCCTCTTCGTCGCAACGAATGTGATCCTCTTCGCCGGCGCCTCGATGATCCTGCTGCCGAAATTCGATCCGGATCAGGTCTTCAAATACCTGCCGCAGGCGACGAGCATGATGGGCGTGCCGACCTTCTATGTCCGGCTCTTGCAGGATCAGCGACTGACGAAGGAAGCGACGAAGCATATGCGCCTCTTCGTCTCCGGCTCGGCGCCGCTGCTGGCCGAGACGCACCGCGAATGGCGCGACCGCACCGGCCACGCCATCCTCGAGCGCTACGGCATGACCGAGACCAACATGAACACCTCSAACCCTTATGAGGGCGATCGGGTGGCCGGCACGGTCGGCTTCCCGCTGCCGGGGGTCTCGGCGCGCGTCACCGATCCCGAAACGGCCAAGGAACTCGCCCGCGACGAGATCGGCATGATCGAGGTCAAGGGACCCAACGTCTTCAAGGGCTACTGGCGCAACCCGGAGAAGACCAAGGCCGAGTTCCGGCCGGATGGCTTCTTCATCACCGGCGATCTCGGCAAGATCGATCCCGCCGGCTAYGTCCATATCGTCGGRCGCGGCAAGGACCTGATCATCACCGGCGGCTACAAYGTCTATCCCAAGGAAGTCGAAACCGAGATCGACGAGATGCCGGGCGTGATCGAGAGCGCCGTCATCGGCGTGCCGCATCCCGATTTCGGGGAGGGCGTCACGGCCGTCGTCGTCGCCAAGCCGGGCGCCGAGATCACCGCAAAGGGCATCGCCAAGGCGTTGGAGCAGCGGCTCGCGAAGTTCAAGCAGCCCAAGCAGGTCTTCGTCGTTGCCGAGTTGCCGCGCAACACCATGGGCAAGGTCCAGAAGAACCTGCTGCGCGAGCAGTACAAGGACATCTACGCCAGGCAGCTGAAGGCCGGCGAGTAGGCGGCTCGCTCCGTCATTCTCGGGCGAATGGAAGCTTCGACCCGAGAATCTCGTTCAGAAGATGCTCGGGTCAAGCCCGAGCATGACGGTTGACGCAGTCGGGTCACACCATCGCCGGCACGCCGAGTTCGATCGTCTCGCCATCGGCGGGAATACGCAGGCGCTGCATGTCCACGCCGCGTTCCTTCGCTGCCTTCCGCAAGGCGGCCCGCGTCACCGTGGCGTGGTCGAGCGCTTCCATATGCGTCGCGATCACCGTCGCCAGCGCGAAGGCCTCGGCGAGGTCGAGCGTCTGCGTGTCGTCCATCACGATCAGCGTGTTGTCCCACATCGCGCCGCAGGAATGCGTGACGATGATGTCCGGGCCGGTTGCTGCCACCGCGTCGCGCAGCGGCGGGTAGAGCACGCTGTCGCCGCACCAGTAGATGGTCGGCTCGCCCGGCGCCTCGAAGCTCAGACCCATGACGTGGCCCATCGTCTCGGCGACGGCGCCGGTGCCATGCTGGGCCGGATGCCGTTTGAGCACGATCGGCCCGAGCCGGACGAAGCAGTCGATCGCGGTGATGGAGGAGAAGCCCGCCTGCGCGATCGCCGCCTCGTCGCCGGGCTGGCAGATGACCGGCAGGTTCTTCGGAACGCGCTGCTTGGCGACCTCGTCGAAATGATCGGCATGGAGATGCGAGACGATCACCGTGTCGACGCCGGCGATGATGTCTTCGATCGGTTCGGGCAGGTCGACCATCGGGTTCTGCGAACGCCCGGTGAAGGAGCGGCGGCTGTGGCGCGGGCCGAAATCGGGGTCGATCAGGAAGGTCCTGCCGCCATAATCGAGTTTCAGCGTCGCGTTGCGGAGAAGTTTGAGCTTCATATCCGTCGGCTCCTCATCAAGGAGGGGCATTGTTCCGCATCCCACCACGAGGAGACCAGTTCGGATTTGTGAAGCGGTTCCCACGTTCGCGTGACGTATCGGCGCCCGTTGGAGAATGCCTCCAGCCCTCATCCTGAGGAGCCATTTCGTTAGAAATGGCGTCTCGAAGGATGCTCAGGGAGGTGCTGGAGATATCTGGGGCATCCTTCGAGACGCCGCTTCGCGGCTCCTCAGGACGAGGGCTGGCGTGATCGGGAAGCCTCTCACGCCGCCGCGAACTGGCCGTAGGGTACGCTCTCGCGCGCCTTGCGCAGCGCGTTCGCCCACCAATGCAACTGCGCCAGCATCGTCGCCATCGCCTGTTCGGCACGGTCGGCGTCGAGCAACTGCCCCTCCGCGTCGAAGCGAGACCAGACATCGGCGAAGGCGACGCCGTCGCGGATCGGCGCGGCATGCAACTCGCCGAAGACGAGACGCAACTGCTCGACGGCGCGCAGGCCCCCCGAGATGCCGCCATAGGAGACGAAGCCGACCGGCTTGCCCCGCCATTCCGGCCCGACCGCGTCGATCAGGAACTTCAGGATCGCCGGATAGCCGCGGTTGTATTCGGGCGTCACCACGACGAAGCCGTCGGCCCAGCCGATGATCTGCCTGAGCTCTTCCAGGGCAGGGTGCTTGCCGCTGACATGGCGTGGCGGCAGGACGATCTCGCCGGGGTCGACGACGGCAAGATCGAACGGGCCGTCGCCCTGGATCTGGGAGACCGCCCAGCCGGCGACCTTGTCGCAGAAGCGGCCTTCGCGGCTGCTGCCGTAGATCAGGGCGAGCCTGATCCGTGTATCGACCTTCTGGTGCATGGAAACGCTCCGGTTTGCATCACGGGAGCAGGGCTTATAGAACCTCAACTAAGGTTAAGGTCAAGAGGCTTGTTCCATGTCCCAGCAGGCGCGTTTGCCCGGCGAGCTCAGCGTCGGTGATGTCGCCCGCCGCAGCGGCCTCGCCGTCTCGGCGCTACATTTCTATGAGGCGGAGGGACTGATCCGCAGCCATCGCGCGCCCGGCAACCAGCGCCGCTATCCACGCGAGGTGCTGCGCCGGGTCGCGATTATCAAGGTGGCGCAACGCGCCGGCATGCCGCTGAAGACCATCCGTGAGGCCTTCAGGGCTCTGCCGCAGGAGCGCACGCCGACCGTCGCGGACTGGACGCGGCTGTCGTCCGCCTGGAAAGAGGAACTGGAGCGTCGCATCGACCGGCTGACGCGGTTGCGCGATCATCTCAACGGCTGCATCGGCTGCGGCTGTCTCTCGGTGCGCGATTGCCCGCTGCACAATCCGCTCGACCGGCTGGGCGAGGAAGGGCCGGGTCCGCGCCTCCTCGATCCGGATTGACGTTCAGCCCGCCTTGTAGAGCGTATCGAGCGGCATCCGCGCGACATCGGCCATCAGCTGGACGAAGCCTTTCGCCTGCAGTGCCGCGGTGGCCTTGCCCTTCTCCGCCGTTGCGAGGCTGGCGTCGCCAACGGCGCCGGAGCGGTTCACATCCTGCGCCATCCAGGCGAAGGCATGCGGCCCGGTCGGCCGCAGATGCGTGTAACCCTCTTCGGCCATGGTCACGGTATGCGGTTTGAAGAGTGCGGCCTTGCTCATGTCGACGAGGTCCGGCCGGAAATGCCGCATCAGCGAAGTCTCGACGTCGCCGCCATGGATGCCATGGCGGGTGTCGAGTTCGTCGAAGATGCCTTCCGGCAGGCCGAAGGACATCCAGGCGGTGCAGACGGCAAGCATGCCGTGGCCGACACGCAGCTCCCGCGCGACGATCTTCATGGGATCGACATTGCCGCCATGGGAGGTGATCAGCACGAGCTTGCGGAAGCCGGCGCGTTTCACGCTCTCGCCGATCTCGATCCAGGAGCGGATCGCGCTTTCCCAGCCGATCGTCAGCGTCCCCGGCGAATGCAGATGCTCGTTCGACTTGCAGACCGCCTGAGTAGGCAGGACGAGCACGTCGAGATCGGCCGGCACCAGCGGCATCGCCTCGGCAAGCATGGCGTTCATGACGGTGGTGTCGACCGAGACCGGCAGATGCGGGCCATGCTGCTCGATCGCCGCCAGCGGCAACACTGCCACGGCGCTTTCGGGCGAGAGCGCGGCGAAATCGGAACTCTTCAGGTCGCCCCAGAAACGTGCGGTCATGATGAACAGGCCTGTCAGGAGCCGGCTGGGTTGCCTGGTTTCTGTGCAGAAAGCGGGCGGCACGGCGTTGCATTGTCCCGCCGTCCTATCGCATGGGATAAGCAGACGGGCCAGTAGTCGGCCGGCGGCAGGCGCAGGGGAGATATCGAAATGGCGACGATGAAATATCGCGTGAACCGGCGCGCAGCGCTCGGGCTGATCGGCGGTTCGACCGCATCCCTGCTCATCCCCGTGCCGGGCGCTCGCGTCAGCGCACAGACGCTCGACAAAGTCAGCTACCAGACCAACTGGCGGGCCCAGACCGAGCATGGCGGCTTCTACCTGGCCGCGACCAACGGGATCTACAAGAAGTACGGCATCGACGTCGATATTCGCCCCGGCGGCCCGCAGCAGAACCCGACGCAGCTCCTGCTCGGCGGCCGCGTCGACATGATCATGGGCAATTCGCTGGAGGCGCTCAGCTTCGCGCAGGAGAACCTGCCGTTCCTCTGCATCGCCTCGATCTTCCAGAAGGACCCGCAGGTCCTGATCTCGCATCCCGGCCAGGGCAACGACACCCTCGCCGACCTCAAGGACAAGCCGATCCTGATCGGCGCGCAGGCGCGCGTCGGGTTCTGGCCGTTCCTGAAGCTCAAGTTCGGCTATCGCGACGAGCAGATCCGCCCCTACACCTTCAACATGGCGCCGTTCCTGGCCGACAAGAAGGTCTCGCAGCAGGGCTTCCTGTCCTCCGAGCCCTTCGTCATCCGCAAGGCGGGCGTCGAGCCGGTCGTCCATCTCCTCGCCGATGCCGGCTTCGAGAACTACAACACCACCATCACGATCTCCCGGAAGATGGCCGAGGAGAAGAAGGAGCTGGTGCAGCGTTTCGTCGACGCGACGCTCGAGGGCTGGGCGGAATACATGAAAGGCGGCCCCAACATCGCCGCTGCCAATGCCCGGATCCTCAAGGACAATCCCGACATGGATCAGGAGAAGATCGACTACGCTCTCAAGGTGATGAACGAACGTGGCATCGTGCTCTCCGGCGACGCGCTGACGCTCGGCATCGGCGCCATGACCGATGCGCGCTGGGCGAGCTTCGCCAAGACGATGACCGAGGCTGGGGTGATCCCGGCCGGCGTCGACGTCAAGAAGGCCTACAGCCTTGCCTTCGTGAACAAGGGCATCGGCAAGGCATAGGGCGCGTCATGCTCGGGCTCGACCCGAGCATCTCGGAAACCAGCGCCTTCTCTTCATGAGCTTCTCGGGTCTGCGCTTCGCCCGAGAATGACGGCATTTCGCAGATTGGATCATCAGGCTTTGGACACGGCCTATCTAAGCACACCCGCAGGCAAAGAGACCACCGGCAACCCGCTGGTGGCGGTCCGGCACGTCTCGAAGCGCTTCGCCAACGGCACGCTCGCTGTCCACGATGTGGACATCGAACTCGGGGCAGGGCAGTTCGTCAGCCTGCTCGGCCCCTCCGGCTGCGGGAAATCGACGCTGCTGCGCATGATCGCGGGCCTCGGCGCGCCGACCTCCGGCACGATCACCTGGCCGGGCGAGGCGGGCGCCGCGCAGGGCAGCTCCGGCCATGGTGCGCGCGATCTCGGCTTCGTCTTTCAGGACCCGACGCTGATGCCCTGGGCGAATGCCCTCGCCAACGTCATGCTGCCGCTCAAGCTCAAGTGCGTGCCACGGGCCGAGGCCGAGGCGCGCGCGGCGCAGATGCTGGCCCTGGTCGGCCTCAAAGGCTTCGAAAAGTCCTATCCGCGCGAACTCTCGGGCGGCATGAAGATGCGCGTCTCGATCGCCCGCGCGCTGGTGATGCGCCCGAAGATCCTGCTGATGGACGAGCCCTTCGCTGCGCTTGACGAGATCACCCGCCACCGCCTCAACGACGACCTGCTGGAGCTGTGGTGGCGCGAGCGCTTCACCGCCGTCTTCGTCACCCATTCGGTGTTCGAGTCGGTCTATCTCTCGCAGCGGATCGTGGTGATGGCGGCCAGGCCCGGCCGGGTCATGGCCGACCTCTCCGTCGAGGCCGACTATCCGCGCGACGAGCTGTTCCGGACCTCCGGCGAATACGCCCATCTCTGCCGCGTCGCCTCCACCAAGCTCAAGGAGGCGATCGGCCGATGAGCGCGCCCGTCGAAACGCTGGCGTCGGACGGCACCGACGCGCAGGCGCTGCCCGTCGCTGCGGCCGAAGCCCGCATTCTCGGCCTGCCGGCCGGTGTCTGGCCGCGCATCCTCGCTCCGCTCGCGATCGGCGTGATCGTGCTGGCGCTCTGGGAATTTGCCGTCCGCTGGAACGAAATCCCGTCTTATGTCCTGCCCGGGCCGATCCTGGTCGGCCAAACGCTGGTTGCCGATTGGGGCACGCTCTCCGGCTCGCTCTGGGTGACACTGAAGATCACCTTCATGGCGCTGGCGGCGGCCATCGTCGTCGGCGTGACGCTTGCCGTGCTGTTCAGCCAGTCGAAATGGCTGGAGATGGCGCTGCTGCCCTATGCCGTCATCCTGCAGGTCACGCCGATCGTCGCCATCGCCCCGCTGATCATCATCTGGGCCAATGATATCGACTTGTCGCTGCTGATCTGCGCCTGGATCGTCGCCTTCTTCCCGATCCTGTCGAACACCATCCTCGGGCTGAATTCGGCCGACCATAACCTCGTCAACCTGTTCGAGCTCTACGGCGCCTCGCGCTGGCAGACGATGCGCTACCTCAAATTGCCGGCGGCTCTGCCCTATTTCCTGGCGGGGCTGAAGATCTCGGGCGGACTCGCGCTGATCGGCGCGGTGGTGGCGGAGTTCGTCGCAGGCACGGGCGGCAGCGCCTCGGGCCTCGCCTATCGCATCCTGGAGGCCGGCTATCAGCTCAAGATCCCGCGCGTCTTCGCCGCGCTGGTGATGATCTCGCTGTCGGGCATCGCGATCTTCCTGGCGACGAGCCTGGTCTCCCATCTGCTGCTGCATCGCTGGCACGAGAGCGCGATCAGGCGCGAGAACTGACGCTGACCTGGCGGGGAGTGGCCTCGCCTACGCTTCAGACGAAATAAGCGAGCTTGCGATCGGCCTGCAGCGCGTCGATCTCGCGCAGGCCGGCCTCCGAATAGCCGGCGGCGACGCGCTGCGGCTCGGGCGAGGCGGCAACTGGTTCCTCGAAGGTGAGGTCGTCGTCGAGGAGATGCACGGTTCCCATGCGCGTCTCCGGTGCGGCCTGGTCGTTGAGCTGGTACGGGGCTGGCGGCTCGTCTGCCGCGGCGGCGCTTGCGTCGCGATACTCGCGACGGATCGCCGGCGGGGACGGCGCGGTGGCCATGCTCCCCTCGGCCGCCGCGGCCATGATCTCGAAGCTGGTGCTCGGCTCTCGCGAAACCTCGCCGAAGGCGCGCAGGCTTGAATCCAGCATGGCGATGGTGTCGGAGATCTTGTCGATGCGCTGGACGAGCCCGTCGACGACGGCGATCGCGGTCGATATCTCGGCAGAGTGCTGATCCAGCTTGTCGCAGAGCCCTTCCTCGGCGCCCGCCTCGCGCAGGCTCCAGGCCGCCTCCTGGATGCTTTCGGTGGCGGACAGGACGGTGCCGGCTGCCTGTTCGATCCGGGCCGCGAGCCCGGACGAGCGGATGTCCGGCTTGCCGCTCACGCGTTCCAGGTCGCTGCGCAGATCGCTGATCAGGGCAGCGGCTTCGATCAGGTTCGTTTCGCGGCTGGTCTCCTGCACGCCGAGCCCGACGACCCGCTCGATCCGGTGAATTGCACCGAGGAGCTGGAGCGTATCGGCCTGGCGGTTGCGCTTGGCGTATTCCGTCATGAACCAACGGCCGCGCGACGTCTCCATGACCGCGGCTTCGATTGCCTCGTAGTCGGCCTGGCTCAGCGGTGTCAGCGAGCGCGGTTCGCCCATGACCATTCTGCCTTCGATCAACCGGCCGAATCAACGGCCGTCGGGATTTTCCAAAAGCGAGGCTGCTCCACGATTGTTTAAGAAATTGCTGCTTCCGGCGCCGGCGTCAGCGAGACGCTTGCGAAAAAGGCCGATTCTATGGCCCTTCGGCAACGTTTGCCGGCGGAAGTGCGTTGGGCATTGCCCTATGCTTGCCAAGTGCCTTGGTCGCGGCAATACAGAGCTTAAGGGGTCGATTTCGACGCGAGAGACTGGTGTTGCGCAGCCGCGAGGCTGCCCTGGGCAGGGCGAGGGACGTCATAGCGACATGGCGAGCGTTGATACCGCCGAACCGCAGACGATCATCCGCTCCGATGCCGGGACGGTCTCGGTGGCGCTTGCCGGTTCCTGGAGCGCCGACCGTGCGCCGCGCATCGAAAAGCTGATCGCCGAGATCGGCGAGGATCTGCGGCAGGCGCGGCATGTGCGGCTCGATCTTTCCGGCGTCAGTCGTCTCGACACGCTCGGTGCCTATGTCCTCAATCGCTTGAAGGAGCGGCAGGAGAGGGAGGGCGCGGCTGTCGATATCGTCAGCGACAAGCCCGAGCATGCCATCCTGCTTGCGGAGGTCCATGTCCATGACGCGGACCTGCAGGCGTCGCAGCGACATTTCCGGGTGGTCGACATCCTCGTCGATATCGGGGAAGCGGTCGTGCGCTTCGGCCGCGACATGGTCGGCGGCGCCATGTTCCTCGGCGAGGTCGTGGTTGGCTCCATTGGCGTCGTTCTCGGTCCGCGCAAGTTCCGTGGGCCGTCCCTCGTCAACCAGATCGAGCTGATCGCCTTCAACGGCGCGCCGATCATCATGCTGATCTCGTTCCTTGTCGGGTGCATCGTCGCGCAGCAGGGCATCTTTCAGCTTCAGCAGTTCGGCGCCGCGGCTTTCGTCGTCAACCTGACCGGCATCCTAATCCTGCGCGAGCTCGCCGTGCTCCTGACCTCAATCATGATCGCGGGCCGCTCGGGCTCGGCCTTCACCGCCGAGATCGGCTCGATGAAGATGCGCGAGGAGATCGATGCTCTGCGTGTCATGGGCCTCGATCCGATCGAAGTTCTGGTCGTGCCGCGTATTCTCGCTCTGATCATCTCGCTGCCGATCCTGACCTTCATCTCGGCCATGGCGGGCCTTGTCGGCGCCGGCCTCGTCGCCTGGCTCTATGGCGGCATCGGGGTCGATACCTTCCTCGCCCGGCTGCAATCGGTCATCACCTGGAAGCATTTCGCCGTCGGGCTGATCAAGGCGCCGTTCATGGCCTTCGTCATCGGGCTGATCGCCTCGATCGAGGGCTTGGCGGTTCAGGGCTCGGCGGAGTCGCTCGGACGCCAGGTCACGGCTTCGGTGGTGAAGGCGATCTTCATGGTCATCGTCGTCGACGGCCTCTTTGCCATGTTCTTCGCGTCGATCGAGTTCTGACGATGGCTTTCCCCGACAGATCTCCGGCTCCTGCGCCGCAACCCGTTTCATCGGCGGAAAACCCGAAGGCGGGGGAGCCCGAAGCGGTCATCCGGGTGCGCAATCTCAAGGTTGCCTTCGGTGAGAAGGTCATCATGGACGGCCTCGATCTCGACGTGCTGCGCGGCGAGATCCTGGGCTTCGTCGGCGGCTCGGGGCAGGGCAAGTCGGTGCTGACGCGCACGATCCTCGGCTTGGTCCAGAAGGCGCGCGGAACCATCGAAGTCTTCGGCGAGAACGTCGATACGCTGACGCCGCAACAGCGGCGCGTGGTGGAGCGCCGCTCGGGCGTGATGTTCCAGCAGGGCGCGCTGTTCTCGGCGCTGACGGTGAAGCAGAACATCCAGGTGCCGATGCGCGAATATCTGCATCTTTCACCTCACCTGCTCGAAGAGCTGGCGATGGTGAAGCTCGATCTCGTGGGATTGCCGCTCGATGCGGCGGACAAGGTTCCCTCGGAGCTGTCGGGCGGCATGATCAAGCGCGCAGCGCTCGCCCGGGCGCTTGCGCTCGACCCGGAGATCGTATTCCTCGACGAACCGACATCGGGGCTGGACCCCATCGGCGCGGCGGAGTTCGACGACCTCATCATGACCCTGAAGAAGACTCTCGGGCTGACCGTCTTCATGGTGACCCATGATCTCGACAGCCTGTATCATGCCTGTGACCGAATCGCCGCGCTTGCGGACAAGAAGGTGATCGCGGTTGGCCCGCTGGCGACGATGCTGGCGTCGGATCATCCGTGGCTTAAGGCGTATTTCGGTGGCGAGCGCGCCATGGCCCGGCTGCCGGCCGGGGAACGGGAACGAAACGGCTAGGGCATGGAATCGCGCGCCAACTACGCACTCGTCGGTCTCTTCACGCTCGCGGTCCTGGCCGCGGCGTTCGGCTTCGTCTACTGGTTCAACAGTGGCGCGGCCGGGCGCAGGGAGAGCGTGCGCGTCATCTTCACCGGCACCGTGACCGGCCTAGGCCGCGGTTCGAGCGTGCTGTTCAACGGATTGCGCGTCGGCGAGGTCACCAGCATCGAGCTTCAGCCGGACGATCCGCGCCGCATCTACGCCGTCATTCAGGTCGCCAGCACGACGCCGCTGCGCGAGGATACCCGCGCCCGCATCGAGGCGCAGGGCCTGGCCGGTGTGGTCGCGCTCCAACTGATCGGCGGTGCCCCGGACGCCCCGGTGCTGACCGCCAAGCCCGGCGAGCCGATGCCGACGATCATCGCCGAGCGTTCCGAACTGCAGGACATCATCGAGACCGTGCGCAACGTCGCGCAGAAGGCCGACACGATGCTCACCTCGCTCGACGGGCTGATCAAGCAGAACGCCGGTCCGCTCAATAACACCGTCCGCAATGTCGAGAAGTTCTCGGAGGCGCTGGGCAAGAACTCCGACGGTCTCGACAAGCTGATGGCCGGCTTCAGCAACATCGCCGAGACGATTCAACCCCTCTCGCAACGGCTTCAGACTCTGAGCGAGGAGCTGACCGGGGTGGTGCGCTCGGTCGATCGGCAGAAGGTTGCGGCCATCATCGAGAACGTCGACAAATTCACGGGCGCGCTCGGCGGTTCGAGCGCCGACGTTGCGAAGGTGGTCAAGGATGCCGCCTCGATCTCGGCCAAGCTCGACAAGGCGGCCGACCAGGTCGAGGGCGTGTTGAAGGCGGCGCAGGGCTTCCTCAACGCCGGCGCCGGCGGGGAAGGCCGCAGCGCGTTCCAGGAGGTCGCCGACGCCGCCAAATCGATGCGCGTGCTCGCCGACAATCTCGACAAGCGCACGGCCGAGATCACCGCCGGTATCAACCGCTTCACCGGGCCGGGGCTGCGGGATGTCGAAGCCTTGGCCTCGGACGGCAAGAAAACCCTGACCGAAATCAACCGGACATTGCGCAATTTCGAGCGCAATCCGCAGCAGCTCATCCTCGGCGGCAAGCCGCCGCTCCCGCAATACAATGGATCCCGCTAAGCGATGACGATCGAGGCAGCGCTCTTCCCGGCGACGAAGGCTCGCCTCACGGCCCTCCTGCTGGTCACCGGCGCCATGCTTGCAGGCTGCAGCGGTCCGACACCGACGACGTTCGACCTCTCGGCACCGAGCGGCTTCGGCAAGGTCGGCGGCTCGCGCGCCGTGATGGTGGTAGCCGAGCCGACCACGGTGCAGGCGCTCGATTCCGATCGGGTCATCGTCAGGGATTCGGGCGGGGCCCTTTCCTTCGTCGGCGGAGCTCAGTGGGCCGATCGCATCCCCGCGCTGGTGCAGGCGAGGCTTATCCAGACCTTCGAGAATGCCAGCCGCATCGGCTCCGTTTCGGCGCCAGGCCAGCGCATCCAGCCGGATGTGCAGCTCAACACCAACATCCGCAGCTTCAACATCGACGCTGCGACCGGGATGGCGGTGGTCGAGATCACCGCCCGGATCGTTGGCGATCAGAGCGGCAAAATCCAGCGCGCGCGCCTGTTCTCGGCCCGCGTGCCGGCCAGCTCTGTCGACGGGGCGGGAGCCGCGCAGGCGCTCGACCGGGCGCTGTCGCAGGTTCTGATCGAGATCGTGCGCTGGGCGCGCTGAGCCTGCCCGGCCGGCATCGGCCTGAGCATTTTCGAGCGAAGTGGCCTCGGTTCGCGTGAAGAAAATGCGTCCAATCAAAGGGCTATAGCATCGGACCGAAAAGTGGAATCCATTTTTCGAAGAAATCCGATGTTAAAACAAAGAGATAGATCGCCACTTCGCATCCGAGAGGACGCGCGGCGATCCAGAGCATTTCCGCGCTTCGAAGATGCGCGGAAATGCTCTAAATTCTGATTCCGGCTCGGCCCGAGCCTCCCCCCTCCAGCCGGGGAAGTATGATCATACAGGGCATTTCGACGATCTGACCGACTGTCCGGGCATCACGCATGAGGAGGGATTGCGCTCGCTGCCCGCGATAGGAGGTTCATGTCATGACGTTGTCGGCCCCGATCCATCAACTGAAGCGCAGAGCCAGGCTGTTGAGCCGCAGAGAGCGGATTCCCCTCCACGCCGCTCTCGACCGTATCGCGACAGATGAAGGGTATCGCAGTTGGAGCTTGCTTGTCGCGAAGCTGCCCCGAACCGAAACGGCCCACGCGCTGTTGTCTCGCTTTACGCCGGGCGATCTCGTCCTGATGGCCGGGCGGCCGGGCCAGGGCAAGACGCTGGCGAGCCTTGGCCTACTGGCGGAAGCCATGAGAGCTGGCCGTCGTGGCGCCTTCTTCACGCTCGAATACACGCCGCTCGACGTGGCGGGCCGCCTGCGTGCGCTCGGCATCGAGCCGGATGAGTTCGCCGGCCTGTTCGACTGCGATTGCTCCGATGCGATCAGCGCTGACCACATCGTGGGAACGCTGGCGACGGCGCCGCGCGGCACGGTGGCGGTCATCGACTACCTGCAACTGCTCGACCAGCGGCGCGATACCCCGGAGCTGGCGCTTCAGGTGAGGGCGTTGCGAGCCTTCGCGCGGGAGAGGGGGCTGATCCTCATCTTCATCTCGCAGATCGACCGGTCCTACGATGCCTCGGGCAAGCCGTTTCCGGACATCGCGGATGTGCGGCTGCCCAACCCGCTCGACCTGTCGCTCTTCGACAAGGCCTGCTTCCTCAACCGGGGCGAGGTGTGCTTCCGCGCCGCGGCGTAGAGTCAGCTGATCTTATCCGGAACCACCATCTCGCAAAAGGAAAGGCCGCCCTCTCGGGCGGCCTTTGTCGTTCCAGTCCGCAGGGAACCGGCCGCCTACTCGAAGCGGCCGCTGGCATGGGCCAGCATGGTGTAGACCTTGCCGGTTTCCGAAGTCAGGTAGGTCTTGGCCACCATCGAGTCGCGGTCGTCCTTGGCCGCYTCGCCGAGCAGMCGCTCGAACTCGTCGATGTAGCGATCGACCGTCTCCTTGAACTCCGGGTCGCGCCGGTACTTGCGGCGGATGTCGTCGAAGGTCTGCTGGCCCTGCAGCGTGTAGAGCCGGCGGGTGAAGACGTTGCGCTCGCCGCGCTTGTAGCGATCCCACAGCTCGACGGCGGCGTCATGGTCGATCATCCGCGCGATATCGACGGAGAGCGAGTCGAGCTTCTCGATCGAATGGGTCGTCGGCTTGCTGGGCTCCGGCTGCTTGTCCTCGCGCGAGGCGCGGCTGAGCAGATCGGAGAGCCAGCCGGCTTTGGCGGGCTGCTGCACCGTCGCGTCGGGCTGCCGGCGCGGGGCCTCCTGGGTCGGAGCCGGGCGGCTCGGCGCAGGAGTGGGCTCGCTGCGGGGCTCCGCGCGAGGGGTGGCGACGCGCGCCGTCTCGGCCGAGGCATCGAGCGAGGGGCGCAGCAGAGGTTCCGCTGCCGCCGGCTTCGGCTGCGGCGCCGGCGTGAAGGCCGGAGCCGACTGCGGGGCCGGGGCAGGGGCGGCGGCGACCGTTGCCTTGCGGCTCACGACGGCGTCGATCGGCAGCGAGACGTCGCCGCGCCGGCCGGAACGCGTCACGATCTCGGTGAGATCGTTCAGCGCCTTGATCTGCTCGGCCACGACACGCCGCATCGCAGAGGTCGATTCCTGTGCCTCCTTCGGCAGCTCGAGCACGCCGCGCTTCATTTCTGCCCGCGTTGCCTCCAGCTCGCGCTGGATGTCGCCGGTGATGCCGCGCATGTCCTGCGCCGCCTTCTGGAAGCGCTCGGTCACCTTGGCGAGCTCGCCGCTGATCTCGGTCGAGACCTGGGTATAGGCCTCGCGCAGGGCTTCCGCGGTGCGCTCGCGTTCCTTGCCGGTCGCGGCGCGGATCGTCTCGAACTGCTGCGCGATGGCGCTCGTCGTCGATTCGGCCGAGTCGGAGAGCACGGTGCCGATCTGGCGCGCTCGCGCCTCGGCGGTGCCGAGCGACTCGTCGATCAGCGAAGCGAAGGAGCGGGTGATCGCCTCGACATCGTCGGTGCGGTTGGCGATCAACCCATGGAGCTGCTCCAGCGCATCGCGGCGCTCGGCCAGCGCGTTGCCGACGCGTCCTTCGATCTGTTCGAGCCGGCCGGCAACGGCGTTGAGCGCAGCACTGCTGGCCTGCGTCGCCTCGTTGAGCGAGGTGCCGCGATTGTCGAGCTGGCCGATCAGGGCCGTCGTCTCGCGCAGGGTGCCTTCCGAGTAGCTCTTCAGCTCCGCGATCTGCGCCGTGACCTGCTGCGAGGCGTTGCCTGCCTCCGTCATCACGGTGCCGATGACGTTCTGCAACTCGCCGACGCGGGTCGACAGGCTGTTCTCGACGGCGGCCAGGTTCTTGTTCGCGCCGTTGACGATCTGCTGCATCAGCTTGTTGGCTTCGCCCAGGCGGCCGAGCATGCCGCCGAGCTCCTCGCGCAGCTGCTCGTTCGTGCTGACCAGGGCCTCGACCGACTGCTTCGAGCTGGCCTCAAGCGTCTCGCGCAGCGCGTTGGACGAAGCCTCGACCGCATTGGCGATGGCCGCGCCGCGGTCACGCAGCCCGGCGACGATGGCGTTGCCGCGGCTTTCGAGCGCGCGCACCACCGTTTCCCCGACCGTGGCGAACTCGGCGGCCAGCGCCTCACCACGCTCATTCAACGCCTCGACGGCGCCATTGCCCTTGGCGTCGAAGACTGCGCGCAGCGCCTCGACCCGTTCGTCGAGCGACTGGGTCAGCGTTTCGCCCTGGCGGCCGAGCACTTCGACAAGGCCGTGGCCCTTGGCGTCGAACGCGGTCCGCAGCGCATCCGTCTGCTCCTCCAGCGAGTTCGCGATCGCCGCGCCCTGGCGTTCGAGCGCGGTGACGACGCCGGTGCCCTGATCCTCGAAGATCGCGCGCAGCTGCTCGGCACGCTGGTCGAGCGCACCGGAGATGGCGTCGCCGCGCCGGCCGAGCGCCGCGACGATTCCCAGGCCGCGATCGTCGAACAGGGTACGCAGTTGCTCGGCGCGCTCGCTGAGAGCGGCCGCGATGGCTTCGCTCTGTTGGGCGAGCGAGGAGACCATGCCGTTGCCCTGGTTGTCGAAAAGCGCGCGCAGCTCCTGCGCCCGTTCCGACAACGTGGCTGCGATCGCCTCGGAGCGTCCCTGCAGCGTCGTCGCGATTTCGTCGCCACGGCTGTCGAGCGTGTGAGAGACGGTGTCGAGCCGGTTGACGACGCGCTCCTCGAAGCGCGCGACGCTCTGGTCGAGCGTATCGGCGATCTGCAGGGCGCGGCCGCCCAGCGTGGCGTTGATGCTGTCCGCCTTGTCGCTGAGCGTGCGCGTCAGCGACTCGCTCTTCGAGGTCACGACCTCGCCGATCTCGTCCGCCTTGGCGGCAAGCGCGCGGGTGACCTCGCGGCCGCCCTCTGCCAGCACGCGGGCGATGTCGACCGTGCGTTCCACCAGCGCCTCGTTGAGGGCAGTGGCCCGCGAGCCGAGGCTGCCGTCGATGCGGGCGATCAGGCTGTCGAGCGCGCCGGCGATCTCGGCGCTCTTGGCGCCCGAGCGGTCCTCGAACAGCTTGATCTGGCCTTCCATCGCATCCGCGGCTTCGCGGGTGCGGCTGGCGAGGAGCTCTGCGGCTTCGAGCGCGCGGGTGCCGACCTTGTCGGCGAGCGTGACGCCGTCCTCGGAGATCAGCTTCTCGACCTGGGCGATGCCGCTATGCAGCGCCTCGGTGAGCTCGCGGGCATCGCCTGAGATCTTGGCGGTGAGCGCACCGCCCTGACGGACGATCAGGTCCTCGAAGGCGCTCAGGCGCGCGCCGAGGGCGGTCTCGACCTCGCGGCCCTGCGTGTCGAACAAGGTGGCCAGCGCCGAGAGGCGGGCGCCGAGTGCGGTGTCGATGTCGCGGCCCTGCGTGTCGAACAGGGTGGACAGCGTCGACAGGCGGGCGCCGAGCGCGGTGTCGATCTCGCGGCCCTGCGTGTCGAACAGCGTGGACAGCGTCGCCATGCGCGAGCCGAGCGCGGTCTCGATCTCGCGGCCACGCTCGTCGAAGAGGCGAGTCAGCGCGTCGTGGCGCTGCGCCAGGGCTTCGGTCAATGCCTGGGCGCGGCCCTCGACCGAACGCAGCATCGATTCCGCGTTGGCGGAAAGCGCTTCGTTGACGCGTCCGCCCTGCTGGGTGAGCGCCATCACGATCTCGCGGCCGGTGCCGGCGAGCATGGTGCGCGCGTCCTCGGCATGGATCGTGAAGGTGTCGCGCAGGCCCTGCGTCGCCTCGAAGACGCGGTCGGCGACATGGCGGCCGTCGACATTGATCGTCTCGGTGAGCGTGCGGGTCGCCTCGGTCATGCGGCGCGCCAGATCTTCGCTCTGCTCGCCGAGCAGGGTGTGGACCTCGCGACCGGTGCTGACGAGGTCGCGGACCATCGTCTCGCGCTGCTCGCCGAGCAGGGCACCGACCTTGTCGCCGGTCTCGCCGATGCTCGCGAGGAAACCCGTCTGCTGCTGTTCCAGTGCGTTCTGCGCGGCTTCGACGCTGCCGGTGATGCGCTGGGCGAGCACCATGCCGCGCTCTTCCAGCTTCTGGTCGATGCTCTCGCCGGTTTCGGCGAGGCGGGAGATCAGCGCGTTGCTGCGCTCGGCCAGGATGCCGTGCACGGAACGGCCGACATCGGCGACGCGGCTCGCCAGAGCCTGGCTCTCGCTGCCGAGCAGATCCTTGATCTCGAGGCCTGCCTGCGAAACCTTCACGGTCATTGCGCCGGCCTGCTCTTCCAGCAGGGCGCTGACGCGCATGCCGGTCTCGGAGAGGCCGGAGATCAGGCGCTCGCTCTGGTGGCCGACGACGTTGCCGACGTCCTGGCCGGCCTGGGTCAGGCGGCCGACGAGCAGGTCGCTCTCGTCGCGCAGGCGGGTCTCGACGGTGTTGACGGCACCCGACACGCTGGCGACCAGCGCCTCGCTGCGCTCCGAGAGCAGCCGGGCGACATCAGCGCCGGCATCGGAAACGCGGGCGACGGTGGCATCGCCTTGTTCGCCCATGAGCGCGGTCAGGTTGCGGCTGGCTTCGGAGACGTTGGCGACGGCCGCTTCGCTGCGTTCCACGAGCAGGCGGGCCAGCTCGCTGCCAGCCTCCGAGACGCGGGCCACGGCGGAACCGCTTTGCTGGCCGACGAGGTTGGCGAGTTCGTTGCCGGCGCCGGAAACGCGCTCGACGAGCTTCTCTGCCTGCTGGTCGAGCAGAGCATGCACGGTCTCGCCGGTTTCGCCGAGGCGATCGACCAGCTTGCCTGCCTGCTCGGTGAACAGGCCGTGCACCTGGCCGGCGACATCGGTGATGCGGCCGGTGAGCGCATCGCCATGCTTCTCGACGGCATTGCTCAGCGTCTCGCTGGCGTCGTTGACGCGCAGGATGATCGCCTCGCTGCGCTCGCGGAGCACGTCGTCGACGGTCCGAGCGGTGTCGTTGAGGCGGCCGACCAGCGTGTCGCCATGCGTGCCGATAAGGGAATGGACGCTCTCGCCGACCTGCGTGAGGCGGCTGGCGATGGCCTCGTTCTGGCGGATGAGCAGGCCGTTGACGCCGCGGCCGACCTCGGCAAGGCGGGTGGTGACGCTCTCGCCCTCGTCGGAGAGGGCGCTGCGCAGCGCCTCGCCGGACTCCGACAGGCGCTTCTGCAGGGCTTCGCTCTGGCTCTCGATCAGCGCGACCATATTGCGGCTGCTGGTCTCGAAACGCTCCGCCGCCTCGGTCCCGCGGGCGGAGATGTCCTTGGCCAGCGTCTCGCCGGTGCTCTTCAGGGTCTCGTTGACGACATCGACGCGGGCGGTCAGCGACTCCGCGACCTGCGCGCCGGTCTCGCTGATGGCGCGGGTGACGCCCTGGGCGCTGGCTGTCAGACCTTCGGTCAGCGAAGCGCCCGTGCGTTCCAGCGAGCCTGCGATCTCCTTGGCGCGACCGTCGAGCATGGTCGAAAGATTGTCGCTGGCGCCGGCCAGCCGCTCGGAGACCTCGCCCGAAGTCACCTGCAGCCTCTCGACGAGATCATGTCCGCGGCCGCTGATCTCCTCGACCATCCGCTCGCCGGCCCGGCCGAGCGCCTGGGTGATCTGGTCGCCCTTGGCCCCGAGCGAACCGGTGACGCGGTCGCCTGCCTGCGCGACGGCCTCGGCGATGACACGGCTGGCGCTGTCTAGGTCCTTGGCGAGCCCGTCATGCGCGCCGCTGATCGCGAGCTTGACGCGCTCGGCATTGCCGACCACGGCCTCGCGCTGGGTGACGAGTTCGTCGATCAGGGAACGCAGCCGGATTTCGTTGTCGGCATAGGCGCGCTCGAGCGTCGAGATCTCGCCGCGCACGATCGTCTCCAATTCGCCGGCGCGCGCCACGGCGCGCTCGATGCCGTCGCCCATGGCGGCGACCTCGCGGCGGATGGTCTGGCTGAGCGACAGGACGGAATCCGCCCCTGCGACCTCAGGCTCGGCGAGACGCAGCGCGACCTCGGTCATCGCCCGCGAGATCAGGCGCATCTCCTGCGTACGGCGATAGAGCGCCGCCAGCACGAAGAAGAACACGACCGGCGCACCGATCGAGAGCGCAAGCAGTGTCCATTCGCCGATGCCGAAATTGGCGACCGGCTCGGGAAGACCATTGCTGAAGGAGCCGTAGCGGCCGAACAGCACGAAGGCCGCGCCGCCCAGCCAGGCGAGCGAGGCGAGCGCGGCGAACCAATAAGGCTTGCGCGACGGGCGGACGGCGAAAGCCTGCACCAGCGAGCTGGAATCGCGGCGGTCGTCATTGGCGACGCGGGTGGTGTCGGGCGCAAGCGCAGCGCTGGCGCGCGGCTGCGCCGGGGGAGGGGTTACGGGCGCGGGCTGCGCGGCGGCAGCTGCAGGCTCGACACGCGGCAATTCGAGCTTGAGATCATTCTCGCTGGTGATGGGAAGCCGGGGCTCGGCGCTGACCAGCGTCTCCGTCTCGCCTCTGGCGATATCGGATTGGGGCTGGTCGAGTCGAAGCGCCTCCTCGATCGCCGACATCGCAGCTTCAGTGGGATCCTGGAGCTTCTTGGGTCGATTCATCGTTGCCGCCTCGCCACGCTACTGACGATGGACGCGAAAGCCCGTCCCCGTCGCCCCTTGCCGCCTCTGGCCGGGATGATCGGAGACACTGCGCCCATCATTTACCAATTGGAAGGGTAGTGGAGCCCCGTAACCTTGGAAACCCATTTGAGTGCTCGATTCACAAACGTCGTTAACGCCTCGTTCACCATCAAGTCGCTTCTTGGAGTGGGTGAGACCGCCCATGCGGCGATCCGATGTTCACGAGTTGCCCATGCCCCAGAGCGCGATCGATACCGAGCATCTTCACCGCCAGACCGGCGGCGATCATGAGCTCGAGCGCGAATTGCTCACCCTGTTCGCCCAGCAATGCGTGGCGCATCTTCGCACCATCCACGGCAGCGCGGACACGCAAGCTCGGATGGACGCGGCGCACACCTTGAAGGGCGCTGCCCGCGCCATTGGCGCCTGGCAGGTCGCCCAAGCGGCAGATCGGATCGAGCACAGCCTCGGCGATGCGGAGCCGCGTCTGACCGAGAGCGCTCTCGATGAACTAGCCCTGGCCGCCGCCGAGGCACGGGCGGCGATCGCGCGCTTCGACTGCGCGGCCTGAACCGGCGCTGCGGCGGAAAAGCCCGTTCCGTGCCGCTTTGAAATGCTCTAAGCGAGGCCGTCATAGCGCGCCGGAGTTTCTTATGCCGAACATCACCTTCATCGACGCTCACGGAGAGAGCCGCACCGTCGAGGGCGAAACGGGCTCCACGGTGATGGAAACGGCGATCCGCAACGCGATTCCCGGTATCGAGGCCGAATGTGGCGGCGCCTGCGCCTGCGCCACCTGCCACGTCTATGTCGACGATGCCTGGATGGAAGCCGTCGGCCATGCCGAGCCGATGGAAGAGGACATGCTGGACTTCGCCTTCGACGTCCGGCCGACCTCGCGTCTCTCCTGCCAGATCCGGATCAGAGACAATCTTGACGGGCTGGTCGTGCGCACCCCCGCGCGCCAGGGTTGAAACTCCGCTGACCGACCGGCGCGCGGCGCCCTGCCGCAGCGCGCATTTTGCGCTGGATCATGGCGCGCGTGCTGGCAAACTCCAGAATGGTTCTGCAACCAGCCTTGGAGGATACGATGTACAAGTCGATTCTGGTTCCCGTCGATCTGGCGGAGGCCGATCTAGCCAAGCCAGCGATCGCTGCCGCCGTATCCTTCGCCAAGATATCGGGCGGCGTGGTGCGGCTGGTCTATGTCCGCTCGCTGATCCCTGTCACGTACATGGAATTCGTCCCTGCTGATTTCGATTCCGAACAGCAGCAGGACGCCGAAGCGAAGCTTGCCGAAATCGCTGCCACGGTCGACCTGCCGGCCGATCAGGTCTCGGCGAAGGTGCTGTTGGGCTCGGTCCATGGCGAGGTGCTGGCCGAGGCTGATGCGGCCGGGGCCGATCTCATCGTCATCGGCTCGCACGAGCCCGGCATGCTGGCCTACGTCATCGGCTCGAACGCCTCCGCCATCGTGCGCCGGGCCAAGTCCTCGGTGCTGGTGGTGCGCTGAGCGTTAGCCGGGGCGGCCGGGAACGAGGCTGTCGGGCACTTCGCCGGTCGCGAGTTCGCGCGGCCGGTTGAGGCTGACGAGCGGCCAGACCTGCCAGAACGAGGCCGCGACCAGCAGCAGGCCGAGCAGCCCGGCATTGGTCGCTCCCTGCTGGAAGGCGCGCAACGTGAAGGCGGCGAGCATCAGCAGCGACACCGCGCCCACGAACACGACGCCGAGCCAGAGCGGCTTCGGCCGCCCGGCGACGAAGCGGGCGCGCGGGTTGGCCCGTGCGATTGCGGCTGACAATGCCGAGACGAAGCGGTGATAGCGCGCATCGTCGCGATCGAGGTCCGTCAGCGAGCGCCATGACAGGTTGCCGAAAGTCACGGTCCGGCCGTCGCTGAGCCTTAGCTGCGTCTTGTAGCCCTTGGACGAGATGTTGCCTGGCGCATAGACGAAACGCACCTGCTCGACGGCGCTGAGCCTGACGCTGTCGACGCGGCGCGTCCGATCGATCTCGAGGGTGTCGCCGTCGAGCCTGTAGCTGATCTCGAATCCGACAGGCTTCGGGCGTTGGCGCCAGCTCGGGGCAGGGGCGTCGTCGTCGTGGTTGTTCGTCATGGCGGGCAGTTAGAGCATTCCGGCCGCCCAAGGGAAGCGGGCCGATCGTCGTGGTTCAGCGCGCCAGAACTCTCATCGCACCATCGAGGCCGTCGAGCGTCAGCGGGAACATGCGTCCGCCCATCAACCCGCCGATTTGACGGATCGATTGCGTATAGTTCCACAGATGCTGCTGGACCGGATTGAGCCAGACCGATTTCGGGAACTTGTTCACCAGCCTGTTCATCCAGACCTCGCCGGCCTCCTCGTTCCAGTGCTCGACCGAGCCGCCGGGCATCGCGATCTCGTAGGGACTCATCGAGGCATCGCCGACGAAGACGAGGCGGTAATCGGCCGGATAGGTCCGCAGCACGTCCCAAGTCGGGATGATCTGGTCGTGACGGCGGCGGTTCTCTTTCCAGACGCGCTCATAGGGGCAGTTGTGGAAGTAGAAATGCTCGAAATGCTTGAACTCGGCCCGCGCCGCCGAGAACAGCTCCTCGGCCAGCTCGATATGCCAGTCCATCGAGCCGCCGACATCGAGGAAGAGCAGCACCTTCACGGCGTTGCGTCGCTCCGGCCGCAGCTTGACGTCGAGATAGCCGTGCTTGGCCGTCTCGCTGATCGTGTTGTCGAGGTCGAGTTCCTCGGCCGCGCCCGTACGGGCGAAGCGGCGCAGCCGCCTCAATGCGACGCGCAGGTTACGCACGCCGAGCTCGCGCGTGTCGTCGAAATCCTTGAACTCGCGCTTGTCCCAGACCTTCACCGCTCGGAAATTGCGGTTCTTGTCCTGACCGATGCGGATGCCTTCGGGATTGTAGCCATAGGCGCCATAGGGTGAGGTGCCGCCGGTGCCGATCCATTTGTTGCCGCCCTGGTGACGGTCCTTCTGCTCTGCGAGCCGCTGCTTCAGCGTCTCCCAGAGCTTGTCCCAGCCCAGCGCATCAATCTGCGCCTTTTCCTCGTCGGTCAGGAATTTCTCGGCGAGCTTGCGCAGCCATTCCTCGGGAATGCCGGCTTCCTCGATCGCCTGGCCCAGCGTCTCCATGCCCTTGAATACCTGGGCAAAGACCTGGTCGAACTTGTCGAGATGGCGCTCGTCCTTCACCAGCGTAGCGCGGGCGAGATAGTAGAATTCGTCGACCTTGTGCTCGGCGAGGTCGGCCTCGACGCCTTCGAGCAGCGTCAGATATTCGCGCAGGGTCACGGGGACCTTGGCGGCGCGCAGATCGGTGAAGAGGCGAAGGAACATGGAGCCAGCGTCATTCTCGGGCGGAGCGAAGCGTAGACCCGAGAATCTCGTCGAAGAGATGCTCGGGTCAAGTCCGAGCATGACGGCGAGACTCAAGCGGCGTTCGCGCTAGGGAACGCGAACGCCGCTCGATCCCGATGGATGGCGTTACGCCACCGCGTCGGCGAGGTCCTTGGTGACCTTGAACTTCACGACGGTCTTGGCCGGAACCTTGATGGTCGCGCCGGTCGACGGATTGCGGGCCTCGCGGGCCTCGCGCTTGGCGGCGGAGAGCTTGCCGATGCCGCCGAGCGTGACGTCGTCGCCGCTCTTGAGTGTCTTGGCGACGGTCGTGCCGAGAGAGGCCAGGATGGCGGAGACGTCCGCCTTCGTCTTGCCGGTCTCATCCGCGATGGCGGCGATCAGTTCGTTCTTGGTCATGAAATCCTCCTTGAGAAGGTGCTTCAGGCGTCGCGTGCTGGACTACGGCCGTTCATGCTCGTTTCCGACACGAGCGACCGCGACACATGGATGCTATTCGCGGCGCGCAACTCACGCAGTTGCCACGGTTATCGCGGAAAGACGATGCCCGCGGCGGTAGATACGCACAGGAAACGGCTTCGTTCCGTCGATAATAGGGTCGATAATGCCGATTTCTACGGGGGTAGGCACTCCCGGGACCATTCCCTGACGGTGAAAGGCAAACAAGGACCTGCGAATCGTGCCGCCGGCGGGAGCAAGCCCGCCGGCGCCGATGGAGAGCGGAATCAGGCCTGGATGCCGTCGACGTACCAGTCCATCTTGGAGAGCATCTCGTCGCTCGCCGTCTCGCCGGCCTTGAGGCGAACCTCGCCCTTCTGATCCTTCAGTTCGCCGGTGAAGGGGTGCAGCGTGCCGGCAGAGATGCTCTTGATCACCTCGTCGGCGGCCGCGCGTGCCGCGGGCGTGACCGCGTCGTTGTACGGCGCGATCCTGACCATTCCTGCCTTCAGGCCGCCCCAGACGTCGCCGGTCTTCCAGCTGCCGTCCATGACATCCTTGACGCGCTTGATGTAGTAGCCCGACCAGTCGTCGACGATGGCGGTGAGATGGGCCTTCGGCGCGAAGGCCTTCATATCGGAGGCCTGGCCGAAGGCGAAGACGCCGCGCTGCTCGGCCGCCTGCAGCGGAGCCGCCGAGTCGGTGTGCTGCGTGATCATGTCCGCGCCCTGGTCGATCAGCGCCTTGGCGGCGTCGGCTTCCTTGGCGGGGTCGTACCAGGTCGAGGCCCAGACGACCTTGGTCTTGAAGTTCGGGTTCACCTTCCGAGCGGCGAGGTGGAAGGCGTTGATGCCCATCACCACCTCCGGGATCGGGAAGGAGGCGACGTAGCCGGCCTGACCGGTCTTCGACATGTGGCCGGCGATGGTGCCGATCACGGCGCGGCCCTCATAGAAGCGCGCATTGTAGGTGGCGACGTTCTCGGCGCGCATATAGCCGGTGGCGTGCTCGAACTTGATCTTCGGGAACTGCTTGGCGACCTGGATCGTCGGGTTCATGAACCCGAAGGAGGTCGAGAAGATCAGCTGGTTGCCGGCCTGGGCGAGCTGGCGCAGTGCGCGGGCGGCATCAGGGCCTTCCGCGACGTTCTCGATGAAGCTGGTCTTGATCTTCGCGCCGTATTCCTTTTCCAGCGCGAGCCGGCCCTGGTCATGCGTCCAGGTGTAGCCGTGGTCGCCGATGGGGCCGACATAGATGAAGCCCACGCCGAGCGGCGACTGTGCCGAGGCGCCGCGGCCGAGGATCGGCAGGGTGGTGGCTGCGGCCGCGCCGAAGGTCAGCCTGCGGCGGGTGATGATGCTGGTCATGTCCTATAACTCCCCGTAGTCGGATGCGGCGTCAGGACGCCGAGAAGGGTTTGCCGAGGCAGGCAGGCGCGTCGAGCCGGCCGGTCTTTCGTCCTAGCGACATCATGGTCAGAACCGCAATGGTCGCAAGGTAGGGGGCCATCGCCAGCACCTCCGGCGCGAGCCAGGTCACGCCGGCGGCCTTGGCCTGTAATTCGAGCGTCATCACGGCACCGAAGAGATAGGCGCCGAGCAGCAGTCGCCCCGGCTTCCAGGCCGAGAACACGACGAGCGCCAGCGCGATCCAGCCGCGTCCGGCGGTCAGCCGGTCCGCCCACATCGGCGTCAGCGCCAGCGAGAAATAGGCGCCGCCGAGCCCGGCCAACGCACCGCCGAAGGCGATCGCCGCGTAGCGGATCGCGATCACGGGATAGCCGATGGCGTGGGCGGAGGCATCGTTCTCGCCGACAGCGCGCAGAATAAGTCCCGGGCGCGTGCGGTGCAGGAAGTAGCTGACGCCCGCGACGAGTGCCAGCGAGAGATAGACGAGGATGTCGTGGCCGAAGATCACCCGGAGCAGCGGGTGTTCCGAAAGCGCCGCCGGAAACACCGGCTGCAGGCGCGTCACGGTGCGCCCGACGAAGCCGGCGCCGATCAGGGAGGAGGCGCCGATGCCGAAGATCGTCAGCGCGAGGCCCGTCGCGACCTGATTGGCCATCAGCGAGAGGGCGAGCACGGCAAAGACCATCGAGGCAGCGATACCGGCGCAGGCGGCCGCGACGAGGCCAATGCCAGTGCTGCCGGTCGAGAAGGCGACGGCGAAGCCGGCGACCGCGCCGCACAGCATCATGCCCTCGACGCCGAGGTTGAGCACGCCTGCCTTCTCGGCGACGAGCTCGCCCAGCGCCGCCAGCAGCAACGGCGTCGAAGCCGCGATCAGGGTCATCAGGATGGAGACGAGCATGGCCGTCGTCATGCGCTCCCCCTCGTCATTCCGGGGCATCGCGAAGCGATGAGCCCGGAACCCATGAACACAGGTTCTTGTCCAGATATGCTAGCCCGAACCCGGCGATTCCTGCGGCTTGGCCGGTGTTCATGGGTTCCGGGCTCGGCCCTGCGGGCCGCCCCGGAATGACGGCGAGGTTCCGTCGCGAAACGCATCACACCGCCCTCCGCTTCCAGACGATGCGCCAGCGGACCAGCACGTCCGTCGCGAGCAGCATGAACAGCAGCGTGGCCTGGAACATGCCGGTCGCGGCCTGCGGCAGCCGAACCGTCGATTGCGCGATCTCGCCGCCGACATAGGTCGCGGCCAGCACGAGGCCGCCGAAGACGATGCCGAGCGGATTGAGCCGGCCGAGGAAGGCGACGATGATCGCGGTGAAGCCGTAGCCGACCGGGAATTGCGGGGTGAGCTGCCCGAAGGGGCCGGCTGCCTCGAACAGCCCGGCGAGGCCGGCGAGCGCGCCGCTGATCAGCAGCGTCGCCCAGGTCGCGCGTGCGGCGCTGAAACCGCCATGGCGGGCGGCGGCGGGCGCAAGGCCGACGACCTTGATGGCATAGCCGGCGGTGGTCTTCTCCATCAGCAGCCAGGCGATGACGGCAAGGACGAGCGCGACCGGGATACCGAGATGGACGAGCGAGCCTTCGAGCACCGTCGGCAGCGTCTGGTCGGCCGTGAACATCCGCGTTTGCGGGAAATTGAAGCCGTCCGGGTCCTTCCACGGTCCGCGCACGAGGAAATACAGGAACTGGACCGCGACATAGGTCAGCATCAGGCTGGTCAGGATCTCGCTGACCTGCAGCTTGACGCGCAGGAAGGCGGGGATCGCGGCCCAGGCCATGCCACCGAGGATGCCGGCCAATACCATCGCGGGCAGGATCCACCAGCCGGTCATGTCGTAGGTCGCGAGCGCGACGCTGGTACCGGCGATGGCGCCCATGATGTATTGCCCCTCCGCGCCGATGTTCCAGACATTGGCGCGGAAGCCGATGGCCAGCCCAAGCGCGATCATGATGAGCGGCGCGCCCTTGACGCCGATATCGGCCCAGCGCTGCGGCTCCAGGAACGGCGTCAGAAAAATGCTCCCGACCGCATGGAAGCCGTCATAGCCCATGGCGGTGAAGACGATCATGCCGAGCAGCATGGTCAGACCGATCGCGATCAACGGGCTCAAGGCCAGCATCAGCGTGCTCGGCTCGCGGCGGCGGCGCCATTCAAGCATGAACGGCTCCCTCCGCGCCGTGGACGCCGCCCATCATCAGGCCGATCTCGTCGATGCCGAGGCTCGCGACCGGGCGCGGCGCCGAGAGCCGGCCTTCATTGATGACGCAGAGCCGGTCGGCAAGCTCGAGCAATTCGTCGAGATCCTGCGAGATCACCACCACAGCCGAGCCCTTGGCGGCGAGGTCGACGAGTTCCTGCCGGATCGCGGCGGCGGCGCCCGCATCGACCCCCCAGGTCGGCTGCGAGACCACGAGCACGGCCGGCTGCTGGCCGATCTCGCGGCCCATGATGAATTTCTGCAGATTGCCGCCCGAGAGCGAGCGGGCGAGCGCGGCATTGCCGGTGGTCCTGACATCGAAGAGCTTGATGACGCCATCGGCGAAGCGCCGGACGGCGCCCCGGCTGATGAAGCCGTGCGGCGCCAATGGAAGCCTGTGGCGCGCGGTCAGGACACCGTTGTCGGCGAGCGAGAAATCGGGCACCGCGGCGTGGCCGTTTCGCTCTTCGGGCACGCAGGCGAGGCCGAGCGCCCGGCGCGTCCCGGCGCCCTCCAGGCCGATGGCCCTGCCGTCGAGCCTGATCGCCTCGGCCCAGCCGGCGAGTTGCTCGCCCGAGAGCGCGGTCAGCAGCTCGGCCTGTCCGTTGCCGGCGACGCCGGCGATACCGAGGATCTCGCCCGCCCGCGCCTCGAAGGTAACGTTCTCCAGATCGGTGCCGAAAGGCGGCTCGCCCGGCAGCGAAAGCCCCTTGGCCTCCAATCGGACAGCGCCGCTGCCGGCCGTCTTGCCGTGCTCGATCTTGCGCAGCTCCGCGCCGATCATCAACTCGGCCATGCGCTTGGTCGTCTCGACCTTTGGATCGCAGGTCGCGACCACGCGCCCGCCGCGCAGGATGGTGGCGCTGTCGCAGAGCGCTTTGATCTCATGCAGCTTGTGCGAAATGTAGAGGATCGAGCAGCCCTGCGCCGCGATTTGGCGCAGCGTCTCGAACAGGCGCTCCACCTCCTGCGGCGTCAGCACCGAGGTGGGTTCGTCCATGATCAGCAGTTTCGGTTTCTGCAGCAGGCAGCGCACGATCTCGATGCGCTGGCGCTCGCCGACCGAGAGCGTATGCACCTCCCGCTCCGGATCCAGCGGCAGCGAGTAGGATTGCAGGATCGCCGCGACGCGGCGCTTCAGCTCCTCGCGATCCACCGCTTCGTCGAGCCCGAGCGCGATGTTCTCGATCACGGTCATCGCGTCGAACAGCGAGAAATGCTGGAAGACCATGCCGATGCCGAGCTTGCGCGCCGCCTTGGGCGACGGAATCGAGACGGCCGAGCCATTCCAGTGGATCGTGCCTTCGTCGGCCTGCTGCACGCCGTAGATGATCTTGACCAGCGTAGACTTGCCGGCGCCGTTCTCGCCGAGCAGGGCGTGGATCTCGCCGGGCCTGACGCTCAGGCTGATGTCTTCATTGGCTTTGACGCCGGGAAAGCTCTTGGAGATATGGGCGAGCGCCAGCCGCGGCGGCACTTCCTGCTCACGCGGCTGATTCATGTCTCGGGCGTCTCCCTCTCGCCGGTTCCCGGCGGCCAAGCAAGCAACGCACCAGCTCGGCTGTCGTCAAGGCCGCGATCACCTCCGGGCGCTTGTCGTCCACATCGGAACCGCCGATCGGGCAGGTCAATCGTGCCAGAGCCTCGCGTCGGCCGCCGCTGCGCAGAAAACTCGACTCGAAGCGGGCGCGCTTGGTCGCCGAGCCGATCATGCCGACATAGGCCGCATCGCCGCGCGCCAGCGCCGCCTCTGTCAGCCGGTAGTCCAGCGCGTGGCTGTGCGAGAGCACGACGAAGGCGGCCTTTGCCGGAGCGCTCGCGACCGCATCGACGGGATCGGCCATGCGGATGCAGGTGACGGCGGCTGGCAGCCCGCCCATGACGTCGTCGCGATCGTCGATCAGCGAAACCGAGAAGGGCAGGGGCGCCAGCGCATGGGCCAGGGCCCTGCCGGTATGGCCGGCGCCGAAGATCAGCACCGGTGGCCGCGCCGCTGCCTCCGCTTTCTCGCGGGCGCTGAACAGGGCGATCTCGGCCGTACCGGCATGGCGCAGCGAAACACGGACCCGCCCCCCGCAGCACTGTCCCATCTGCGGGCCAAGCGGAATGTCGAGCAGTTGGTCCTCGGCGCCCTCGCTCAGCATGTGCCGGGCGAGGTCGATGCAGTGGAATTCGAGTTGCCCGCCGCCGATCGTCCCGGCGATGGCACCGGGGCTCACGGCCATGCGGGCGCCGACCTCGCGCGGCGTTGAGCCTTCCGCCGCTTCGATCCGGACGAGCACGACGCCTTCGCGCTGATGGACATCAAGGAAGGCGGCGAGGGTCATGCGCTGCTCACCCGTCATTCCGGGGCAGGCCGCAGGCCTGAGCCCGGAACCCATAACCACAGGTCGAGAAGGAAAGGGCAGGCACTGTGACGCTCTTTCGAACGTCGTCGGCGGTTATGGGTTCCGGGCTCTCCGCTGCGCGAAGCCCCGGAATGACGGGGGAGGTTCCGAACCTCATCGCCCAGCCTCCGCCCGGACTCGCTCCACTGCATCCAGCACCCGCTCGGGCGTCGCCGGCGCATCGAGGCGCGGGCAGATCCGATAGTCGCCCACGCTCGCCACCGCATCCGACAGCGCGTGCAGAACCGAGATCGCCAGCATCAGCGGCGGCTCGCCCACCGCCTTGGAGCGGTGGATCGTCGGCTCGCGGTTCGGCGCATTCTCCAGCAGGTGGACGTTGAAGATGCGCGGCCGGTCGGAGGCGACGGGAATCTTGTAGGTTGAGGGCGCATGGGTCCAGAGCCGGCCCTTTTTATCCCAGACCAGCTCTTCGGTCGTCAGCCAGCCCATGCCCTGCACGAAGCCGCCCTCGATCTGGCCCTTGTCGATCGCGGGGTTCAGCGACTGCCCGCAATCATGGAGGATGTCGACACGCTCGACCTTGTATTCGCCGGTSAGCGTGTCGATCGCGACCTCGGCAGCMGCSGCGCCATAGGCGAAATAGTAGAAGGGGTGGCCGCGCCCGGCCTTGCGATCCCAATGAATCTTGGGGGTGGCGTAGAAGCCCGTCGCCGAAAGCTGGACGCGCGCCATATAGGCGGCGGCGACAAGTTCCTTGAAGGCGATCTCGCGAGCGCCGATCTTCACGCGCCCCTGCAGGAAGGCGATATCCTCTGGCAGTTCCTGCCAGTGCTTCGCGGCGAAGGCGGTGAGCCGCTTCTTGATCGTCTCGCAGGCGTCGAGCGCCGCCATGCCGTTGAGATCGGAGCCGGAGGAGGCGGCGGTGGCCGAGGTGTTCGGCACCTTGCCGGTCGTGGTCGCGGTGATCTTGATCTGGTCTAGCCCGATGCCGAAGGAATGGGCCACGACTTGCGCCACCTTGATGTAGAGCCCTTGCCCCATCTCGGTGCCGCCGTGGTTCAGCGCGACCGTGCCGTCCGTATAGACATGCACCAGCGCCCCGGCCTGATTGAACCAGGTCGCGGTGAAGGAGATGCCGAATTTCACCGGCGTCAGTGCGATTCCGCGCTTGACGATGGGGCTCGTTGCGTTCGCCTCGCGGATTGCCGTCTTGCGCGCCTGGTAGTCGCAGCGCCGCTCCAGATCGGCGATGATTTCGGCCGCGATGTTATCCTCGACCGTCTGGTGATAGGGCGTGACGTCGCGGCCTGCCCCGCCATAGAGATTGCGCCGCCGCACCTCCAGCGGGTCGAGCCCGGTCGCAAAGGCGACCTCCTCGATGAAGCGCTCGGCCCCGACCATGCCCTGCGGCCCGCCGAAGCCCCGGAAGGCCGTGTTCGAGCAGGTGTTGGTGAAGAGTGGCTCGGAGCGCGCGCGCACCGCCGGGTAGAAATAGCAATTATCCATGTGGAAGAGGGCGCGGTCGGTTACCGGCCCCGACAGGTCGGCGTTCCAGCCGCAGCGCGCTGCATAGACGGCATCGAGCGCATGGATGCGGCCGTCGTCGTCGAAGCCGATCTCGTAGTCGCAGACGAAATCATGGCGCTTGCCGGTGATCGCCATGTCGTCGTCGCGATCGGGCCGGAGCTTGATCGGCCGTTTGAGCTTGCGGGCGCAGAGCGCGGCGACGCAGGCGAAGAGATTGGCCTGCGTCTCCTTGCCGCCAAAGCCGCCGCCCATGCGCCGGACCTCGACCGTCACCGCATGCGAGCCGACGCCGAGCACGGCGGCGACCATGTGCTGGACCTCGCTCGGATGCTGGGTCGAGACCAGCACGGCCATGTCCTCGTCCTCGCCGGGGATCGCCAGCGCGACTTGGCTTTCGAGGTAGAAATGCTCCTGCCCGCCGATCGTCATCGAGCCCTTCAGCCGGCGCGGGCTCTCTGCGAGCGCGGCCGCGACATCGCCCCGTTCCAACTTGAGCGGCGCGGTGACCAGCTTGCCTCCCGCTTCGCGCGCGGTGGCGATGTCGATCAGCGGCTCTTCCTCGGCATACTCCGCCTTCGCCAGCGTTGCGGCGCGGCGTGCCTGCTCGCGCGTCTCTGCCGCCACGGCGAAGAGCGGCTGGCCGTGGAACAGGATGGCCTCGGTCGCGAAGACCGGTTCGTCATGCAGATGCGTCGAGGAGATGTCGTTGGCGCCGGGGATGTCCGCCGCCGTCAGCACGGCGACGACGCCCGGCGCGGCACGCACCGCCGTGAGATCAAGTGACCGCAATTTGCCATGGGCGATGGCGCTCGTGCCGAGATAGGCATGAAGCAGCCCTTCGGGCGCGGCGATGTCGTCGATATAAACAGCTTCGCCCGCGACATGCTTGGGCGCGGAGTCATGGATGCGGGCGCTGCCCACAGGGCCGCTCTCCAGTGCGATATCGAGCTTGTGGCGTGCGTCAGCCATGGGTGGCCTCCGCCAGCAGGCCGGCGACCCGCGTTTCGGTCGCGGGCTGCGTCGTCTCGATCAGAAAACGGCGCAGCAGGTTGCCGGCGATCTTCAGCCGATAATGCGCCGAGGCGCGCATGTCGTCGAGCGGTGAGAAATCCTGCGCCAGCGCGGCGACGGCGGCTGCGACGGCGCCGTCGTCCCACGCGCGGCCCACCAGGGCGGCCTCGGCAGCCGCCGCCCGCTTCGGGACGCCGGCCATGCCGCCATAGGCGAGGCGGGCTTCGCCGATGCGGCCATCCGGGCCGAGCTGCAGTCGGAAGGTGCTGCAGACGGCCGAGATATCCTCGTCGAAGCGTTTCGAGACCTTGGAGGCGTGGAAGAGCATCCCGGGGGCCAGCTTCGGCACCAGCACGGCCTCGACGAATTCGCCGTGGCGCCGGTCCTGCTTGCGATAGTCGAGGAAGAAGCGTTCGAGCGGTATGACGCGGCGCTCGATGCCGGCCTCGGCGCGTCGCGCCAGCACCAGCGTCGCGCCGAGCGCGATCAGGGCCGGCGGCAGGTCCCCGATCGGCGAACCATTGGCGATATTGCCGCCGACCGTGCCGGCATTGCGTACCTGCTCGCCGCCGAAGCGCCGCATCAATTCGTCGAGCTGCGGCGAAAGCCCGGCCAGCGCTGCGCGGACGTCGATATGGCCGGCCATCGCGCCGAAGCGGAGATGATCGCCCTCATCGGTGATCGCCCGCAGAGCCTCTACGCGTCCGAGATAGATCACCGGGTCGAGGCGCTTCATGGCCTTGGTGACCCAGAGCCCGACATCCGTCGCGCCGGCGACCAACGTCGCCTGCGGATGCGCGGCAATCACATTGGCGAGCGCCTCGACCGTCGCCGGGGCGTAGAAGCGCCCGCCTTCGCCCCGCAGGGCCAGCGTTTCCGTATCGTTCAGCGCGGCGAGTCTGTTCGCCACGGCCCCGCGTTCCTGCAGGAAGCGATCCGCATCCCGCGGCGCGATCTCGTCCATGCGGCGGCCTGCGGCAATGATCGGTTCGTAGCCGGTGCAGCGGCAGAGGTTACCGGCCAACGCATCCTCGATGCGCCCTGTGCTCGGCTCGACCTCGTTGAGCCTGAGCGCCAGCAACGACATCACGAAGCCTGGCGTGCAGAAGCCGCATTGCGAGCCGTGGCATTCCACCATCGCCTGCTGGACCGGGTGGAGGCTGCCATCCGTGCTCTTCAGATGCTCGACGGTCAGAACCTGGCAGCCGTCCAGCGTCGGCAGGAAGCGGATGCAGGCATTGATCGCCTCGTATCGCAGATTGCCGCGGTCGAGCCGGCCGACGACGACGGTGCAGGCGCCGCAATCGCCTTCGGCGCAGCCCTCCTTCGTGCCGGTCATGCGCTGGTCGAGGCGCAGCCAGTCGAGCACGGTCAAAGTCGGGTCGCAGCGGTCGAGTTCGACCAACCTGTCGCCGAGCAGGAAGCGCAAGGTCTCACGCATCCCGCCCGCTCCGCTCGCATAGCCATTTCATGCCTGCAGATTAGGCACGATCCGCGCTTGGCCGGAAGCTTCGATTTGGTGCAGATGTGATGTGGAATTGTGCCGGAGTTGCCCGCCGTGACTGCACCCGCCGCCCTGCGCGCCCTGCGTGGCCGCCTGCTCTGGTTCGTCGATGATCCGGAAACAGCAGGCGAGGCTGCGCATCGCTATGTCCCCGACGGGCTGCTGGTCATCGAGAACGGTATGATCAAGGCGGCCGGCGAGGCGCGGGATTTGCTGCGGACGCTGCCGGCCGATGCCGAGATCATCGACCATCGCCCGCATCTGATCATGCCGGGTTTCATCGACGCGCACATCCACATGCCGCAGACGCAAGTTGTCGCCTCCTACGGCGCGCAACTGATGGAGTGGCTGAACAAATACACCTTCGTCGAGGAGCAGAAGCTCGCGCAGCAGGGACATGCCGAGAAGCTCTCGCGCTTCTTCCTCGACGAGCTCTTGGCAAACGGCACGACCACGGCGGCAGTCTATTGCTCAGTCCATCCGCAATCGGCCGAAGCCTTCTTTGCCGAATCTCAGCGCCGCAATACCCGCATGATCGCCGGCAAGGTGATGATGGACCGCAACGCGCCGGAGGCGCTGACCGACACGGCCGAGAGCGGCTATCGCGATTCGAAGGCGCTGATCGCGCGCTGGCACGGCAAGGGCCGGCAGCTCTACGCCATCACCCCGCGCTTCGCGATCACCTCGACGCCCGAACAGATGGCGGCGGCAGGAAGGCTCGCCGCGGAGCATCCCGACTGCCATGTCCAGACCCATATCGACGAGAACCGGGCCGAGATCGCCTTGGCCAGCGAGCTTTTTCCGCAGGCGGCCGATTATGCCGACATCTACCGGGGCTACGGGCTGCTCGGGCCTAAGAGCCTGATGGGGCACTGCATCCACATGACCCACAACGAATGGCAGGCCTTTGCTGAGACCGGCGCGGTTGCGGTGTTCTGCCCGACCTCGAACCTGTTCCTGGGCTCCGGCCTATTCGACTGGGCCCATGCCCGGCAGCGCGGCGTGGAGGTCGCCGTTGCGACCGATATCGGCGGCGGCACCTCCTATTCGATGCTGCGGACCATGGCCGAGGCCTACAAGGTGCTGCAGTTGCAGGGGCAGTCGCTTTCCGCTTTCGCGGCGCTTCACGCGATCACGCGCGGCAATGCCGTCGCGCTCGGCCTCGACCATCTGATCGGAGACTTCGAGCCTGGCCGCGAGGCGGATGTCGTCGTGCTCGACACCGGGGCGACACGCGCGATGGCCCATCGCATGGAGACGGTGCGCGATCTCGCGGAGGAGCTGTTTGTGCTCGTCACGCTCGGCGACGAGCGTAACGTGGCCGCGACCTATGTGATGGGGGAGCGGGCAGAGCGGCCCGGGGACGCCGTTTAGCGCCGCCCGTCATGGTCGGGCTCGTCCCGACCATCCACGTCTTTCTTCGTCGAGGGCGACGTTCACGGCGTGGATGCTCGCCACAAGGGCGAGCACGACAACGAGATACGCAGTGGCCTGCGATTTCAGCCCAGGACGCCGCCCTTGCGGGCGTAGGCGATATAGATCTCACGCAGGCGCAGCGCGGTCGGGCCGGGGGCGCCGTTATGGATCGTGTGGCCGTCGATCGAGGTCACCGGCATGACGAGGCTGGTCGCGGAGGTGATGAAGGCCTCCTCGGCATCGAGCGCCTCCTCCAGCGTGAACTCGCGCTCCTCGAAGGCGAAACCGGATTCCGCGAGATAGGCCAGCACCGCCTTGCGGGTGATGCCCGGCAGCACCTTGTTCGAGAGCGGGCGCGAGATCAGCGTCTTGCCCTTGACGATCCAGGCGGTGGAGGAGGCACCCTCCGTCACCACGCCGTCCTCGATCAGCCAGGCCTCCTGCGCCCCGCTCTCCAGCGCGAACTGCTTGGCGAGCACCGGCGCGAGCAGGTTGACGCTCTTGATGTCGCGGCGGGCCCAGCGCAGGTCCGGCGTCGAGACGACCTTGATGCCGGTCTTCGCCGTCGGCGCGTTCACGAAATTGCGGGCCTGGGTGAACATCACCAGCGTAGGCGCGACATCCTTCGGGAAGGGGAAGTCGCGATCGGCCGCGCCGCGCGAGACCTGCAGATAGATGCCGCCTTCGTCGAGGTTGTTGCGCTTGATCAGCTCCTCATGGATCGCGACGAGCTCGGCCTTCGACCAAGGCAGCGCAAGCCGGATCTCGCCGCAGGAGCGCTCGAGGCGGGCCAGATGCGCCTCGCAGTCGACGAGCTTGCCGCCGATCACGGCCGAAACCTCGTAGATGCCGTCACCGAAGATGAAGCCGCGATCGAACACGGAAATCTTGGCATCCTCCTCGGGGAGGTAGGCGCCATTGACATAGACGATACGGCTCATCGCTGCGGACCCGCTGGGTGGGAAAAGGACGCGCTCTTCCTAGCGGAGCTTCGCGGCGCTTGCGAGCATCAAGGCAGGGAAACGGCCCGGCGTCTGGCGCAGGGCGCAGTATTAGGCTTTCAGACTGAGGAACCGCGTCGGGATCGCACCGCGCAGGTTCTGCTCGAAGCCGACGAGCTTCGGCGAGACGAGATTCTTGGTCGAATAGTGCAGCAGCGGAATCCAGGGCTCTTCGCTGATGACGATGCTATCGGCCTCGCGCAGGATGAGGGCGCGCTTGGAGATGTCGAGTTCGTCGGCGGCGAGCTTCATCAGCGAGTCGAATTGCGGGTTGCCGTACTTGCCGATGTTGAACCCGACATTGTCGCTCTGGAACAGGAACAGGAAGTTCTGCGGGTCCGAATAATCGCCGATCCAGCCGTAGCGGGCGACGTCGAAATCGCCGCCTTCGCGCAGATAGGCGAAATGCGTCCGGTAGTCGGTCTCGACGAAGCGGGTCTCCACACCGATGGCGTGCCATTGTTCCGCGATCGCCTCGGCGGTGTGGCGGTTGTTGTCGGTCGTGTTGAAGCGGTATTCGATCCGCAGCGGAAAGCTGTTGCCGAAGCCGGCCGAGGCCAAAAGACGCTTGGCCTCCTCCTCACGCTCCAGTACCGAATTGTGCCGGAAGTCGAGTTCGGCCCGCTCGCCGTAATTGCCAATATGGGGTGGCACCACCCCATAGGCCGGCAGCATCGTACCGCCCCAGACCCGGTCGGCGATGAATTCGCGGTCGATCTGCAGCGAAAGAGCCCGGCGCACGCGGGCATCGTCGAAGGGCGGCTTGGCGCTGTTGAGGATCAGGAAATAGGTCGCGAGATAGGGGCCGATCCGAACCTGGTCTCCGAGTTTCTGGCGCAGTTGCTTGAACTGGTCTGCCGGAATGTCTGTCGTCAGATGCAACTCTCCGGCCTGGAAGCGCCGGGCCGCCGCCACGAGATCGGAGGCCGGATAGAAGATCACCGTGTCGATCTTCACATTGGCGGCGTCGTGGAAATGGGGGTTCCGATCGAGGCGGATATGCGAATTCGGGGCGAACTCCTTCAGCATGTAGGCGCCGTTGGTGATCCAGTTTTCTGGGCGCCCCGGTTCCTGCGTAGCCTTGGCCGTGCTGGCGGGATGGACGGGCAGCGTGCTCTGATGGGTCAGAAGCTCGAGCAGATAGGGCGTCGGCCGTTCGAGCGCGATCTCCAGCACGTGCTCGCCGGAAGCGACCACGCCGAGATCGTCGAGGGCGGAGCCGGTCGATGCCTTGTGGATCGGCTCGGCATTGCGGATCGGATAGAGCAGGTTGGCGTATCGCGCGCCGGTTTCCGGATCGAGGATACGGCGGAAGGAGTAGACGAAGTCGGCGGCACGTACCGGGTCGCCATTCGACCATTTCGCGTTGGGGCGCAGGTTGAAGCGCCAGCTCTTGCCGTCCGGGCTCATCGTCCAGCTCTCGGCGACGCCGGGCACGACCTCGCCCCTCATATTGTGGATGACGAGGCCTTCGCGCAGGTCGCGCAGCAGATGCGCTTCGGCGACGGTGGAGGTCTTGTGCGGATCGAGCGTTTCGGGGTCGCCGTCATTGCCCCGGTGGAAGACGATCCGGCTCTGGACCGCTTCGGCGCGGGTTGCGGCCAGGATGGCGGCGAATGCCAGAGGAGCTGTGCGGCGCGTGACGTCGAGCATGGCAACCTCCCTTGACCGGGCGCCGTTGCGAGCGATGCCCGACGGAGGGAAGTAGAACCCGCCTGAGTGAGTCTGCCAAGTCGGAAAAGCCGATCCTGCCTAGGGCGCGTCGACGGCTTGGTCGTTCTCGAAAGCCAGGCGGCAATCCTCGGCCTTCTTGCCGCAATCGGACAGCGCGTTGCGACGGGCTGCCTCGAGATCCTTTTCGCCGTAGCGGTAGGTGAAGCTCTTGCCGGTTCGGCTGACGGCCATCGCCTTTTCACCGGGCGCGCTGAAATAGTTCTCGAACACCGAAGCACGTCCTTCGAGGCCGATGCGGTCGAACTCCGTCTTCGGCCGTCCCGGAGAATGGGTCGGCAGATTCCAGGCGCGCAAAGAAGTGTCCATCTCCCGGAGCCAAACGAAGCGGGCTCTGCCGTTCTGCAAGGCGGCGTGGCCGCGTGGTTTGACCTCCGGCAACGCAATGAGACGTACGTCGCCGCCACGGTCGAGAGCCGCGCCCCGCATACGGTCGACGAGGAACGGCGGGAAGAGCTCGTCGTTGCCGGCATAGACCCAGAGCTGCGGCACGGTATCCTTCCACGGCCAGTGCCGGACGGTCGCGACGAGCGCGTCCCGGCCCTTCTCGACGCAGTCGCTGAGATCGAGCCCGCCGGCGACGTTGATCACGGCCTTCAGGCCGGGCGGCTTGCGTTGGGCCAGCGCCATGACTGCGGCGCCGCCCGCCGATTCACCCAAGGCGATGATGCGGTCGGGCGCGACGTCGGGTCGCTCTGTCAAAGCCTTGAGCGCGGCCTCGAGCTCCTTTGCGTCGCTCTCGAAACGCGGCACCATGTTGGGCAGGTCGCAACCCGCACCTTCCGTGGAGAAGGGGCCGTCCGATTGTCCAAAACCGCGCCGGACGACGACCGCGGCGATCCAGCCCCGGCGGGCGAGGTCGCGTGCGATGGCCGCATAACCGACGGCGCGCAGATCGCCCATCCTCGTATGACTCGGCGCCTTGCCATGCGTGATCAGCGCGAGTGGCAGACGGCCCGACGCGCGATCGGGGCGGACGACCAGGGTTTCGAGGCGAGCTACGCGGCCATCGATCTGGACGCGCAGGAAACCGGGCTCCTCGCGCAGCGGCTCCTGTGCCGGTGTCGCCGTCGCGGCCAGGCAAAGACCGATCGTGAGGGCCAGTAGAGCGCGTGGCAGGGGCATCGCGCCGATCAACCGGCTGCCGCGGATCTCTCCTGGGCCTCTACCACCGCCACGGCCGTCATGTTGACCACGCCGCGTGCCGTCACCGAGCTGGTGAGGATATGAGCGGGCTTGGCCGTGCCGATCAGGATCGGGCCGACCGGCAGCGCATCCGCCAGCACCTTGGCGAACTGATGGGCGATGTTCGCCGCGTCGAGGTTCGGGAAGATCAGGACGTTCGCCATGCCCTTCAGAGTCGAGGAGGGCAGCACGCGCTCGCGGATCAGCGGCACCAGGGCCGTCTCGACCTCCATCTCGCCGTCGCACTCCAGATGCGGCGCGCGCTCGCGGATCAGCTTCAGCGCATTACGCATCTTCAGCGCGCTCGGGGTGTCGGCCGCGCCGAAATCCGAATGCGAGAGCAGAGCGATCTTGGGGTCGAGGCCGAAGCGCTGGACATGGCTCGCCGCGAGCACTGTCATGTCCGCGATCTCCTCCGCGCTCGGATCGTGCTTCACATGGGTGTCGGAGAGGAAGAAGGCACCCTTGTTGGTGATGATCAGCGTCATGGCCGCGATATCGCAGACACCGGGCGCCAGGCCGATGATGTCCTTGATGTGCCGCAGACGCGACATGAACCGGCCTTCGAGCCCGGAGATCATCGCATCCGCCTCGCCACGCGCCACCGCGAGCGCGGCAATCACCGTGTTGTTGGTGCGCACCAGCGCGCGCGCCGCCTCTGGCGTGATGCCGCGCCGGCCGGCGATGTCGAGATAGGTCTGGACGTAGTCGCGATAGCGCGGGTCGTCCTCGGGGTTGACCACCTGGAAGTCGACGCCCGGCTTCAGCGACAGGCCAAAGCGCTGGATGCGGGTCTCGATCACGCTCGGGCGGCCGATCAGGATCGGGATGGCGAGGCCTTCCTCCAGCGCGACCTGGGCGGCGCGCAGCACGCGCTCATCCTCGCCTTCGGCGTAGATGACGCGCTGGGGGTCGGCCTTGGCCTGCTGGAACAGCGGCTTCATGATGAAGCCCGAGCGGAAGACGAAGCGCGAGAGCTGCTCGCGATAGGCCTCGACATCGACCAGCGGCTTGCGCGCGACGCCGGTCACCATGGCGGCTTCCGCCACGGCCGGGGCGATGCGCATGATCAGGCGCGGATCGAAGGGGTTCGGGATCAGCGAGGTCGCGCCGAAGGTCGAGGTTTCGCCGCCATAGGCGCGCGCCGCCACATCCGAGGAGGCCTCGCGGGCGAGCGCCGCGATGGCGCGCACCGCGGCGAGCTTCATCGCCTCGTTGATCGTCGTCGCCTGCACGTCGAGCGCGCCGCGGAAGATGTAGGGGAAGCACAGGACGTTGTTGACCTGGTTCGGATAGTCCGAGCGGCCGGTGCAGATCATCGCGTCGGGACGCACGGCGAGCGCGTCCTCGGGCGTGATCTCGGGATTGGGGTTGGCGAGCGCCAGGATCAGCGGCTTCGGCGCCATGCTCTTGGCCATCTCGGGCTTGAGCACGCCTGCGGCGGACAGGCCGAGGAAGATGTCGGCTCCGCCGATCACGTCGGCCAGCGTGCGCGCGTCCGTCTCTTGCGCATAGACCTCCTTCCAGCGATCCATCAGCGTGTTTCGGCCTTGGTAGACCACGCCTTCGAGATCGGTGACCCAGATGTTCTTGCGCTGCGCACCGAGCTCGACGAGCAGGTTGGTGCAGGCGAGAGCGGCCGCGCCGGCGCCGGAGACGACGATCTTGACGTCGGCGATCTTCTTGCCGGCGAGGTCGAGGCCGTTCAGGACGGCCGCGCCGACGATGATCGCGGTGCCGTGCTGGTCGTCATGAAAGACCGGGATCTTCATCCGGGCCTTGAGCTGCTCCTCGATCTCGAAGCACTCCGGCCCCTTGATGTCCTCGAGGTTGATGCCGCCGAAGGTCGGCTCCAGTGCAGCGACGACCTCGACGAACTTCTCGATGTTCTTTTGCTCGACCTCGATGTCGAAGCAGTCGATGCCGGCGAATTTCTTGAACAGGACCGCCTTGCCTTCCATCACCGGCTTGGAAGCCAGCGGGCCGATGTCGCCCAGGCCCAGCACGGCCGTGCCGTTGGTGATGACGGCGACGAGGTTCTGGCGTGAGGTGAGTTCGGCCGCTTGAGACGGGTCGTCGACGATCGCCTCGCAGGCAGCGGCGACGCCGGGCGAGTAGGCCAGCGCCAGATCGCGCTGGTTGCCGAGCGGCTTGGTCGCCTGGATCTCCAGCTTACCGGGCCGGGGCTGGCGATGATAGACGAGCGCGCCCGAGCGCAGATCGGTGGAGAGCGTGCTTTTCATGGCGCGATGGTCCCTGCAGTCCGAAGGATGCTGGTCGCGCAAAAGGCCATGCGGCGTCAAGCGGTCAGGATGCCTCGGTGGCCGCAGCAAGGGCAAAGATCGGGCCGCGGCCGATTGAATCAATCTGTGAAAGAGGTGAATCGCTCTGTGAGCAGGCTGTGACAATCCGTTGGCGCGACTCAGGAAACGCCGCTTCCAACCAGAAGATGCGCTGGTTGAATCGAAGCCTCGAATGCGAGCGCGGCTCAGAAGGCCTTGAAGGTGATGATCGTGTGCGTGTCCGCGATCTCGGGGATCGACTGCACCTTTTGCGCGACGAAATGGCCGATATCGACGTCGGCGCCGACATGGAACTTGGCCAGGATGTCGTAGTTGCCGGCGGTCGAGTAGATCTCCGAGGCGATCTCGCGATCGGCCAGTTCGCTGGCGACCTCATAGGTCTTGCCGAGCTTGCATTTGATCTCGACGAAGAAGGTCTGCATCGCGCTCTCCGAAACTCTGATGCGGTCTGGATAAGGCATCGGCCCGAAAAGGGAAATGCGGTTTTCGGGCGAGGCTGATGCTTCAGCGCAGGCTATGCCCTCTGCGGAGAGATCAGGCGCCAGCGAGCGCCGCGATGCGCCGTGTCATCGGATTGTCCGGCTCTGTCAGCCCGGCGATGATGGTGAAATGATTGGCGCCGGGGATTTCCTCATAGCGCGTCGTCACGCCTTCCAGCCCCCACACATCGACGATCCGGCGGCTCTGCTTGTGGTACTCGGCGCTCTCCTCGCCGCCGACCACGGCATCCATCGTCAGCCGCGACGGCGCCGACCAGAATAGCGGGCTTTCGAGCTCGGCAGCTTCCATGCTGAGGCCGAGAGCGTTGTTGATGCTTGTCTCGGTCAGGGGTTTGAGGTTGTAGAGGCCGGAAATGCCATAGGCGGCGGGCACCAGATGCTCGGGCAGGTCGGCGCCAACATTCTTCCAGTCGGTAGCGAGCGTGCAGGCGCTGAGATGCCCGCCGGCAGAGTGGCCGGTCGCGACGACCGGCAGGCCGAAGCGACGCCAGAGCGCGGCAGCTGCCTGCTGAAGCTCCCAGACGATGTGCCCGAGATGGACCTGCGGGCAAAGATCGTAGCCGACGACCGCCACGGGCAGGCCGAGCTGGTTCAGCCCACGCGCCATATGCGAGAAGAAGCTCCGGTCGAGCGCCTGCCAGTAGCCGCCATGGATGAACATCACAAGCGCGTCGCCGCGGATCGTCTCCGGCTTGAACAGATCGTAGAGCTGCCGCTCGCCCTCGCCATAGGAGACGCCGAGCTCGCACAGCGCGGTCGCCCTGTAGGCGGCGGCGTCGGCCTGCCAGCCGGCGATGATGCCGGGATGCTCCGGCACGCGGGCACGGTTGTTGTATTCGGTCTCGTAGTCCGGCGACATCGGTATCCTGCTCGGCGGTGGCACGGCTGATGGGTGTACGGTGGCAGCCGTTCGCGGTTTCCGCCAGCGCTTTTGACAGGTGGCGCGCCCGGCGCCAAAAGCGGCAATCCGCAGCAAGCGGAATCTGGAGGTCGCCATGGAAAACCCCGTCCTCGCCGAAGTCACGCGCGGCAATGTCGTCGAATCGCGCCATCGGGGGTCTGCGATCATCGTCGATGCCGATGGTGGAGTGGTTTTCGCAGTTGGTGACATCGAGCGGCCTGTCTTTCCGCGCTCGGCGGTGAAGGCGATCCAGGCGCTGCCTTTGCTGGAAAGCGGCGCGGCCGACCACTACGGCCTGACCGAGCCCGAGATCGCGCTGGCCGTCTCCTCGCATTCAGGCGAGCCGCTGCACGCCGAGACCTCGCTCGCGATGCTGAAGAAGGCCGGCCGCGACGCCGGCTGCCTCGAATGCGGGGCGCATTGGCCGATGAATGACTCGGTGGCGCGGGCCTTGGCCAAGTCGGGCGCCGAGCCGAGCGCGCTCAACAATAATTGCTCGGGCAAGCATGCCGGATTTGTCTGCCTGTCCTGCAGCCTGGATGAGGATCCGGCCGGCTATGTGAAGCAGGGCCATGCCGTCCAGCGGGCGGTGCGCGGCGCCCTCGAGGAGGTGACCGGTGCTGAGCATTCCAGCGAGCGCATGGGCATCGATGGCTGTTCGATTCCCTCCTATGCTGTGCCGCTGAAGGCGCTGGCGTTGGGCTTCGCGCGCCTCGGCACGGGCCACGGCTTTGGCCCCGAGCGGGCGAAAGCCGCCGCGCGCATTCGCGCCGCCGCAGCGGCCCACCCTTTCATGGTGGCTGGCACTGATCGCTACGACACGCGGCTGATGAGCTTGCTCGGCGCCCGCGCCTTCACCAAGACTGGCGCCGAAGGTGTTTACTGCGCTGCCTTGCCGGAGCTGGGCTATGGCATCGCGCTGAAATGCGATGACGGCGCTGGCCGTGCCGCGGAAGTTGCGCTGGGCGCGCTGATCGCCCGCTTCCTGCCGATGGACGAGGCGACGCAGACCGCCTTCGCGCCGCTGCGCGAAACCGTGCTGAAGAACTGGAACGGCATCGAGGTCGGACGCATCCGCGCACCGGCTGCCTGAGGCGCATCAGCGGACCGCGTTGTTCTCGACCCGGATGCCCGCCGCTCTGGCGTCGGGCGCCTTGGCGAGGTCGCCGGTGACCGGCTTGCCGTATTCGGTGCCGACGATGGCGCCATTGCGTGCCTCGTCGATGACGTTGTTCGCGATGACGGCGTTGCGCTCCTTCGGCACCAGCGAGACGGCAATGCCGATGCCGGCCTTGCGCACGATGTTGCCGGTCGCCACCAGGTTGCGCATCCCCCAGGACCAGCCGAGCGAGATGCCGATCTCGCTCGCATTCTCGATCACGTTTCCGGTCACGGCCACCTCGGCCTCGACATGGACTCCGATGCCGCCGACCGGCTCCCCGCCATTGGGCGGCAGGTCGCGCTTGGCGTTGCGAATGATGTTGTTGGCGAAGACGGCGAGCCGCCCACCATGGTCGAGATTGGTGATGTTGGCGCCTTGGGCGCAGTCCTCGACCAGGTTGTTCGCCATGATCGTGCCCTCGAAGGCGAATTCGGCATAGAGCGCGACTTCGCCGCAGCGGCGGCCCTGATTCCCGAGGATCTGCACCCCGGAGCCGGAATTGTTGCGGATGAAGGTCATGGCGCAGTCGCGCAGCTGGTTGCCTTCGATGATCACGCCGCCGGCGCGGTAGAGACTGATGCCATTGCCGTTCTGCCCGTTGCCGCCTGCATCGGCGCGAATGCGGCTGACGCGATTGCCGCGCAGGATCGACCGGTCGTCGCCGGCCTGGCTCCGCCAGATCTGGATACCGTTGTTGCCGCAATCCTCGATATCGTTCTGCTCGATGATGAGGCCCGCCGAGTCGAACGAGAACAGGGCGGAATCGCGCATGCCGCGGAAGCGGCTTGCCACGATGCGCCCGCCGCAGCGGTGCAGGGTCAGGCCGACCGACCCGGCCTTGGCGAAGTCGCAGTCCGAGATCGTGATCGCGCCGATATTGTTGCAGGCGACGAGGCCGTCGCGCTGCGGCGAAGGGATGTCGAGCCCGTCGAAGGCAAGGCCGGTCAGATTTGCGCGAGCGATATTGTTGGCGACAAACAGCGGATTGCCATTTGCAGTCACGAGGAGGGTCTGCCCGGGCATCCCAACGATGTTCGCGCCGTCCGGCAGGCGGACTGAGGCAAGTCGGTAGCGCCCAGCTGGAACCATGAGCGGGGCATTGCGCTTTGCCGCTTCATTCAATGCCGCCTGGAGCCGGCTTGACTGATCCTCCGAAGCGCCCGGCCGCAATCCGAACTGGGCGGCGTCCAGGCCGAAATGGCCAAGCGGGCCGCCGCGGGATGGCGCTGCCGATTGCGCACGGGCCGGCAGGTGAAACCATGCCGGGGCTGTCAGGCCGGCAGCCAGGAAACCGCGCCGCGAAAGCACCATGGAACCTCCCCTTCGACCCCGCCGCGATCAAACGGCGTGCCAGCCCCGCTGTCCCGATTTGAAACCGACGCCGCGCAGAACAGGCAAGATGCGGCTGGCGTCGGCTAGAGCCCGAGCGCGCGGGCGATCTCCTCGGCGCCAAGCGTCGGTGCGAGCTTGCCGGATGAGACCGCAGCCTCCAGTTCCGGCGCGCGCGCCTTCAGCGCAGGGTCGTGCCTGAGCTTGGCCTGCAGCCGATCCTGCACCATCGCCCACATCCATTTGACGTCCTGGCGCCGGCGCTTCTCGGTGATCAGGCCCTTGGCTTCGAAGCGGGCGCGATGATCCTCGATCCTGGTCCAGAGCGCGTCGAGCCCTTCGCCGGTCAGGCCGGAGATCGTCATCACGGGCGTGCTCCACAGGGTCGAGGTGGGCGCCAGGATATGAAGTGCGGCCCTGTACTGGGCCGCTGCCGCGCGGGCCGCAGCTGCTCCGGCCCCGTCCGCCTTGTTGACCGCGATCATGTCGGCAAGCTCGATGATGCCCTTCTTGATGCCCTGCAGTTCGTCGCCGGCATTGGGCAGCATCAGCACCAGGAAGAAGTCGGTGAGATCGGCCACCGCCGTTTCGGACTGCCCCACGCCGACGGTCTCGACCAGGATGACGTCGAACCCTGCCGCCTCGCAGAGCAGCATCGTCTCGCGCGTCTTGGCCGCGACGCCGCCGAGCGTGCCGGAGGAGGGCGATGGCCGAATATAGGCGTTCGGATCGACGGAGAGGCGTGCCATCCGGGTCTTGTCGCCGAGAATCGACCCGCCGGTGCGGGTCGAGGAGGGGTCGACCGCCAGCACCGCTACCTTGTGTCCCTTGGCCGTGAGGTGACTGCCGAGCGCGTCGATCGTCGTCGATTTGCCGACCCCGGGAACGCCGGTGATGCCGACGCGGATGGCACGCCCGGTATGGGGCAACAGCCGCTGGATCAGCGCCTGCGCCTGCTCGCGATGGTCGGCGCGGCGCGATTCCGCGAGCGTGATCGCGCGGGCCAGGGCGGCGCGTTCGCCGGCGAGAAGCGCGGCGCCGAGCGAGTCGGCGGTGGGCGTGCGGTGGGCCATGACGCCAGTTAGCAAGGTGCCGCCGAGGGGGACAAGGAGTTCGCCGTGCGCCAGTTGCTTCATCACTGTGTCATGCACGCATCTTGAAGATCGGCGCATCCGGTGAGACGACTGAGCGATGATTGGAGTGGCGGTGCGGTTTCGCGGTGTTGTTTTGGCGTTGCTGCTGCCGCTGGTCCTTGCGGGCTGCTCGACGCCACGCACGCTTGAATTGAGCCAGGCGCCTGCGGCCGACATCGCCGGCACGGTCGAAATCTATGTCGCGACGACGCGCGAGCCCTCGGCGCAGCCGGTCTATTTCAATGGCGAGCGTTCGCCGAAGCTCTCCTTCGCGCGGCTCGACATCACCGTGCCGCGCAGCCACAAGCCCGGCAATCTGGAGCTGCCGAGCTCGGGGCCGGGCGATCCGGCCAAGTATTTCACCGCGACTTATGTCCAGCGGCTCGACCTAGCGCCCGTGATCTCGGATGTGCGCAAGGAACTCCAGAGCCGGCCGGTCGATCAGCGCGACGTGCTCGTCTTCGTCCACGGCTACAACACGAATTTCGCCGATGCGGCCTACCGCTTCGCCCAGATCGTCTATGATTCCGGCTTCAAGGGTGTGCCGGTGCTGTTCTCCTGGCCCTCGCGCGGCGAACTCCTCGCCTATCCCTATGACCGCGAGAGCGCCTACTACTCGCGCGACTTCCTCGAGGCCAGTCTGCGCGGCATCCCGCGCGATCTCGGCTCCACACGCATGGATATTCTCGCTCATTCCATGGGCACGCTGCTGACGCTGGAGACGTTGCGCCAGGCCGCGATCCGCGGCGACGGGGCCTTCGGTGGCAAGCTGCGCGACGTCATGCTGGCCGCGCCCGATGTCGATCTCGATGTCTTCAAGACGCAGATGGCGCAGATCCGTCGGCCCGTCACCGTCTTCGTATCGGCCGACGACAAGGCGCTCGACTTCTCGCGCCGCTTCGCAGGCGACAAGACCCGGCTCGGCTCCGTCTCTGCGAAGGATACCGAGATCATCGCGGAGCTGGAAAAGCTCGGCGTGCGGATCATCGACATCTCGGAGGTGGCCTCGGGCGACAGCCTGAACCACGCCAAGTTCGCTTCCTCGCCCAAGGTGGTACGGCTCATCGGCGAGCGGCTGCGGCAGGATAAGGGCATCGGCTTCGCCGGGCAGCAATTCGGCGACCGGATCGGCGACATCGCCGGCGGCGTCGTCGGCACGGTGGGCTCGACCGTCGGCTTGGTCGTGACCGCTCCGGTAACGATCCTCTCCGGCGGCCAATGATGTCACATCGCTGCAACGGTGGGCGATCCCCGCAGCCAGGCCGCAGGGCCGCCCCATTCTGGCCGCGTTAGCCTGCCCTTAAGGCCCGGTTGGCCATTCGGCCTCTCACGATCGATCTTGGATGCCTGCCGCCATGCCTGTCACGAGGCGCGACTTTTCATGCCGCTCGCTGGCGCTCGCCGCGTTCCTGCCCCTCGGGCTTGCCGCCTGCGCCCAGAGCGAAGCGAGCGTTTCGCCCTTCGCCGAGCCGGAGCGCGCCGATAGCTCGGCGCTCGGCAAGGATCCGCGTCTGCTGGTCATGACGACGCGCAGGTCGGTCGGCAATGCCGCGCCCTATTTCGGCACCGATCGGGGGCCGCTGACCTTCGCCGAGGTGCGCCTGTCAGCGCCTGGCAGGGGAATATCCGGACGTGTTTCCTCCGCCGTCAGTGGCGACTGGGCTGTGCTAGGCGTCGGCCGCGAGGTGACCAACGACGCCCCGCGCGCCTTCTCGGATGCCGCCAATGGCCGCGACGTGCTGCTCTATGTCCACGGCTTCAACGAAACCTTCGAAACAGCCGCGCGCAGCGCCGGCCAGCTCTCGCATTCGCTCGAATTCCAGGGCCGCACCGCGCTCTTCACTTGGCCGTCCGGCGGCAAGCTGTTCGACTACGCCTATGACCGCGAGAGCGCGCTCTGGTCGCGCGACGGCTTCGTCCAGAGCCTGCAGGCGCTCGTTGCCAACCCGACGGTCGGGCGCATCCACATCGTCGCCCACTCGATGGGAACCTTCCTGACACTGGAAGGCCTACGCGAATTGCGCGATTCCCAGGATGTCTATGCCCGGATCGGCTCCGTCGTGCTGGCTTCGCCCGATGTCGACATCGACGCCTTCGAGCAGACGGTGAAGAAGCTCGGACCGCTGGCGCAGCGCATGACAGTGATCATCGATCCCGGCGACCGGGCGCTTGCGGTCTCGGCGCGCATCGCCGGCGGCGTTGCACGCGCCGGTGCTGCCGACCGCTCGCGCCTCGATGCGCTGGGCGTGCGCGTCGCGGATACGTCCGGCCGCGGCTGGAGCATGCTGCGCCACGACCTGTTCCTGTCGAACAGCGAGGTCACTCAGGTCGTGCGCCGCGCCATGGATCGCGGCGCCTGACGAGGCCAGACCCTAGATCGGCGGCAGGCCCGAACGCTTCTTGATCGTCGCGAGCGCGAAGTTGGATTCGACCGACTGGATGCATTTCAGCCGCGTCGCCTTCTGCTTGAGGAAGCGCTCATAGCCTTCGATGCCGTCGGTGACGACGCGCAGCAGATAGTCCTGCGAGCCGGTCATGAGGTAGCATTCGGCGACTTCGCTCCAGCTTTCGACGGCCTTCTCGAATTCGGCGATCTGCTCCTGGTTCTGCTGGGTGAGACGCACCGAGACGAAGACGCTGAAGGGCAGGCCATAAGCCTTGGGGTCGACGACTGCCGCATAGCCTTGGATGACGCCGGTCTCCTCCAGCCGCTTGAGCCGGCGCAGGCAGGGCGTCGGCGACAGCCCGACCCGCTGCGAGAGATCCTGATTGGTGATCCGCCCGTCCTCGCGGAGCACCGAGAGAATCCGACGATCGATCGTGTCGAGCATGATATGCTCCGCTGTGCAGGTTTGTGAGCAGGAAGCTGCAATCGTGAGTTTACGGTGAGCTTTATCGACCAAGCAATGGCGCTCTGATGAGATTATTCTCAAAGGCAGGGATTCAACGGCGCGGCCGAAAAAAGGGAGACAGCTCATGAACGGGGATAGCTATCACAAGGACCGGATCGCCAACCGAAAGCTCCATCCGGAGACGCTGATGATGGGCTTCGGCTATTCGCCGGCCATGTCGGAAGGTTCGCTCAAGCCGCCGGTCTTCCTGACCTCGACCTTCGTTTTCGAGAACGCCCAGCAGGGCAAGGACTTCTTCGACTTCACCTCGGGGCGGCGCCAGCCGAAACCCGGCGAGAAGCCCGGGCTGGTCTATTCACGCTTCAACCATCCCAACATGGAGATTCTCGAGGATCGCCTGGCGATCTGGGACGAGGCCGAGAAATGCGCCGTCTTCGCCTCCGGCATGGCCGCGATCGCCACGACCTGCTTCGCCTTCCTGCGTCCGGGTGACACGATCCTCCATTCCCGTCCGCTCTATGGCGGCACGGAAACCCTGCTCAAGAACCAGATGGGCGCCTTCGGCATCACGCCGTTCGGCTTCACCGACGGGCTCGACATCGCGCAGATGCGGGAGGTTGCCAAGGCGGCTGCCGCCAAGGGCCGCGTCGCGATGATCATGGTCGAAACCCCCGCCAATCCGACCAACGGCCTCGTCGATCTCGCCGCCTGCAAGGTGATCGCCGACGAGCTGGAGAAGTCGCAGGGCCACCGTCCACCGGTCGTCGTCGACAACACGCTGCTCGGCCCGAAATACCAGAAGCCACTCAACCTCGGCGCCGACCTCACTCTGCTTTCGCTSACGAAATATGTCGGCGGCCATTCCGATCTCGTCGGCGGCTCGATCAGCGGTTCCGAGGCGCTGGTGCGGCAGGTGAAGGCCTGGCGCGGCTCGCTCGGCACGCAAGCAGACCCGAACTCCTGCTGGATGCTGATGCGCTCGCTGGAGACGCTGGATATCCGCATGAGCCGCGCCAACGAGAACGCCAAGCTGGTGGCGGAGTACCTCGAAAACCACCCGAAGGTGGCTAAGGTCCACTATCTCGGCAACCTCAAGGACAGCGATCCGCGCAAGGCCGTCTTCGACCGGCAGTGCAGCGCCGCGGGCTCGACTTTCGCCTTCGACGTCAAGGGCGGAGAGAAGGAAGCCTTCGCGCTCCTCGACAACCTCCAGATCATGAAGCTCGCCGTCAGCCTCGGCGGCACCGAGACGCTGGTCTCGCATCCGGCGGCGATGACCCATTCCGGCGTCGCCAGGGAGCTGCGTGAGGAGATCGGCCTGACCGACGCGCTGATCCGCATCTCGGTCGGCATCGAGAACATCGAGGATTTGATCTCCGATCTGGCACAGGCTTTCGAGGCGGTCTGAGAGAAGGTGCGTCATGCTCGGGCTTGACCCGAGCATCCTGGAAACCAGTGCCCTCTCCGGCGGGAGATTCTCGGGTCTGCGCTTCGCTTCACCCGAGAATGACGACCGGCTTCAAACCCCGATCCGCCCCCAGCCCGGCAGCTTCAGCGCCGGGCTGCGCAGGTCGAACCCGGCGACGAGGCCGAGGATGTTGATCTCGATGCCCTCGACCCAGCCCACCGTGACGCCCGCAATCCCATAGGCCGAGGCCTGGATGCCCGTCCTGCTGGCGGTAAGGCCGGCGAACAGCCCGTCGGCGCGCCAGTCCTTGCCGATGGCCGTCGGCGGCAGCGCCTGCCGGAGTTCCGGCACCTCCGACAGAACGTGCTGGACGAAGCTGTTCGAATTCGGTCCCGGCCAGGCGAGATAGCTGTCCGGGCTCGAATAGGCGTAGCTCGCAACCGCCGCCCGAATGCGCGGAATCAGCCGTTCGGCGGCATCGCCGCGGACTTCGGCGACGAGTTCCGGCATATTGCCGAACCAGCGGCCATCGGCGTCGCGATGGTTGATCCGAACCGGCATGCCCCAGCCGACGACGTCGAAGCGCGTATAGGCGCTCGCGCCGCGCTCCTTCACCACGATCCAGGAATGATGCGCGAAGATTCCGCGCCAGCGCCCGACGCGCGCGGCGAAGAGATGCACCGTCGCTTCGGGCTCGACCGCGGCGGCGGGCAAAAGCTTCGCGCTCGTCCAGTCGGCCCGCCGCCAGTCGGGAGCATGCGTCTGCCAGATCCACCAGCCCGCATGGGTCGCGAGCGGCAGCAGGAAGGCGATGACGAAGAAAAGCAGGAAGCGGCGGAGGAAGCGCATCCGGCACGGTATGTGCAGGGCTGCTGAAGCCGGCAAGAACATCGCCGATCACGCTTGCGTCACCCCGCGCCGACATGCTGCAGGGCCTCTTGGCAACCCAGGGCTGTGCGCGCGCATCGGAGCGCGCCTGAAGCCGGTTGATGCCGGGGGGAAAGCTGTTAGCGTGCGCGCGCCTGAGCTTGATGGAGGGGCAGATTGGGTAAGACGACGAAGCGATTGGCCGAGGCTATTGCCGCCTGCGCGATCGGGCTGGGACTTCTCGCCGCACCGGCGGCCGCGCAGGAGAAGCAGCTGCGCATCTTCAACTGGTCTGACTATGTCGATCCGGAGGTGCTTGATGCCTTCAAGAAGGAAACCGGCATCACCGTCGTCTACGACACCTTCGACCAGATGGAGACGGTCGAGACCAAGCTTCTGGCCGGCAAGACCGGCTACGACCTGATCGTCGTCACCGCGTCGTTCCTGCCGCGCCACATCCCGCTCGGCCTCTACCAGCCGATCGACAAGGACAAGGCGCCGAACCTCAAGAATCTCTGGCCGGAAATCCAGACCCGTCTGTCGAAATACGATCCCGGCAACAAATACGCCGTGAACTACATGTGGGGCACTACGGGGATTGGCTACAACACCGCCAAGATCAAGGAACGCCTCGGCCCCGACGCGGTGATCGACAGCTGGAAGATCGTCTTCGAGCCCGAGCAACTCAAGAAGCTCTCCAACTGCGGCGTCCATGTGCTCGATGCGGTCGAGGAGATGTTCCCGGCGGCGCTGCGCTATCTCGGGCTCGACCCCGACTCGAAGAACGAGGCCGATCTGAACAAGGCCGGCGAGCTCCTGCGCAAGATCCGCCCGCACATCCAGAAGTTCCACTCCTCGGAATATATCAACGCGCTGGCGAATGGCGATATCTGCCTGGCCGTCGGCTATTCCGGCGACATCCTTCAGGCGAAGAAGCGCGCCGAGGAGGCCAAGAACGGCGTCCAGATCGCCTATTCCATCCCGAAGGAGGGCGCGCTGATGTGGTTCGACTCCTTCGTGATCCCGAAGGATGCCGGCAATGTCGACGGGGCGCTGAAGTTCATCGACTTCGTCAACCGGCCGGAGATGGCSGCGAAGAACTCTGACTTCATCCAGTACGCCAACGGCAACATCGCTTCGAAGCCGCTGCTCTCGGCCGCGGTGCGCGACAACCCAGGGATCTACCCGTCGGATGCGGTGATGGCGCGGCTCTACACGATCACGCCCTACGACCAGAAGGCGCAGCGGCTGGTGAACCGGCTCTGGACGCGCGTGAAGACCGGCAAGTGACCGGTTTCGGACAGGTCGCCGGCCCCATGAAGAAGACCTCGCCCGGCAGCGTGCGCCGGGCCTTCCAGCCCTGGAACGACCCGGCGGCGAAGCCGCTGGTGGAGTTCCGGGGCGTGACCAAGCGCTTTGGCGACGTCACGGCGGTGGGCGACCTCTCGCTCGCGCTCTATCCCCGCGAGTTCTTTGCGCTGCTCGGTCCGTCCGGCTGCGGCAAGACCACGCTGATGCGCATGCTCGCCGGCTTCGAGACGCCGGATGCGGGCACGATCCTGCTCGCCGGGCAGGACATCACCGGCATCCCGCCGCATCTGCGGCCGATCAACATGATGTTCCAGTCCTATGCGCTGTTCCCGCATCTCAGCGTGGCCAACAACATTGCTTATGGGCTGAAGCGCGAGGGACTGCCACGCGCCGAGATCGACCGGCGCGTCGAGGAGATGCTGGCGCTGGTCAAGCTCTCCGGCCTCGGCGGGCGCAAGCCGCATCAGCTCTCCGGCGGTCAGCGCCAGCGCGTCGCGCTCGCGCGTTCGCTCGCCAAGCGGCCCAAACTGCTCCTGCTCGACGAGCCGATGGCGGCGCTCGACAAGAAGCTGCGCGAGCAGACCCAGTTCGAGCTGATGGATCTGCAGAGCGAGCTCGGCCTGACCTTCATGGTCGTCACTCACGACCAGGACGAGGCCATGACAATGGCCGACCGCATGGCGGTGATGGACCACGGCAAGCTCGTCCAGATCGGCCCGCCCGACGTGATCTATGAGGCGCCGGCCAACCGGCATGTCGCGGAGTTCGTTGGCGACATCAACATTTTCGAAGGCAGGATCGCCGCCGTCGAGGGCGAACTGGTCCGCGCCGAGGTGCCGCATGTCGGCACCGTCGAGCTCGACGAGGACGCACCGGCGCTGAAGCCGGGCGAACCGCTCGTCATCGGCATCCGGCCGGAGAAGATCGAAATCGCCCATGACGAGCCGGGCCAGGCGGTCAACAAGGTCGCGGGCGAGATCTGGGATATCGGCTATCTCGGCGACTTCACCATGATCCAGGTGATGCTCGGCGGGCAAAACGCTCAAGGGGAGGGTGGTCAGCTCGTCAAGGTCGCGCTCGCCAACCGGACACGGCGCATGGCGCGGCCCTTCGCCTGGGACGACAAGGTCTGGCTCTCCTGGGATGTCGAGGCCGGCGTGGTGCTGCCGCCATGAGGCGCGCTGGGGCAGGGGCGTCATTCTCGGGCGGAGCGAAGCGCAGACCCGAGAATCTCTGGCAGAAGGAGGCGCTGCAGCCTCTCATGTCACCAGATGCTCGGGGCAAGCCCGAGCACGACGGCGCAGTGACATCATGAGCGCGGTCGCTTCGCTGCAGCGGCTTCGCCGCCTCGTCGTCGCCGTGCCTTATCTCTGGCTGGCGCTGTTCTTCCTCGCGCCCTTCGCCATCGTGCTGCGCATGGCCTTTTCGCAGGCGGCGACGGCGCTGCCGCCCTATGCGCCGCATTTCGAGGGGCTCGCGCAGCTCGGCGCGTTCCTGTCGCAGCTCGATTTCGAGAACTTCAAGCTGCTCGGCGACGACCCCCTCTATTGGCAGAGCTATCTCTATTCCCTGCGCATCGCGGCGCTGACCACGCTCTTCGCCCTCGCGATCGGCTATCCGCTCGCTTATGCAATGGCCTCGGCGCCGTCGCGCTGGCGCGGTCTCCTGCTCGTCTTCGTCATCCTGCCGTTCTGGACGTCGTTCCTGATCCGCGTCTACGCCTGGATCGGCATCCTCAGGCCGGACGGGCTGCTCGACGCTGCGCTTGCTTTCCTCGGCTTCGAAATCGAGCCGCTGCGCCTGCTCAACACCGAGACGGCCGTGCTGCTCGGCATGGTCTATTCCTACCTGCCATTTATGGTGCTGCCGCTCTTCGCGACGCTGGAAAAACTTGATCGCGGCTTGCTCGAAGCGGCGGCCGATCTCGGTGCAACGCCCGTCACAGCCTTCTTCACGGTGACTTTGCCGCTTTCGCTGCCTGGTATCCTCGCCGGCTCCGCGCTGGTCTTCATCCCCGCGGTGGGCGAGTTCGTCATCCCCGACCTGCTCGGCGGCCCCGACACCGTGATGATCGGCAAGGTGCTCTGGAACGAGTTCTTCTCGAACCGCGACTGGCCACTGGCCTCGGCGGTGGCGGTGGTACTGCTCGTCGTGCTGGTGCTGCCGCTCGTCCTGCTCCAGCGGGCGCGGCTGCGACGGGAGATGGCGGCATGAGCCGGCTCGGCCCCGGGTTGATCCTCGCGCTGATCGTCGGCTTCGCCTTCCTCTATTTGCCGATCCTGACGCTCATCGCCTATTCCTTCAACGCCTCGCGGCTGGTGACGGTCTGGGGCGGCTTCTCGACGCATTGGTACGGCGCCTTGATGCAGAATGAGCCGCTGCTCGATGCGGCCTGGCTTTCGATCCGCCTCGGCGTCGTCTCGGCGACGCTGGCGACCATTCTCGGCACGCTCGCGGCACTGGCTCTCGCCCGCCATGGCCGTTTCATGGGGCGCACCTTGTTCTCCGGCATGGTGCTGGCACCGCTTGTCATGCCCGAGGTGGTGACGGGCCTGTCGTTGCTGCTGCTTTTCGTAGCCGTCGATGTCGAGCGCGGCTTCTGGACCGTCACGATCGCCCACGCGACCTTCGGTCTCGGCTTCGCCTGTATCGTCGTGCAATCGCGGCTCGCCGGCTTCGACCGCTCGCTGGAGGAGGCGGCGCAGGATCTCGGCGCCACGCCTTTCGTCACCTTCTGGACGGTGACCCTGCCGCTGATCTGGCCGGCGGTGGCGGCGGCCTGGATGCTCGCTTTCACGCTCTCGCTCGACGACCTCGTCGTCGCGAGCTTCACGACCGGCCCCGGCGCGACCACTCTGCCGATGCGGCTCTACTCGGCGGTCAAACTCGGCGTGTCGCCCGAGATCAATGCCGCCTGCACGATCATGATCGGGGCCGTGGCCATCGTCGTGATCGCCGCTTCGCTGCTGCTGAAGCGCGAGCAGCTTTCCGGCAGTTAAACGGTGGCTGAACGGCGCCCTCAAAGCGCGTTCAGCCGGGTTTTGCGAATGTTCCTCTCACGGCAGGGGAATTCTCCCCGCCGCGAGACAGGACAGGGACCATGTTCCGCAATCGCGCCCGCTTAGGTTTGGCGGCCTTCGCACTGGGCGGCATCGTGCTCGCCGCTTCCACCTTCGCCGGAGCAGGAAATGCCCAGGCTTTCGGCGGCCGTTACGAGCCCGCCTATGAGCGCCCGGCTTATGGCGCCGATTGGCGGCCCGCGCCGCCCGCCGTCCATGGCTTCTGGGGCCAGCGTCGCTGGCACCGCTACTACGACGGTTACGGCATGCGGCCGCCTCCGCCGCGCTACGGCTATGGTTACGGCTGGCGGTAAGTGTCGCCACGCCGGCTGTGACCATGGGGCGGGCGCGGTCCGAGGGCAGCGCCCGCCTTTTCGTTACTCCGCAGCGACCGTGCGCTGGGCGTAGCCCAGCCGTTGGTTCAGCTCTTCCAGAAGCTTCTCGGCGGCGTCGGCGATGACGGTGCCGGGCGGGAAGATCGCCGAGGCGCCCGCTTCGATCAGGGCGTCGAAATCCTGCGGCGGGATGACGCCGCCGACCACGATCATGATGTCGGGCCGGCCCGCCTTGGCCAGCGCCGCCTTCAGCTCCGGCACCAGCGTGAGATGTCCTGCCGCCAGCGAGGACACGCCGACAATGTGGACGTCGTTCTCGACCGCCTGGCGCGCCGCTTCATCGGGCGTCGCGAAGAGAGGTCCGATATCGACGTCGAAGCCGAGATCGGCGAAGGCCGAGGCGATGACCTTCTGGCCGCGGTCGTGCCCGTCCTGCCCCATCTTGGCGACGAGGATGCGCGGGCGGCGCCCATCGGCCTCCTCGAAAGCCCCGCACATCAGCTGGACCCGCGTGACGGCTGGGTTCATCTCGCCGACCTCCCGCTTGTAGACCCCCGAGATCGCCTTGATCTCGGCCCTGTGGCGCCCGAACACCTTCTCCATGGCCATGGAAATCTCGCCGACAGTGGCCTTGGCGCGCGCCGCTTTGACCGCGAGGTCGAGCAGATTGGCATTGCCGGCCGCGCCATCGGTGAGCGCAGCTAGGGCAGCCTGCACCTCGGTCTCGTCACGTTCGGCCTTGAGGCGCTTCAGCTTGTCGAGCTGCTGGGCGCGCACCGAGGCGTTGTTGACCTTGAGCACCTCGATGGAAGCCTCATTCTCCGGCTTGAAGCAGTTGACGCCGATGATCGCCTGCTGGCCGCCGTCGATGCGGGCCTGGGTCTTGGCGGCGGCCTCCTCGATCCGCAGCTTCGGGATACCGGCCTCGATCGCCTTAGCCATACCGCCGAGCGCCTCGACTTCCCGGATATGGCCCCAGGCCTTCTCGGCGAGTTCCGCGGTGAGCCGTTCGACATAATAGGAGCCGCCCCAGGGATCGATGATCCGCGTCGTGCCGCTCTCCTGCTGCAGCAGGATCTGGGTGTTGCGGGCGATGCGGGCGGAGAAATCGGTCGGCAGCGCCAGCGCCTCGTCGAGCGCGTTGGTGTGCAGGGACTGGGTGTGCCCCTGCGTCGCCGCCATCGCCTCGATCATCGTGCGCGGCACGTTGTTGAACACGTCCTGCGCCGTCAGCGACCAGCCGGAGGTCTGGCAGTGCGTGCGCAACGGCAGGGATTTCTCGTTCTGCGCGCCGAAGTCCTTGACTAGCTTCGCCCAGATCAGCCTGGCGGCGCGCATCTTGGCGACTTCCATGAAGAAGTTCATGCCGATCGCCCAGAAGAACGACAGGCGCGGCGCGAAGACATCGACCGAAAGCCCCGCCTGCTGGCCTGCGCGGATATATTCGACGCCATCGGCGAGCGTGTAGCCGAGTTCCAGGTCCTGCGTCGCTCCCGCCTCCTGCATGTGGTAGCCGGAGATCGAGATCGAGTTGAATTTCGGCATGTTCGCCGAGGTGAAGGCGAAGATGTCGCCGATGATCCGCATCGAGGGCGAGGGCGGGTAGATATAGGTATTGCGGACCATGAACTCCTTGAGGATGTCGTTCTGGATGGTCCCCGAGAGCTTGGCCTGCGGCACGCCCTGTTCCTCGGCCGCGACGATATAGAGCGCCAGAACCGGCAGAACGGCGCCGTTCATCGTCATCGACACGCTCATCTGGTCGAGCGGGATGCCGGAGAACAGCGTGCGCATGTCGTAGATCGAGTCGATCGCGACGCCCGCCATGCCGACATCGCCAGCGACGCGCGGATGGTCGCTGTCATAGCCGCGATGGGTGGCGAGGTCGAAGGCGACCGAGAGCCCCTTCTGTCCGGCGGCGAGGTTGCGCCGATAGAAGGCGTTCGAATCCTCGGCCGTGGAGAAGCCGGCATATTGCCGGATCGTCCAGGGCTGGTTGACGTACATCGTCGGGTAGGGGCCGCGCAGATAGGGCGCGATACCCGGAAGCGTCTCGACGAAGGGCAGCCCTTCGCGGTCAGCGGCCGTATAGAGCGGCTTTACCGGAATATCTTCCGGTGTCATCCAGGGTTCGGCCGCCGCTAAGTCTGCAGACGCCGCCGTCCGGGTGTCGGCGAAGGCGAGCTTCGTGAAATCCGGGATCGCGGTCATGGCTGGCTCCCGTCGGTCCTGTCCCACCAGTGGTGGAAATGATGCACCGGTCCGTGGCCRTGGCCAACCGCAACCTCGTCGGCGGCGGCGATGGCGGCGGAAATATAGGTCTTGGCGTGACCGACAGCCTCCGGCAGCGCCAGCCCCTTGGCGAGATTGGCGGTGATCGCAGAGGACAAGGTGCAGCCGGTGCCATGCGTGTTGCGGGTCGAGACACGTGGCGCATTGAAGCGCTGGCGCGCGCCGCCAGCGAGCAACAGGAGGTCGCTGCTGATATCGCCGCTGCCATGGCCGCCCTTGATCAGGACATTGGCGGCGCCCAGCGCTGCAAGCTTCTCGGCCTGCTCGTCGACGGCCTGTTCGGTCTCCGCCATGCTGGAGCCGAGCAGGGCGGCGGCCTCGGGCAGGTTCGGGGTGATCAGCGTCGCGAGCGGAAAGAGGTGCTTGCGGATTGCCTCGACCGCCGATGTCTCGAGCAGCCGCGCGCCGGAAGCCGCGATCATGACGGGATCGAGCACGACGTTCTTCGCTCCGTGGCGCTTCAGGCCGGCTGCGACTGTCTCGATCAACTCGGCAGTCGCCAGCATGCCGATCTTGACCGCGCCGACATCGAGATCCTCGAAGACGGCGTCCATCTGCTGGGCGACGAAGTCGCGCGGCACGGCGTGGATGGCGCTGACGCCCTTCGTGTTCTGCGCGGTCAGCGCGACGATGACGCTGGCGCCATAGACCTGATGCGCCGCGAAGGTCTTCAGATCGGCCTGGATGCCGGCGCCGCCGCTCGAATCCGAGCCGGCGATGGTGAGGGCGATGGCAGTCAAACTCATGTCTCCGATCAGGCCCTTGCGATGGCCTGCGCGTGTTCGAGCGCCTCGACCACATCGCAACCCATGAAGATGAACGAGGATACGCCGGCCTTGTTCAAAGCTTCGCTGTCGGCGGGGCGGCCGGCGAGCCAGACCGTGGCACCGGCCGCGGCGAGCGCTTCGGCCGCGGCAGCGCCTTCTGCGGCATAGGCCGGTTCCGAACCGCACAGGCAGGCGAGCTTCGCATCCGAGGCGCGGAAGGCCCCGACCAGCGCGTCGAGATCGGTGGCGCCGTCGGTGGCGAAGCCGTCGCCGCTCGGCGCGGCAAGGCCGCCGGCCTCGAACAGGTTGCGGGCAAAGCCGGCGCGCGCGGTGAAGTCGGCGATGGAGCCGAGCGTCGCCAGGAAGACGACCGGGCGTTGCGGCAGGGCATCGGCCTTGTCGCGCAGAGCCTCGAACGGCTCCGACAATCTGAGCGAGGGCAGCGCATCCGCGTGCAGGGCCGCGCCGGGCGCGATCCGGGCATCGGCCCGGCCGGCTCCGCCGACGAAGGAGCGTATGATTTCGCCCTGGTTGCGCTCGGCGAGGCTGCCGGGAGGACGTCGTTCTCCGCGGACGACCGGCGCGACTTCCAGCACGGTCACCACGCCCTCGCCGATATTGGGGAACTCGCTGGTGCCGGTGATCGGCTCCCGGCGGGTGGCAATCGCCTTCGTGCGCGCTGCCCTCTGCTCGGCGAGGGTCTTCTGGACGGAACCGTTGGCGAGCCCGGCGACGATGCCGCGCAGATCGCCGCTGCTCTGCCGCTCGATCTCCTGGAAGGCTTGCCAGGCCTTCTCGCAAAGTGCCTGCGTCAACGCCTCGAAGCCGCCGGCGCCAGCCGCCGGATCGGCGACGCGCCAGAGATTGCTCTCTTCGAGCAGGATCAACTGCGTGTTGCGCGCGACGCGGCGCGCGAAGGCGTCGGCCAGACCGCGCGCGGCGGTGAAGGGCTGGACGGTCAGCGAATCCGCCCCGCCGACTCCGGCCGAGAAGGCTGCGACCGTGCCGCGCAGCAGATTGACATGGGGATCGCGCCTGGTCAGCGAACGCCAGGCCGTCTCCGCATGGATTCGCGCCGGCTTCGGGGTCAGCCCGCACGCCTGCTGGATACGTTTCCAGAGCAGCCGGGCAGCCCGGAATTTCGCGACCGTCAGAAACTCGTCGGTGTCGGCGACAAGCGTGAAGGAGAGGGTGTCGCGCGCCTCTGCCAGTGAAAATCCCTGCGCTTCGAGCGTGCGCAGATAGGCAACCGCGGTGGCAAGCGCTGCGCCGAGTTCCTGCGCCTCGCTGGCGCCGGCCTCGTGATAGGGGCGGCTGTCGACAGTGATGAACGGGCCGGAGAAGCCGCGGTCCTTGAGAGCGCGGATGGTCTCAGTGAGGCGGCGCCCGACCTCCGACCAGGAGACGGCGAGCGATCCGAGGCCGGCGAAGACGCCGATCGGGTCGAGGCCGAAATCCATGGAAAGCTCGGCCGGCGCATGGCCCCGCTTCTCGATCAGCGCCGCCAGCAGCAAGGCGTTGATGCGGCCCTCCGGGGCAGGGTCGAGCCGCAGCTGGATGAGATCGAGCATCGCGCCGTCGAGCGCGGCATCGAGAGTTGCGACATCATCGGCGACGAGGCCATAGCCGCGTGCCGCCGGCGCGCCCGCAAAGCTGATCGTCAGCGTGTCGGCGCCGCCTTCCAGATCGGCGAGCGCAAGCGCCTGGGCTTCCTTCGGCGCGGGATGGTCGAGCCGCGCGGCGACATGCCAGCGCCCGGCTTCGGAGCGCAAGGCCCGCGCGGTGGGGGAGGCAGCGGGGTAGAGCGGCTCGATGCGGATGCCATCAGCGGTGCGGCCGACCAGCCGTTTCTCGAAATCCGCACCCTTCAGAACCTTGTCGACCGCCGCACGCCAGACGTCATGCGACGGCGCCGGGAAGGCGTCGAGGTAGGGAAGGTCGGATGGGGCAGCCGAGTTCATGCGCGCCGATGCTCCTCTTCCGCACAATGTGCAGCCGTGGAGCGCTGATTGCCATGGGCGGGCGCGCACCGCCATCCCTACTTCGTCGCAGGGCAGGTGCAGAAATACGAAGGGGATACAAAACGCCGCCGCTATGCCGCACAAGGACGGCGTCGCGACGGCGCAAAAATATCGATCGGGATCAGACGAACTGGCCGAGCCCCGGAATGGCGCCCACGATCGCGCCCATTGCGTCCTCGCCGGCCTTCTCGCGGCCGACGGCGAACATTTCCTTGGACACGCTCTGGATCTGGCCCATCGAGAGGCCCGCGCCCATGAGCTGGCCGCCGAGCGCCATGACGCCGCCGCCACCGCCCATCAGCCCGCCGATCGCGCCGAGCATGCCGCCCTTGGCGCCTCCTTCGGCATCCGCGAGCGCCTGCGCGCCCGGCAGGGCAGCCATCAGCTGGCCGATCTCGGTCGCCGGGCCTTCCTTCTGCAGGAAAGCGAGGATGATGCCGACCGCCTTGCGGGCGAGTTCCTCGTTGATGCCGGCCGCAGCGGCCACTCGCGTGAGCAATTCTTCCATGGTCCCAATCCCCTCGCCAAACGGCTTCGCCGCGAAGCCCAGTAAAAATAGTTTACATATTTACGATCTGATTCCAACGGGCTTGGGCTTCCGCCTTCTGCGTCGTTTGGTTACACCCTCCACTGACGTTCTGGGAAATCTCATAGGCGGGTGTGATGGCGGATGACGGCGCGATTCTGATCGGCAAGAGCGGCAAGCCGGAGAACCTGCTGCTCAAGCTCGCCAATCGCCACGGTCTCGTGACCGGCGCGACCGGAACCGGCAAGACGGTGACGCTCCAGGTCATGGCCGAGGGCTTCGCCCGCAACGGCGTCCCGGTCTTCGCTGCCGACATCAAGGGCGATCTCTCCGGCATCGTGGCGCCGGGCGATTCCAAGCCGGCCTTCGTCAACCGGGCCAAGGAACTCGGGCTGAAATACGAACCTGATCAGTTCACCACCGTCTTCTGGGACGTGTTCGGCGAGCAGGGGCACCCGGTCCGGGCCACGATCTCCGAGATGGGGCCGCTGCTGCTAGCGCGCCTGCTCGATCTCAACGACACGCAGGAGGGCGTGCTCAACATCGCCTTCCGCATCGCCGACGAGCAGAAGCTCCTGCTGCTCGATCTCAAGGATCTGCGTGCGATCCTGACCTTTATCGCCGAGAATGCGCAGGACCTGACCACCAAATACGGCAATGTCACCTCCGCGACCGTCGGCACGATCCAGCGCGCGCTGCTGGTACTGGAGAACCAGAAGGGCGATTTGTTCTTCGGCGAGCCGGCTCTGGACATCAACGACCTGATGAAGACGGATCGCGACGGCCGCGGCATCGTCAACATCCTCGCCGCCGACAAGCTGATGAACAATCCGCGGCTTTACGCGACCTTCCTGCTCTGGCTGCTCTCGGAGCTGTTCGAGCAGCTTCCCGAGGTTGGCGATCTCGACAAGCCGAAGCTCGTCTTCTTCTTCGACGAGGCGCATCTGCTCTTCAACGGCGCCCCCAAGGCGCTGCTGACGGCGGTCGAGCAGGTCGTTCGCCTGATCCGCTCCAAGGGCGTCGGCGTCTATTTCGTCACGCAGAACCCGCTCGATATCCCCGACACGGTGCTGGCCCAGCTCGGCAACCGTGTCCAGCACGCGCTGCGCGCCTTCACCCCGCGCGACCAGAAGGCCGTGCGCGCCGCTGCCGAGACCTTCCGCCAGAACCCGAAGATCAAGACGGAAGAGGCGATCAGCCAGCTCGCCGTCGGCGAGGCGCTGATCTCTATGCTGGAGGGCAAGGGCTCGCCGGAGATGGTCGAGCGCGCGCTGATCGCGCCGCCGATGGCGCAGGTCGGTCCATGCACGCCGCAGCAGCGCCAGCAGGCGATCAATGCCTCGCCCGAGAAGGGCAAGTACGACACCATGATCGACCGCGAGTCGGCCTATGAAGTGCTGATGAAGCGCAAGAACCTCAATCCGGACGGCTCGTCCATCGAGGCGTCCACCGGTGGGGGAGGGGGCATCCTCGACACGATCGGCGGCTGGCTCGGCGGCGGCGCGCCCCAGCAGCGCCCGAAGACAGGGCCGGGTTCGCGTGGCGGTCCGCTGCCGCAGAGCATGGCGGAGAAGGTCATTACCTCGGCCGCGCGCTCGGCCGCGACCTCGATCGGCCGCCAGGTGGGTAACGCGATCCTGCGCGGCATTCTCGGCTCGATGTCCGGGAAGCGCTGAGCCCGGGCGTCGTTCTCGGGCGGAGCGAAGCGCAGACCCGAGAATCTCAGCCCCGAAAGGGCACTGGCGCGTCTTTTGGCAGGAGATGCTCGGGCCAAGCCCGAGCATGACGAGTTCTTTATCGGAACGCTGTCGCCGCCGTCACGCCCCGGTCGCGAGATCGAACAGCAGCTTGAGGTTCAGCAGGATGATGATCGCGGCGATGAAGCCCGCTGTCAGGCTGAGCCAGCGCGGCGCCACCAGAGCGCCCATCTTGCCCTTCGATGCGGTGAACATGACCAGCGGCACCACCGCGAAAGGCAGCTGCAGGCTGAGGACGACCTGGCTCAGGATGAGCAGTTTCGCCGTCTGGCTCTCGCCATAGATCAGCGTGACCGCGATCGCCGGAACGATCGCGACGAGGCGCGTCACCAGCCGCCGCATCCAGGCGGGCAGGCGGATGCGCAGGAAGCCTTCCATCACGATCTGCCCGGCCATGGTCGCAGTCACGGTCGAGTTGAGGCCGCAGCAGAGCAGGGCGATGGCGAAGAGCGATGGCGCGATCGAGGCGCCGAGCAGCGGCTGCAGGAGTTCCTGCGCCTTGCCGAGCTCGGCGACGTCGTGATGGCCGGCCTTATAGAAGGTCGCCGCGGCGAGGATCAGGATGGACGCGTTGATCAGCAGCGCGAAGCAGAGCGCCACGGTGGAGTCGATCGTCGCGAACTTCAGTGCCTCGCGCTTCTCAGGCAGTGTGTGGCCATAGGCGCGGGTCTGCACGATACCGGAGTGCAGGTAGAGATTATGCGGCATGACCGTCGCGCCGATGATGCCGAGCGCGATGTAGAGCATGTTCGGGTTGGTCACGATCTCGGTCGTCGGCGCAAAGCCGCGGATCACTTCGCCCCAGTTCGGATCGGCGAGCGCGATCTGGATGCCGAAGCACAGCGCGATGACGCCGAGCAACGTGATGATGAAGGCCTCGATCCACCGGAATCCGCGCGTCTGCAGCCATAAGATGATGAAGACGTCGAAGGCGGTGATCAGAACGCCGATCTCGAGCGGGATGCCGAAGAGGAGGTTGAGGCCGATCGCGGTGCCGATCACTTCTGCGAGGTCGGTCGCGCAGATCGCGAGCTCGGCCAGCAGCCAGAGCGGCCAGGCCATGTAGGGCGGATAGGCGTCGCGGCAGGCCTGGGCGAGGTCGCGGCCGGTGGCGATGGCGAGCCGCGCGCAGAGCGACTGCAGGATGATCGCCATCAGGTTCGAGACCAGGGCGACGACCAGCAGCGTGTAGCCGAATTGGGCGCCGCCGGCGAGCGAGGTTGCCCAGTTGCCGGGGTCCATATAGCCGACGGCGACGAGATAACCCGGACCGAAGAAGGCCAGGAACTTTCGCCAGGTCGAGGAGGTCGGCGTCACCTTGATGGTGCGAAAAACATCCGTCAGGGAGGGCTCGCCCCGCGATCGTAGCCAGATCGACGAGGATTCCGGGGCGCCTTGCGACATGATCTGACCTTGCTGCGACTTGTTTGCAATAAGAAGTAGCCGCCGTTCCGCATGCTGTCAATGCAGTTGCGAAGCGTTGTCAATTAGAGCTGCGATCGGGCCGGGCGGCAATGCACGATTGTGGGCTGACGCCGGTTTGGGCTCTTGCCATGATGGCGTCACCTGAATCGCTTCCGATGGCTGCCATGACCAAGCTCCCCGCTATTCTCGACCGTCTCGACGCCGGGCTCGACGCTTCCCTCGAACGCCTGTCTTCCTGGCTCGAAATCCCTTCGATCGGCACCGATCCGGCGTTCAATGCGCAGACACGCGCCGCTGCCGAATGGCTGAGGGCCGATCTTGAATCTCTCGGCTTCAAGGCGGAATTGCGCGAGACCGGCGGACACCCCGTCGTCCTCGCCCATCGGCCGAAGCCGGGCGCGCCGCATGCGCTGTTCTATGGGCATTATGACGTGCAGCCGGTCGACCCGCTGAGCCTGTGGGACACCGACCCGTTCAAGCCGACCGTGCGCGAGCTGGAGCCCGGCCGCAAGGTCATCTCGGCTCGCGGCGCCTGCGACGACAAGGGGCAGGTGATGACCTTCATCGAGGCCGTGCGCGCGATGCTGGCTGAGACCGGCGACCTACCGATCGGGCTGACGATCCTGGTCGAGGGCGAGGAGGAATCCGGCTCGGTCAACCTTCCCGGCTACATCAAGGCCAATGCTGCCGAGCTGAAGGCCGACTACGCGCTGGTCTGCGACACCGGCATGTGGGACCGCGAGACGCCTCTGATCACCTCGACCCTGCGCGGCATGGTCTATCAGGAGGTGACGCTGACGGCTGCCGATCGCGATCTGCATTCCGGCCTGTTCGGCGGCGCGGCCTGCAACCCGATCCATGTGCTGACGAAGATCCTCGGCGAGCTGCACGACGAGAACGGCCGCATCACAGTTCCCGGCTTCTACGAAGGCGTGCATGAGCCGACCAATGCCCAGAAGGCGGAGTGGGCCGATCTCAACCTGACGGAGAAGGAGTTCCTCGGGCAGGTTGGGCTGAAGCATTCCATCGGTGAGAAGGGGCGCATGCTGATCGAGCAGATCCAGTCGCGCCCGACCTGTGACGTCAACGGCATCTGGGGCGGCTATTCCGGCGAGGGCAGCAAGACCGTCATTCCCGGAAAAGCCTCGGCCAAGGTCTCCTTCCGCCTCGTCGGCGATCAGGATCCGGCCAAGATCGCCGAAGCCTTCCGTCAGTTCGTCCGCGACCGGCTGCCGGAGGATGTCTCCGCAGAGTTCATCAGCCATTCCGGCTCGCCGGCGCTGGCGGTCCCGACGGATTCGCCGGTGCTTCAGAAGGCGCGCACGGCACTCGCCGATGAATGGGGTGGGCGCGTGGTCTCGATCGGCAGCGGTGGCTCGATCCCGGTCGGTGGCGATTTCAAGCGGACGCTCGGCATCGATACCCTCTTCGTCGGCTTCGGCCTCGACGACGACCGAGTGCACTCGCCGAACGAAAAGTACGACATGTCCTCCTTCCACAAGGGCCAGCGTTCCTGGGCCCGTATCTTGCAGGCTCTTGGTACATGAGATCGGTTTGTGTCTTCTGCGGTTCCAATCCCGGCATTGATCCCGTCTATGCGGCGGGAGCCCGGGCCATGGGCGGCGAGATCGCCCGGCGCGGTCTGACGCTGGTCTATGGCGGCGGTGCCGTCGGGCTGATGGGCATTGTCGCCAACGCGGCGTTGGAAGCGGGCGGCCAGGTTCACGGTGTCATTCCCAAGGCGTTGAAGGACAAGGAGGTCGGCCATATCGGGCTGACCTGGCTCGAGGTGGTCGACACCATGCACACCCGCAAGGCGCGGATGGCCGAGCTCTCGGACGGCTTCATCGCCATGCCCGGCGGCATCGGCACCTTCGAGGAGCTGTTCGAGATCTGGACCTGGGGGCAGCTCGGTATCCATGCCAAGCCGCTCGGCCTGCTGAACGTTGCGGGTTTCTACGATCCGCTGGCGACCTTCCTCGACCAGACCGTCGAGGCTGGTTTCCTGAAGCAGAGCCATCGCGCCATGGCGATGACCGATACCGAGCCGGCGACGCTGCTGGACCGGATGGGGAACTACGTTCCGGCCGCGACCTACAAATGGATCGAGAAGGAACAAGCCTGACTTTTTCTCGCAGTTTGCGCCTCCAGGTTGTAGGAATATTATCTTGACAACGTGACGCTGATCGTGTAGAGATCAGGAACGCTCACGAAATCTGCCCGAACGAAGCCGCCGCGCCCTCAGCCGGCGGCTTTTTCGTGCCCGTCATCCGGGAAGGGACGCATGGCCGAAGACGACAGCATGGAAACATTGCCACCGCCCGCCGCACCGAAGCGAAAACGCCAGCCGGTCTCCCGGAGAGCGGTGGTGGGCCAGCTCTGGCACGCCGCCAAGCGCCAGCTCGATTCACATGAGCAGCATCTCGCCGATCTGCCGAAGGGGGCACCGGCGAGCGAGGCCGACGCCAAGGCACTGGCGACGCTGGCGCGGACCGTGCGCGAGCTGGTCGCGATCGAAGAGCCGCAGACCGCGAAAAGGGATAAGCAGCCTGATGAACTCTCTGCTGCGGACGGTCTGCGACATGTCGCACCGCTCCGTCAGGAGCTTGCTCGACGTCTTGAAGCACTTGCCGCCGAAGAGGCGGGTGAGGGTGCTCAAGAAGCTGGTGGAGACGGCCCCATCTGAGATTGTCGAGACCGTGATGGCGGAGTGGACGATCTGGGCGCGGCCGGACCAGTTGCCGCCCCAACCTGCGAAGCCGATCTGGCTCGTCCTCGGCGGACGCGGCGCCGGCAAGACCCGCACCGGCGCCGAATGGGTCAAGGGCATGGCACTGGGCCATCCGCCCTTCGCAGAGATACGGACCGGGCGCATCGCCCTGATCGGCGAGACCCAGGGTCAGGTGCGCGACGTGATGATCGAGGGTGTCTCCGGCCTGCTCGCAATCCACACGCGCTGGGAGCGGCCGATCTGGCAGCCCTCGCTGCGCCGCCTGCAATGGCCAAACGGCGCGATCGCGCAGGTCTTCTCCGCGGAAGACCCGGAAGGGCTGCGCGGGCCGCAATTCGGCGCGGCCTGGTCCGACGAAATGGCGAAATGGCCGAACCTTCAGGAGTGCTGGGACATGCTGCAATTCGGGCTTCGCCTCGGCGATCACCCTCGGCAGGTCATCACGACGACGCCGCGCCCGGTGCCGCTGGTCAAGCGCCTGCTGGCCGAGCCGCATGTCGCGGTCAGCCGGGCGAAGACGCGGGACAATCGTTTCAACCTCGCCGCGGACTTCGTCCGTACCGTCACCGAAACCTATGGCGGGACGCGCCTCGGCCGGCAGGAGCTCGATGGCGAGATCGTCGAGGAGAGCCCGGACGCGCTCTGGACCCGCGCGATGATCGAGGCGGCTCGCGAGCGGCAGCATCCGCCGCTCGCCCGCATCGCCGTTGCCGTCGATCCACCGGCCTCCTCCTCGCAGCGCGCCGATCGCTGCGGGCTGGTTGTGGCCGGCATCGATCGCGACGGCATCGGCCATGTGCTGGAGGATGCGACGCTTGCCGGCGCACGGCCGCAGGAGTGGGCGGAGAGGGCCGTGGCGCTCTATCGCCGGCACGAGGCGGATGCGCTGGTCGTTGAGGTCAACCAAGGCGGCGAGATGGTCGAGAGCGTGATCCGCGAGGTCGATGCCGGCGTTCCCGTGCTCTCGGTGCGGGCAACGCGCGGCAAATACCTGCGCGCCGAGCCGGTCGCCGCGCTCTATGCGCAGTGCCGCGTGCGCCATGCCGGCACCTTCCCGGAGCTGGAGGACGAGATGTGCGCCTTCGGGCCGCGCGGCCTCGAAGGCGGCCGCTCGCCCGACCGGCTCGACGCGCTCGTCTGGGCGCTGACCCATCTGATGCTCGCGCCGAAGGGCCGGCCGCGGGTGAGGGGGATGTAGAGGCGTCATTCTCGGGCGCAGCGAAGCTTCGACCCGGGAATCTCATGACGAGAGGGCGCTGGTTTCCGAGATGGTCGGGTCAAGCCCGACCATGACGCCACGTCGTTTCACGCTCCAACAGCGAGACCTCCATGTTCGATTTCCTTCGCAACCTGCGCGGCCGAGCCGCGCCGGACCAGAAGCGCTCGCGCGTCGGGCCGCTCATCGCCTTGCACGAGGCGGGGCGGGCGGTCTGGACGCCCCGCGATTATGTCGCCCTGTCGCGCGAGGGCTATGAGCGCAACCCGGTGGTGCATCGCTGCATCCGCCTGATCGCGGAGGCCGCGGCGCAGACGCCGCTCGTCGCCAAGGTCGCAGACCGCGAGATGCCGGAGCATCCGGCGCTGGCGCTGGTCGAGCGGCCCAATCCCCGCCAGGGCGGCATCGCCTTCCGCGAGATGCTGTTCGGCCATCTGCTCGTTGCCGGCAACGCCTATGTCGAGGCGGTGAGCACCAGTCGCGAGCCGCGCGAGCTCTATGCGCTGAGGCCCGACCGGATGCGCGTCGTGCCCGGCCGCGACGGCTGGCCGGAGGGCTATGACTACACCGTCGGCGGCGACACGGTGCGTTTCAGGCAGGATGAGGGCGAATTGCCGCCGATCCTGCATCTGACGCTGTTCCACCCGGTCGACGACCACTATGGCCTCTCGCCGGTCGAGCCGGCGGCGAGTGCACTGGACATCCACAACGCCGCCAGCAATTGGCACAAGGCCCTGCTCGACAATGCCGCAAGGCCCTCGGGCGCTCTGGTCTATGACGGGCCGGAAGGCGCGACGCTGACCGAGGCGCAGTTCGACCGGCTGAAGCAGGAGCTGGAGGATTCCTTTCAAGGGGCGCGCAATGCCGGCCGCCCGCTGCTGCTTGAAGGCGGTCTCGACTGGAAGCCGCTCTCGTTAACCCCGGCGGAACTCGATTTCGTCTCGGCGAAGGGCGCGGCGGCGCGCGAGATCGCGCTCGCTTTCGGCGTGCCGCCGCTGCTGCTCGGCCTGCCCGGCGACAACACGCACGCCAATTTCGCCGAGGCCAACCGCGCACTCTGGCGCCAGACCGTGATCCCACTGGTGAGACGCACGGCGCAGTCGCTGGCGCAATGGCTTGGCCCCGCCTTCGGCGATGACCTTTTGCTGGAACCTGATCTCGATGCGGTCGAGGCGCTCGCAGACGAGCGCGAATCGCTCTGGCGGCGCGTCGGCGCGGCGAATTTCCTCGACGACGACGAGAAACGCGAAGCGGTCGGCTACGGCCGGCGCGCCTCCGGGAAGGAGCAATCATGAACATGCTCGACCAAATCGTTACGGCCTTCATCGGCCGGGCCGATGTCGGCCATCTCGGCCTGCTGCTCTGGGCCGCGAGCGCCTCCGGCCTCGCCTGGCTCGTCCTACGCGAACTGACCGCGGCGAACCGCCGCTTCGACGACTTCGTCCGCGAACTCAACCGCTTCAACGCGCGCCACGAGGGGGATCCATCATGAAGGGCAGCAGCGATGCCAAACCGCCATCGACCAGGCCGGGAACCGGCCGGCCACAGCCGGCCAAGGCGCGCCCCCAAGGCGTGACGACGGAGACCTTCAGCAGCTTCGTCCGCACGCTGGCGAAGCTGGAGGGAGGGAGTCCGCAAGCCGGCAAAGGCGCGGAGGGAGGCCGATGAACGGCCCGCATCGGCTTCCACTCGAATCCAAGTTGCTGCCGCTGCAGCCGGCGCGCGTCATGCCGGACGGGGTCTTCGAGGGCTATGCCAGCCTGTTCCGCATCCCCGATCTCGGGAAGGACGTGGTCGAGCCCGGCGCCTTCCGCGATAGTCTCGCCCGGCGCGGGCCCTCCGGCGTCAAGCTGCTCTGGCAGCACGACCCGGCCGAGCCGCTCAGCCGCTGGCTGAGCCTGAGCGAGGACAGCCGCGGCCTCTTCGTGCGCGGCCGGCTTTCGCTTGCCGTCGCCCGCGCTCGCGAAATCCATGCCCTGATGCGGGAAGGTGCGATCGACGGGCTGTCGATCGGCTTCCGCCCCGATCGCGCCCGCAACGAGCCCCGCTCCGGGCTGCGCCGGCTCGAGCGCGTCGATCTCTGGGAGGTCTCTATCGTGACCTTCCCGATGCTGCCCCAGGCCCGGATCAGCGCCGTCAAGACGGCCTTCCGCAACCTCGCTTTCCTTTGACCTTCACCCGAGGAGAATCCATGACCCATCTCGACCATGCTCCGGAGACCAAGGCGGCCGGCGCCGACCTCGCGCTCGCCTTCGAGGATCTGCGCTACACGCTGGATAGCTATCGCGCCGCCAATGACGAGCGCCTCGCCGGGATCGAAGCTCGCAACAGTGCCGATCCGCTGACCGAGGAGAAGCTCATCCGCATGGATGCCGCGCTCGACGACACCATGCGCCGCATCGACCGGCTGACTCTCGACCGGGCCCGCCCGCCGCTCGGCCAGGACGGCCCGGCCCGCGACCCGCTCGTCGCCGAGCACAAGGCGGCCTTCGCGGCCTATGTCCGCACCGGCGAGGCCGGCGGCCTGAAGCGGCTGGAGGCCAAGGCGCTTTCCACCGGCTCCGGCCCGGATGGCGGCTACCTGGCGCCTTCGACCGTCGAGGGCGAGATCCTGCGCCGCCTGGCCAGCGTCTCGCCGATCCGGTCGCTGGCGACAGTGCGGACGATCTCGTCGGGCACCTACAAGAAGGCCTTCTCGACGACCGGCCCGGCCGCGGGCTGGGTCGCGGAGACCGCGGCGCGCCCGCAGACGGGTTCGCCCACCCTGGCCGAGCTCTCCTTCCCGGCGATGGAACTCTATGCCATGCCGGCCGCGACGCAGACGCTGCTCGACGATGCCATCGTCAACATCGACCAGTGGATCGCCGAAGAGGCCGAGAGCGCTTTCGCCGAGCAGGAGGGCGCCGCCTTCGTTAATGGCGACGGCACCGACAAGCCGAAGGGCTTCCTCGCCTACCCGACCGTAGCCGATGCGAGCTGGGCCTGGGGCAATATCGGCGTGCTCCACACCGGTGTGGCCGGCGCCTTCGCCGCCTCGAACCCGTCCGACGTGCTGGTCGACCTCGTCTACGCGCTGAAGGCCGGCTATCGCCAGAACGCTTCCTTCGTGATGAACCGCAAGACGCAGGCCGCTGTCCGCAAGTTCAAGGACACCACCGGGAATTATCTCTGGCAGCCGCCAGCTTCCGCCGGTGCGCCAGCGACCTTGCTCGGCTTCCCGCTGGTCGAGGCGGAAGACATGCCGAACGTCGCCAACAACGCGGTCTCGATCGCCTTCGGCGATTTCCGGCGCGGCTACCTCGTCGTCGACCGGGCGGGCGTGCGCATCCTGCGCGACCCGTATTCCGCCAAGCCGTATGTGCTGTTCTACACGACCAAGCGCGTGGGCGGCGGCGTGCAGGATTTCGCGGCGATCAAGGGGTTGAAATTCGCGGTCTGAAGTTGCTCAGCGCGAAAACCACCAGCTGAAGGCAGCGCGCGGCTGGGCCGCCTCGTCCGGTGGCGCCTCGCTGCCGAACGAAAGCAGCCGTGCGCTGCCCTCGGAGATCCAGCCGCGGTAGTCGCTGATCGGCGTAATGGCGGTGAAGCCGCCGCAAATGCGCCGGGCACGCGTGTTGAGCGGTCCGCTCGACCAGCTCACGATGCCGACGAGATCCCGCGAGCGCGTCGAGCCGCGCAGCACCGGACCGCCGGAATCGCCGCGGCACGCGCCTGCGCCCGGCGTTTCGCCGCGCGCCTCGATGTCGACCGCGACCTTGACCGTGTTCTGGGTCGTATAGTTGCCGGCGTTGAGCAGCTGCGTTTCACGCAGGCGACGGGCGGTGCGCTTGTTGTTCTCGGCGGAGAGGCCGTAGCCCGCCATGGTGACGGTTTCGCCTTGCCAGAGGCCGCCGCCCAGCGTGAGCGGCTCGATATCCGGCGGCAGCGGCTGTGCCAGCCGCAGCAGGGCGAGGTCGGTGCCCGGTTGCGTGCGCGGCGTAGTGCCGGGCACGAAACTCGGATGCGGCAGGACCGCGACGACGATCTGCCGCCGCGCGCGGAAACGGGGGTCGAGGCTGACCACGCTGATCGAGCCGCCGCCCATCAGGCAATGCGCGGCCGTCAGCACGATCTCAGGCGCGATCACAGCGCCCGAGCAGAGCTCGCCCCGGCTGGTCTCGACCCGCACGGTCCAGGCACGCGCTCCATGGGCATCGCGTGAGTCGGTGCCTCCGACGACGGCCAGAGCGGGCTGCGCCGTTGCGGCAGCCAGAAGGGAAAACGCGAGAGCGGTAAGCGAGCGCAGGATCATGATGTGAACCAGTGGACGGCCGATCAATCTAGGAGGTGGCGCGGCGCAGTCCAGCGTTTTCACCGGCCTTTTGACCAGCGTGCCGTATCGCCCCATCGGGAAAGTGTCGTGTCGATCCACTGGCGTTGCGGCGCGACCAGAATGCCCTGGGTGAGGAGGCCGCAATTGCGGCCTTTCGGACCGGTGGACCAACTCGTCACGGCGCTGATGCCGCCATCGGCGAAGATCGGTCCGCCGGAATCACCCTGGCAGGCGCTGGCGCCGGGCTGCTTGCCCGCACCGGCCGGATCGGCCGCCCACAGCAGGATGCGGCTCGGTCCATAGGGCTCGATCGCCGCCAGGGTGGCGGATCGGTATGTGCCCGTGCTGCGGGCTTCGCCCTCGCGGGCGACCCCATAACCGGCGAGCGTGACAGGGCTTCCTGCTGGAGGCAGCGGCCCGTCGGCCAGCTCCGCAGGGGCGAAACGCGCCGGCAGAGGCTCGGCGAGCCGGATCAGAGCGAGGTCGATCGAGCGCCGCCGGCTGCGGATCGCACCGGCATCGAACTCGGGATGCAAGCTGACCGCCGCAGGCGCGATCAGGACGGGCTCGCCAGCTTCGCGCCAATGGATGCGCAGCTCCGTTCCGCCGGCGGCGCAGTGAGCCGCTGTCAGGATGGCGCGCGGCGAGAGCACGATACCGCTGCATACCCCGCCGCGGGCATTGAGCACCATCAAGGTCGAGCCGACGGCGGGTCCGCCTTCACGCCCGCCGACCACGGCCTGCGCGGGCAGGGGGCCGAGCCCGCAGACCGCGCCGCCGAGCGAGGCGGCGACGATCCAATTCGCGATGCGCATCGAGTGCTCCTTTCCGATGGAACGCTGATAGCGCGCCTCGCTCCGCAAATGAACCTTTCAGACGATTCCACGAAGGGGATGAACATGACGCCGCTCGCCCTGGCTCCGCCGACGGCAGAACCGGTCACGCTCAACGAGACCCGGCTATTCCTGCGCCTGGACCATAACAATGAGGATGATCTGCTCGCTACACTGATCACGGCCGCTCGGCTGATGATCGAAGCGGCAGCGGGCCGCTGCCTGATCGAGCAGCCCTGGCGCATCGTTCTCGATCGTTGGCCCGGCAATGGCGAGATCAGGCTGCCGCTGTCGCCGATCGCAAGGATCGAGGCGGCGCGGGTCTACGATATGCTCGGGGCTCCGCAACCGGTCGCCGAGGCGGCGCTCACGCTGGACAGGAGTGCCGACCCTCCACTGATCCGCGTAACCGGAGAGCTGCCGGAGATCGGCCGCCATCACGGCGCGATCGAGATCGACATCGTTGCCGGGTACGGGGCGACAGCCGCCGCCGTGCCCGCCCCCCTGCGCCAGGCCGTGCTCAGATTGGCCGCCCGCTGGTTCGAGGAGCGCGGCGATGTCGCCAGCCGCGACGCACGGGCGCTGCCGAGTGCGATCGCAGCGTTGGTGTCTCCGTTCCGCCGTGGAAGGCTTTGACCATGGCGAGGGCTGCTGGAGCTGCGATCGGCAGACTGAGGCGCCGGCTTACTCTGGAAGCGCCGGTTTCCACGCCGGATGAGCTGGGAGGGGTAACCCAGGTCTTCGAGGTGGTGGCCGCCTTCTGGGCGCAGGTCGAATGGCTTGCGGGCGCCGAGCAATGGCGTCAGGGGCGCCCGGAGCAGGTTGGCACTCATCGCGTGACGCTGCGTTGGCGCGGCGATCTCGACGGCGGCAAGCGGCTGCGCGACGGCGACCGGATCTTCGACATCCGAACGGTTGCCGATCCCGACGGTTCGCGTCGGCGCCTCGTCTGTCTTGCGGAGGAGGTGAAGCCATGAGCGGCGCGATCCTTGCCCTGCGCGCTGCAATTCAGGCTCGCTTGACGGCCGATGCCGCGCTGACGGCGCTGATCGGCCCCGGCCGCATCCATGGCGAGGCGCCGCGCGCGGCTCGCGGCCTCTACGTCGTCCATGGCGATGTCGAGGCCCGCGACTGGTCGACCGGCAGCGAACGCGGCTGCGAGCAGGAACTCGCGCTCGTCGTCTGGGCGTCGCAAAGCGGCTCCTCGCAGCAGGCCTTGCAGGCGGCTGGGCTGATCGTCGGCGCGCTCGACGAAGCCGAACTCGCTCTGGAAGGGCACGCCCTCGTCAATCTGCGCTGGCTGTCGAGCCGGCTCGCCCGCGAGCCGCGCAGCGGGCTCGGCCATGTGACGATCCGCTTTCGGGCGGTCACCGAAACACTCTGACACCGGCAACCCCCAATATTGGAAGGAGAAGCCGCATGGCGGCACAGAAAGGCAAGGATCTGCTGCTCAAGGCGGCGGATGGCGTCGGCGCATTCGTCACCGTCGCAGGCTTGCGGGCGCGGCAGATCGCGTTCAACGCCGAGACCGTGGACGTGACCCATTCGGAATCCGCGGGGCGCTGGCGCGAATTACTGGCCGGGGCGGGCGTGCGCCGGGCCAGCATCAGCGGCTCCGGCATCTTCAAGGATGAGGCTTCCGACGCTCTCGTCCGCCAGGTTTTTTTCGACGGTTTGATCCAAGGTTGGCAGGTCGTGGTGCCGGATTTCGGCATAATCGAAGGTCTCTTCCAGCTGACGAGCCTCGAGTACCGGGGCGACCATGCCGGGGAGGTCACGTTCGACCTCTCGCTGGAATCCGCCGGCCCGCTCGCTTTCACGGCGCTTTGAGGAGACGGTGATGGTCAATCGTCACAGAGGAGAGACCGCGCTCATGGTCGCGGGCGATGCGTTGCCCATGCGGCTGACGCTGGGAGCGCTGGCCGAGCTGGAGCATGCCTTCGCCGTCGACAGCCTGCCCGCTCTCGGGGAGCGCTTCGTGCATGGCCGGCTCTCCGCCCGCGACATCATCCGCATTCTCGCGGCGGGCTTGCGGGGGGCGGGCAGGGCGATTCGGGACGAGGATGTGGCGAACCTGTCCTTCGACGGTGGGCTGAGCGGGGCGATCAAAGCCGCGATTGCGCTGCTGGAAGCCACTTTCGGCGAGGGCGATACGGGCCGCCCTTCGCCGCCGCCGGGGGCGTGAAGCCGTCGGCGGCCTTTCCCTGGAGCGATGTCATGGCCTTCGGGCTAGGGCGGCTGGCCTGGCCGCCCGAGCAGTTCTGGGCGGCGACGCCGCGCGAGATCGCGGCAGCCCTGAGGGCACATCAGAGCGAAGCCGGCGGCGCCACGGATCGCGCCGCTCTGGCAGCTCTCATGGCCGCCCATCCAGACAGTTGAGTTGAATTCCTGAATCAATATCTGAAGAGGATGACATGACCGGTGACGATGAGGTCGAGACCGATCGTCTGTCTGATCTGCGGACGATGGATAAATTGACTCAATCTTTGAGCAAAACCTCGGAAAGCTTTGGTAAATCGATCGTAAATGCGTTCTCTCGCGGCGTCGTGGAGGGCAAGCGCTTCGAGGACGTGCTGCGTAGCGTCGGCCGCTCGCTGACCGACAGCCTGCTCAAGACGGCTCTCAAGCCGCTCCAGACAGGCCTCTCCAGTCTGCTCGGCATGGGTGTGAAAAGTCTTACTGACCTGTTCACCGGCGGCTTTGGGTCGGTCGCTGCGAGCATTCCGGTCAAGGCCTTCGCCGAAGGCGGCATCGTTGCTTCCCCATCCTATTTCCCGACCGGGCGCGGACTCGGCTTGATGGGCGAGCGCGGCGCCGAGGCCATCATGCCGCTGTCGCGCGGCCCCGATGGGCGGCTTGGCGTGCGCGCGGCGGGCAGCGGCCCAGTGCGGCCACCCAGCGTTGTCGTGCAGGTGTCGACGCCCGACGCCGAGAGCTTCCGCCGGTCCGAAGCGCAGGTCTCCGCCGCGATCGCCCGCGCCGTTGCGCGCGGCAGCCGTGCGCTATGAGCGGAGTCCCCATGGCTGATTTTCACGAAGTCCGTTTTCCGACCGATGTGGCGCGTGGCGCGCGGGGTGGGCCGGAGCGTCAGACGCAGATCGTCACGCTCGCCTCCGGGCGCGAGGTTCGTAATAGCCGCTGGGCCCATTCCCGGCGCCGCTACGACGCCGGGCTCGGCGTACGCAGCTTCGATGCCCTGGCGGCCGTCGTCAGCTTCTTCGAGGAGCGCCGCGGCCGGCTTCATGGTTTCCGCTGGCGCGACCAGCTCGACTGGAAGAGCTCGCCTCCCTCGCGCGAGCCTGCCGCCACGGATCAGATCATCGGGATTGGCGATGGCGTCGCGGCGGCCTTCCAGCTCTGCAAGATCTATGGCGCCGGCCCGTCCGCCTATAGCCGCGCGATTGCGAAGCCATGCGAAGGCACCGTGCAGATTGCGCTCGATGGCGTCGAGCAGCCGGCGGAGAGCTTCGCCTGCGACACCGCGACCGGGCGCATCACCTTCGCGCCCGGCTCGATCCCGCCACCGGGCGCGACGGTGACCGCTGGCTTCGCCTTCGACGTTCCCGTGCGCTTCGACGTCGACGCGATCGATGTCGATCTCTCGGCTTTCGAGGCTGGCGAGATCCCGCGCATCCCCGTCGTCGAGATCCTGCCCTGAGGTTCCACCATGCGCGCTATCCCCGCCGGTCTCGCCGCCCATATCGAGAGCGGGGCGACCACCCTGTGTCGCTGCTGGAGCCTGACGCGGCGCGACGGGCTGGTGCTCGGCTTCACCGATCATGACCGGGCTCTAGACTTCGACGGTCTGACCTATGCGGCGTCGACCGGGCTTGAGGCAGCCGAGACGACGGCCGAGCTGGGATTCGCCATCGGCGGCGGCGATGTCGCCGGTGCTTTCGCGGCATCGGGCCTGAACGAGGCCGACCTCGCGCGGGGGCTCTACGACGATGCGCGAGTCCGCGTCTGGCTGGTCAATTGGGCCGTGCCCGAGCAGAGGTTGCTGCTCGAGGAGGGCTTCGTCGGCGAGGTGCGGCGCGGCGAGTACGGCTTCACGGCCGAGATGCGCGGCATCGCCAAGGCCTTCGACGAGGAGCGTGGACGCCTCTACCTGCGCTCGTGCTCGGCGGATCTCGGCGATGCGCGCTGCGGCGTCGCATTGGTGCCGGTCGCCGCGGCCGTCAGTGGGAGCGATGGCCGCCTGACGCTGACCGCGGGAGCGCTCGCTTCCTATCCCGATGGCCACTTCACCGGCGGACGGCTTGTCTTCACCGGCGGCGCCAACGCCGGCTTCGCCACGGAGGTGAAGCGGCACGGCATCGAGGGCGATCACGCCGTCTTCCAGCTCTGGCAGATTCCGGCCGGAGCGATCCTTGCAGGCGACGCTTTTAGCGTCGCGCCGGGATGCGACAAGAGCTTCGCCACCTGCCGGACGAAATTCGGAAACGGCGTCAATTTCCGCGGCTTTCCGCATATGCCGACGACGGACTTCATCATCGGCGGCGTCCGTCCCGGCGACGGTGCGCTCGACGGGGGGAGCCTGTTCCGATGAGACGCGATGAAATCGTCGAAGCCGCGCGTCTATGGCTTGGCACGCCCTATCACCACCAGGCCTCGCTGTGCGGCGTCGGCTGCGACTGCCTCGGCCTCGTCAGGGGGATCTGGCGCGATCTGCTGGGCGAGGAGCCGGAAGCGCCGCCGCCCTACACGGCAAATTGGGCCGAAAGCCTGCGGCAGGAGACGCTGGCGAGCGCGGCGCTGCGCCATCTCATGCCGGTCGCGACCGGGGCTGAACGGCGTGGCGATGTGCTGCTCTTCCGCTGGCGCGAGCATCTGCCGGCAAAGCACTGCGCCATCCTGAGCGCGCCCGATCGCATCATCCACGCCCATGACGGGGCGGCCGTCGCCGAGGTCGCGTTCACGCCCTGGTGGCGGCGCCATCTCAGCCATGCCTTTTCCTTCCCCGGAGTGACCGACTGATGGCGACGCTTCTCCTCCAGGTCGCGGGCGCTGCGCTCGGCACAGCCTTGGGCGGCCCGGTCGGCGGCATGATCGGCCAGGCGCTCGGCGGTCTGGCCGGCGCGACCATCGACCAGGCCTGGCTCGGCGGCGCAGGCGGCAACAAGATGGTCGAAGGGCCGCGGCTGAAGGAGGTGAACGGGCTCGCCTCCACCGAGGGCGCATCGATTCCGCGGGTCTATGGCCGGGCACGCCTCGGCGGCCAGCTCATCTGGGCGACGCGCTTCGAGGAGGAGGTCAGCGTTTCGGTCACCCGCAGCAAGAGCGGCGCCAAGGGTGGCAGCTCGAAGAAGACTTTTGAGACAACCTACAGCTACCACGCCAACCTCGCGATCGGCCTCTGCGAGGGGCCGATCGCCTTCATCCGGCGCATCTGGGTCGACGGACGTGAGCTCGACGTCAACACGGTCGCGATGCGCGTCCATCACGGGCATGAAGCGCAGGAGCCGGATCCGTTGATCGCCGCGAAGGAGGCGGGCGACGCGCCGGCCTACCGCGGCTTGGCCTATGTCGTCTTCGAGCGCCTCCCGCTTGCCGACTATGGCAATCGCGTGCCCCAGTTCGATTTCGAGGTCGTGCGTGCCGTCGAGGGGCTGGGTGGCATGATCCGCGCCGTCTCGCTGATCCCCGGCGCCGGCGAATTCGTCTACGACACCAGGCCGGTCAGCCATGAGCCCGAGCCGGGCGTCAGCGAGAGCCTGACGCGCCACCAGCTCTATGGCGGCTCGGACGTCGATACGGCGCTCGGCCATCTCCTCGCGCTCTGCCCCGGTTTGCGCTCCGTTTCGCTCGTGGTGTCCTGGTTCGGCGACGATCTGCGCGCCGGTTCCTGCAGCGTCGCGCCGCGCGTCGAGATTCCGCACAAGCCGACGGTCGGTGCCGAATGGTCGGTCGCAGGGCTGGCGCGCGCTTCGGGCCGCCCCGTCAGCCAAATGGACGGCCGCCCGGCCTTCGGCGGCACGCCCTCCGACGAGAGCGTGATCGCACTGATTCGGCGCCTGCGCTTCGATTACGGTCTCGAAGTCGTCCTCTATCCCTTCCTGATGATGGATGTCCCGATCGACAATGCCCTGCCGGACCCCTGGTCGGGTGGGGTCAGCCAGCCGCGCTATCCCTGGCGCGGCCGGATCAGCTGCGATCCCGCGCCCGGCCGCACAGGGAGCGCGGAGGGAACTGCGGCCGCCGCCGCGCAGGTCGCCGCCTTCGTCGGCACGGTCGGGCCGGCCGACATGTCGCTTGTGGGCGATGCCATCGGCTGCTCCAAGCCAGACGAGTGGTCGTACCGCCGCCAGATCATGCATTGCGCGATGCTGGCGCAGGCCGCAGGTGGCGTCGAAGGCTTCGTGATCGGATCCGAACTGGTCGGGCTGACGCATTTGCGCGCAACGTCGGGCTATCCGATGGTCGAGCACCTCATCGGGATCGCTCAGGACGTCGAAGCCATTCTGCCCGAGGCGACCCTGACCTACGCCGCCGACTGGACGGAGTATGGCGCCGATGTCCGAGACGGCGGCGAGGACATCGATTTTCCGCTCGATCCGCTGTGGGCCTCGCCGGCGATCGGTGCTGTTGGCATCGACTATTATCCTCCGCTGTCGGACTGGCGCGATTCCGGCGATCACGCCGATGCTGCCGTCGCGCGCGGGCCCGCCGATCTCGCCTATCTCCGCAATCGGCTGACTGCGGGTGAAGCCTTTGACTGGTATTATGCCGATGAAGAAGGCCGTACAGCCCAGGTGAGGGTGCCGATCACCGACGGCGCCTACGGAAAGCCTTGGCAGTTTCGGCCCAAGGATCTGCATGGCTGGTGGAACAATGCGCATGTCCGGCGCTCTGGGGGCGCCGAGACCACTGCCACGCCCTTCGTTCCGGGCGCGAAGCCGATCTGGCTCACCGAGATCGGCATCCCGGCCGTGGACAAGGGCGCCAACGCGCCCAATGTCTTTCCCGACACGCGCTCGGCCGAGGGCGGCTTCCCGCCCTTCTCCAGCGGCGCTCGTGACGATCTGGTGCAGACGCGCGGGCTGGAGGCGATCATCTCCGGCTTCGATCCCGCCCGCCTCGGCTTCGATCCCACGCGCAATCCGGTTCATCCCGTCAGCGGGATCCGCATGGTCGACCCCGCGCATATCGTCGTCTGGAACTGGGATGCCCGGCCATTCCCGGCTTTTCCTGATCTCGGCGGTATCTGGGCCGACGGCGCCAATTTCGAGACCGGGCATTGGTTGAACGGCCGGCTGGAGGGAATACCGGTCGATCGCCTCATCGCCGGGCTGCTCGCCGAATTCGGCCTGCCGCCTGCAGAGGGCATGACCGTGGACGGCTTCGTGGATGGCTACGTCCTCGACCGCCCGCTTTCCGCCCGCCAGGCGCTCGAGACGCTGGCTCAGACCTTCGGCTTCGACGCCGTGATGAGCGCGGGGCGCCTGCGCTTCGAGGGGCGGGGCGGCAAGGTCGCGCGGCTGCTCGACCACGACGATTTCGTTGCGGATCGTGACGGCGAGCCCTTCACCCTGCGCCGCAGCCAGGAAACGGAGCTGCCGCTGGAGCTGCGCCTCGACTTCAGCGACAGCGAAAACGACTATCGCAAAGCCGCAAGCCGCTCGCGTCGCCTTGCCGGCGCGGCGCGCCGGGAGGTCGCGGTCGAGACGGCGATCGTGACGCGCATCGCCGAGGCCCAACGCCTGGCCGACCAGCGCCTGCAGGAGGCGTGGGCGGCGCGCGAGACGCTGGAATGCGAGCTGTCGCCGCGCTGTCTTGATCTCGAGCCGGGGGACGTCGTCTCCGTTCCGGTCGATGCGGGGCGCCGCTTGTTCCGGGTGACGCGCATCGCCGATGGCCCGACCCGGCAGGTCAGTGCGCGCGCGGTCGAGCCGGCGATCTATTCCAGTGCCGGCGCGAAGGGCGGCCCTCGCTCCCCGCGGACGCCGCCGGCCTTGCCCGGCCGGCCTCTTGTGGTTCCGCTCGCCCTGCCGATCGTCGCGGCGCAGCCACCGGCGCTGCTCTCGGTCGCGGCTTTCGCATCGCCCTGGCCGGGAGCGCTGGCGATCTGGAGTGCCGACGAGGCCGGCTTGTTCGATCTCGGCGGCTTCGTCGAGGCTCCCTCGATCATTGGCGAAACGCTGACCGAGCTCCCGCCAGGGCCGCTCTGGCGAACCGATCAGCGCACCGTGCTCGAAGTCCGGTTACGCGGCGGCGTCCTGTCGTCCGTGTCGCCGCATGCAGCGCTCGCCGGCGCCAACGCGCTGGCTTTGATCGGCGAGGACGGCGAGGTCGAGATCGTGACAGCGGCGCAGGTCGATCTCATCGGTCCGCAGCGCTTCCGCCTCTCAAATTTCGTCCGTGGAATTGGTGGATCGGAAGCGGGTGCTTCCCGCCATCTGCCGCCCGGGGCTCGCGTGGTCGTTCTCGACGGAGCGGCGGTGACACTGACGACGCAGCTGTCCGAGATCGGCAAACAGCGCCGCTATCGCATCGGCCCCGCGCGCCACGATGTCGGCGATCCGACGATGACGGAGGTCACGGTCGAGGTGCGCGCCGATGCGCTGCTGCCGTTCTCTCCGGCCCGGGCGAAGGCTCGCCGTTCCGACGCCGGCATCCGTCTGAGCTGGGTACGGCGCACCCGCAGCGACGGTGATTCGTGGGATCTGGCCGAAGTTCCCACCGGCGAAGAAGTTGAGCGCTACGAAATCCGCGTCCTCGATGGTGAGACGCTAATACATGCCGAAATCGTGAACGCGCCCGAATGGATTTATCCACCCGAGCAGGAGCTTGCGCATTTCGGCTCCGCGCAGCAGGAGCTCGCTTTGTCTTTGGCCCAGCTGAGCACAACCGTGGGGCGAGGGCGCGAATGGCGTGGACGGATCGCCGTCGGATGATCTAGTCTAGGTTGTGGTCGGGGTGATGCATTCATGGCCCATTCACGCGGATGGGATTAGCCCATGTCGATGATGCCGGTCGAACCGATCCTCGCTTTCGCGCTCATGACTTCGTCGCCGATGCCGATCATCCGCGTCGACGATGCGACGCCGATGTCTTGCCTGTCCTCGGATGAAACGCGCGACGCCGTTGCCGAAGGCCGGGTCATGCAACCTGCCGAGGCCTCGCGCCATGCCCGCCATGCGGCTCCCGGCGAAGTCGTCCGCATCAGGCTCTGTCGGCAGGGCGATGATTTCGTCTATGTCGTTACGACGCTGAAACGCGACGGGCGCGTCGCACGCGTGACGCTGGAAGGACAATCCGGCAAGATCGCCACCATCCGCTGAGCGCTTGCCGGCATCTGCACAAACTGGAGCGAACCCACCGTGAGACTGCTCGTCGTCGAGGACGACAAGGACCTCAACCGCCAGATCGTGACCGCGCTGGAGAACGCCGGCTACGCCGTCGACAAGGCTTTCGACGGCGAGGAGGGGCTCTATCTCGGCGAGACCGAGCCCTATGACGCCGTCATCCTCGACCTCGGCCTGCCGAAGGTCGATGGTGTCGCGGTGCTGCAGGGCTGGCGCCGGGCTGGCAAGACCATGCCGGTGCTGATCCTGACGGCGCGCGACCGCTGGAGCGACAAGGTTGGAGGGTTCGACGCCGGCGCCGACGACTATGTCGTCAAGCCTTTCCATGTCGAGGAGCTGCTGGCGCGCGTGCGGGCCCTGCTACGGCGCGCGGCCGGCCATGCCACCTCGGAACTGGTCTGCGGACCCGTCCGGCTCGATACGCGGGCAAGCCGCGTGGTGGTCGACGGCAATCCGGTGAAGCTGACCTCGCATGAATACCGGCTTCTCTCCTACCTGATGCACCATCAGGGGCGCGTCGTTTCGCGCACCGAACTGGTCGAGCATCTCTACGATCAGGACTTCGATCGCGATTCCAACACGATCGAGGTTTTCGTCGGCCGCCTCCGCAAGAAGCTCGGGGTCGACATCATCGAGACCGTCCGGGGCCTCGGCTACATCGCCGCCGCTCCGGAAAAGGTCTGATTTAGGGAGATGGTCCTCAAATCCCATCGTTATTCGCTGGGAGCGCGGCTCTTCCTCTCGGCAGCGTTCTGCTGCGTCCTCATCCTAGTCCTGGCGGGCGTCGGCCTCACCACCTTCTACCGCCGCTCGGCCGAGCGCGGTTTCGACGAGCGGCTTTCGGTCTATATCAAGCAACTCGTGGCTGACCTCGCCGCGCCGCCGGAAACGGAGCGCCAGACGGTTGGCGATCTCGGCGAGCCGCGCTTCGATCTGCCGCTGACTGGCTGGTACTGGCAGATCACCCGCCTCGACGGCGAGCGGCCCAATGTGCGTGCCTCGCGCTCGCTGGTCGGCGGCCAGCTGCCGAAGCTCCTCGACCAGTCGATCACGCCGAACAGCCGCGGCCTGCGGGAGAGCTATGTCTCCGGCCCGGACGATCGCATGCTGCGTATTCTCGAGCGCGAGATCGATGTCGGCGAGGACGGTCGCTTCACCGTCGCCGTCGCCGCGCCCGCCGACGAGATCGAGGGCGATATCCAGGATTTCCGCTTCGCGCTCGCGATGACCTTCCTGCTGCTCGGCATTGCGCTCGTCGCCTCGACGCTCGTGCAGGTCCGGTTCGGCCTGCGCCCGCTGGTGCGCCTGCGGACCGCGGTCGGTTCGGTGAGAACGGGCGAGAGCCCGCGCATCGTCGGCCAGTATCCGCCTGACCTCGCCCCGCTCGCCAGCGAGCTCAATCAGTTGATCGATGCCAATCACGAGATACTCGACCGTGCTCGCACCCAGGTCGGCAACCTCGCCCACGCCCTCAAGACGCCGCTCAGCGTCATGATGAACGAGGCGGGTTCGGGCGAAGGGCAACTCCCTCAGACGGTTCGGACACAGACGGCGATCATGCGCGATCAGGTCCAGTACTATCTCGATCGTGCGCGGGCCGCAGCGTTGTCCGGGGCGCTGGGTGGCGTCACCGAAGTGGTTCCCTCGCTTGAAGCGCTCCTGCGGACCTTCATGAAGATCTCCCAGGACAGAGAGATCGCCGGATCGCACGCCGTTCCGAAGACGCTGCGCTTTCGCGGCGAAAAGCAGGATTTCGAGGAGATGCTCGGAAACCTGCTCGACAATGCCTTCAAATGGGCGGCGTCCCGCGTTGAGGTTTCGCTGGAGGGCGCCAAGGCCGTTGACGACGAGAAGATGGCATTGCTGATCGACGACGATGGTCCGGGCCTCCCCGACGGCGCCAGGGCGGAAGTGCTGAAGCGCGGCCGCCGGCTCGACGAGGCGACGCCGGGTTCGGGCCTCGGATTGTCGATTGTCGTCGATCTCGCCAAGCTCTATGGCGGCGAGCTGACGCTGCAGCGTTCGCAGCTGGGCGGGCTGCGCGCGCGGCTCGTCCTGCCTTCGATCTAGATCAAATCCAAGCCCGCGTGACCCTTTGTCGCCATGAACTCGACCGGCCGATTCGCTAAGAACACCTCATGATGATCTGGACGATCTTTGCAGCGATGACGGGAGCGGCGATCTTCGCCTTGCTCCGGCCGCTCAGCCACGGCCAGGTTCAGGATTTCGCCGATATCGCGGATGCCAAGAGCCTCTATCGCGCCCAGCTCAAGGAGATCGATCGCGATCTCGGGCGCAAGCTGATCGCGGAGCCGGAAGCGGAGGCCGCGCGTGCTGAAGCGGCGCGCCGCCTGCTGCGGGCCGCCAACGACGAGGTGGGGCCTTCGGGCGAGACCGAACCGTCCTTGCGCCGCCGCCGGGCCAGCTCCGCGCTGATGCTGTCGGTTGTGCCGCTCCTCGCCTTATTGGTCTACGGGCTGTACGGCTCGCCCGGCTTCTCCGACCAGCCGCTGGCCGCGCGGGTCGAGAAGGCCGGGCCGCAGCAGGATTTTGCCGTTGTCCTGGCGCGCATGGAGGCCCATCTCGCGGCCAATCCGACGGACGCCAAGGGGTGGTCGCTGATCGCGCCGATCTATCTGAGACAGGGACGTTACGACGAGGCAGTGAAGGCTTTCGCCGCGACGGTTCGCTACGGCAGGCCCGATACCGATCTGCTCGCCGGGCTCGGCGAAGCCCGCATTCTCGAAGCTGGCGGGATTGTGACAGCAGCCGCGCGGGAAGCCTTGGCGGAAGCGGTCAAGCTCGACCCGAGGAATCCGCGAGCGCGCTACTACCTCGCCGTCGGCAAGGAGCAGGATGGTGACGGGGAGGGGGCACTTTCCGATCTGCAGCAACTCCTCGCCGATGCGCCGCCACAGGCCGATTGGGCCGGCGCTGTGCGCGCCCGTATCGAGCAGATGCAGGCCGATGCCGGGCGCAAGGCGGTCGCAGCCTTGCCGGAGGCCGAACGCCAGCAGGCGATCAAGGGCATGGTGGACGGCCTGGCCGCGCGGCTGGCCGATGGCGGCGGAACGCTGCCCGAATGGAGCCGCCTCATCCGGGCCCGCGCCGTGATCGGCGACCGGGATGCCGCGGTGCAAGCGGTGAAGACGGCGCGCGAGCGCCTGTCGCAGGATCAGGCTGCACTTGCGGCGATCGATGCCCTGGTCGATGAATTGGCCTTGAAGGATGCCAAGCCGTGAGTATCGCCCAGCCCACCCGCTCCATGCCGGCCAAGCGCCGCCTGACCCGCAAGCAGCGCCGCCTCGCGCTGATCGCGGCGGCCGGCGCCGTGCTGTGCTTCGCGGCCGGGCTCGTGCTCTTCGCGATGCGCGATACGATCGTCTTCTTCTACGGCCCGACGGAGATCGTCGAGAAGGGAGTAGCCCCCGGTACCCGAATGCGACTTGGCGGCCTCGTCGAGACGGGCTCCGTCCAGCGTGGACCAGGCCAGCGCGTCTCCTTCGCGATCACCGATGGCAAGACCGCCATGAAGGTCGGCTATGACGGGTTGCTGCCGGATCTGTTCCGTGAGGGGCAGGGCGTAGTGACCGAGGGCGTCTTCGAAGGAGCAGGGCGGTTCAAGGCAGATTCGGTGCTGGCCAAGCATGACGAGACCTATATGCCGCGCGAAGTCGCCGACACGCTGAAGAAGCAGGGGCATTGGCAGCCCGGCGGCGCCGGCGCACCCGCCGCGCCCGCGGCCAAGCCGTGAGCCGGGCATGATCGTCGAGATCGGTCATTACGCGCTGGCGCTGGCGCTCGGTGTCTCCGTCATCCAGGCACTGGTGCCGTTCTGGGGCGTCGTGCGTCATGACAGGGCACTGGCGTCGGTCGGCAGCAGCGCGGCGCTGATCAGCTTCGCGCTGGTCGCGTTGTCGTTCGCGGCATTGGTCGCATCCTATGTCCGTTCGGATTTCTCGGTGGCGAACGTCGTCGCGAATTCCCATTCGGCGCAGCCGCTGATCTACAAGCTGACCTCGGTCTGGGGCAACCATGAGGGCTCGATGCTGCTCTGGGTGCTGATCCTGACCCTGTTCGGGGCGCTGGTCGCGCTGTCGCGCAACTCATTGCCGCCGCGGCTGCGGGCCGGGACCCTGGCCGTGCAGGGGTTGGTCGCCGTGGCCTTCCTCGCCTTCCTGCTGCTCACCTCTAACCCGTTCCAGCGCCTGGCGCAGCCCCCGGCGGAAGGGCAGGACCTCAACCCGATCCTGCAGGACCTCGGCCTCGCGATCCATCCGCCGTTGCTCTACATCGGCTATGTCGGCTTCTCGATCACCTATGCCTTCGCCGTCGCCGCCCTGATCGACGGGCGCATCGATGCGATGTGGGCGCGTGCCGTCAGGCCCTGGACGCTGTTGGCCTGGACCTTCCTGACGCTCGGCATCGCGATGGGCTCCTACTGGGCTTATTACGAGCTCGGTTGGGGCGGCTGGTGGTTTTGGGACCCTGTCGAGAACGCCTCCTTCATGCCCTGGCTCGCGGGCACGGCCCTGATCCACTCGACCGTGGTGATGGAGAAGCGCGATGCGCTCAAGGTCTGGACGATCCTGCTCGCGATCCTGACCTTCTCGCTGTCGCTGCTCGGCACCTTCATCGTCCGCTCCGGCGTGCTGACCTCGGTCCATTCCTTCGCCAGCGACCCGGCGCGCGGCCTGTTCATCCTCTTCATCCTGGTCTTCTTCGTCGGCGGTTCGCTCGCGCTCTTCGCCTGGCGTGCGCCGCTCTTGCGGCAGGGCGGGCTGTTCGCGCCGATCTCCCGGGAGGGAGCGCTGGTCGTCAACAACATCTTCCTTGCCACTGCCTGCGCCACGGTTTTCGTCGGCACGCTCTATCCGCTGGTGCTGGAGATGCTGACCGGCGACAAGATTTCGGTCGGAGCGCCCTTCTACAACGCGACCTTCATCCCGGTGATGGTGCCGCTGCTGCTGATCCTGCCGATCGGCCAGTCGCTCGCCTGGAAGCGCGGCGATCTGCTCGGCGCCGCCCAGCGCAACGCCGCCGCCTTCGGTTTGGCCGTGCTGACGTCGCTCGCGGTGATCGCCTTCACCCGGGGCGGGCCGGTCCTGGCGCCGCTCGGCGTTGGGCTCGGCGTCTTCCTGATCCTGGGGGCGGCGGTCGATCTTGGCGAGCGCATCGTCGCGCGAGCCAGCGGCTGGCAGGCCGTGCTGTCGCGCGCCAAGGGGCTGCCGCGCTCGGCCTGGGGCACGGCGCTGGCCCATGCCGGCATCGGCTTCAGCATCATCGGCATCGCCGCTCAAGCCTGGAGCACCGAGTCGCTTGCGGTCCTCAAGCCGGGCGAGCGCCTGACGAGCGGGCGCTACACGGTCGTGCTGGAGGGCGTCACGCCCCGGACCGGGCCGAATTTCCGCGCCGAGGTCGCGCGTTTTCAGCTGTTCTCCGGCGACCGGGAACTGGCGCCGCTCGAGGCGTCGAAGCGCATCTATACCGCCCGAAGCATGCCGACGACCGAAGCCGGCATCCGCACGGACGGGCTGAGCCAGGCCTATGTCAGCCTCGGCGAGGCGCAGGATGGCGGCGTCGCGGTACGGCTTTACGACAAACCGTTGATCCTGCTGATCTGGATTGGCTCGATCATCATGGCTCTGGGGGGCGGGCTTTCGCTCACCGACCGGCGCTTCCGGCTGGCGGCTCCGAAGCGTGCCGCGCCAGCGGTGGCCGCGCCGCAGCCGGCGGAGTAGGCCGATGCGTCGCCTTCTCCTGACGTTTGGCATCGTGCTGCTGGCAATCACCGGCGCACAGGCCGTGCAGCCCGACGAGGTGCTGAAGAATCCGGCGCTGGAGCAGCGGGCACGCGCCATTTCCGGCGGCCTGCGCTGCCTCGTCTGCCAGAACCAGTCTATCGACGATTCCGATGCGCCGCTGGCGCGCGACCTGCGCCTGCTCGTGCGGGAAAGGCTCGTTGCCGGCGACAGCGACAAGGCGGTGGTCGATTTCGTGGTCGCCCGCTATGGCGATTTCGTGCTGCTTCGTCCGCCCTTCAATGCACGCACGGCTTTGCTCTGGGCGGCGCCTTTCGTCATTCTGCTGCTGGCGCTCGCCTTCGTATGGATGCGCGCGCGCCACCGCACGGCTTCGATGGCTGGGCCGCAGACTCTGTCCGCCGAGGAGCGCGAAAAGCTCGCGGCTCTCATCGCGGCGGACGAGAAGCCCTAGCGGCTAATCCCGCACGCCCGAAACAGTTCGTGCGAATAGGCGCGCATGCTGGTGCCGGCGATAGCATAGGTGCCCCGGCCGGTCGGGGCGGGATGAGGCGAAGCGAAGGTCGCATAGGTTCGTGCGAAGCAGGTAGCGTCGCTGCCGGAATAGCCGCGCTCCGCCGCGACTCTCAATCCCGCACCATAGGCTCCGCCGCGTGCGCGTGATGCGCCGGGCGCGCCGAAGCGCTCCGAATCTCGCCGTGCCGCCAGATCCTGCAGTCGGTCGATCCCGCAGCGAGAGCGCTGCTCCGCATTGTAGGCTGGCGTCGAGTTGGCATACCAGCTGCGCTTGCCGCCGAGCTTCTCGACGACGACCGCATGTTTCGCGAAGACGCGAGCATAGCAATCGGCGTTTTCATACCCCCGTGCCTGCGCCACCCGCAGCCCGGTATTATAGGCCGAACCCTGCTGCGCGACGGCAGGGCCGCTCAGGCAGGCCACGGCAAACGAAATCCCCCAGATGATACGCATAGGCGCCTTCCCCCATCCCAGGCACAGGGGGCGCCGGCGAGCCGCCAGCCGTCAAGATGGTGCGGGCGGTCTTGCCGCTGAATCTTACGAAACCGTCATGTTCAGGCCAAAGCCGCGTAAGGCGGCTGGCATCATCTTCCTCGTCACGAACAGGGAAAACCCTGACGCTCACGAGGTTCAAATCATGACGACACAGAACGAAACCCGTAAGTCCATCCTGAAGCGCGGCGCCCTTCTCGCCGGCACCGCCATTCTCGGCATCGGTCTGGCCGCCGGCCTTGCCGACAGCGCCCTGATGCAGAACCACAACGCCATTGCACAGCCGATTCAGCTCTCCGGCGCGCAGAGCACGCTGCCTTCCTTTGCCGATCTGGTCGACAAGGTGAAGCCCGCGGTCGTCTCCGTCCGCGTCAAGACGCAGGCCGCAGCCGCCAGTGACGAGCAGAATCTGGATGATCTGCCGCCGCAGCTGCGCCGCTTCTTCCGCGAGCCTGGCGAGAACGACCGTCCGAACAAGCCGCAGCCGCGCCAGGGCATGGCTCAGGGCTCGGGCTTCTTCGTCAGCCAGGACGGTTATGTCGTGACCAACAACCACGTCGTCGAGAACGCCGTGGAGGTCCAGCTCGTCACCGACTCCGGCAAGACGCTGGAAGCCAAGGTCATCGGCACCGATCCGCGCACCGATCTCGCCCTGCTCAAGGTCAAGGATGCCGGTGACTACCCCTATGTGAAGCTCGGCGAAGGCAAGCCGCGCATCGGCGACTGGGTGCTGGCGATCGGCAACCCCTTCGGCCTCGGCGGCACGGTCACGGCCGGCATCGTCTCGGCCCAGGGGCGCGACATCGGCTCCGGCCCTTATGACGACTACATGCAGATCGACGCGCCGATCAACCGCGGCAACTCGGGTGGTCCGACCTTCAACCAGAATGGCGAAGTCGTCGGCGTGAACACCGCGATCTACTCGCCTTCCGGCGGCAATGTCGGCATCGCCTTCGCGATCCCGGCCTCCACGGTCAAGCAGGTCGTGGACTCGCTGAAGAAGGATGGCACGGTGGCGCGCGGCTTCATCGGCGTGCAGATCCAGCCGGTCACCGGCGAGATGGCCGATGCCATCGGCCTGAAGGAAGCCAAGGGCGCGCTCGTCGCCGAGGCGCAGGGCAACGGCCCCGCAGCCAAGGCCGGCATCCGCCGCGGCGACACCATCACGGCGGTCAACGGCGAGGCGATCAAGGACGCCCGCGACCTGTCCCGCAAGATCGCGACCTTCGCCCCTGGCACCAAGGCCACGATCACCCTGTTCCGCGAAGGCAAGTCTCGTGACGTGACCTTCGAGGTTGGCCGCCAGCCGGCGGCCTGAACGAAGCAGGCAGGTTCCCTCGGTCTTCCTGTCGCCCCAGCCGAGGGGACCAGCCATCGCGGCGGCAGGCCGGATGCGTATCCTCCGGCCTGCCGTTTTTTGTTTATGCGTGACGTGGAAGCCGGCGCGCGTGAAGAAAATGCGATAGGCGGAAACAGAGCAAAGGCCGGTCCGTTTGGATCGGCGTTTGCTCTGAGCTAGGTTATACTCATGCGACTCCTGATCGTCGAAGATGATGCCGAGGCTGCGGCCTATCTGACCAAAGCGTTCCGCGAGGTCGGCCATGTCGCCGATCATGCGGCCGACGGGCTGCAGGGCTATGCGATGGCTGAGGGTGGCGGCTACGACGTGCTGGTCGTCGATCGCATGCTGCCCCGCCTCGACGGTCTTTCCCTGATCCGCTCGCTGCGCGAACAGAAGGACGAGACGCCGGCGCTCATCCTGTCGGCGCTGGCCCAGGTCGACGACCGGGTGAAGGGTCTGCGCGCGGGCGGTGACGATTACCTGCCCAAGCCCTATGCCTTTTCCGAATTGCTGGCCCGCGTCGAGGTGCTGGCCCGCCGCCGCGGCGCGCCGGCTTCGGAGCCGACCAGCTATCGCGTCGGCGAACTGGTGCTCGATCGGCTCGCCCATCGCGTCACCCGCGAGGGGCAGGAGATCGTCCTGCAGCCGCGCGAGTTCCGCCTGCTCGAGTATCTGATGAAGCATGCTGGGCAGGTCGTGACGCGCACCATGCTGCTGGAGAACGTCTGGGACTATCACTTCGATCCCCAGACCAATGTCATCGACGTGCATGTCAGCCGCCTGCGCGCCAAGGTCGACAAGGGTTTCGAGCAGCCGATGATCCACACCATCCGCGGCGCGGGATACATGGTCCGTGACAGCGCCCGCTGATGCTCCCGCACGACGGCGCCAGAAATTCCTGCCGACGCTGTTCCGCACCACCGCCTTCAAGCTGACGGCTGCCTATCTCGTCATCTTCGCACTCTTCGCCGCCTTCGTGCTCGGCTATGTCGCCTGGAATGCACAGCGTCTGCTGACCGACCAGATCCGCTCGACCATCGATGCCGAGATCCAGGGGCTGGCCGAGCAGCAGCGCCAGGGCGGCATCCGCCGGCTGGTCAACATCGTCGAGCGCCGCTCGCGCGGGCCGGGTGCTTCTCTCTACCTCGTCACGACGCCGGTAGGCGAGCGCATCGCCGGCAATGTCGAGGCGATCCCGCCCGGCACGCTCGATCGTACCGGCGAGAGCGAGATCGAATACGCTCGCTCCAGCGAAACGGTCGATACGCCGAGCCATGCGCTTGTGCGCGTCTTCATCCTGCCGGCCGGGTTCCGCCTTCTCGTCGGCCGCGATCTCGAGGAGCGTGACCGGCTTGGCGCCGTGATCCGCCGCGCCGCCGGCTGGTCGGCAGCGCTGGTCTTCGTTCTCGGCTGCTTTGCAAGCTGGTTTGTGGCGCGCCGCGTGCTGAAGCGTATCGATGGCATGAGCGAGACGGCGCATGGCATCATGGAGGGCGACCTGAAGGGGCGCCTCGCCATCACCGGCACTGGCGACGAACTCGATCGCCTCGCGCTGAATCTCAATGCCATGCTCGACCGCATCGGAGAGCTGATGGCGGGCATGCAGCAGGTGACCGACAACATCGCCCATGACCTCAAGACACCGCTCACCCGCTTGCGTAGCCGGGCCGAGGAGGCGCTGCGCAGTGCACGGTCGCCGGACGAGCTGCGGGCTGCGCTTGATGGCTCCATCGAGGAGGCGGACAATCTGATCCGCGTCTTCAACGCCCTGTTGATGCTGGCACGGCTGGAAGCGGGCCGCGTCAGCGACAATATGGCTGAGCTTGATCTCTCGGAGATCGTCTCGGGAATGACGGAACTCTACGAGCCGCTCGCCGAGGATGCCGGGCTCTCGCTGGTCGGCGAAGTCGAGCCGGACCTGCGGATCGTCGGAAACCGCGAGCTGGTCGGGCAGGCCGTCGCCAATCTGATCGACAACGCCCTGAAATACGGCGGCCCCGAACAGGGCGGGGACGGCACCGTGACCGTCGCCGCAAGGCGCAACGGAGCCGAGATCGAGCTTTCCGTGGCCGATCACGGGCCAGGCATCCCGGAAGCCGATCGCGGCCGCGTGCTCGACCGTTTCGTGCGGCTCGACACCAGCCGCAGCAAGCCCGGCTTCGGCCTGGGCCTGTCGTTGGCAGCCGGTGTCGTGCGCCTGCATGGCGGCCGCCTCGGCCTGGAGGACAACGCTCCCGGGCTGCGCGTCGTCATCGCCCTGCCGATGGCTGAGAGCAAGTCTGTGGAAACGCAGGCGGCTCCCGAAGCTCAAAGCTCGACAGCCGTCGCAAACCCTGCTGGCGTGCCGTCCTCCTGAGGAGGAAGGTGTGCGATGGTTGAGCGGCTCTGTGACAGGCTGGGTGCGGCACCGGTCTTGCCGGCACGCGCCAAGGCCGAGGCGCTGCTGGCGCGCGAGCTGATCGAGCGGCTGCACGACGAGGCGGCGGCCGAGGCGCTGAAGACTCATCTGGCCGAACATCCGCGCAGCGCCGCTCTGGTCGCCGGTGTGCTCGCGCATTCTCCCTTCCTCTCCCAGGTCGTGCGCTTCGATCCCGAGGCCCTGCTCGCCTGCCTGACGCAAGCGCCCGAGGCGCGTCGTGACGCACTGCTCGCCGGGATCGAAGCCTTTGCCGGGGCTGGCTGCGAGACCGCGGACCTGATGCGCGAGCTGCGCCGCTTCCGCCGCGCCATGGCGCTCCTGATCGCGCTCGCGGATATCGGCGGCGTCTGGAACGTCGAGACTGTGACGGCAGCGCTGACTGCGACCGCCGACATGGCCGTGCGCCTCGCGACCAACCATGTGCTGCGACAGGCCGCCGATCTCGGAAAAATCAATCTGGCCGACCCCGCCAATCCGGGGCCCGGCTCCGGCCTCGTCGTGCTGGCGCTCGGCAAGCATGGCGCGGGGGAACTGAACTATTCCTCCGACATCGACATCGTGGTCTTCTTCGATCCCGAGGCGGCGGAGGCCGCTGGCGTCGGCGAGCCGTCGAGCTTCTTCGTCAAGCTCACCCAGCAGATCGCCCGCATCATCCAGGAGCGCACGCCGGACGGCTACGTCTTCCGCGTCGACCTGCGGCTCCGACCCGACCCCGCCTCGACCCATGTCGCGATCGCGCTGCCATCGGCTTATTCCTACTACGAGACCGTGGGCCAGAACTGGGAGCGCGCCGCCATGATCAAGGCGCGCCCGATCGCCGGCGACACCGATCTCGGCCTGCGCTTCATCAAGGATCTCGCCCCCTTCATCTGGCGCAAATATTTCGACTTCGCGACCATCGCGGACATCCATGCGATGAAGCGCCAGATCCAGACGGTGAAGGGCCACGAGACCATCGCCGTCGCCGGCCACAATGTGAAGCTCGGCCGCGGCGGCATCCGCGAGATTGAGTTCTTCGTCCAGACGCAACAGCTCGTCTTCGGCGGCCGCCGCCCGGCGCTGCGGGGGCCGCGCACGCTCGACATGCTCAAGGAGCTGACGAACGAAGGCTGGATCACGCCGCAGGCACGCGACGAACTTTCCGAATCCTATCGCTGGCTGCGCACCATCGAGCACCGCCTGCAGATGCGCGACGACGAGCAGACCCAGACCCTGCCGAAGGCGGCGGGCGATCTCGACGCCTTCGCCCGTTTCTGCGGCTATGCCAACGCCGCCGCCTTCGGCAAGGAACTGACGGCCCATGCCAAGACCATCGAGGGCCATTATGCCCTGCTGTTCGAGGAAGGGCCGAGCCTTGCCTCGGAAGCCGGGACGCTGAGTTTCACCGGTTCCGAGCCCGACCCGGAGACGGTCGAGACGCTCGGCAAGCTCGGCTTCCGCGATGGCATGACGGCGGCGGAGACGGTGCGGGGCTGGCATTTCGGCCGCCGCGCCGCCGTCACCAGCGCCCGCGCCCGCGAAGTGCTGACGGAGCTGACACCGGCGCTGCTGGTCGCGCTCGGCCGCACCGCCGATCCCGACGGCGCGCTCGCCCATCTCGACAACGCCTTCGTGCGGATGCCGGCAGCGGTCGAGCTTCTGACGCTGCTGCGCTCGCATGATTCCCTGCTGACGCTCTTCGCCGAGATCCTCGGCAGCGCGCCGCGCCTCGCCAAGGTCGCGGCCTTGCATCCGCATGTGCTCGACGGGGTCATCGACCCGGCATTCGGGCAGGCGGTGCTCGATGTCGACACGCTGGAACGCCGCATCCGCAGCTATGTCGGCTCGCCGCCGCCAAGCGTAGAGGACGGGCTCGACCGGCTCCGTGACGCCGCCCGTCAGGAGAATTTCCTCGTGGGCGCGCGGCTGCTCTCCGGCGTCTATCCGGCACAAGGAGCAGGTCAGGCCTATTGCGCCGTGGCCGAAGCCTGCCTGCGCGTGGCCTTTGCCGATACGCGCGCGTCTTTCACTGCCGATCATGGCGTAATCGACGGGGCGGAGACGGTCGTGCTCGGGCTCGGCCGGCTCGGCGCGGGAGAGCTGACGCCGTCATCCGACCTCGATCTCATCCTGCTCTACGATCGGCCCGAGGATGCCGGGCCGAGCAGCGGCGCCAAGAGCCTCGATCCTGTCACCTGGCATATCCGCTTCACCCAGCGGCTGGTCGCGGCGCTGACGGTGCCGACGCGCCGCGGCACGCTCTATCAGGTCGACATGCGCTTGCGCCCCACCGGCAACAAAAGCCCGGCGGCGACGCAGTTCGCCGGCTTCGAAGCCTATCACACCGGTGAAGCGGAGATCTGGGAGGAGATGGCGCTGACCCGCGCCCGCGTCGTCGCCGGCGACGCCGGGCTGGCGAAGCGGGCCGAAGCGTCGATCCGGGCGATCCTCTCCCGCAAGCGCGCGCCTGCCAAGGTCGCGGCTGCCGTCGCCGAAATGCGGGCCCTGATCGCCAAGGAGAAGGGCGAAAAGGACGCCTGGGACCTGAAGCTGGCTGCCGGCGGTCTGACCGATCTCGATTTCCTCGCCCAGTTCCTGCTGCTGGCCTATGCCAGCGACCATCCCGGCCTGATCGTCAACGATACGGCCTCCGTCTTCGCCGCCGCGCGGGCGGCTGGGCTGCTCTCTGACGGGGATGCTTCGATGTTGCTCGATGCACATCGCCTGATCGGCGACGTCCAGCTCTGGCAGCGCTTCACGGTGGAGGAAGCGTTCGATCCCAAGGCCGTGCCACCTCGGGTGCTGCGGCGGATCGCGACGGCGGTCGGACGGCCCGACGCCAAGGTGCTGAAGGCGGAGTTGGACGAGGTGCGCGCAGCGGTGAGGGCGATCTTCACGCGCGTGCTGGGAGAGGCCCGGAAGGGAAACTAGGCGTCACGCTCGGGCCAGGCCCGGGACCCTCATGACGAGAGGACGCAGGAGCCACTTCCGGCAGGAGATGCCCGGGTCTGGCCCGAGCATGGCGAGGCGGCGGCCGCCGGAGGCGGTTTAGGCTCAGGCCGCCTGCGCGGTGACGCGTTCGGCGCCGCCGTCGAGCGGCAGATGCACCATCACGATCGTCCCGGCGCCCATCGCCGAGCGCAGCCTGAGCGAGCCGCCATGCAGCTCGGCCAGCGACCGGGCGATGGCGAGGCCGAGGCCCGAGCCCTTGTAGCTGCGCACCAGATCGCCCTCGACCTGCTCGAACGGCCGGCCGACGCGGTCGATCTTCTCCTTGGGGATGCCGATGCCGGTGTCCTCGATGAAGATGTTGAGCGCGCCCGGCACATGTCGGGTACGCACCGCGATCCGCCCGCCTTCCGGCGTGAACTTGGCGGCGTTGTCGAGCAGGTTGCCGAGGATCTGGTAGAGCGCGCGCGGATCGGCCTCGAGATGGGTGTCGAGCGGGCCCTCGAGATTGACGATCAGCTGCTTGCGCTCGATCTCCGGCTGCACCTTGAGCAGGGCCTGATCCAGCACCGGGCCGATGGCGATCTCGGACTTCTCCAGCCGCATCTTGCCGGATTCGATGCGCGACATGTCGAGAACATCGTCGATGATCCCCAGCAGATAGCCGCCGCTCGAGCGGATGTCGCGGACGTAGTCGGAGTATTTCTCGCCGAGCGGGCCGAACAGGCCGTTCTCCATGATCTCGGAGAAGCCGATGATGGCGTTGAGCGGCGTGCGCAGCTCATGGCTCATATTGGCGAGGAATTCGGACTTGGCGCGGTTGGCGCTCTCGGCCGCCGCCTTCTGTTCGAGGTAGCGCTCGGCTAGATCCGCGAGCTGCTGGGCCTGGGCTTCCAGCTTCTGGCGAGAGGCCTTGAGGTCGGTGACGTGCATCAGGAGCTGGTGCTCGGACTGGGTCAGGCGCTCTTCCTGCTGCTTCAGCTTGGTGATGTCGGTGCCGACCGAGACCGAGCCGCCATCCTTGGTGCGCCGGCCGTTGATCTGGAGCCAGCGCCCGTCGGAGAGCCGCGCTTCATAGGAGGTGGCGCCGGCGGCGCCGCGCTGGACCCGCATCGGCTCCTGATCGATCTGCGGCTGGGCCGAGCGCTCCATGATCTCGTCATAGCTCGTGCCCGATTGCAGGGCCTCGGCCGGGAGCTGGTGGAGCTGTTGGTACTTGGCGTTGCAGAGGATCAGCCGGTTGTCGGCATCCCAGAGCACGAAGGCTTCCGAGATCGCCTCGACCGCATCGCGCAGGCGGGCGTCGGCGGTGGCGGTGCGCTCGGCCATGCGGCGCTGTTCGGAGATGTCGACGACGATGCCGACGAGGTGGCGCGAGCGGGTGCGCCGATCGATGACGAGCTCGGCACGGGCCTTGAGCCAGATCCACTCGCCCGAAATCGCGCGGACCCGGAATTCCTGATCGAGATGGCTGGCCTCGCCGCGGCTCACCGCATCGGCGATGGCGTAGAGGTCGACGTCCTCATGGTGGATGAAGCTGCTGACCTCGCCGAACGACATGTATTCGCCAGCGCGGTCGTAGCCGAGCAGGGCATACATCGAATCCGACCAGTAGATGCGGCCGCGGGCGAGATCCCAGTCCCAGAGGCCGCAATGGCCGCGGTTGAGCGCGGTGTCGATGCGTTCGCGCACGCAGTCGCAATCCTCGTCGGCGGCGCGGGCGCGCTTCGACTGCAGCATGAAGGCCAGCGTGATGACGCCGAGGACGAGGCCCGCCGCGCCGAACAGGATGGCGAGGCCGGAGCGGCGGATCTGCCAGACCGAGAGGGCGCGCGAGACCGGCTGCAGCACCGCGACCTGGCCGAGCGGGGCGGCGAGGTTGCGCACGCTCGCGAAAACCTCGGCGCCGTTGGGCAGGGCTATGCGCATCACGCCGGCGCGGTCGCCGAAGACGGTGAGCGGCTGGGTCTGGCCGAGGAAGTCGGTGAGGCTGCGCTGCGTCTGGCCGATCACGGGCTCGCTGGCGATGACGCGCCCGTCGGCGCCGCTGACATGGACGATGCGGCCATGGGCGGCGAGGTGGCGGGCCGTGAGCCCGGCGAGCACCGCCGCGGGCTCCTTGCCGGCGAGCGTCGCAGTGTCGAGCTCGCGGGCGACCAGCGCGGAAACCAGATCCATATCGGCGGCGGCATCCACGAGCGCGTCGTCGCGCATCGCGGATGTCTGCATGATCGCGCCGGCGCCGAGGATGACGAGGAAGAACCCGACCAGGACGGGGATCGCAGTTCTGAGTGCGGGCTCGAAACCCTCGAAGCGCTGATACAACGGATGGGTCAGCGATCTCGCTACACCCAGAATCGTATCGGCGCGCACAGGTGCGCAATCCGCGTTGGCACGCGACATGCCCGTCCCCCTTCGGAAAACATTACCGTCAGTAAGATCGGGAGACGTGCCGCATCCCCGCGAATCACAGTCAGTTGAATCCGAGAGCCCGGTTTTGTCTAGCCCTGAGTTGCGTTGGGAGCCCAGAATTCTCCTTTAGGTTGTGTTGCTTATCCGATGAATCCTGCGCGGGTAATGAAACGTTAATGAATTGGACAGGTCGCCGTTAACCTTTGGGAAGACGGGCTCAGGCGAGGGCTCTTTCGGCGATGTCGGCGACATCCCGCGACAGGTTCGGCATCCGCGCGACGGTGCTCAACGCCTCCTGTGCCAGCTGCTTGCGGCCGGGCTCCAGCATGCGCCAGCTCTTGAACGAGCCGAGGAGGCGCGAGGCGACCTGAGGGTTGGTCTTGTCCAGCGCGATGACGATGTCGCAGACGAAGTCGTAGCCCTCGCCATCGGCGCGGTTGAATTGGGTGAGATTGGCCGCGAACCCTCCGATCAGCGCCCGCACCCGGTTCGGATTGCCGAGCGAGAAGGCGGGGTGCTGCATCAGCTGCTTGACCCGCTCCAGCGTCTCGGGCTCGGCGATCAGCGCCTGCGCCATCAGCCATTTGTCGAGGACGAGCGGCTCGCCGGCATAGGCCGCCGCAAAACGGGTGATCAGGGCTTCGCGTCGCTCGCCGGGGATCAGCGTCATCGCGGCCAACGCTGCCAGTCGGTCGGTCAGGTTGTCGGCGGAAGCGAATTGCTCCTCGCACAGAGCGGCGCCCTCTGCCGGGGTGGCGAGAGCGGCGAGCCCGAGCAGTTCGTTGCGAAGTGCGCGACGCCCGGCGGAGCTGGCGTCCGCCTTGAACGTGCCCTTTGTCGCCAACGCCTCTCGCAAAGGCGGAAGCTGTGGGAGGACGGCCGCTCCGATAGCGGCCGACAGGCTCCGGTGAGCTTTGAAGATCGCGTCCGGATCGACGTCGCGGCCGATCTCGCGTGCGATGTCGGCGGGAGCCGGCAGGCGCAGCACCTGCGCGGCGAAGGCGGGGTCGGCCAGAGCTTCGGCCTTAAGGAAGCCGTCCAGCGCCCGGCCGAGCCCGGTGGCTGTCGCATTGAGCGCGCTGCGGGCCGCGCCGGGCTTTCCGGCCGCGACGAGGGCACGGATGGCGATGGTCTGCAGGGCCTGCCAGCGGTTGAAGGAATCGCTGTCCGCCGAGAACTGCCTGACGAGATCGGCGTCCGCGAGATCGAGTTCCAGCCGTGCGGGCGCTGAGAGGCCGCGCAGCAGCGAAGGGATCGGCGGTTCGTCGACATTGTCGAAGGTCACGGAGAGCGAGGCGCTGTCGAGAATGACGAGGCCATCGCCGGCATAGGCATTGGATTGCGTCTGCAGCGGCAGATCGCCCCCGGCTCCGACAAGGCCGAGCTTGATCGGCAGGACGACGGGCTGCTTGTCGCTCTGGCCGGGCGTCGGCGGCGTGCTCTGTGCCAGGTCGAGCGTATAGCGCCGGGTCGCAGCGTCATAGCGGCCGGAGGCGACGATGGTCGGAGTGCCGGCCTGCTCGTACCAGCGGGCGAAATGGCCGAGGTCCTTGCCCGAGCTTTCCGCAAAACAGGCGAGGAATTCCTCGATCGTCGCCGCCGTGCCGTCGCAGCGCTCGAAATAGAGGTCCATGCCCTGCCGGAAGGCTTCGTCGCCGATCAGCGTCTTGAGCATGCGGATGACCTCCGCACCCTTCTCGTAGACCGTCGGTGTATAGAAGTTGTTGATCTCCTTGTAGGCGCGCGGCCGCACCGGATGGGCGAGGGGGCCCGCATCCTCCGAGAACTGCGTCGAGCGCAGCGTGCGAACGTCGGCGATGCGCTTCACCGAGCGCGAGCGTTCGTCGGCGGAGAATTCCTGGTCGCGAAAGACGGTGAGCCCTTCTTTCAGGCAGAGCTGGAACCAGTCGCGGCAGGTAATGCGATTGCCGGTCCAGTTGTGGAAGTATTCATGCGCGATGATCGCCTCGATCGAGGCATAGTCGCCGTCGGTCGCGGTCTGCGGGTCGGCCAGGACGTATTTGTCGTTGAAGATGTTGAGGCCCTTGTTCTCCATCGCCCCCATGTTGAAATCCGACACGGCGACGACGTTGAACACGTCGAGATCATAGTTGCGGCCGAAGACCTTCTCGTCCCAGCGCATGCAGCGGACCAGTGAATCCAGCGCCCAGCCCGCGCGTCCGGCCTTGCCGGGCTCGACATAGACGGCGAGCTCGACCTTGTGGCCGTCGGCCGTGACATAGTCCTGCCGGACATGGTCGAGCGCGCCGCCGACCAGCGCGAAGAGATAGGCCGGCTTCGGATGCGGGTCGTGCCACAGGGCGAAATGCCGGTCCGTGCCCGGCACTTCGCCGGTGGCGATGAGATTGCCGTTCGAGAGCAGGACGGGCGCCTCGGCCTTCGCCGCTTCCAGCCTGACCGTGTAGACGCTCATCACATCGGGTCGGTCGAGGAAATAGGTGATGCGGCGGAAGCCGTCGGCCTCGCACTGGGTGCAATAGACCTTCGACGAGCGGTAGAGCCCCATCAGCTTCGTATTGGCGGACGGATCGAGCTCGGTCTCGATGGTCAGCGTGAAATCATGCGGCGGCGGGCTTGGTATCGTCAGCGCCTGCGGCGTCGCCGTATAGGCGGAAGCATCGAGCGGCTTGCCGTCGAGGGCGAGCGATTTCAGCGCCAGCTCGTCGCCGTCGAGCTTGAGCGGCGCGCCGGGCTGCCCTTCCGGATTGGGGCGAAAGGCGAGCAGGGCGCGCACGCGCGTCTTCTGCGGCTGCAGGCTGATGTCGAGATCGACCGTGTCGATCAGCCAGTCGGAGGGGCGGTAATCCTCGAGGCGGATCAGCGGAGCATCGTCGTTGCGCATGGGAGCCCTGATGGCGAAGTTCAGGGAGCGTTTCTAGAGCATGCCGGCTCGGGAGGGAAACAAGGCCTTCATGCCCGGGCTTGACCCGGGCATCTCATGACAAGGAGGTTTTGGAGGCCCCTCGGGAAAGAGATTCTCGGGCCTGCGCTTCGCTTCGCCCGAGAATGACGGCTAGGAACCGGCCGAAACCGCCGGCTCGGCATGGCTGACCAGCCGGCAGACCTGCGGACGCGCGATCCGCACCGCCCGCTCGATCGCATCGACCGCATCATGCACGGCCACCACGTTCAGGGCCGGGTCGACGCGGCAGTGATAATTGACCACCAGCCCCTTGGCTGTCTGGCGCACGCGCACGCTGTGGATGTCGTGGATAGGGCCGCCGAGCTTCGCAGTCTCGCCTGCCAGCGCCTTGCCGATATCCTCGACAGTCTCCCAGGCGGCGTTGTGGCCATGAGGCTGGCCGGTCTCCATCGGCTCGATATGGGTCTCGACCTCCGTCTCGCCGCCGAATTCCGCCCGGATTGCGCTTTCGAGCCGGGTCGCGATCTCGTGCGCCTCGCCGAGCGGCAGGTTGGCATCGACCTCCATGTCCAGGCTGACCGAGAGTTTGCCGCCGATGCTGTGGACCGTGACATGGTGCACCGGGATCTTCAGCTTGAGAGCGATCAGGAGCACGCGCTCCAGCGCCGTTTCGTCATCGACCTGGACTGGATCGGCCGTGATGGTGATCTCGGCATCGGGCTCGGCCTTCAGCAGGGCCCCGCCGAGCTCGGCCTTGATCGCGGTGACGCGGTCAAGCGGCAGCGTCCGCGAGACGCTGATGCCGATCTCGCCATGGACACGCCCGCCGGCGGGCCGGACCCTGAGCCAATTGATCCCGACCACTCCTGGCACGCGCCGCGCGGCCTCGCGCAGCTTTTCTGTGACACCTTCAGGTGCTGTGTCCATCAGCGTGTCGAGGACGCGGCGGGCCAGCCGGAAGGCCGAGAAGGCGGTGTAGGCCGCGATGGCGAAGGCGGCGGCCGTGTCGGCGCGCTCGAAGCCGTACCAGATGCCGATGAGGCCGGCGAGAACAAGCGCCGAGCCGACGAAATCGGCCGAGAAATGCGTGGCTTCACCGGCGAGCGCCTCGCTGCCGGTCTCCTTTGCGACCTTGGTGAGCGAGCGCCAGCGGATGGCGTCGACCGTCATCGAGAGAAGCATCACGCCGATGACCAGCGGCGTCACCGCGACGTGCTCGATCAGGTTGTGCCACAGCCTGCTGCCGGCCTCCCACAGGATCGCGCCGGCAAGCGTGAACAGGATCGCGGTCTCGACCAGCGCCGCCAGCGCCTCGACCTTGCCATGCCCGTAATGGTGTTCGTCGTCGGCCGGCTTGTCCGAGGCGCGCACGGCGAACCAGGTGAACAGCGTCGAGCCGACATCGACCAGCCCCTGCAGCGCGTCGGTCAGCAGGGCGAGCGAACCGGAAATGATGGCGCCGACCATTTTCGCTGCCGTGAGCAGGATGGTCGCCATCACCGAAAGGATCGCGGCGCGCTGCTTGATCTGTGCGATCTGGGCGGGCGTGGCGCGCTCAGGCGGCGCCATCAATGGGCCGTCTTGCGTTGTCGTCATGGCTCGTCCTGCTTGGCGTACCTTGGAACGCGGCAGCTCTTGCCCGAATTAGAGAAAGGATCAACCCTGTTCCCGCTCAACGAGGAAAGACGATGCGATATCTCCACACCATGGTCCGCGTGACCGATCTCGATCAGGCGCTCGATTTCTACGTCAACAAGTTCGGGCTGGTCGAAACCCGCCGCATCGAGAGCGAGAAGGGCCGCTTCACGCTGGTCTTCCTCGCCGCGTCCGACGATCTGGCCGAGGCCAAGGCCGGCGCCTCGCGCGGCCGCCCGACGCTCGAGCTGACCTATAACTGGGACCCGGAAACCTATACGGGCGGGCGCAATTTCGGCCATCTCGCCTATGAGGTCGACGATATCTACGCGACCTGCGAGAAGCTGATGAAGGCCGGCGTCACCATCAATCGTCCGCCGCGCGACGGCAACATGGCCTTCATTCGCTCGCCCGACAACATCTCGATCGAGCTGCTGCAGAAGGGCGATCCGAAGCCTGTGGCCGAACCCTGGGCCAGCATGCCGAACACCGGGGCCTGGTGAGATCTTGGCCGGCGTCTTCTGCCTCGGCATCGCCACGCTCGACTACGTCTACAGCGTCGAGGCCATGCCGACCCGCGGCGAGAAATACCGCTCGCGCGGGCTCGCCGTGGTCGGCGGCGGCTGCGCCGGCAACGCCTCCGTCGCGATCGCGCGGCTCGGCGGCGCCTGCTGGCTGGCGACGCGCCTCGCCGACGATCTGACCGGCGACCAGATCGTCGCGGATCTGAAGGCGGAGGGCGTCGACGCCGCTTTTGCAAGGCGCGTCGCCGGCCTGACCTCGCCGGTCTCCGCCATCCTCGTCGATGCCGAGGGTGAGCGCATGGTGATCTCCCATTCCGACCCGGCGATGCCGGAGGACGCCGATTGGCTGCCTCCGCGCTTGCCGGAAGGAGCCGACGCCGTCCTCGCCGACACGCGCTGGGGCGAGGGGGCGTTGGCGGCGCTGAAGCTCGCCCGCGCCGCCGGTGTTCCCGGCGTGCTCGACGGCGACCGCAGGCCGCCTCATCCGGAGCTCGTCGGGACGGCGAGCCATGTCGCTTTCAGCCAGCAGGCATTGCGCGAGCTCTCTGGCGAGGAGGATCCGCGAGCCGGGCTCGCGAAGGTGGCGGCGGATGTCCCGACCTGGCTGGCTGTGACGCTCGGCAAGGAAGGCGTGCTCCATGTCGAGCAGGGCGAGGTTCGCCACAGCCCGGCTTTTCCCGTCGAGACCGTCGATACGCTGGGCGCGGGCGATGTCTGGCACGGCGCCTTCGCCCTGGCGCTCGCAGAGGGGCAGGCGGAAGCTGACGCGATCCGATTCGCCTCCGCCGCGGCGGCCATCAAGTGCACCCGCTTCGGCGGCCGCAGCGGCGCGCCCGGCCGCGACGAGGTCGAGCGTTTCCTGGCTGAGGCGTCGCGATAGCCCGATTGCCGGTGGGCGCCTTCGGCCCGGCTTCCGTTCTCCTGTCGGCGTTCTCCGGGGCGTCGCATGTCCGTCACGCAGCTCGGGCATCTGGCCGATGCGCAGCCGCGCATCGGATCAATCTCAGGAGAGAGCATCATGCTGGCGATCCAGGGTCTGAAATGCATCTACGACACCACCGGGCGGGGCTGGTCGATCGAACTTGTCCTCAAGGCAGACGGCGAGGAGGTGGTGCGTCGCTTCGAGGTCGATGGGCCCGATGATGCCGAATTGCTGATCGAAGCCTTCGAGGATTCCTCGGTCAGCGCTTTTGATCCCGAAACCGGCGAGATCGTCTTCGGTTACGAATATCTCGACCTCGACGCCGGAGAAGAGGACGAAGAAGAGGACGAGGAAGAGGCGGCCGAGAACGATGATGAAGACGAGGATGACGAGGACGACGATTCGGCGGAAGATGCCGAAGACGACGAAAAGCTGAAGGCCTGAGTCTGGTATCGGCTGAGCGGAGCCCGGAGGAGTCGGTTCCTTCGGGCATTTCCGGGCGGCGAGCTGCTCGCAGGAAAATGACCGGACGCGGCGCCGAGCGCCGCGACGGGGAAGAGGCATGATGCACGCATGACAAATCTGGAGAGCGAAATTCCAGCTGTGCCGCCGGTCCCCGTGATCGAGCCGCCAACGTCCCACAGTCCGCTCGGCAAGAAGCGTGGCATCTGCGCCATCAGCGGCCAGGATATGGCCCGTAGGAACCTCATCGAGATCGGCACGCTGCGCCCCGCGCTCGTCGATCACATCCGCGCCGACTTTCCGGATCTGCCCGACCACGCGCTGATCAGCCTGAAGGAGCTGGCGCGTTATCGGACCCGCTATGTCGAGGAGATCCTGCGCGAGGAGCACGGCGAATATTCCGACCTCGATCGGGAGGTGGCCGAGAGCATCGCCCGACAGGAGACCATCGCCGAGAACGTCGAGGACGATTTCGAGGAGCATCGCACGCTGGGCGAACGCCTATCCGACAATCTCGCGAGCTTTGGCGGTTCCTGGGCCTTCCTGATCAGCTTTGGCATCGTGCTTGTCGTCTGGATGGCGATCAACGCCGCGATCGGGGAGGGCAAGGCCTTTGACCCCTATCCCTTCATCCTGCTCAATCTCGTCCTGTCCTGCATTGCGGCAGTGCAGGCGCCGATCATCATGATGAGCCAGAAGCGGCAGGAAACGAAGGACCGGCTGCGCTCGCTCAACGACTATCAGGTCAATCTGAAGGCCGAGCTCGAAATCCGGCATTTGCATGAGAAGATGGACCATCTGATTACGCGGCAATGGCAGCGCCTCGCCGAGATCCAGCAGGTCCAGCTCGAGATATTGCAGGATACGCAGCTGCCGAAGGCCAAGCCGAAGCGCCGCAAGAAACCGGCCGCCAAGAAGAAGCGGGCCGTGCCGGCCGATGTGGCAGAACAGGAAGCAGACGCGCTTCCTCTGGCCAATCCCGAGCGGAAAGCCTAGCGGGCGCAGTCGCATTCGATGGCTCCGCTTGGTCCTTGACTCCCCATTGGTCGGCCGATTTCTTCGTCGGCAAACGAATCTGATGGAGGAAAATGATGTTCGCTTCGCGTTTCGCGCCTGCCGGCGCGCTGCTTGCCGGCCTTGTGCTTGCGGCCGCTGCCCAGCCGGCCTTCGCCCAGGGGCAGGTCACGGTCTATTGCTCGATCCTCGAAGAACAGTGCCGCGAAGGCGCGGCGATGTTCGAGAAGGCGACCGGGATCAAGGTCTCGATGATCAGAAAGAGCACTGGCGAGGTCTATGCCCAGGTCAAGGCCGAGGCGAGCAATCCGCGCGGCGATGTCTGGTGGGGCGGGCCGGGCGAGCCGCATCTGCAGGCGGCCGACGAAGGGCTTCTGGACGAGTACAAGTCGCCGAAGTTGCCGGAGCTGCATGACTGGGCGCAGCGCCATGCCGAGCAGTCGAAGTTCCGCACCAATGGCATTTATCTCGGCGCTCTCGGTGTGGGCTACAACACCGAGGTGCTGAAGAAGAAGGGTATCGCCGCCCCTAAATGCTGGGCCGATCTGCTCGATCCCAAGCTGCGCGACGAGGTCCAGATCGCTGATCCCAGCTCGTCGGGCACGGCCTATGTCTTCCTGGCGACGACGGTGCAGCGCCTCGGCGAGGAGAAGGGCTTCGAATTCCTCAAGGACCTGCACAAGAACATCAGCCAGTACACCAAATCCGGTATCGCACCGGTGAAGGCGGCCGCGCTCGGCGAGACGGCGGTCGGCATCGCCTTCATCCATGACATGCTGACGCAGAAGCTCCAGGGCGCGCCGATCGAGACCGTCGCCCCCTGCGAGGGCACCGGCTACGAGACCGGATCGGTCTCGATCATCAAGGGCGGCAAGAACCCTGAAGCCGCGCGCAAATTCGTCGATTTCACGCTCTCGCCCGATGCGCAGAACATCAATGCGAAGCTGAAGATCAACTCGATCCCGTCGAACAAGAACGCGCTGCTCTCGCCGGACGCGCCGAAATTCGCCGAGATGAAGCTGATCGACTACGACACGCCGCGTTGGGGCTCGCCGGCCGAGCGCTCGCGCCTGCTCAAGAAGTTCGACGCCGAGGTCAAGGCGCTGCCGCGCTGACCTCCCACGATCCCGCGAGCTTGGTAGCGCGCCCCTCGGTTTGTGCTACTAAGCTCCGGTCCGGGCTTGAAGCCTCGCGCTCCAGCCCCAGCCATGGGATCGCTGCATATGCTTCGCGCCACTTCCGTCCTTCGCAAAGCCGCTGTTCGCGCCGAGCGCGTCGTCGATACGCTCAGCCTTGGATATCAGGGCCGCAACAGCAACGGCGTCGCCGTGACGGCTGCAGGCGGGCTCGAATTCGCGATCGATCTCGACAAGCCTGCGACGCTGAACGACGGCGATGCGCTGAAGCTGGAGGATGGCCGCCTCGTGCAGGTCAAGGCCGCTCCTGAAAGCCTTCTTGAAGTCCGTGCCGAGAACCCGCTGCGGCTGGTGCGCCTCGCCTGGCATCTCGGCGGCCATCATGTCCCGGCGGAAATGACGCCCGACGCGCTCTATATCCCCAGTCATCCCGCTTTGGCCGAGCTGGTTCGCGGCCAGGGCTGTTCGATGACGGATGTCGAGCGCCCGTTCCAGCCGGAGCAGGAGGTCCACCATCACGCCCACGGCGATGACTGCGGCTGCGGGGACGATCATCACGATCACGATCATGGGCATGCCCATCATGGGCATGACCACAGCCATGGGCATCATCACGAGCACCATGGCCACGATCACGCACATGAGCACCATCACGCTCATGGTGAGAGCTGCGGCCATGATCACGACCATCACGGCCACGGCGATCACGATCATGGTCGCGGCCATGGCGCCGCCGATGGCCACAAGGGCCATTCCCACGATCACTGAGGCGCCGATACCGCGTCATGCTCGGGCTTGACCCGAGCATTTCCGGCCAAAAGGGGCTTTTTATCCTGAAAGCGTTTCTCGGGTCTCCGCTACGCTTCGCCCGAGAATGACGGCTTTGGACTATCTTGAGCTATTGCAAAGGCGGGCTTTAGCCCGCCTTTCGCATCTCACGCAGCGTAACCCTTGAGCTGCGCCAGCGTGGTCATCACGCCGCGCAGCTCCGCGAGGCCACGCAGGCGCCCGACGGCCGGGTAGCCCGGAAAACTGCCCTTGCCGACATCGTCCAGCAACTCGTGGCCGTGGTCGGGGCGCATCGGGATGCGCCAATGCGGGATGCCGGCGGCACGGCGGCGCTGCTCCTCGGCCATCAGCACGTCGATGAGCGCGACCATGTCGGTATCGCCGCCGAGATGCTCGGCTTCCATGAAGGAGCCATCCGGGTCCTTGGCGACATTGCGCAGATGCGCGAACCAGATCTTGTCGGCGAAGCGTCGCGCGATGCGGGGCACGTCATTCTTCGGATTGGCGCCGAGCGAGCCGGAACACAGTGTGAGACCGTTCGACGGGGAATCGACCGCGAGGATGAAGGCGATGTCGTCCTCGGTCGAGCAGATCCGCGGCAGGCCGAAGAGCGAGCGCGGCGGGTCGTCCGGGTGGATGCACATGCGGATGCCGACTTCCTCGGCGGTCGGGATGATCGCCTCGAGGAAACGCTTCAGGTTGGCCCGCAGCTTGTCATGGGTCATGCCGGCATAGCGCTCGAGGATGCGGGCGAGGCCGGGCAGGTCGTAGCGGTCGAAGGCGCCGGGTAGGCCGGCCATGACGCTGGAGAGCAGCCGGTCGCGATCGGCTTGCGAGGACTTGTCGAACCAGGCCTTGGCCTTGTCCATCACCTCGGCCGAATGCCCCTCCTCGGCGCCCTTGCGCTTCAGCATGAAATGATCGAGCGCGACATATTCATGCAGGTTGAAGCGCAGTGCCGTGCCACCGCCGGGCAGTTTGTGGGCCAGCTCGGTGCGGGTCCAGTCCAGCACCGGCATGAAGTTGTAGCAGATCACCTCGAGTCCGCAGGCCGCGAGGTTGCGCATCGACTGGCGGTAGTTCTCGAAGACGGTTTCGAGATCGCCTTCGCCGATCTTGACGCTYTCATGGATMGGCAGGCTTTCGACCACCTTCCATTCCAGGCCGAAGCTTTTGTCCGAGCGGATGATCGCCTGGCGCTTCTCGATCTCCTCGACGCTCCAGACCACGCCGTAGGGGATCTGGTGCAGCGAGTTCACGATGCCGGTCGCCCCGGCCTGCCTGGCCTGAGCCAGAGTCACGACATCGTCCGGCCCGAACCAGCGCCAGCATTGTTCCATTGTCGGTAATCCTTCGAGAAAAATCGCTTTATCGGGGCGGATGGGCCTCAGGAGGCATCGTGCTCGAGGCGTGAATCGTCGAATGCGTCCGCATGGTCCTTCGCGATCGTGTCGATCGTCGCGAAGACGGTGCGCAGATGCGCGCGCATCGCGGCCTCCGCGCCTTTTGCGTCATGTTTCATGACGCAGGCGGCGATGATCCTGTGCTCGTGCAGGATCACCTCGGACCAGGACGGGGTTTCGAGGGAGAGGCAGCGCACCCGGTCCATCTGGGCCTTCACGCCCTCGATCATGCTCCAGACGGCCCGGTGGCCGGCGATGCGCGAGATTTCGGCGTGGAACACCTCGTCGAGGCGGAAAATCTCGGACCGGTCCTGTCGCCGCACGGCCTCCGCCTGCTCTTCGATCTGCGCTTCGAGCCGGCGGCGGTCGGCGTCGCCGATGCACTGGGCGGCGAGCACCACGGTGCGGCATTCCAGCGTCTCGCGGACGAACTGGCTGTCATGGACGGCGGCGAGGTCGATCGGCGCGACGAAGGTGCCGACCTGCGGCACCGCGACCAGGAAGCCCTCGTCGACAAGCCGCTTGAACGCTTCCCGCACCGGGGTGCGGCTGACGCCGAAGCGCAGCGCCATCCGCGCCTCGGACATCGATTCGCGGGGCTTCAGCGCGCCGCTGATGATGTCCGTGCGTAGCACGCTGTAGATCTGATCCGTGCTATGACGGGCTGCAGGGTGGGCCATTGCCAAGCTCTTGATGACTAGTATACTAGGATACCGATCAACCGGGGGCTGCGTCAACTTGGCAGGTTCCCGGGTCGCAAGGCGGGCTCCGGATGCGGCGGCCGGACCGTCGGAACATAAAAAAGCTGAAGAAGCGGGCATCCGCATCTGGAGGAGAAAACATGGCTCAGGACAGCATCAATCGGCGCCATTTCATTGGTGGCGTCGCCGGTCTCGGCGCAGCAATGCAGGCGCCGGGCGTCTTCGCGCAGCAGCTCAAGCTGCCGGCATCGCCGCTCACGATCAGCATCATCGACGTCGGCGGCGCCTTGGCGCTGGTTCAGACGCCGCTTGAGAATTACGCCAAGGCAAACCCCAAGGCCGTCTCGCGGATGGTCTTCACCAAGGCTCCGGCGCCCGAGCTGCCGGCCAAGCTGAAGGCTCAGCAGAACGCCGGCCGTTCCGACATCGACTTCGTCATCGGCGGTCTCGACGTGCTCTCCGCCGGCATCGACCAGAAGCTCTGGATCGAGCTGTTCCCGCGCTTCGCTTCCGAATTGCCGAAGCCCGACGACGTGCTCCTGAAGCCGGCGCTCGCCATGCACAATCTCGGGCAGGGCCAGGCCATGGCGATGGTCTATTACCCCTCCGGCCCGCTGCTCGAGTACATGCCGGACAAGGTCAAGAACGTGCCGACCACGGCCGAGGAACTGCTGGCCTGGACGAAGCAGAACAAGAACCGCTTCCTCTATGCCCGCCCGGCCAATTCGGGCCCCGGCCGCACCTGGATCATGGGTCTGCCCTACATCCTCGGCGACAAGGACCCGAAGGATCCGGAGAAGGGCTGGGACAAGACCTGGGCCTATCTGAAGGAGCTCGGCGAGAACATCGAGTACTATCCGGGCGGCACCGGCGCGACGATGAAGGAACTCGGCGACGGCTCGCGCGACATCATCGTCAGCACGACGGGCTGGGACATCAACCCGCGCGTGCTCGGCATCGTGCCGAAGGAAGCCAAGATCCAGGCGCTCAAGGGTTTCCACTGGGTCACCGACGCCCAGTACATGATGATCCCGAAGGGTGTGTCCGACGAGAAGCTCGCCGTTCTGCTCGATCTGGTCCGTCACATGCTGACGCCCGCGCAGCAGGCCTTCACCTATGACGAAGGCTATTTCTATCCGGGTCCGGCCGTGAAGGACGTGCCGCTCTCGATGGCGCCGGCTTCCAGCCAGAAGGCCATCGCCGAGTTCGGCCGCCCCGAATACGAGAAGCTGATCGCCGATAACCCGATGGAAACGCCGCTCGATCCGGAGAAGATGGTCGTCGCCTTCCGCATCTGGGACGAGCAGGTCGGCGGCGCCAAGAAGAAGTAAGACCGGTCACGGCGGCGGGCTTCGGCCGTAATTCGAAGTCCGCCGCCGGGCATTTCGACCCCGCTCTCAGATCATCCGGAAGCCATGACCATCAACGCAGCTTCGTTCCGCGAGCTCAAGCTCGACCGCCTGAGCCGTGACTTCGGCACCCATAACGCGCTCAAGGACGTCTCGCTGACGATCGGCAAGGGCGAGTTCATCGCTTTGCTCGGGCCTTCCGGCTGCGGCAAGTCTACGACCCTGAACCTGATTGCCGGCCTGCTGCCTGCGACGGGCGGCGGCATTTGGCTCGACGACAAGCGCATTGACCCGCTGCGGCCGGAAGAACGCGGCTTCGGCATGGTTTTCCAGAACTACGCCCTGTTCCCGCACATGACGGTGAACAAGAACATCGGCTTCGGCCTCAAGATGCGCGGCATGCCGCGCGCCGAGATCGACAAGCGCGTGGCGGAAGCCGCGGCGCTGGTGCATTTGCAGGGCCAGACCGAGAAGCTGCCCGGCCAGCTTTCGGGCGGGCAGCAGCAGCGTGTCGCCATCGCGCGCGCCATCGTCGTCGAGCCGCCGCTCGTGCTGATGGACGAGCCGCTCTCGAACCTCGACGCCAAGCTGCGCCTGGAGATGCGCGCCGAGATCCGCCGCATCCACAATACGCTCGGCGCCACCACGATCTATGTCACCCACGACCAGGAGGAGGCGCTTTCGCTCGCCGACCGCATCGTCGTGCTGCGTGACGGGCAGGTTCGCCAGGTCGGCACGCCGGAGGACCTCTTCCTGCGGCCGGACCATCTCGACGTCGCGGAGTTCATGGGCTTCCGCAACAAGGTGAAGGGCAAGGTCGTCTCGGCAGGCGAGGGCAGGGCGACTGTAGCCGTCGGCGATGCGCAGCTTTCGGGCCGCGCCCGCGCTGCGGTCTCGGCCGGTTCCGACGGCACTCTGGCCATCCGCCCGGAGGATCTGCATCCCGTGGCATCCGGCCAGCCCGGCCTCAAGGCCAAGGTGGTCTCGACCGAGTTCCGCGGCCGCGAGTTCGTCGGCTTCGCCCGCATGGCTGACGGTACCGACCTCTCCTTCCTGGCCCGTGACAAGCTGTCTCCGGGCGAGGCGGTGACGCTGACCGCCGATCCGGAACGCGTCCTCGTCTACGGAGGGGCGGCGTGAGCACGGACCTCTCCTCCATTCCGCTGAAGCAGAGGCTGGCCGCCCGTGGCTTCGACGGGCTGACCCTGCTCGTCGTGCCGGCGATCCTGTTCCTGCTGGCGCTGTTCATCTACCCGTTCCTCTACGGGCTGGTCCTTTCCTTCGAGCCGAAGGCCGGCGGCGTCTTCGCCAACTACCAGCGCTTCTTCTCCGATTCCTTCCTCTATGGGACGATCGGAACCACGCTGTGGCTCGCCCTGCCGGTGACGGTCGCGACGCTCCTGCTCGCGATCCCGGTCGCCTTCCGCGTCCGGCTGATGCAGAACCAGCGCCTGCTGACGACCATCCTGGTTATCCCGATCACGCTCGGCACCGTGCTCGTCGCTCAAGGCCTGCTGAACTATCTCGGCCCGCAAGGCTGGTTCAACCGCACGCTGATGACGCTCGGCCTCATCTCGACCCCGGTGAAGCTGCTTCACAACTACTGGGGCGTGATGCTGTCGCTGGTCATCACCGGCTTCCCCTTCACCTTCCTGCTGACGCTCTCCTACCTCTCCGGCATCGATCCGGCGCTTGAGCAGGCGGGCGCGACGCTGGGCGCCGGCCCCTGGGAGCGCTTCAAGCACATTCTCCTGCCGCTGCTGCTGCCGGGCCTCGCCATCACCTTCTGCCTGAGCTTCGTGCAGGCCTTCTCGGTCTTCCCCTCGGCGGTGCTGCTCGGCGCGCCGGCCGGGCCGACCCGCGTGATCTCGATCGCGGCCTATCAGGCGGCCTTCGAGGAATACGATTACTCGATGGCGTCCGCCGTCGCGATGATCATGGGCATGGTTCAGCTTGCCATCGTCGTCGTGGTGCTGGCGGCGCGCGGCCTGCTCTATCGCGGCCCTGCCGGCGGCGGAAAGGGCTGAGCCGATGGTCAAGGATACACGTCTCTCGACGAAGCTCTGGGCAGCCGCCAACTGGACGCTAATCGGCTTCTTCATCGTCAACCTCTTCGCGATGATCGCGACGGTGGTGACGTCCTCCTTCGCGACGCGCTGGCTCGGCACCTGGCTGCCGGCCGGTTGGACGACGCGCTGGTATTCGGCCGCCTGGTCGGAATTCCAGCTCCACGACGTGCTGCTGGTCACCTTCCAGATCGTCTTCCTGGTGGTGGCGCTCTCAGGGCTGATCGGTGTGCCCGCGGCCTATGCGCTGGCGCGGCGGGATTTCCCGGGCAAGAAGCTGGTGATGCTGCTCTTCCTGCTGCCGCTGCTGGTGCCGCCGATCACCTTCGGCATTCCGCTCGCGACCGTGCTCTACCAGACCGGCTTCGCCGGCCAGATGTCGGGCGTGGTGCTGGCGAACCTCGTGCCGACCGTGCCCTTCGTCATCCTGGTGATGATCCCCTTCATCGAGCAGATCGACACCAAGATCGAGTCGGCGGCGCGCGTCTTCGGCGCCAACACCTTCAAGCTCTTCGTGCATGTGTTGCTGCCGCTGCTGATGCCCGGCATCCTCGCTGCATTGCTGCTGGTGCTGGTGCGGACGCTGGCGATGTTCGAGCTGACCTTCCTGACGGCCGGCCCGACCAGCCAGACACTCGTCGTCGCGCTGTATTACGCGGTCTTCGCTGCCGGCGTGCGCGCGGTACAGTCGATCGACGCCATGGCCGTGATCTACATGATCACGACGCTGATCTGGCTGATCATCGCTCTGCGCTTCGTCAACCCAACGCAGATCGTCGCCCGCGCCAAGAAGTGAGCCGACGAGCCGGCGTGCAAAATCGCGCCGGATGCGTTAGGGGAGCGGCCATGAACTTGCCGCTCCCGAACATGCGCTTCTCTGTGGCACCCATGATGGACTGGACCGATTCCGCCTGCCGGATCATCCACCGCCTGATGTCGCGCCATGCGCTGCTCTACACCGAGATGGTGACGGCGCAGGCGGTGATCCGCGGCGACCGCCAGCGTCTGATTGGCTTCGATGCCGGGGAACACCCGGTCGCGCTACAGCTCGGCGGCAACGATCCAAAGCTCCTGGCCGAAGCGGCGAAGATCGGTGCCGATTTCGGCTATGACGAGATCAACCTGAATTGCGGCTGCCCCTCCGACCGGGTGCAGGGCGGTGCCTTCGGCGCCTGCCTGATGCGCGAACCGGCGCTGGTCGGCGATTGCGTCGCGGCGATGAAGGCCGCGGTTTCCATTCCCGTGACCGTGAAATGCCGCATCGGGGTCGATGATCAGGACCCGGAAGTGGCGCTCGACGCTCTCACTGCTTCTGTCCACGCCGCTGGCGTCGATGCGCTGATTGTCCATGCTCGCAAGGCCTGGCTGCAGGGCCTCTCGCCCAAGGAGAACCGCGAGATCCCGCCGCTCGATTATGAGCGAGCCTATCGGCTGAAAGCTGCCAACCCCGATCTGCCGATCGCCATCAACGGCGGCATCAAGGCGCCGTCCGAATGGCCGCGGCATCTGGAGAAGCTCGACGGCGTGATGATCGGCCGCGAGGCCTATCAGAACCCGGAAATCCTGCTGCAGGTCGATCCGCTGCTCTTCGGCTCGGATGCGCCCGTGCCGGATGCCTTCGCCATGCTGGAAGCGCTGGAGCCGCATATCGCCGCGCGTCTCGAGCGGGGCGGGCGGCTGCACGCCTTCACCCGCCACCTCGTCGGACTGTTTCCGGCCCGCCCCGGCGCACGCCTCTTCCGCCGCCATCTCGCAGAGCGCTGCGTGGGAGCGGATGCGACGCTGGACGATCTTCGTGCCGCCGTCGCGCATGTCTCGCGACACGAGGCTGCTGTGGCGGCCTGAGCCGGCGTTCAGGTCACGGCTGCAGGTCGAGCGGGGCGATCAGCCGCGTCGTGCCGCCTCGATCGCGGCGACATCGATTTTCCGCATCGTCATCATCGCGGCAAAGGCGCGCTTCGCTTCCTCGCCGCCGACGGCCAGCGCCTCCGACAGCACCCGCGGCGTGATCTGCCAGGAGATGCCCCATTTGTCCTTGCACCAGCCGCAGGCGCTCTCCCGGCCGCCATTGCCGACGATGGCGTTCCAGTAGTGGTCGGTCTCCTGCTGGTCGTCGGTGGCGACCTGGAACGAGAAGGCCTCGCTGTGCTTGAAGGTGGGGCCGCCATTGAGGCCGAGGCAGGGTATGCCGAGAACCGTGAAGGTGACCGTCAGCACATCGCCGGCCTTGCCGGAAGGAAAATCGGTGGGCGCACGGAAGACCGCGTCGACGGCGCTGTCGGGAAAGGTCTGAGCGTAGAAGCGTGCCGCGGCCTCGGCGTCCTTATCGTACCAGAGGCAAATCGTGTTCTTGGCAGTCGTCATTGCGTTTCCTTTCGAAAAGCGCTCCGGCTGTCAGGCTGCGGCGGTGCGTCCGCCGAGATAGGCAGCGCGGATTTCCTCGTTCGACCAGAGCTGTTCCGGCGTGCCGGAGAGTACAAGCTTGCCGGTTTCCAGCACATAGCCGCGATCGGCCACCGACAGGCCCATGCGGGCGTTCTGCTCGACCAGCAGCACCGTCGTGCCGCGCCGGCGTATCTCGGCGATGATCGCGAACACCGCCTGGACGATGACCGGCGCCAATCCTAGCGACGGCTCGTCGAGCAGCAGGATGCGCGGTTTCGCCATCAGGCCGCGCGCGACCGCCACCATCTGCTGCTGGCCGCCCGAGAGCGTCCAGCCCAGCGCATTGGCGAAGCGGCGGATATCGGGGAACAGGTCGAACATCTCGTCCGCTTCGCGCCTGATCGCGGCGGTCTTCAGGCCGGGCCGGTTCGAGGCGCCGAGCATGATGTTCTCGCGCACGCTCAACCCCGGAAAGACGCGCCGGCCTTCCGGCACATGGGCGATGCCGCGGCGCACGATCGCCTCGGGCCTAAGGCCGACGATCGACTGACCTTCGAAGAGGATGTCGCCCGAGGCCGGCTTCGCGAGGCCGGAGATGGCGCGCAGCGTGGTGGATTTGCCGGCCCCGTTCGAGCCGAGCAGGGTGACGACCTCGCCGGCCTCGACGACGAGCGAGATGCCGTCGACGGCTTCGACCTCGCCGTAGCGAACGACGAGGGATTTCAGTTCAAGCAGGGACATCGGGTGCCGTTCCCAGATAGGCCGCGATCACGTCGGGATGCTTCAGCACGTCGGCGGAATAGCCGTCGGCGATGCGGCGGCCGAAGTTCAGCACGGTAATGTGCTGCGCGACCTCGCTCACCAGGGTCATGTCGTGGTCGATGATGAGGATGGTGAGGCCGCGGGCCGAGATGCGCTTGAGCAGATTGCGCAGCTCGACCTTCTCCGAGGAGTTGAGCCCCGCGCCGGGCTCGTCGAGCAGGAGCAGGACGGGATCGCCGGCCAAAGCGCGGGCGATCTCGACCGCACGCTGATGGCCATAGGAAAAATTCGCCACAACCTCGTCAGCCCGGTCCTCCAGATCGACGAAGGCGAGCGCCGCCCGCGCACGCGCCAGCAGCGCGGCGGGGTCGTTGCCGATCGGGCTTCCTGGGCGCTCGGCACCGACCATGACGTTCTCCAGCGCCGTCATCGAGCGCCAGAGCCGGATGTTCTGGAAGGTGCGGCCGAGCCCGGCCCTGGTGCGGGCATGCGGCGGCAGGTCGGTGATGTCCTGCCCGTTGAGCTTGATGGTTCCGGCCGTCGCCCGGTAGAGGCCGGAGAGGACGTTCAGCGTCGTGGTCTTGCCGGACCCGTTCGGGCCGATCAGAGCATGCACGCCGCCGCGCTTGATGGTGAGATCGACCTCGTCGACCGCCTTGAGGCCGCCGAAATGCTTGGAGAGCCCGCGCACCTCCATCACGGTCTCGGTGCCTTCACCGCCGCCCGACAGTTGCAGCGTCGCGGCCGTCCGGCCGGGCAGCACGGCCCGCTTGAAGCGGTCGAGCTGGCCGCGCAGGAAGCCCCAGATGCCGTCCGGCATGAACAGCACGATCAGGATCACCGCCGCGCCATAGATCGCGAGATAGAGGCCGGGGATGCTCTTGAGGAAGCGCAGCCATTCCGGGATCAGGATCAGCAGGCCCGTGCCGATGACGGCGCCGACCGGCGAGGCGACGCCGCCAAGCAGCACCATGGTCAGGAACACCACCGACTCCGCGAAGGAGAACTGGTCCGGGCTGACATAGGCGAAGCCGCCGGCGAAGAGACCGCCGCCGATGCCGCCGAGGATGGCGGAGAGGGCGAAGGCCGTGACCTTGGTGCGGTAGACGTCGATGCCGGCGACGCCGGCGGCGAGTTCGTTGTCGCGCACCGCCCGCATGGCGCGGCCGAGCTTGGTGTCGCGCAGGCGCCAGACCAGATAGCCGAGTATGCCCAGCAGCGCGATGCAGAGCGCGAGATAGGTCGAGCCGTCCGTGAATAGCGGTGGCCGCGGGATGGCGCGGACACCGTCCGGCCCTTTGGTGACGGGGATCCAGTTGATCAGGACGAGGGTGACGATCTGCTGGAAGGAGATCGTCACCATGGCGAGGTAGTGGCCGCCGAGCCGGAGCGTCGAGGCGCCGAGCAGCGCGCCGAAGCCGGCGGCAAGGCCGGTGCCGACCAGCAGGCAGACCCAGAAATTCAGGCCGTAATCGGTCTGGCCGAGGCCAACCGCATAGGCGCCGAGCCCGAAGAAGGCAGCCTGCGCCAGATTGATCTGGCCGCAGAGCCCCAGCACGATCGTCAACCCGAGCACGGCGATGGCATAGGTCGTCGCCTGCATCGAGATGTTGAGGATATAGCCGGTCTTGGGGACGATGATGGCGAGCGTCATCGCCGCGAGGACGAGCAGGATATAGGCCGGGACGCCCCAGCGCAGACGCGGCCGGATGTCGTCTGTGGCGGCGGTGGTTTCGGTCGTGCTCATGCTTTTTCCGCCACGCGCTCGCCGAAGATGCCCTGCGGCCGGAAGATCAGGAAGGCGATCAGCACCAGGAAGGCGAAGCCGTCCTTGTAGGGCACGGAGATATAGGCGGCGCCGAAAGTCTCGATGACGCCGAGCGCGAGGCCACCGATGATCGCGCCCGTTACGTCGCCGAAGCCGCCGATGATGGTGGCTGCGAAGGCCTTAAGCGCGATGGTCGCGCCCATGCCGATCGAGACGAAGAGGACCGGCGCGACCAGGATGCCCGCAATCCCGCCGATCACCGCCGAATAGACGAAGGTGATCATGATCATCACTGCGACGGGAATGCCGAGCAGCGAGGCCGTCTCCTTGTCCTGCGAGGTCGCCTGCAACTTCTTGCCGAGCAGGGTGTGCTCGAAGAACCAGTATTGGAGCGCGACCAGCAGTGCGGTCACGACGATGATCAGGACGTATTGGTTGTCGAGATAGACCGGGCCGAGCATGAAGCCGGGCGTGTCGAACCAGCCGGAGAGCACCTCCGGCTCCGGTCCGTGGATCGCGAGCGTGGTGTTGGCCATGAAGATCGAGGCGCCGATCGTCGAGATGATGACCGGCAGGTAGGTGCGGTGGCGCAGCGGATAATAGACCGCGAGATTGAAGACCGTGCCGAGCCCCGCCATGCAGACCAGAGCGATGATGAAAGCCATCCAGTAGGGCAGGCCGATCTTGACCGAGAAGACCACCATCAGGAAGGCGGCCACCATCGAGAACTCGCCCTGGGCGAAATTCACGACATTGGTGGCCCGGAAGATCAGGACGAAGCCGAGCGCGACCAGCGCATAGACCGAGCCGATGCCGATCCCGGTGAAAAGAAGCTGAAGAACGAGATCCATCTGTCTACCGCGCTTGCGTGGAGCCGATCGGTCCTTCGCGGCGAACGGCGCGAGGCCGCCCGCCTCGAAAGGCGTGGTACGAGATGCGCCGTGCGGCTTTCGCCGTGCGAGGTTCGTTGTCGAGCCCCGCGCGGCTGCCGGATCCCCGCTTCGCAGAGAAGCCGGCGCGCCTCGGCGGGAATCAGCCGAGGTCCGGCGTGAAGTCGAGCCGGTTGTCGAACTTGATGTCGCCCTTGTCGTTCTTGACGATGTTGTAGCCGTGCAGGCCGTCACCGTTCTTGTCGAAGTTGTATTGGCCTTCGGCGCCGTTATGGCCGCGGATCGCCAGCATGGCCTCGCGCACCTTGTTGGGCTCGGTCGAGCCCGCCTTGTTCATCGCCATGGCGAGGCAGGTCACGGCGTCGTAGGTCCAGGACGACTGGTTGTCGGGCGCGACCTTGCGGACATCGCGATAGGCCTTGCCGAAGGCCTTGGAGGCATCGCTCGAGTCCTCGGCATAGTCCGCCACGCCATAGGTGTTGTAGAGCGCCGGACCGGCGAGCTTGAGCGCCGAGATGTTGACGATCGAGGGCGAGCCGACCCAAGGGATGGTGACGCCGAGCTGGCGCAATTGACGGGCGAAGATGCCGAGATCGGTCTCGAAGGTGAAGTAGGTGCCGAGGATGTCTGCACCGGACTGGCGCACCGCCAGAACGACCGGCGTGAAATCCTGGCTCTGGTTGGCATAGCCCTGGTCGAGCGCGAGCGTCGCGCCGTTGTCGGGCAGGGCATCGGCAAGCGCCTTGCCGCCGGCCGTGCCGAAGGCGTCGGTCGAATGGACGATCGCCCATTTCTTCTTGCCGAGTTCCTTGACGCCGAACTGCGCGATCACCTTGCCCGAATAGGAATCGTTCGGGCGGAAGCGGAAGAGCCAGGGATTGCCGAGCTTGGTCAGGTTCGGGTCCGTGCCGCCGAAGCCGACGGGCTTGCCGATCTTCAGCATATCGGGCGCCATCGCATGCATCTGCGTGGAGCGGATCGAGCCGATGAAGGCGACGATGTCGGGCTGGCTGGCGAGCTTGGAGAAGGCGAGGACCGCACCGGGATTGGTGGTCTGGTCGTCCTCGAAGATCAGTTCGAGCGGCTTGCCGAGCACGCCGCCGGCCTTGTTGACCTGTTCGAGCGCGATCTTGGCGCCGGTCTGGGCGAAGGAGCCGGATTCGGCGGCGGCGCCGGTCATCGGCACGACCATGCCGAGTTTGACGGTGGCGCCTTGGGCGTAGGCAGTCCGCATGACGGCCGGGGCGGCAATGGTACCGGCGAGAACGGTCGTAAACCCGCGACGGGTCAGGTGCATCGTTATCCTCCCGATTTAATGGATTAGATCGGATCTGAGCGCCCGATTGCCGTCATGATGAAATATCTACGCCTCTGTCTGAACAGCGTCGTTGTCATCCTTTAGTCTATGACCGAGGCGGGCTTCGTAGGTTCTGCATTGCGACGTGCGCGGGTGGAGATCGTCTTCGCGCCATCGCCAGCCAAATTGACGCCGGGCCCGATCGACGGCCGATGCGGAATCGAGAGCGGGCCATCGATGCTCGTCCGCCGCCACGGCTCGCCCGCCAGCTGCCTGCGCCGACATGAATCCGGGTGCTTGGACGGACTGCCGGGACAGCCACGTTTGCTGCGCTGGCAGCCGATCTGCCGCGTAAATCAGTGAAGTATCGATAGCAGCGCTTCTGCGCCGCTCCTGGTCACGCCGGGCGAGCGCTCGCGATGGAGCACATCTGGCCATGTGCCGTGGTGAAATTACTGGCAGCGTATAAATTGGCGAATTATTGAGCGAGGGATCTCAAATTGTATGCATGACTGCGCGTTTGCCCGCCGCAATCGGTGCCCATCCCCGGCACGGGAGCGCTTCAAGCCCGGCACGGTAACTGCATTGCCCCTCCCGAACGGAAGCGTCCGGCGCAGAGCGGCGTCGGCTATCTCGGGAGAGCACCATGGCCATCACGCGTCGCGCCGCCATTGCCGGAGGCCTGTCCGCGCCATTCCTGATGTCGGGGCGCGCCAGCGCGCAATCACCAAGCCGCGCCGAAACCTTGCTGCTGGTGCAGGAATATGGGCCGAACAGCCTGGACATGCAGGGCATCGGCGCCTCGCAACCTGTGAACGGCGTGGCGCTCAACTGCTATGACCGTCTGCTGCGCTTCAAACCCGTGCCGATCCCCGGCGGTGGCGGCAACCAGGTTTCGATGAGTGAGCTCGAAGGCGAGCTTGCGGAAAGCTGGCAGGTCGCCTCCGACGGCATGAGCTGCACTTTCAAACTGCGCGATGCCAAATTCCATTCCGGCCGCCCCGTCACGGCCAGGGATGTGAAGTGGTCGCTGGACCGCGCCGTCACCATCGGCGGCTTCGCCACCACGCAGATGAACGCCGGCTCGCTGGAGAAGCCGGAGCAGTTCGTCGCCGTCGACGACAAGACTTTCCGAATTGATTTCCTGCGCAAGGACAAGCTGACCATGCCGAATCTGGCGGTCACGATCCCCTTCGTCTTCGACTCCGAACTGGCGATCAAGAACAGCGGCGGCGATCCGCTCGCGAAGGAATGGCTGAAGAACAATGTAGCGGGCTCCGGCGCCTTCAAAGTCGAGAGCTGGAAGCCCGGCGTCGAGACGATCTATGTGCGCAATGACGCCTGGGCTAGCGGGAAGCTGCCGCAGCTCAAGCGCATCATCGCGCGCGACATCGCCTCGCCTTCGACGCGCCGCGCGCTCATTGAGCGCGGTGACGCCGACGTCTCCTACGGTCTGCCCCCTAAGGATTTCAAGGATTTGCTCGACGGCGGCAAGATCAACGTCGTCGGCGTTCCCATTCCCAACGGCGTCTGGGGCCTCTATCTCAATAGCCAGGTCGGGCCGTTCAAGGATGCCCGTCTGCGCCAGGCCGTCGCATGGGTGCTGCCCTACGACAAGATGCTGCAGGCCTCGCTGTTTGGTCGTGGCGTCGACATGTCCGGGGGACCTGAGACACCGCCGCCGGCCTGGCCGACGCCCTTCGCCTACAAGACCAATGTCGAGAAGGCGAAGGCGCTCGTCGCGTCCGCCGGTGGCGGCTTCTCGACTACGCTGCAGTTCGATGCCGGAAACGCGACGGTGGCCGAGCCGATGTCCGTGCTCATCAAGGAAGCGCTGGGCGCGATCGGCATCGAGGTTGAGATCGCCAAGATTCCCGGCGCGAATTTCCGCACCGAGATCGCCAAGAAAACCAATCCGATGACGCTGAACCGCTTCGCCGGCTGGCTCGATTATCCCGATTATTATCTGTTCTGGACGATGCACGGCAACAATTCGATCTTCAATATCGCCAATTACCAGAACCCGGAGCTCGACAAGCTGATCAATGCCGCCCGCTTCACCACGGACACAGCCGCGTACCAGAAGTTCGTGGTCGACTTCGTCAAGCTGGTCGAGCGCGAAGTGCCGATGATCCCGATCTCTCAGCCGACCCACGACGTCGCGATGCAGAAGTCGATCGGCGGCTACCAGTTCCAGCCCTGCCGCGAGCCGGACTTCCGCTACTTCACCAAGGGGTGAGGGGTGTTTTCACGAGCAGGTGCCATGCGCCTGCTCGTCATCCTCGGGCTCGGCCCGAGCATCTCGATCAAGCGATTCTCGGGTCTGCGCTGCGTTCCGCCCGAGAATGACGCAAGCAATCTCGGGGGAACTGTACATGCTAGGCATGATCGCCGCCCGTTTGAAGACGACGATCCCTTCGGTGATCGGCGTCATCATCGTGACTTTTCTGCTGACGCGCGTGCTGCCTGGCGACACCGCCGCCTATTTTGCGGGCCCCGCCGCCTCGAAGGAGGCCATCGCCGATATCCGCGGCAAGCTTGGGCTCGATCAGCCGCTGCCGGTCCAGTTCGCGTCCTATGTGACAGCGCTGGTTAAAGGCGATCTCGGCACCTCGCTGACGACGGGACAGCCGGTGACAGTCGATCTGGCGCAGCGCCTGCCGGCTTCGGCCGAACTCACGCTCATAGGGCTGCTGATCTCGATGGCGATCGCGCTGCCGCTCGGCGTGCTGGCGGCCGTCCGACAAGGCTCCTGGATCGACCATCTCTGCCGGATCGTCGCGACAGCCGGCGTCTCGCTGCCGGTGTTCTTCACCGGGCTGCTTCTGGTCTACGTCTTCTATTTCATCCTCGGCTGGGCGCCGGCTCCGCTCGGGCGGCTCGATGTCTTCTTCTCGGAGCCGCCGCGCGTCACCGGCTTCCTGCTGATCGACAGCCTGATCGCGCGCGATCTCGAGATCTTCCGGGCCGTGCTCGCGCAATTGCTGCTGCCGGCGCTGACGCTCGCGATCTTCTCGCTGGCGCCGATCACGCGCATGACACGCGCCTCGATGCTGGCCGTGCTCGGCGCCGATTTCGTGCGTACGGCGCGCGCCAGCGGCCTGTCGAGCCGCAAGGTCATCGGCACCTACGCCTTCCGCAACGCCATGCTGCCGGTGGTCACCACGCTGGGCATGGTCTTCTCCTTCCTTCTCGGCGCCAATGTGCTGGTCGAGAAGGTCTTCGCCTGGCCGGGCGTCGGCTCCTATGCGGTCGAGGCCTTGCTCGCCTCCGACTACGCGCCGATCCAGGGCTTCGTGCTGACCATGGCGATCCTCTACGTCGCGCTGAACCTCATGATCGACATCCTCTACGGCGTCATCGACCCCCGTGTCCGGCTGGAGGGCTGAGTCATGAACGAGTTGAGCAAGATCGAGCCCGCCCAACTGCGTTTCGAGGCTCCGCCCTCGACAACGCTGCTGGCCCACGCCCGGCATATCGTCGCGGAAAACCCCGTGACCGGCTTCGCCTTCGGGCTGTTCGCGCTGATCCTGCTGGCGGCCGTCTTCGGCCCCTGGCTCACGCCCTATGATCCGCTGGCCTCGAACACGAATGCGGCCCTTCAGGGGCCGAGCGCGGCGCATTGGTTCGGAACCGACCAACTCGGCCGCGACATCTTCAGCCGCGTGGTCGCGGCGACGCGGCTCGATTTCTCGATCGCCGTTGCCTCGGTCGCACTGGTCTTCCTGCTCGGCGGGCTTGCCGGCGTCATGGCCGGCTTCTTCGGCGGCTGGGTCGACACGCTGGTCGGGCGCGTCGCCGACACGATCATGGCCTTTCCGCTCTTCGTGCTGGCGATGGGCATCGTCGCGGCGCTCGGCAACTCCGTGACCAACATCGTCATCGCCACCGCCATCATCAATTTCCCGCTCTACGCACGCGTCGCCCGCGCCGAGGCGAATATCCGCCGCGAGGCCGGCTTCGTGCAGGCGGCGAGGCTCTCGGGCAATTCGGAATGGCGGCTGCTGCTGACGCAGATCGTGCCCAACATCATGCCGATCATGGCCGTGCAGATGTCGCTGACCATGGGCTACGCCATCCTGAACGCGGCGGGATTGTCTTTCATCGGCCTCGGCGTCCGGCCGCCGACCCCGGAATGGGGCATCATGGTCGCCGAAGGCGCGAGCTTCATCGTCTCGGGCGAGTGGTGGGTCGCCTTCTTTCCGGGCCTTGCGCTGATGACCGCGGTGTTCTGCTTCAACCTGCTCGGCGACGGCGTACGCGACCTCGTCGACCCGCAGCGGAGGAACTGACGATGAGCACGCCTCTCCTCGATGTCAGCAACCTCACCGTCGAATTCGCGACCCGCCGTGGCACGGTGCAGGCCGTGAAAGCAATCGACATCAGCGTCGGCAAGGGCGAGACGGTCGCGATCGTCGGCGAATCCGGCTCCGGAAAGTCCGTGACGTCCTACGCGGTAGTCCGCATCCTCGACCGGGCCGGCCGGGTTGCGGAAGGTTCGATCGCCTTCTCCGGCGTCGATCTGGTCTCCGCGACCGAGGCGCAGATGCGCGACCTGCGCGGCCGCGAGATCTCGATGATCTTCCAGAATCCGCGGGCCGCGCTGAATCCGATTCGCAAGGTCGGCAAGCAGATCGAAGACGTGCTCGTCCAGCATGTCCAGGCGACGCGCGCGACCGCGCGGGAGAAGGCGATCGAGGCGCTGGAGAAGGTCAGGATCGCGCGCCCGGCCGAACGCTATGACGCCTATCCGTTCGAGCTTTCCGGCGGCATGTGCCAGCGCGTGGTCATCGCTTTGGCGCTGGCCTGCCAGCCGCAGCTGCTGATCGCTGACGAACCCACCACAGGCCTCGACGTCACCACGCAGAAGGCGGTGATGGACCTCATCGTCGAGCTGACGCGCGAGCGCGGCATGTCGACCATCCTGATCACCCATGATCTCGGCCTCGCCGCCGCCTATTGCGACAAGGTCGTCGTGATGGAGAAGGGCCGCGTCGTCGAGACGGCGAGCGCCGCCGACATCTTCCGCAATCCGCAGCATCCCTATACGCGCAGGCTGATGAAGGCGACGCCGCGCATCGGAATGAGCCTGCGCGATCTTTTGCCGGAGGACCAGGCGAAGCGGGCGGCTGCCACCCAGCCGGCCGCGCGCTCCAGCGCGCGCCCACCGCCAAGCTCCGCCGGCGCAACGCCGCTTCTCGTCGTCGAGAATCTCGTCAAGGAATATCCTCGCCCGGCCAAGGGCTCGTTCCTCGCCAAGCTCATGGGCAAGGCGGAGCCGGACCAGCCGGCCTTCCGTGCCGTCGACAGCATCGGGTTCGAGGTGCGCCGCGGCGAGACGCTGGGCCTCGTCGGCGAATCCGGCTGCGGCAAATCGACGACCTCGATGATGGTCAACCGGCTGCTCGATCCGACATCCGGTCGCATCATCTTCGCCGGGCAGGATATCGGCGCGATTCCGGCGAAACAGTTCGCCGCATCGCCCTTCCGGCGACGTATCCAGATGGTGTTCCAGGATCCGACCGACAGCCTCAATCCGCGCTTTACGGCCGAGCGGGCTATCGTCGACCCGATCCTGCGCATGGGGAGTGTCCGGGGCCGCGCCGCGCTCAGAGCCCGCTGCGAGGAGCTGGCGCAGCTCGTCGGCCTGCCGGTGGAGCTGATCGACCGCTTCCCGCATCAGCTCTCGGGCGGCCAGAAAGCGCGCGTCGGCATCGCGCGGGCAATCGCGCTCGACCCCGATCTCGTCATCCTCGACGAGCCGACTGCCGCGCTCGACGTCTCCGTCCAGGCCGTCGTGCTCAACCTGCTGGAGGAGCTCAAGCAGCGGCTCGGCATGAGCTACATTTTCGTCTCGCATGACCTCAACGTTGTGCGCCTGCTCTGCGACCGGGTGATCGTGATGCGCAGCGGGCAGATCGTCGAGCAGGGCACGGCCGAGGCCGTCCTCGGCGCGCCCACGGCGGAGTATACGAAAGAATTGCTCACCGCGATTCCGCACCCGCCGGCATGACGCCTCCTTCACCCGCACGTCGAAGCAACAGGGCCATGAAGATCAACGATCCCGCCATCCTTGCGGAAGTAGAAGCCGCTTTCGCCGAATATGAGAAAGCGCTGACCACGAACGATGTGGAAACGCTCGACAAGCTTTTCAGGAACGCCCCTGAAACCCTGCGCTACGGCGTGGGCGAGAACCTTTATGGCTATGCGGAAATCGCGGCCTTCCGGGCAGGGCGCTCGCCCGTAGGGCTGATGCGGGCGCTGGAACGGACCCGGATCACCACCTATGGCGATGACTTCGCCACCGCGAACACGCTGTTTCGCCGGGATGGCATGACCGGCAAGATCGGGCGCCAGAGCCAGAGCTGGGTCCGGTTTCCGGAAGGCTGGCGCGTCGTGGCCGCTCATGTCAGCATCATCGCCGAATGAGCGGCGGGGATGACCGAGCGAATCTTGCCCGCTAGGCCGGGCGCCCCGGCGGCTGCGCTTCCACGACCGGCCGCCATGCGACGCAGTGCGACCCAACCCGATGCCGAAGCGGGTGCGCTCACCCGCACCGAGAGCCTGCGCCTGCAGCTAGCCGACGAGATCGTCTCCGGCCTGCTCGCGCCCGGCCAGGCGCTCGACGAGCAGGAGCTGGCCAAGCGCTTCGGCGTATCGCGCACGCCCGTCCGCGAAGCCATCCGCCAATTGTCCGCTTCCGGGCTGGTGCAGGTCAGGCCGCATCGTGGCGCGCTCGTCGCGTTGCCGACACCGGAGCAACTCCACGACATGTTCGAGGCGATGGCAGAGCTGGAAGCGCTCTGCGCCGGGCTCTCCGCCCACAACATGGACACGGCCGAGCGCCACGGGCTGGAGGCGATCCATCTGGAGTTGCGCGGACTGGTGCACCAGGGCGATCCGCTGCGCTACCACGAACGCAACGAGGCCTTTCACGGCGCGATCTATGCCGGCACCCATAACGGCTATCTGGCCGAGATGACGCTGATGACGCGCAAGCGCGTCGCGCCGTTCCGGCGGGCACAGTTCCGCACGACCGGGCGGCTCGGAGGCTCCTGGCAGGAACATGACGTGATCGTGCAGGCGATTCTGCGCGGTGACCGGCAGGCCGCCACTGATGCGATGCGGGCCCATATCGGCTTCGTGCGCGATGCCTTTCGCAGCTATGCGGGGGCGCGCTGAGCCGACTGCGCCGCGACGAAGGCGCGCCAGCCGCCGAAGTGGGTGACGTCCCGCGCGTCCTGCGTCGCCACGGCCTCGCACAGGAAGCCCTTGACCAGCGTGCCGTCGGCCAGCCCCAGCGTGCCGATCCCCAGCGGCGCGGGAATACCGGCGACGAAGCGGCCGAAGCCCTCCGGCGGCAGCGACCAGACCTCCAGCGAGATGGCTCCGCCGCCATTCGCGACGCGCACCAGGCCCGGCCGCATCGGCGGGCCACCCGGCAAGGCGAAGAGCCGGTAGTCGGGCGTCGTCGTCGTCGCGCGGATAAAACTGCCGCCCAGAGCCGTCAGCTCGCCATTGAGCGGCATGCCTGAAAGATGGGCGCCGACGACCGCGATCTCGATGCCGCCGGGTTCGCCCGAAGTCGGCCAATCCGGCGCCGCCGGCATGGGACGGCCGGTTGCGCCGAGCGGCAGGCCGCTGGCGGCATGGAAGGCGCGCCCGAAGCCTGCAAGAGCCGCATCCTGTGCCACTGGCGCGATCAGCGTGACGCCGGCCGCCGTGCCGTCGCTTGCGACGCTGACCGGCAAAGCGAGTGCGCAAAGATCCAGCAGGTTCACGAAATTGGTATAGCGTCCAAGCATGGAGTTGGCGCCGATCGGATCAGCCGCCATCTCGGCCATGGTCACCGGGCGGGGAACCGTCGGCACCATCAGGGCGTCGACGGCCTTCATCGTGGCCTTGGCCGCGAGCGCGAGTTCCGCCAGGCGATAGCGCGCGGCGAAGGCGGCTGCGGCATCCGGCAAGGGCTTGCCGGCGATGACCTGTTGGATCACCGGCAGGATCGCATCTGGATCGCTCGTGTAGAGATCACGGATGGCGAGCCAGCGTTCGGCGACCCAGGGGCCATCGTAGAGCAACCGCGCGGTCTCGTAGAAGGGCGCAAAGTCGAGCGGCACGATCTCGGCTCCAAGCGCTGCCGCCCGCTCGAGCGCCGCCGCGTAGCTCGCTTCGGCAAGGCGATCACCGGCGAAATCGCGATCGGCCGGGCCGGGCACGCCGAGCCGGATCGAGGGCGGCGCGGCGCCGGGGCGGCCGAGCGGCAGCGACCTCGAAAACGGATCGGCCGGATCGAGCCCCGCCATGACATCGAGCACGGCCCAGGCATCTTCCACCGTCAGCGCGAAGACGGAGATGCAGTCCAGCGTGCGGCAGGCCGGCACGACGCCGGCGCTCGGTACCAGCCCGACACTTGGCTTGAGCCCGACGATATTCTGCAAGCCTGCGGGAACGCGCCCCGAGCCGGCCGTATCCGTGCCGAGCGCAACCGGCACGATTCCGGCCGCGACCGCGCTCGCCGAGCCGGAGCTCGACCCGCCGGGAACGAGGTCGGCCCGCAGCGCGTTGCGTGGCGTCCCATAGGGCGAGCGCGTGCCGTTGAGCCCAGTCGCGAACTGGTCGAGATTGGTCTTGCCGATGACGATCGCGCCTTCTGCCCGGAGCCGCCCGACGGCGCTCGCATCTTGTGTCGGCGTGTAGGCGAAGGCGGGACAGGCGGCGGTCGTGGGCAGGCCCGCGACGTCGATATTGTCCTTGACGGCGATCGGCATACCCCAGAGCCTGCGGCCTCGCGGTCCCTCCGCCTGCAAGCGCTCGGCTTCCGCGACGACCTCTGCTTCAGGGCGCAGCGTGATGAACATCGCCGGGTCGCCATGCGCCCGCCAGCGCGCATAGCAGCCCGTCACGGTCTCGCTGAGGCGCCGGGCTCCCGCGAGATGCGCGGCCAAAAGCTCGGTCAGGGTTTGCACGCGGCGGCCTCCATCATAGTGCCCAAAGGGCAGGCAGTTCCCATCGGCATGTATGCAAGAGTTGTGCGCGCGGTTCGGCATTGCGGCCGGCCGCGCCGAAAACCCGGCGATCGCCGATGACGGCCGCGCCGGAGCGGGCGGGCACGCGCCTTGCAGAGCCTTCGGCATCTGTCGCCCAGGGAGTCGCTATGGGTCGTCTCGTCATTCCGGCTCAGCCCGCGCCTTTCGCGCTCGAGCCAGAGCGAACCGCCTTGCTGATGATCGACATGCAGCGCGACTTTCTCGAACCCGGTGGCTTTGGCACGGCACTCGGCAACGACGTCTCGCGGCTCCGCACCGCCATTGCCCCATGCCAAAGCTTGCTCGACACTGCGCGAGAGGCCGGTCTTTTCATCATTCACACGCGCGAAGGCCATCGCGCCGATCTCTCGGACGCGCCGCCCGCCAAGCTGGAGCGCTCTTCTCCGGACAAGCGGATCGGCGCCTGCGGCCCGATGGGCCGCATCCTCGTCCGCGGCGAGCCCGGCCACGACATCATTGCCGAGCTCGCTCCGCTTTCCGGCGAACCCGTCGTCGACAAGCCCGGCAAGGGTGCCTTCTACCAGACGGATATCGACCTGATGCTGCGCAATCGCGGCATCACCTTCCTGATCGTCGCCGGTGTCACCACCGAGGTCTGCGTCCACACCACCATCCGCGAAGCAAATGATCGCGGCTATCGTTGCCTCGTACCCGGCGACGCCTGTGCCTCTTACGTCCCGGAATTCCACGAGGTCGGGTTGCGGATGATCGCGGCCCAGGGCGGCATCTTCGGCTGCGTCACGACCAGCGCCGAGATCGGCGCGGCCTTTGTGGCAGCGCTCGTTCGCATGGAGAGAGCGGAAGCATGAAGACGGCAGACAATTCGCCCGGAGGCTTCGACCCCGCCCGCCATCTCGAGGTGATGGCACCGACGCTGGGCCTGGCGATCAGCGAGGCGCAAAAGCCGGTCGTGTTGCAATTCCTCACCATCGCCCACAACATGGCGCGGATCGTCGACGCGACGCCGCTGGCCGACGACAGGCTGGAGCTGGCGCCAAATTTCCGCCCCGGCTTGCCGGGAGGCGGCCGATGAGCGACGCCTTCGCCCCGGCTCACGAGGCCGCCCGCAGGATTCGCGACGGGGAGGCTACCGCCGAGGAGGGGGTCGCAGCGGCGCTCGCCCGCATCGCAAGGCTCGATCCGCATGTGAACGCCTTCACCGACTTGACGGCGCAGCGCGCCTTGGAGCAGGCACGCGTGGTCGACGTTGCCCGATCGCGCGGTGAGCCGCTTGGGCCGCTGGCGGGCGTGCCCTTCGCCGCCAAGAACCTGTTCGACATCACCGGCCTGCCGACGCGCGCCGGCTCGAAGATCAACCGAGAGCGGCGGCCGGCCACGCGGGACGCGGTGCTCGTCGAGCGCCTCGCCACGGCCGGCGCGATCCTGCTCGGCGGCCTCAATATGGGCGAATATGCCTATGACTTCACCGGCGAGAACGCCCATGACGGCCCCTGCCGGAACCCGTACGATCTGGCGCGGATGGCCGGTGGCTCCTCCTCGGGCTCCGGTGCAGCGACTGCCGCAGGCTTCGTGCCGATCGCGCTCGGCTCCGACACCAACGGCTCGATCCGCGTCCCGGGCTCGCTTTGCGGGGTTTTCGGGCTCAAGCCGACTTATGGGCGCCTGCCGCGCACGCGTTCGTTTCCCTTCTGCGATTCCCTCGACCATCTCGGACCGTTGGCGCGGGACGCAACCGATCTCGCGCTTTCCTACGACCTGATGCAGGGCCCCGATGCGGGCGACCCGGCCTGTGCACAGCGGCCGGTCGAGCCGGTGATGCCGCATCTGCATGATGGGCTCTCGGGGCTGCGCATCGCCGTGGCGGCCGGCTATTTCGCGACCGACGGCATGCCGGAAGCTGACGCTGCAGTTGCAGCGGTGGCCAAGGCGCTTGGCGGCAAGCCGGGCCTCGTCATGGAGGGCGCCGCGATCGCACGCGCCGCCGCCTTCCTGATCACCAATGCGGAAAGCTCGACCTTCCATCTGCCGCGCCTGCGCGAACGGGCCGATGATTTTGATCCCGAAACGCGCGATCGCTTCCTGGCGGGCGCCCTGCTGCCGGCTGCGTGGTATGTCCAGGCACAACGTGCTCGCCGCTGGTTCCATGACGAGATGATGCGATGCTTCGCCGAAGTCGATCTCATTATCGCGCCGGCCACGCCATGCCCGGCGCCGCTCATCGGTCAAAAGACCCTGGAGGTCAGGGGCGAGACCCTTCCGCTGCGCCCAAGCCTGGGGCTGTTCACACAGCCGATCTCTTGCATCGGGCTGCCCGTCGCGGTCGTGCCGGTCCGGGGCGGCGGACTTCCGATCGGGGTCCAGCTCATCGCACCGCCGTGGCGGGAGGACATTTGCCTGAGAGCCGCCTACGCGCTGCAGGAAATGGGCCTGTGCAGGGTCGGCTCTTCGGCAAGCCTCCAAAGTCTCCGCTGATCGAGCGCCGCCGAACCAGCGCTCTGTCCCGACGGCGAGAGCTGCAGCAGCCCAAGTCGACTGCACTCCCGCGCTCGGCTGTTTTTCAGCCGGCAGCAGTTCGAGGATCGACACGCCCGGCTTTTGGTCAAAACCGCAACCTGATCCTGTCTGCCCGCAGGGCCACACTCCAGCTAACTGAAACGTTCCTGCCAAAGGAGGCGTGCTTCCTCCAGAGCGCGTGGGTAGTCATCAACTCCCTGTTTGCGAATGGTCAGAAGCGCTACCGCCGCCGTGTTGACAACCACTTCGACCGCGCGCGCGTCGCGTTCTGCCCCCGCCCAAACCGCTTCCCAGTTTTCCATGACTGAATAGATCGAGCGAGGTGGCGACCTGATCTCGTTCTGCATGGGAAGTATCACCTCGTCCGAGATACCGTCGCTGAGGCGATAGATTTTGGCGGTCTTGAACGGATTGAACTCGGCAACATCTCGGGCGCTGGCTAGGACCGACATTCCCGGCCATTGCAGTAGATGGGCAGCATCCCGATGCATGCCATGGTAAGTGATGCGGGCGACGCCTGCCAAAATGGCATCGGCTCCCAGTGGATTGAGCATGTGCACCACTGAATGGATGGGAGTCCGAGACTCGAACACTGGGTAAAGGTCCAGTAGATTTTGTAATTGAGCTCCAAGTGACCGAAGCGACAAGAAGGTAATACCGTCGGACTTGAGTTTCTTTCGGGCTTCGGATGGCGATGAACATTTTCGAATGCCCAATTTTTCCAAACCGAGTTCCGTGAGACTGCTGGCTGCGTCAGTCGTCGGTCCGTGCAGAAGGACCCGATATCCGGCATTGGCGACAAGGCGTGCTGCCTGAAGGAACCACGGTGGACGCGGCGACTGCCTGGGCAGATAGGCCGGCCAGTCGAGATCGACATGATCAGGGGATTGCCCTGCTGTTTGACTAACACGACGAGCTGCCGAGACCATGCCGGCAAGTTCAGGCGCGGTCTCGCGCCTATAGTGCATCAGGAGGAGAAACGCACCAATCTGAAGCGGATCCGCTTGCCCGTTGAGAATGATCTCAAAGGCATCGTCAGCCTCTGTTTGGGTCAATGGCCGGGAGTTGCCGATGCCACGCCCCATCAAAGCCAGATAGCCAGCCAGGCGTCGTCGGGGATCAGAGGTATTCGCAAGCTCAGCCAAACCTTTTGCGAATTCCACAGGAGTGGGCTGACCATCGAGCAACACGCTTGGCCGGATTCCCAGGGGAGGGGACCGGCGCGACAGCGGTTTGGAGCCACGGTGCTCATTCTGCTCTGCGGCTGGCAAATCGTAATTGCGATCGAGCACGCGCTCCACGTCGGATGCAAGATTCCGTAAGGCCAGGCGCATCGCTTCCGCCCGTGGTGTGGGAACCAATTGGCGTCCGGTTCTCACAAAGATCGGATCGCCGACCTCTGCGCGGATCTGTCCCAGAAGGCGGCTCATCGCAGGTGCGCTCAAGCCGAGTTGAGCAGCTGCTCCTTTGACGCTGCCTGTAACCAATAGGACGTCCAGCGCCATGAGAAGGCGCAATCTGCGCAGATGGCTTGAACGGGGCGCGCCCACCTCGCGAGTTGACGCAGGCTTGAAAGGCAACTGAGCATCAATCAAGTCCGAGAGACGGGAAGTCGTGTTCACTGTTTCGATCTCGTTGCATCGCCGGAGAATGTTGGGAGATCGTATATGCCTCACTCAAGTCGAATTCAGCATGAAGTTTGATTTTATAATCGCTCTAAAATGCGCAAAACAAAACTTAGACGTGACCTGAAACATCGGTGTTGCGACCGCAGTTTTCCAACCCTTATAGCCTTTTGGATTGCTGAAAGCGGGCTTGGGGTGCGCCGAAGATGAACCAGGACAGGGATCGCGAATCCTCCTCCCAGAACACGTGGGTTTTGGGGCTCACCGTGGGCGCCGCCGCACTCGTTCCATTTGAGGTCATGGCTCAGGCGGCTGGTGAAGCATCAATTGATCTGCCGACGATCGACGTGCAGGGCGGTGCCGGAGGGAACACGCTGCAAGCGCAAACCGGTGTCGACCGTCTGCCCGGGCGCGTCCAGGACATTCCGCAGGTTGTCAACGTTGTGCCGCAGGAGATCATCCAGCAGCAGAGGATCACGACGCTCGAACAAGCCCTCCGCAACGTCCCGGGCATCACCGTCGCGATCGGGGAGGCCAATGGCGGGCCGAACGGCGACCGTTTCCGCATCCGCGGTTTTGAGGCGTTCGGCGACAACTATGTCGACGGTCTACGTGATTTTGGCGTCTATGTCCGCGACAGCTTCAACTACGAGCAGGTGCAAGTGCTCAAAGGGCCGTCTTCCGAGAGCTTTGGCGTCGGTACCTCCGGTGGCGCGATCAACACGACCTCGAAGCAAGCAGGCCTTGGTGATCGTTATGACGTGAATGGCTCGTTTGGCACCGGCGCGTTGGCCCGTGGAACGTTCGACGTCAACAAGCAGATCAACGAAACAACGGCGCTGCGCATCAATGGGATGGCAAATCGGCAAGACATTGCCGACCGTGATGGCGTCAAGTCAGATCGGTGGGGGCTTGCCGCCTCGCTGGCCATGGGGCTGGGCACGGATACGACCTGGCACCTGAACTATTTCCACCAGCACAATGACCGCACGCCGGACTATGGAGTTCCGATGATCGGTAGGACTGCCTCGACCATACGTCGACCGGTGACCGAATTCGGCATTCCGCGGAACTTCTATTACGGAAAATCCAGCGATGAGGACGTCTCCGACGTCGATATGATCACCTCGCGTTTCAAGACGAAGGTGACGGATTGGCTGACGTTCAGCAACGACACGAGGCTCTCACATTACGATCGCCGATTCAGCGCGACGACCCCAAGCTGCGACCAGGCTTGCGCAAACACGTTCTTCGCTGGTGGAAACCCGATCATCGTCTACGGTGCCGGCGGCGGCCCAACTTATGAGCAGAAGGCCTGGGGCATCCAGAATGTGTCCACCGGCATCGCCAAGTTCCACACCGGCTTCCTGCGCCACGAGTTGATCTTCGGGCTCGACCTGAACCACCAGGACGACAAGCGGCAGGGCTTTTCATACTCTCCCGCGAAGAATCCGATTCCGCGCCTCTGGTCCCCGAATACGTGGGCGAACTATGCGATCTTGCCGAATCCGAACAATGTGAAACGCTCGGAATCCGACGATGTCGCGCTTTTCGCGAGCGACCGTGTGTGGCTCACCGACCAGTTCTCGATCCTGGGCGGCGTTCGCTGGGACTATTTCCGTTCCAAATACGATTTAACCGCAGCGACGGGGCGAACAATCACGGATGCGGATGCCAATTTTTGGAGTCCGAAGGCAAGTCTGATCTGGGAGCCGACCAAGGACTACACCTTCTACGCTTCGTTTGCGTCGGCAGCGAACCTGCCCTTCGGGCAGTATGTTGCCTCCGACGTCAATCCGATCGTCGCCGCACGCACAAATCTTGATCCCGAGACGACCGACACTTTTGAGCTTGGTGCAAAGATCGGTCTTCTCGACGGGCGCCTCGGATTAACCGCGGCTGTATTCCAAGTGACGAAAAACAATGCCTATTACTCCGACCCGACGAGTGGCGTCCTGACGCAGACAGGAGAAAAGCAGCGGGTTCGAGGTTTCGAAGCGGGCCTCTCCGGCAAGGTGACCGATGCCTGGGCCGTCAATCTCGCTTATGCCTATCTCGACAGCGAGATCGTCGGCACGAACGTCGTAGCCAATAAGGGCAACCCGGTGCCGGGCGTGCCAAAGAATTCGGTTTCGCTGTGGACGACGTATGATGTTGCGACGCTTTTCGCAGGCGCGGTGCCGGGAAGTCTATTGGTGGGGGGCGGCTTCACCTATCGCGACAAGATGTATATCCGCAACGACGAGATGGCAGAGCTTCCGCATAGCTTCTCGCTCGATGCGCTGATTTCATATGAATACAGAAACTGGCGCGTGGCGCTCAACGGCTACAATCTTACGGACCGGCTGAATTACGACTCGTTCTTCCAAGGCGAAAACCTGAATACGGCGCGTGCAATACCGTCAGCTGGACGCACAGTGGTGCTGACGGTGGGAGCCACCTTCTGAGCCAGCGATCAACGCAGCCTTGATCTGGATGGAAGGCCGGTCCCGGTCCTTCCATCTCTTTCTGTCGAGAACACGACATGCTCGTACACATTCCCGGCCTGTTGACATCCGAGGAGGTCCAACACTGCCGCTCCGTCCTTGAGGCTTCGGCCTGGACGGACGGTTCCGTGACGGCCGGCGAGCAGGCTCGCAAGGTCAAGAACAACCTGCAACTTCCCGTGGATTCACCGCAAGCGCGCGAGCTCGGCCAAATCGTGCTGCATGGGCTGGGCCGCAATGCGACCTTCACTTCGGCGGCCATGCCGCTGCGAGTGCTGCCACCGATGTTCAACCGCTACGATATCGGCATGCGTTTCGGCAGCCATGTGGATGCCGCGGTGCGCTCCGCCGCGGGCGGGGCGCGGATGCGCGCCGACATCTCCTCAACGTTGTTTCTAACTCCGCCTGAGGACTATGACGGCGGCGAATTGGTGATCGAGGACACCTACGGCACGCGCGAGGTGAAGTTGCCGGCAGGCGACCTCATCGTCTATCCGACCACCTGCCTGCACAGCGTCAACGAGATCACTCGCGGCAGCCGCTGGGCCTCCTTCTTCTGGACCCAGTCGATGATCAAGGACGAGGCCAACCGGGGCCTCTTGCACCAGCTCGATCTGGCGATCATCCGCCTGCGGCAGGACCTGCCGGACGATCACCCCTCCGTGCTGACGCTGGCGAATACCTATCACAACCTGTTGCGGCAATGGGCCGACATTTGAACGCCCCGCGCGACGGATTGGCCGTGCGACGCATCGTCAGGGCGATCCTGGGCGAGGCGAGGCCCCGATCCGCCTTTAGCCGACTCGGCGAGTCGGCGCGGCTCGATATCCGCTTCGTCACCCATGAGCCTCCAGCCACGGTCGCGCGTTGGAAGGCGGCGTTGGCGGGCGGTGCTCGGCATCCTGTTCCGCAGCCTGTCGTCCGTAATGCAGCGGATGATCGACCCCAACGACTTCGTCGTGCTGCAGGACCGCTTCTTCGCCAGCTTCAACACGGTCGATCCGACGCTGCTCGGCATCGCCGCCTTGGCGACGGCGCTGGCCTCGATTCCCGCCTGGCGGAGCCGTCACGAGCTCGACGTGCTGGCGCTCGGGCGCGACAGCGCCATCGCACTCGGCATCAACTACCGCAGCCGGATCACGCGGCTCCTGCTCGTGATCGCACTCCTTGTCAGCGTGTCGACGGCTCTGGTCGGGCCGGTTGCCTTCTTCGGGCTGCTCGTCGCCAACCTCGCCTATGCGCTGATCCGTTCGCACCGGCACATCCTGATCCTGCCGGCGGCGATCCTGCTCGCCATCCTCTTCTTGGTCGGCGGCCAGCTCATGCTCGAACGCGTCTTCGCCTTCGACACGGCGCTGGCGATTATCGTCGAATTCCTCGGCGGCATCGTCTTCATCATCCTGCTGGTCCGGGGGAGTGTCCGGTGATCGAGATCCGCAACGCCAGCAAGCACTATGACGAGACGCTCGTCGTCGACGGCGTCAGCCTTACCCTGCCGAAGGCCGGCGTCACCGCGGTGATCGGCCCCAACGGCGCCGGCAAGTCGACGCTGCTTTCCATGATCGGCAGGCTGATCCCGATGAGCGGCGGGCAGATCCTGGTCGACGGGCTCGATGTGCTGCGCACGCCCTCCGACCATCTGGCGCGGCGGCTCTCGATCCTGCGGCAGGACAACCACATCGCCGCGCGGCTGACCGTGCGCGACCTCGTCGCCTTCGGCCGCTATCCGCATTCGAAGGGCAGGCTTACCGAGGAGGACAGGTACCATGTCGAGCGCGCACTCGCCTTCCTCGCACTCGAACCGCTGGCCGATCGCTTCCTCGACGAGCTTTCTGGCGGCCAGCGCCAGCGCGCGCACGTCGCGATGGTGCTGTGCCAGACACCGATTACGTGCTGCTCGACGAGCCACTCAACAATCTCGACATGAAACATGCCCGCGGCATGATGCGCCTCCTGCGCCGCATGGCCGACGAACTCGGCAAGACAGTCGTCGTCGTGCTGCACGACATTAATTTCGCCTCCTGTTACGCCGATCGGATTGTCGCGATGCGCGACGGCCGGGTGCTGCATCAAGGGCCGCCGGAAGCGATCATAACGGCAGAGGTCATGGGCGCGATCTACGATGTCGAGATGGCGATCCACGAGATCGCCGGCGACCGTATCGCGATTTATTTTCGTTGATGACGTCTATCCCTCGAAGCACCCGAGCGATCGCGATGTGGGATTCCACATCGCATTTCTCATGGCTCTATCTTGCGGTAAGGCGCTCCAACCTCGATCGATCACGATCATCCGCAATCGCGAAGACGAAGAGCTGCATAGACAGGCTGACGCCCCCGCTTCAGCTCCTCTCGCCCTTTATACGCGATGACGCGGGCGCGCTGGCCGTCGGTTCCCGCCGGAGGCGCCCTTTCAGCCCAATCAATGGGCGTTCCATGTAGCGCCACGATAGCGACGCGGCGGCGAATGCAATCGGGGTTTCAACGAGGCCAAGCCAAAGAGGCTCAATGGGTAGCGGCCTGAGATCCACGAGGCCGTGATAGAGGTAGAGGCCGTAGCTGATCTGTCCGACATAGACCAACGGCTTGAGGCTGAGGGCCCGAACCAAAAGGCTCTTTTGATCACTGACTATTCCGAGCAGCAGCACAGCGACGATCGGCGCGGTCGACGCTCTCAATAGCAACGCCGGCAGACCATTGGTCGGGTAATGGGAAGCTGCAATGGGCAGAAGAAGGAAGGCTATCAGGGCAAACGGCGCGGCCCTTGCGTAGATGGGGGATGGTCTGATGGCGATGCTGCAGAGCCCGCCGAGAGCCATGAAACCGAAATTGACTGCGGAACCGACATAGATGGCTCGACTGGGGAGGCCAAGCAGCCAGTTCAGCGGGACAGATAGGCCTGCGATGACGATGACAATCATGCAGATGGCGGGAAAATAACGTCTCGGGCTCAGGAGGAAAACCGGTGCTGCCCAGAGATAGAACTGCTCTTCGATTGCGATGCTCCAAAGCGCGCCAATATGCTCGGGATAGTCAGCCCAGTAGTAGGCCTGGAAGACATTCATCGTGAACGTCAGGGAGCCCGCCAGCTCGGATGGCGTCAGCGGATTCCATATCCCGATCACGCCCATCGTGAACGCCAATGCAATCGTCAAGAAGTATGGTGGCCAGATTCTGAGTAACCTGTTCAGATAAAAATTATAGATATAGTCGTTGTAAATTCCGACTCCCATGTCGATGTTATATTTATAATTTCTAAGTATATTTACGATCAGGAATCCGCTCAAAATAAAGAACAGAGTTACTCCGTAAGATCCACTGTATATATTAAATTCATGCGCAATTGCCGTCTTGTGGTTGGCCACAACCATCAGTGCCGCGATTGCTCGAAGTCCGTCAAATCCATCAATCCGCCGCGTATAATCGCTGTGAGGCAGTCCGCGCGGTGATTGCAACATTATTCGGCGGCTCTGTCGGTTTCTCGGCACGTCAGTTTGCCGCGAGTTTCACGTTATTCAAGTACAAAATGCAGATTGCCTGATATTTAGGCTAAATCTGACGTTGGATCATGGGATTTAATAGCAGCTAATCGTGAAATATAACCAGTGTACGATACTTATGGACTCGCGCAATATGAACTTATGTCCAACATGGATCAAAGACATTACAATAATAAACCAGAACATGCGTCGATCGATAATTAAGTGAAATATGTCGTTGGCTAAATTGCGGGCACATGAAATAGCCATGCGAAAATTACGTTGCGGTATAGCGCTTAATGATAACAATTATATGACACCGAATTGAGCATTATTATTTTATTATGCACAATTCTGCGGCTTGACATCAATGCTGCACTGCGAGAAACGTATAATTAATAGATTATTAATGAATTGAGGGTCGCATGGACGGTGCAGGACCGGGCGACGTTAGGGCAGGCGCTGGTCCCGCTCTCGCCGTCAATCCCAGGGTCAATCGATTCAACTGGAGACTGTCGTCAGATTTGCGCGGCGCTGTGAGTTCGCTGTCAGCAGTGATGGCGCTTCTGGTTCTCACGCCGCTCTTCTTCATGATCGCCGTTGCGATCCGGGCTAACAGCAAAGGGCCTGTGTTATTCCGGCAATTGCGAACCGGCCTCAACGGTCGCAAGTTCCAGATCTACAAATTTCGCTCCATGTATGTGCAGGAAAACGGCCCGGTCGTGCGCCAAGCAGAGCGCGTCGACCATCGCGTTACTGCAGTTGGGCGCTTCCTTCGTAGGTCGAGCCTCGACGAATTGCCGCAATTATTGAACGTCATGCGTGGCGAGATGGCGTTCGTCGGGCCGCGCCCTCACGCGCTAGCGCATGATGACTACTACGGGCAGCGGATTGCTGCCTATTCGCGGCGCTTTTCTGTCAAGCCGGGGCTTACAGGTTGGGCTCAAGTCAATGGCTCTCGTGGCCCGACTCCAACCGTCGAGAGCATGGAGCGGCGCGTAAATCTCGATATATGGTACGTCGAAAACAGGTCTATCTGGCTGGATATACGTATAATTCTGACGACGATCTCCATGGAGATAAGTCAAAAATCTGATGCTTACTAAGGAATCAGATCAATCACTCGATTTAATATCATTGAATTCAAGAGAATCTATTCGATTCTCCGATCGACATTGGGTTCTGACTTCTCGAGGTGAGGGAATGCAGAGAAAAAAATGGTTGAAGCCGGCAAGCGATCGCATTCCGATCCACTTGGGAGCGACCAGGGGTGCCAAGCCGCTCGACACGATGGTCGTCGGCGGGATTCCGACAGCACGCGTCACGCGCAAGGAGCTCGCTGAGTTGATGCTTCGCGATTGCGGCGCGGCGCGAGCCGGTTCGTTGGCGCATCCCAGAGTCGTTATCGCGTCAAATGGATCGGTCATCGCGCGCTATCACGGTGACGGGGAGTTCCGGCAGCTCGTCACGCAGGCGGACATCGTCGATGCCGATGGCGCCCCCCTCGTGATCGCATCGCGGTGGCTGACAAATCGCCCGCTGCCCGAGCGTGTTGCGACGACGGACCTGATCCATGACTGCGCTGCACTGGCAGCCAAAAACGGCATCCGCTTCTTTTTCCTAGGCGGAAAGCCCGGGGTCGCGGAGCAGGCGGCAGAGCGGCTTACGCGCCAATACCCGCAACTGCGGGTCGTCGGCTGTTGTCAGGGATACTTTGGCGAAGGGGATGAGGAAGCGATCCGTCGGTCCATCACGGATGCAGGCACAGATATCCTCTGGCTCGGTCTGGGTAGCCCTGCCCAAGAGCGTCTTGCGACCCGCTGGCAGGCCAAGCTGGCCGGGCTGGCCTGGATCAGAACCTGCGGTGGTCTGTTCGATCATGTCGCAGGCAATGTTCCACGGGCGCCGATCTGGATGCAGGGGGCCGGCCTCGAATGGCTCCATCGAATGCGGCAGGAGCCGCGTCGCCTGGGGCCGCGCTATCTTTCGACGAACCCGATCGCGGCATTTCATTTGCTGACCAAAACCCGCGCCTGAGCTGGGGGCGCGCGGTCCTTCAGCTTATCGAAGATGCTTTGTTTACGTGTGGGAGCCCGTGGCGTGGCAGAGTTTCAACAGGTGATCTTCGTGTCGCCGGGCGGGCGTCTCCAAGGCGGGGGGCTCGGCACGATGACGCGTGAAATGGAAGCGGGGCTGATCGCGGCCGGCAAGCGCACGCATGTTCTCAACACGCGCAGCGAGGGGACCGTCCTGAAGTCGCTCTACGAGACACCTGCAGCTGCCGCAGCATTCACCGCATTGCTGATGGTCAATCGGCGAAGCGTTGTACATGTCCAATTGACGCAAAGGCTGAGCGTGCTGCGCGAAGGCATGTTTGTGCTGCTGGCCAGGGCGTTCGGAACGCGTGTCATCCTGCATCATCACGGTGCCGAGTTTCCTGATTTCATCGAGACGGCTTCGCCGCTGTGGAAGCGGATCGCCCGAAAGGTCTGTCAGGCGGCAAGCGTCAACGTCGTTCTCGGCAATGTCTGGAAAAGCGTTCTCAGGGACAAACTTAATATCGCTGACGACAAGATCGCGCTCGTTCAGAATGCTATCAGGCTTGCTGGGCGAAAGCCGCGCAACATTCGGCGCGAGCCGGGGCAGCCGCTCCAACTGGTACTGCTCGCGAACCTGACGCCGCGAAAGGGCGTCCGGGAGGCTCTGCTTGCGCTTGCGGAGCTACGGAAGGCCGGCCTCAATGTGCGGCTGACCCTCGCTGGCGGAGGAATGATCGCCCATTTCGAGCAGATGGCCCGCGAACTTGGCGTGGAAGACTGCTGCGACTTCCTCGGTTGGATCGACAGAACGCGGATGTGGAGCGTTATCGACGCAGCCGACATCATGATCGTGCCCTCGCATCAAGAGGGCTTCCCGATGTCGATCATCGAGGCATTCGCCGCGCATCTGCCAGTGGTGACCACGCCGGTGGGGGCGATCCCAGAAACGCTCAAGGACGGGTTTGACTGTCTGTTCGTCCCCGTCGGAGATCATGCGGCGCTGGCCAATGCTGTCGCGCGGCTCGAATCCGATGAGGCTCTGCGGCAATTGCTTGCGGAGAATGCTTACCGCACCTTTCGGCGCGAGCTCAGCCATGACGCGATGATCGCCAGGATGATGCATATTTGGCAGGGACCGCGAGGCAGCGAGAGCGGGCCGCGGCCCGCGCGTGCAGCATGACCTCGGGGCGCTGTGGAACGCGGAAGCAGAGCGATCTGCGTGCGTGGGCGACAAGGGCTGATTGGCGAGAGAGGCGACTGGTGACGCTGAACCTTCAACAAGCCTCAAGGCGGCGTGTCTGCTTCATGGTCAATCATTCGGCGGCGGGCGGCGTCGGCGAGCTCTGGGCTGATCTCGCGGGTGCGCTCGCCAGAAATGGTCACGACAGTGGGCTCGCCGCGTTCTGGCCGCTGCCCGAAGCCGCGAGTGCCACGACCGGCGCAGTCGCATGGACCCATATCTGCGCAGGCAAGCCCCGGACGTTTGGCCAACTGACGGCGTTTTTCTTTCACCTCGTTCGCTATTTTCGCGAGACGCGCCCGGACTGGGTGATCACCGCCATGCCGGGGGCGAATCTGGTCGTTCCGCTTGCGGCGTGCGTCGCGGATCTGAAAATCCGGGTCGTATCGACGCATCATACCCCTGCCGACACCTTGAGCGGTGCCGTGGGGCTGCTCGACCGTTACGTCCGGTTGCTGCCCAATGTTGCCGCCGCCGTCAGCGTGTCGACCGCCGTCGCGCATTCCTACGCAAAAGCCGGCAGCTTGCTGTCGACGAAACAGAGGGTCATCCACAATGCGCTGCCGCCGCGCATCGAGCGTTGTCTTGCTGCACTCAAGGTGCGCCGCGACGCGCGGCGGGGCGTGGGCCCACGCGATCATGTCGTCGCGTTAGGACGCCTCTCGGAGCAGAAGAATTACGAGGTGCTGATCCGCGCGGCACAGCAACTGCCGGGCGTTCGGATTAGCATCGTGGGGGGAGGCCCGGAGGAAGGCCAGCTTCGCGCTTTCATTGACGCCAGCGGCGTCGCCGATCGCGTGACTCTGCATGGCTTCATGGCGCGTGAGCAGGCCTTGGCTGCGCTGGCCTCGGCTGATGTCTTCGTCCAGATGAGCCGCTTTGAAGGGCACAGCCTGGCGTTGATCGAGGCTGCCAAACTCGGCATTCCCCTCGTCGTCTCCGATATTCCGGTCCAGGTCGAAGGCATCACCGATGATCGGGGGATCGCATGCGGCGTTCTTCTGGGGCTGGACGATGCCGCGGGCCTTGCCGCCGCCATCAGGCGGCTCCTCCACGATGATCCGTTCTACGAGGAGATGAGCGAGCGCGCGGCGCGGCTGGGAAAAACTGCGTCGTTCGACCGCGTAATATTCGAATATCAGCGATTACTTTCCTGATTAATCGTTGGAGCGGAGAATCGTGGCGTATAGTTGTGATGAATTCTGCGTCAAAGCTGGAGAACCCGGGACGCGCTCGATGAAGCTGACGATAGGCATCAAGGCGCTCAACGAGGAGCGGCATATCGAGCGAGCGCTGCAGAGTGCGCTTGCGGCCGCCGAGCGTTTCGGGGGTGAGGTCATACTCGCCGATAGTGGGTCGACCGATGACACGCTGCAAATCGCGGCACGCTATCCGGTAAAAATCGTGCAATTCTCCGACCTCTCCGACCGGTCCTGCGGAGCCGGCGCACAGTTGGCCTTTCAGCACGCGCAGGGTGAATTTTTTTACATCCTCGATGGCGATATGGAGCTGCATTCGGCGTTCCTCGAGGCGGCAATCCCTTTCATGGAGCGCAATCCGCGGATTGCCGGCGTGGGCGGGCGGATCGAGGAGGTCAACGCCGCAAACCACGAGTTCCGCGTACGGCGCCAGGCCCTGCAATCCGACAGCGCCTTCTACCCGGCGCGCATCGACCGGCTGGATTGCGGCGGGCTCTATCGAAGCTCAGCTGTTCGCGAGGTCGGCTACTTCGCCGATCGCAATCTGCATGCCTTCGAGGAGTTCGAACTGGCGGCGCGGCTTGCGAGCCGTGGCTGGGAGCTCACACGGCTTGACATGCCCGCCGTCCGCCACTTCGGCCATACCATCGCGAGCTACGCCCTGCTGCGCAAAAGGATCCGGTCGAAACACACAAATGCGGCGGGCGAGGTCCTGCGCGGCGCACTCGGACGAGCTCATCTCGGCCGGGTTGTTTCCCGGCTGAGTCAGATCCGCAACGGAGCCTTGATCATGATCTGGTGGTTGCTCATTGCGGCAGCTTTGATTGCGGGTTCGTTCCGGGCTGGCTGGCTGATCGTCGCTGTCATGGCGCTGGTCGCACCCATCGCATTTCTCTGGTTTCGCCGCGGCACGCTCGCGGGAGCAGCTTACTCGTTTGTCGCGTGGAATCTGACGGCATTCGGGCTGTTGGCCGGGCTGGCAAGCAAACGCAAACCGCCCCTCGCGCCGATTTCGGCGGTCGTCGTGAAGGCGCCGCCACCCGCTGCCTGGGCGCTGTCGGCGGCCGCTTCCTGCAGATCGGCGGATTCGCTCGGATGAACGCAACGGAGCAGAAAATGGCTTCGTGGAGCGGGCGAGCGCGCGCGCGACTGAACGCATGCAATCCGCACCACCGTGAATCGGTGCATGCCCCGTCACCGAGGTGTCGGAATTTTTCGGTAATGCGGCGCAGTTCCCTTTGCGGCAGGGGCAATTTCTTTTGGAAGTTACCTTCAGGCATGACCTTTGCTGGTGAGCGCGTGTCGGAACTTCTAACGCGGAGTGGGTTTTAATGGCTCAATTCAGGTCCCAGGACCCCTCGTTTGCGGCGCTGCTCCGTGCTGTCTGGTCGCACAAGCTCATCATGATCACGTCGGTGATCGTCGGTTTAGGCGCATTCGTGGCGCTCTATCTGCTGATCACGCCGGTCTTCGAGGCTACGAGCACCGTGCTCGTCAGCCAGGGAGGGGGCCCGGAGAGCGGCAATCGGCCCATCGAGATGGTCAGCTCTCAGGCGCGCGTCGCGGAAAGCCAGGAAGTGATCAGCGATGCGATCACGCGGGTCGGGCTGGACAGGTTCGGCACCGCAAGACCATCGATCCTCGACGGTCTTGGCGGCTCGCTAAGGGCTGTCGTTCACGGAAAGTCGGAGCCGGCTCCGATCAATATTCCCGATGTCGACGTGGCCGCAGCGAAGCTGGCCCGGAACGTCACGGTAAGGACCGAGCCGAACTCGGAGATTATTCGCATTTCGTTCAAACACAGCAATCCTGCACTCGCGGCTGATTTCGCGAATGCGATCACCGACTCCTTTATCGCGCGCCAGCTCAACCTGGCGGAAAAGCCAGGCGCGGCCGACTTCTTCCGCAGTCAGCGTGGCCGGTTCGACGCCGAAGTCGAACGCCGTTCGGCCGCGCTGGAAGATTTCGCCCGGAGGGAGGCCATCTACTCGGTCCAGGATCAGCGCAGTCTGCTGCTGCGTCGGGCCAGCGAACTCTCCGCCTCCTTAAGCGCCACGCGGATCGCGGTCGCGGAGAAGCAGGGACAACGCTCGGGGCTGACGGAACAGCTTCGGCTTCTCAAGCCTGTCACGCAATCGCCTTTCGTCTCCAACCTCGTCGAGAGCCTCGGCTCGGACGCGAGTGCGCCCACACGGCCGGGCGCCCGGCGCGACGCGACCTCGAACGATCCGCCGCTCTTGATGGTGAAGGTCTATCAGGAGGCGATGGTTGCGCTGTTCAAAGTCAATTCAGAGATTGCCGGACTGGAGGGACTTTCCGCTCAGCAGCAGACTGAGATGGGCAGCCTCAATGCCGAGCTGCGCACGCTCTCCGCCAAGGAGGCTGAATTCGAGCGGCTCAAGCGCGAGCTGTCGCTGGCCACGCTAAATGCTGAAACCTACGCTAAGCGCGCCGTCGAAGAACAGATCAACGCGGATCTGCGAGCTGCCAAGCTGACGAATCTGCGGGTCGTGCAGGCGGCGACAATTCCCCTGCGGGCGACGTTTCCAAACGGCATCCAGTTCTTGATTCTGGGAGCGGCCGCGGGGCTGATCCTTGGCGTGGGTTTGTCGCTCCTGCTCGAGAGCCGCAAGCCGGAGCCGGTCGGTGTCGAGCTGCCGGCGATCATATTGGGCTCCACGCGCCTGCAGACGAAGATTGATGCGAGGGTGCGCGAGATGATGTGACCCTTGCTGGTTCTGGGGTGAGTGGCTTCAGGGTTTCCTGTCGCGAAGGCTCATGCCAGGCGCAAATCTTGCGTCAGGTCGCTTGCAGCGGGTGGAATCTTCAACTCAAGCCGCCGCACCTGGGCACGGCCGCGGTGAGGCGCGCGGCGTTCGGGCGTCTGTCTCGGGGAGGTGTGTCGTTCGGCTCGCTCGACCAGCTGCGGCTCGGGCAGGCTCTCGGTTTGTCGGTTCAGCGTCTCATGGTGCCGTAAGGGAGTGACGATGCGATTGAAAAAATTCTGGTGTCGGGCAGCACCCATACTTCTGATGTCGAGCTTCGCCGTCGGCGAGGCAGCGGCCCAGCAGAGCCCACCGCATGTGGTTGAACTGCATGATCGTCAGGCTTTCGCGAAGGGACCCTGGCTGGCGTGGCTGGAACCTTGGGGCGCCGGAGCTCTGATCCAAGGGAAGGACTATACGAACGCGATGAAGATCCTTCCGGATCGCTTTCCGGCAGAGACTTCGATTGAGTGGGCGTGGCCGAGTACGCCTCCTGCGTCCGGAGTGTTCAATTTCTTGGCGATCAATTTCGGAAACTATTATAACACCAAGCCTCCTGTCCCGATTAGCGCTCGCAAGGTGCGAGACATCGCTGTCCTCAAGCACAATCACGATTTCGCTCTGGCCGGGAATCTCGATCAGTACAATGTCATGACTAATATATGGCTGACCCGGGAAGCCGGCCGTCATGATCAGCAGCTATTCGAAGTGCAGGTCTTCTTTCATGCCGCTGATCTCGCGAAACTCTATGTTCGCTCCTCGACGCCCATCGGGGCATACCGCGATGAGACCGGTCGCAACTGGCAGGTCAGCATTGATCGCACCCGTCAGGTGCCGGACATCCTCCTGCTGCCCTCGACGGATGTCCGGATTTCATCGGTCGATATCCGGGCCATGCTCCTGTGGCTGCGCGCGCAGGGCGTGATAACCGGCGAGGAGTGGTTCAACGGGCTTGGCACCGGAGTTGAAGTCACGCGGGGCTCGGGCTCGATGAAAATCAATGCCCTATCGATCACTTACGAATAGGGCGCCGACGAGTGCCGCTGCTTTTGGGGCGAGACGAGAGGCTGGTACTTCAATGGACCTGTTAGATCGCGGTCGCGCCGGATTTAGGACTGGTGCGATGCCGCACATCTCGGACGGCAGGCGGGGGGGCGAGGCGGACACGATGTCTCGTCTCAAACTCGTCGACATCTCGTTCTTCCTTCTTCTCATCATGGTGATCACGGCGCCAATCGCGACTGATATGAGCGATCTGGCCGTTTCGGCTTCGAACCCCGGCCTGACGGGGCAGGGCACGCTGTGGCGTCAGCTCGTCTATATGGCGATCTTCGGTGCGACCGCCTTCGGTGTCGGGATGCACCGCGATCTTCGGCAGCTCCAGGCAGTTCCGCCCGGTCTGCTGCTCGTGCTGGGCTATTGCTGGCTGAGCCTGTCCTGGGCGATCGAGCCCGATGTCGCTGTGCGCAGGCTGGTGCTGACGACGATCGTGGTCGTGACGCTGTCGCTCGGTCTGGTGCATCTGGGCGCGCACCGGGCATTCGCGCAACTTCGCCTGATCCTTGGCGCGGTTTGCCTCCTGAACTTCTCGGCCGTATTCGCCCTTCCGTCGATCGGCGTTCACCAGGCCGACAGTTTTCGGGCCATAGCTCTGGTTGGGGACTGGCGCGGAATATTTCCTGAGAAAAATTATACGGGAATGATTTGCGCGATCACCATACTGCTGTTTTCGTTCTCGCGAACCGGTGGCGCCTATCGTCTGTCTATAATTTTGCTTTCGTTCATCTTCCTCTGGTTCACGAATTCGAAAACCTCATTTGGCCTGACGGTCATCGCCCTGGCTGCGGGGTATCTCTTCTCCCTCTACAGCCAGCGCGACCGCGGGGTCGTGCTGATCGCCGCTTGCCTCGTAGTGCTCGCTCTGACGGCCTACGGCATGTGGCATTGGGAGCAGATCATCGCGCCTCTCGATCGCCAGGACACGTTGACCGGCCGTTCACAGATATGGCGCCCGCTGCTCAGCTATATCGGTGAGAACTGGCTGTTGGGGTCTGGATATGGCTCGTTCTGGAATATCGGCCCGAACAGCCCGATCTTCGAATACGCGCAGCCTGGCAGCTGGCTGACCGCATTGGCCAGCGGCCACAGCGGCTATCTCGATCTCGCCGCTCAAATCGGCATCCCTGGCATCATCCTGGCCGTCTATGCCCTGATCTTAGGGCCATTCGTCACGCTTCTGGGCAATCCGGTGTTCCGATCCCGATCAGGCTGTCTGCTCTTCGCGTTGATGGTGTTCATCCTGGGACACAACGCCACGGAGACGACGATCATGGACCGCGACCAGTTCCTGCAATTGATGCTGGTGATCGTGATTGTCAGCGTCCACGCGAAAAGCAGCGGCCTTGCACAGCCGGTGGGCGAGCGATGACGGCGCCGGCGATGCGGGATTGCGCCACTCCGCATGGTCCAGAGGTTTCGAGGCCATGACCGAGTCGCGTGTGGTGAACGGCTTCAGGAGATCCGGCATCGCGGCTGGTGGGGTTTCGCGCTCGCTGGGTCAGCTTTCGCGCTATGGCATCGCCGCCTTCGGGCCGATCGCTCTCGCAGCAACGCAGTTTCTGCTTTCGCTGCAGATGCTTCGCCTGCTGACGCCGGCCGATTTCGGGACGTTCTCCTTTCTCCTCGTTGTGAGCCAGCTCGCCATGGGGCTGTCGAACGCCTTGTTCTGCGCGCCGATCGCCGTGCTGATTCTGCGAGGCGAGGAGGCGCAGCGGCGGAATATGGCGCGGAGCCTGTTCGCGATGAACCTGGTCTTCACCGCAGCCACTTTCGCAACGATTGGCGGCATTGCCTTGGCCATCGGCTCAAGCATGTTGGAGGCTGCGGTTTTCGCCAGCTTCTCAGCGGCGACGATGCTGCGCTGGTTCGGTCGCGCCTATTCCTATGCAGTTTGTCGCCCGTTACGGGCAACAGCTTCCGATATCGTCTCTGGTGCGGCGCTCGCCATTGCCATGCTTGCGATTTGGGTTGCCGGCCGTGCGGACTCGGTCTCTGGTTATCTCGCGCTTTTGCTGAGCGGCTCGCTGGGCATGCTCCCGTTGGGCCGCGACTACCTTCGGCAGCAGTTTTGCTGGCCTGCACGAGCCGAATTGTCTCGCTACAGTGGGATCTGGCGGGAGCATTCCGGCTGGTCGCTTCTGGGCGTCGTCACGACGGAGGCGACCGGCAACGCGCATGCCTATGTCGTGACCCTCGTGAGCGGCGCGGGCGCGTTTGCCGCCATCGCCGCCAGCGCTCTGCTGACGCGCCCGCTGACCGTGGTCATGAATGCTCTGACGGAGTTCGAGCGGCCGCGTATCGCGCGCTTCATCAACGAGAGGCAGAGCGAGGAGGCGGAGCGCGCAGTGACCTTCTTCCGCTATATTCTCGTGGCGGCATGGTTGTTGGTGGTAATGGCGGCGGTCTTGCTGCTGTTTTATGCGCCCTGGCTCGTTTTCCCGCGCGAGTACGATCTGAGCTATCTCTCGCAGGGTGTCGCCCTCTGGATGCTTATCGTCGGTGTCAGGATGCTGCGCGCGCCCGACAGCGCTTTGCTGCAATCGGCGGGCAAGTTCCGACTCCTGGCCCATGCGAGTATTGTCTCCGCCGCGGTCTCGATGATCGCTGTTCCAACCCTGCTCTTCACCGGCGGTCCGCTCTGGTCCGTCGTCGGGATCCTGTTGGGCGAAATCGCCTTCGCGCTCGCGCTCTGGCGTGGCCGGCGCGGTTGGCGGGAGCAGTCGGATGGCTGAACTCCGTATCGTCGCCGAGCAATTCAATCGTTCGCGCGTTCCCGGTGAACGGCCGTGGCATGGCGGAAGGAGCCTGACTTGCTAGGGCCAGCGTCAATCGCCCGGACCGCAAGACGTCGCATCGAACATGCGGTGTCGAGCAAGGAAATCAGCCCGTCCATGGCCTCGGCGCTCGACCTGACGCGCTGGGCCGCAGCTCTGCTTGTTCTTATCTACCACGTCCGGGAGAACGTTCTCGTTCCGGCCGCCGACACATCGGAAAGCCTGCGGTCAGCGCTGGTTTCGATTGTTTATCTCGTGACCAATTGTGGCGACCAAGCGGTTACCTGGTTCTTCATCACGAGCGGGTTCCTGGTCGGCGGGAGTGCGGTCTCGGATATCGTCTCGGGTCGCTTCGAGGGCAGGCACTATCTGGTCAATAGGATATCGCGGATCTACGCCGTGTATCTGCCGGCGCTCGCGTTGGGTTTCACGCTCGATCTGATCAGGGTGGGACAATTCGGCATTAGCCTCAATGCGGGGGGCGAAACAGTCGCCAGCTATAGCGCTCTTACGGTTATTCTGAATGTCTTGAATCTGCAGACCATTCTTGCGCCGACGATTGGAAGCAATATCCCGTTGTGGAGCATCGCATATGAAATGTTTTATTACTTAACCTTTCCATTCATATTTATCGCTTTCTGGAGGGGGCGTTTAGATCTGAGGATCACATTTATAATTGCATTATATTTTGTAATAGTGTTCAAAAATAATCCTTCAGTCATAAATTATTTCTTCATTTGGGTGCTTGGGGCGGTTGTCCGATTCATGCCCAGGCTTATTTTTGCGTCCCCGATCTTGGCTTGGGCTGCCGCAGTGGCCGCCTGCTTCAGTTTTCCGGCTCTGGCCACGCTGCTGGGGGGAGGCGCGAAGATCGTTCTCGGTCTGGCTTTTGCGAACGCCCTTCTTGCCGCGCGGTTCAGCAACTCTCCAGTGCTGCTGAAGATTGCACCCATCAATGCGCTTTTGGCATCATTTTCATTCAGCTTGTATGTTCTTCATGCTCCCGCACTGCACTTCATCCTGGCGCTGGCAAACGGCCGTGCCGACCCGCGTTTGAGCCTGCAGCCCAGCGGCTGGGAGGGTGTGAGTTGGGGCGTGGGGCTGACGGTCGCGCTTGTCCTCTATGCCTTCGCTTTCAGCCTCTTCACGGAGCGCAAGACGCACGTCGTCCGGGCGTTCCTCGAGAGGCAAATTTCCGGAAAATGCAGTGATCAAGTCAGGGCCATAAAGACTCGATGAGCTCTCGTGTTCACCACAGGTGCCTGGAGAAAGATCGGCCATAATGCGTATACATCAGATAGATGCGTTGCGCGGACTCATGGCCGCCGTCGTCGTCATCCAGCATATCTACCTGTCGTTTCCGACGGGGAGTGGCGCGGAGTGGGTGAATATTATCAAGTACTCACCCCTGCGCATTTTCATCGCGGGGCACGCAGCAGTTTTGGTATTCTTCGTCATGAGCGGCTTCGTTGTCGCTCTGCCGTTCACTGGCGGCCGGTCGCTGGTCTTCAAGGATTTCATCGTGAAGCGGCTCGCCCGGCTCTATCCGCCGTTTGCGGTAGCGGTTCTATTGGCGGCCTTGCTGTTCTGGCTCACAGGCAATCGCGGCGGGACGACGGCCAGCGCTTGGCTGCATGAGAATTGGAATGTCGATCTGTCCTTGCCGCTCGTTCTGCTGCATTTGATCGGCACCGGCAGAGCTGATGACATCAGTCTCAATAGCCCGATCTGGAGTCTCATCGTCGAAATTCGCGTGGCGCTGATTTTTCCGGTCCTGATACTCCTCGCGACACGCTGGCGCGTCGGTTCTTTGATCGGCGGGGGACTCCTCCTGCTTGGATCGAGCTTTCTCATGCCGCCGATTGGCGAGGGCCAGCAGATCTACGTATCGTCCACAACGATGCTGGGAAACGTCATCGTTACCGCCCGCTATCTGATCTTTTTTATCATCGGTATCGTGATGGCGGAGACGCTTGCCATCTGGCGCGGCCGGCTCGCGGAGCTCAGCGGGGCCCGCCGTCACGTTGTCGTCGGGCTGTCCGTGATCCTCCTGCTGGCTCCCAGCACGCATAGCTATCTGTCGGATTGGGTCATCGGTGTGGGTGCGGTCGGGATCGTGGCGACGACCGTCGCCTATGGCGATCGCTGGCGTTTGCTTCTCTCGGCACCAGCTCAGTGGCTTGGCCGGGTTTCGTATAGTCTCTACCTGATCCACATGCCTCTCTGGCTCGCGGCCATTCACCTCGGAGCCGACAGGATCGGTTTGCCGATGACAGCGTTGTTGTTCCTGGCAATCGTGTTTCCCGCAGCCGAAATGATGTATCGGCTTGTCGAGCAGCCTTCGATCGCGTTGGGACGATATCTGAGTGGCAAGCGGGGCGCGCACGCCGCAATGGGCGCCGAGCTTGCCACATCTGGAAAGATCAAAGAACCGTTGGCGTTGAGTGGGAAGGGCTGATTGCAGGAGGGCGCGAGAAAGGCCGCATGTGACCAACCTCTCGCATGCGATTGACGTCGACTCGCGGCAGCCACTGGAAGCGGCCCCCTTGGCAAGCTCCGTCGCCGGCAAGATCTTGGTCTTCACCGGCCCGCTGGAGTGGATGATCCGCGACGAGGCCAGGGCGATGGCCGAACCGCTCGGCGCGAAGGTCGCGGGTGTGGTCTCGTGGAATACCGATCGGCTCGCGCTGGATCCGGTGCTGGTCCCAAGCTCAAGGACGCGTCCAAGCCCGGCGTCGAGGCGATCGACGAGGCCGGCTGGTCTGATCTGAAAAGGCGGTTGAAGTCCGCTACGGGCGGCTTCGACAAACCACCCGCTCCAGCCGACAAGCTTTCCGTACAGCGCATTCCGTTTCCATCGAACGAGCAGGGCTTGACGGCGTCGACGGGTTGCTTTTAAACTTAACTCAATGGTTAAGTTTCAGGCCGCTCAGCTCGACAGGACGTTTTCCGCGCTGGCGGATCCGACGCGGCGGGCCTTGCTGGCGCGGCTGGAGCGGGAAGACGGGCTTTCCGTCAGCGAGCTGGCGAAGCCGTTCCCGGTCTCGCTGCCGGCGATCATGAAGCATCTCGAAGTGTTGTCGGATGCAGGGTTGGTCACGCGGACGAAGACGGGGCGCACCGTGTCCTGTCGTCTCAACGCCGAGCCGATGGAGGAAGCGATGGGTTGGCTGGCGCATTATCAGCGCTTCTGGACCCAAAGGCTCGATGCGCTCGAGGCGCTGCTCGAGGCGCGGCGCAAGGGCGAAGGCTGAAGGGATGGGCACATGCATCAACAGGTGACACCGAGCCTCACGATGAAGCGCCGCCTCAACGCGTCGCCGGCCGAGGTCTACACGGCCTGGACCGATCCGGAGCTGCTCGTGCGCTGGTTCGGGCCCGAGAACGTCGTTGCGCAGGAGGCCGAAATCGATCCGCGCGTCGACGGGGCCTATCGCGTCGTGATGATCGAGAATACGGGCCAGCGCCACGAGGTGTCCGGGCGCTATCTAGAAGTCGTCGAGAACGAGCGTCTCGTCTTCAGCTGGTCCTGGGTGACGACGCCGGAGCGCGTTTCTCGCGTCACCGTCACATTGAAGCCGGATGGTGAGGGCACGATCCTGACGCTTTTGCACGAGAAGCTGTTCGACGGTGCGGCCGTGCGCGGCCACACCCATGGCTGGACCGGAACCATGGAAAAGCTCGAGGCCTACTTCGCCTGAAAAAGGAGCGCGGCGCTGCCCCGCCGGGCAAGCGCGTGGAAGAGCTGCCGGCGTGGGCCGGCGGAAACACAGGGAGCGGAGACGATGGAACACAGGATCGTATCCCGTGAAGAATGGCTTGCGGCCCGCAAGGCCCATCTCGCCCATGAAAAGGAGTTCACCCGCCAACGCGACGCGCTCTCGGCCGAGCGGCGCGCGCTGCCCTGGGTCAGAATCGACAAGGACTATGTCTTCGCCGGTCCGAACGGGCGGCTGTCGCTGGCCGATCTGTTCGACGGCAAGAGCCAACTGCTCATCTATCACTTCATGTTCGGGCCGGGCGCCAAGGAAGGCTGCCCGGGCTGCTCCTTGCTCGCCGATCATTTCGACGGCGCGAACCAGCATCTGAAACACCACGACGTCAGCCTAGTGGTGGTCTCGCGAGCGCCTTATGCCGAGTTCCAGCCGTTCCGGCGCCGCATGGGCTGGGATTTCCCCTGGGTGTCCCCAGCCGGCAGCGACTTCAACCACGACTTTCACGTCTCGCCGAGCCCGGCGGAGAAGGCGGCCGGCCGCTACGAATACAACTATGAGACGCATGAAGGCGAAGGCGGCGAGATGCCGGGTTTCAGTGTCTTCTACCGCAATGCGGCCGGCGAGATCTTCCACACCTACTCGACCTATGCGCGCGGCGGCGACCTGCTGATCGGTGCCTACAACTTCCTCGACATGATGCCGAAGGGCCGCAACGAGGACGGGATCATGGACTGGATGCGTCACCACGATCGCTACGAGGACGAGCCGAAGGGCGCAGCGAACTTCCAGCCTCTGCTGGCAACCGGCTCCTGCTGCGCTTGAGCGCGCTTTTCCGCATCGAACAGCAGGAAGCGTCGGTCGATATCAAAGTTTTGAGACGCGGCCGCACGGGCAGCCGCAAGTGAGGAGAACGCTATGGCTTATGTCGATGGTTTCGTCGTCGCGGTCCCGGCCGCGAACAAGGATGCATATCGCAAGCAAGCCGCCGCCGCGGCGCCGCTGTTCAAGGAATTCGGCGTCAGGCGCCATGTCGAGGCCTGGGGCGACGATGTCCCGGACGGCAAGGTCACCGATTTCAAGGGCGCCGTGAAGGCGACGCCCGACGAGGTCGTGGTCTTCTCCTGGTTCGAATACCCCGACCGGGCCACACGTGACGCCGCGAATGAGAAGATCATGAGCGATCCGCGCATGAAGGAGATGATGGGCCAGGAGATGTCCTTCGACGGCAAGCGCATGATCTATGGCGGCTTCGCCTCGCTGATCGATGAAGGCGAGGGCGGTGCGATGGGCTACCTCGATGGCGTCCTGGTTGCCGTGCCCAATGATCGCAAGGCCGACTATCGCAGCTTCGCCGCCGGGCACGCGGCGCTGTTCAAGGAGTTCGGCGCCCGCCGCGTCGTCGACGCCTGGGGTGACGATGTGCCGGATGGCAAGGTCACCGATTTCAAGGGAGCGGTGAAGGCTGAAGCCGGCGAGACGGTGGTCTTCAGCTGGGTCGAGTGGCCGTCCAAGGAGGCGCGCGCCGCTGCCTGGGGCAAGATGATGGCGGATCCGCGCATGGGGGAGCTCAAGATGCCTTTCGACGGCAAGCGCGTCGTCTATGGCGGCTTCGCGCCGCTGCTGGATGTGTGATCGCGGCGGATGAAAGCCTCCCTCGTTCCGGGCTCGCCCTGGAATGAGGGTTTTGTGGCAGGGGTGAGCCGTCAGGCCGGCGGCCGACATTGCCGGTCGCTCGGTCTCCTCCGCGAAACAGGGGGACGCTCAGCAGAAACGCCGGCACGGTCGATCCCTACGCACCGCGTCAAGGAGAGGTTCGGCTTGGCGCTATGATTTCTCGCAGCCGTCATGCGGGGTGGCATCTTGTCCCGGCCGCGCAAATGGCCGAGAGATCGGGCTGCCCAACCGGATCGAGTTTTCATGTTTGCTGGCATTCCTCTCGGCGATCTCGCCTTCCTCGCCGTCTCCCTCGTGCTCGCCGGCGCGGCCACGGGGCTTCTTGCCGGCGTCTTTGGCGTCGGCGGCGGCGCGGTCATCGTGCCCGTGCTGTATGAGGTCTTCCGCGTCATCGGCGTGGCCGACGAGGTGCGCATGCCGCTTGCGGTGGGCACTTCGCTGGCCGTCATCATCCCGACCTCGATCCGCTCCTTCAACGCCCATCGCGCCAAGGGACTCGTCGATCTCTCGATTCTGAAGATCTGGGCCGTTCCGGTCGTGGTCGGCGTCATCGTCGGCAGCTATATCGCCCGCTACGCGCCGGCCGATCTCTTCAAGATCATTTTCGTCGTCGTGGCACTGATTTCGGCCATCCGCCTGCTCTTCGCTGCCGATCGCTGGAAGTTCGGCGAGGAGATGCCGGGCAAGCCGCTGATGGTCGCCTATGGCGGCGTCATCGGCGTGCTCTCGGCGCTGATGGGCATCGGCGGTGGCCAGCTCTCCAGCCTGTTCATGACCTTCTATGGCCGCCCGATCCATCAGGCCGTCGCGACCTCCTCCGGCCTCGGCGTGCTGATCTCGATCCCCGGCGCACTTGGCTTCATCTATGCCGGCTGGCCGAAGATGGACATCCTGCCGCCGCTCTCGCTCGGCTATGTCTCGCTGATCGGCATGATCCTGTTCATCCCGACCTCGATCTGGACCGCGCCGATCGGCGCGCGCATGGCGCACCGGCTCTCGAAGCGGCGGCTGGAGGTCGCATTCGGTCTGTTCCTGCTCTTCGTCGCCAGCCGCTTCATCTGGTCGCTGCTGCACTGAGCAGGTGGGGCGGCCGATGAGCGAAACCGCGATCCGGCTGCTCCAGCCCGCCGATCATCCGGCGCTGGCCGCGCTGATGGTCGAGATGCAGGGCCACTACGCGGTGCCGTGTCCGCCGGCCGATGAGATCCTTGTCGGTCTCGCGCAACTACCGGCCGGCGTCGACATCCTCGTCGCGGTGAAAGGCGAGGCGGTGCTCGGCTTCGCCTCTGCCTGTAATCTCTATCCGGGTCCGGGGCTGAAATCCGGCTTCTTCCTGAAGGAGATCTACGTTGCCGATGCGGCGCGCGGTGGCGGCCTGGGGCGCGCGCTGATGGAGGCGCTGGCCGACCTCGCGCTCGAACGCGGCCACCGCCGCATCGACTGGACTGCCGATGCCGACGACCCGGACCTGCTGCGCTTCTATGAAAGCCTCGGTGCGACCGCACAGCCGAAGAAGCTCTTCTTTCGTTTGAGCGGAGAGGCTCTTGCCGCCTTGGACCGGCGGCAAGCCGGGACTACTCCGGGCGGTGCAATGCATCCGCCATCAAAGAGCTGAGTTCTGTTCCCGCGACAGGCTGGTCGGTCTGAAGTTCCGCCCCTGTCGCAAGGAGGGCGGATGCCTTTCAGATCAAGATTGACGCCGCTGCTACCAGGCGACGCAGCGGCGTACGCCGCCGACGACCCCGTAGCGTCGGCACACGGCGCCGTGCGAGCGCGGAGCGACATAGCCGCGCCGTGCGACGACAGCGCCGTTCGGCCCGGCGCATCCAGCCCGGTAGACGCCCTTGGCACAGACCACGGCGGAGGCCGTGGACGGAAGAACGAGGCTCGACACCGCATAGGCGGCGGCAACGGCGAACAGTCCGGCCGGGAATCCAAGAAGAGCTTTGCGCATGGCATTGTCACCTAACGTAAGCAGACGGGAGGCAAGCAGAGCGAGCGCTCACAAATCGTTGCCGTCAAGTCCCGTTGCGCATTCGAGCCTCCCGCCATGACGTTTGGCGGCGGTCCGCGTGGGGGCGCGGCGGCTGGTCAGGCGCTCGGATGCAGCATGAGCGCAAGCCCGAGATAGATCGCGATCTCGGCGAGCTGCTGCGCCGCGCCGAGGATGTCGCCGGTCTGCCCGCCGATCAGGCGTTGCGCCAGCCGCGACAGCACGGCTGCGGCACCATGCGCCAGCGCGAAACCGAGCAGCAGCCCGGCCACCGGGAGTTGCGCCAACAGCGCGATCCCGGTCGCGAGGAAGAGGCTCAGGGCGAGCGCGATCCGCGCCGTGACGATCGACGGCTGGCCGACAGCCGCGGCGGCGCCGCTGCTGCGCGCCGCCGGCTGCGTCGCGAGCAGGAAAAGCCCTTCGGCGCGGGACCAGGGGGCCGCGACGAGCACCGCCGCTGCCGCCGCCCAGGCGCCGGAGCGGTCGAGGATCAAGGCGATGAGGCTCGCCCGCAGCAGCAGAGACAGGCCAAGCGCCAGCGCGCCATAGGAGCCGATGCGGCTGTCCTTCATGATCTCGAGCCGGCGTTCCGGCGTGTGTCCGCCGAACAGCCCGTCGGCGGTGTCCGCCAGCCCGTCCTCGTGAAAGGCGCCGGTGGTCAGCGCCAGCACGGTCAGCGAGAGCGCAGCCACGACGAAACCACTCAGGCCCGCCAGCCCGGCGCCGAGTGTGATGAGCGACGCCGGCAGCGCGATGACGAGGGCCGCGAAGGGCAGAGCGCGTGGCACGCTGCGGAAGTCGGGGATGCCGTGGCTGCCGGCCTCGCCGGGCAATGGCGGGACGGGCAGGCGCGACCAGAAGCGCAGGCAGATCGCCGTCGCGATCGTCCAGCCCGGCCAGTCCGGCGGGGGCGTCTCCGTCGTCGTCTCGGCTTCAGCCATGCCTGCCGCGTTGTTCTGCTCGATTGTCTTCACGCTCCCGACCCTATAGCAGCAGCTTCAATCCTGCCGCCATGCCGATGCGCTGATGCGGTTCCTTGCGTAATGGATTTGCCCATGGCCGCCTCCGGATTGCCCTTCGACGATATCCGCGAACTCATCGCCGCGATGCCCGGCCCCGACATGGCGGCGGCGAACGCGGTACGCGCCCGCGACGCCAATCTCACCAAGCCGGCCGGCAGCCTCGGCCGCATGGAGGAGATCGCGGAATGGCTCGCGGCCTGGCAGGGCAAGGCGCCGCCGCGCGTCGACCGGCCGCTGGTCTGCGTCTTCGCAGGCAATCACGGCGTCGTGGCTCAGGGCGTCTCGGCCTACCCGCAGACGGTGACGCGCCAGATGCTGGAGAATTTCGCGGCGGGCGGCGCTGCGATCAACCAGATCTGCGCGGCCTATGATCTCGGCTTCAAGGTCTTCGATCTCGCGCTGGACCTGCCGACGGGAGACTTCACCCAGACCGATGCACTCGACGAGCGCGCCTGCGTCGCCACCATGGCCTTCGGCATGGAAGCGCTTGTCGGCGGCACCGATCTGCTCTGCCTCGGCGAGATGGGCATCGGCAACACCACCTCGGCCGCGGCGATCTACGCCGCCCTCTATGGCGGCGACGCCGCGCATTGGTGCGGGCACGGCACCGGCGTCGATGAAGCCGGCTTCAAGCGCAAGGTCGCGGCGGTGGAGAAGGGGCTGGCCCTGCATCGCGCCCATCTCAAGGACCCGCTCGAAGTGCTGCGTCGCCTCGGCGGGCGCGAGGTCGCGGCGATCTGCGGCGCGATCATCGCCGCGCGCTCGCAGCGCATCCCGGTGATCCTCGATGGATACGTCGTGACGGCTGCCGCGGCGATCCTGCATGCCATCGAGCCCTCCGCGATCGACCACTGCATCGCCGGCCATCTCTCGGCTGAGGGCGCCCATGCCGATGTGCTCGCTCGTCTCGGCAAGGTGCCGCTGCTCGCGCTCGACATGCGGCTGGGTGAGGGCACGGGCGCGGCGCTCGCCGCAGGCCTCGTCAAGGCGGCGGCGGCGGTCCATTCGGGCATGGCGACCTTCGAGCAGGCACAGGTCGCGCGGAAGGATTGAGATGAGCAGTCATGCTCGGGCTTGACCCGAGCATCTCGGAAACCAGTCTTCTCTTGTTCTGAGATTCTCGGGTCTGCGCTTCGCTCCGCCCGAGAATGACGTTCCGCTCACTCCGTATAATCCGTCTTCAGCCCCGCCCGCTCGGCGTGTCGCTCCTGCGCCAGTTCGATCAGGCGGGTGATTAGCGCGGGGTAGGGCAGGCCGGAAGCCTCCATCATCTTCGGATACATGCTGATCGCGGTGAAGCCCGGCAGCGTGTTGATCTCGTTGAAGTAGAAGGCGCCGCTCTGGCGGTCGAGGAAGAAGTCGACCCGCGCCAGCCCACTGCATTCCAGTGCGACGAAGGCGTCGATGGCGAGCTGGCGCACGCGTGCCATCTGGTACGGATCGAGCTTCGCCGGCAGGTCGACGGTTGCGCCGTCCTGGTCGATATACTTGGCCTCGTAGGAGTAGAATTCGTGCTGCGGGCCGGCGTTGAGCTCGCTCGCGACGCTCGCCACCGGCGGATCGCCGTCGAGCACTGCGACCTCGATCTCGCGGGCATCGATGCCCTGCTCGATCAGCACCTTGGTGTCGTACAGGAAGGCATCGGCGAGCGCCGCGTCAAGATCCTCCCAGCGCTTGACCTTATGGACGCCGACGCTGGAGCCCATATTGCAGGGCTTGACGAAGATCGGGAGCGTCAGTGCCTCGCGCGCCGCACTCGCCGAGCCCTCGGGGTCGCGGCGATAGTCGCGGCGCGACAGGGCAAGATATGGCGCGACCGGCAGCCCGGCGAGCGCGGCGAGGCGCTTGGCGATGTCCTTGTGCATGCCCACCGCGGAGGCCAGCACGCCCGAACCGACATAAGCCGCGCCCGAAAGCTCCAGCAGGCCCTGCATCGCGCCGTCCTCGCAGAGCGGGCCGTGGATTACCGGGAACACCACATCGACCGGCGCGATGGCAGGCGCGGTGTTGTCGGCGGGCAGAATTGCGGTCTGCGTGCCCCGCGCTTCCAGCCGGATAGCCGGAGAATCCGCCGGGATCGGCAGGCTGTCGCTGTTCGTGGCTTCGATGCGCCGCAGATCGTGGCATTGCCAACGGCCCTGCTTGTCGATGCTGATCGGCACGGGCTCGAACCGGTCCCGGTCGAGATAGCGCAGGACGGAGGCCGCCGATTTCAGCGAGACCTCGTGTTCGCCCGACTTTCCGCCATAGAGCACGGCGACGCGCGTTTTCCGGTTCATGATGCGAGGGTCCGAGAGGAGAGTGTGGGCGCCCCGAGCGAGGCGTCTATGGATGTTGCCGATCGATGGGGCGAGATTCGGGCGTTGCCGCCGCGGATTTGCAGTTCATGCCGCCCGCGACTTCGGCTCGGGCAAGGCGGCGAGCGTGTCCATCACGCGCTCGGCCGGCAGGGTGATGGTCACTTCCGTCCCGGCGCGCGGCTTCGATTTCAGGTTGAAGCTGCCGCCGTGGAGATCGATCAGTCCCTTGACGATCGGCAGGCCCAGCCCCGAGCCCTGCTCGGCGGTTTTGATGGCGAGCGAGCCGCGCCCGAAGCTCTGCATCACGATCGGGATCTCGTTCTCGGGGATGCCGGGCCCGGTATCGGCGACCGAGACATATTGCCCGCCCGTCGCCGTCCAGCCGACCTTGATCGTGATCTCGCCGCCCTGAGGCGTGAATTTGATCGCGTTCGAGAGCACGTTGAGGACGACCTGGCGGATGGCGCGCTCATCGGCCCAGACCCGCGGCAGCTGCGGCTCTGCAAGCGTGCGGATGCTCTGGCCCTTGGCCTTGGCGCGCATTGCCAGCATGTGCCGGCAGTCCTCTACGATGTCGACGAGCGACAGCGCCTCCTCGTTCAGCTCGTATTTGCCGGCTTCGATGCGCGACAGGTCGAGGATTTCGTTGATCAGGTTCAGCAGGTGCTGGCCCGAGCCGTGGATATCGGCCGAATATTCCTTGTAGGCGGCATTGGCGTGCGCGCCGAAGATCTCGCTCTTCATCACCTCGGAGAAGCCGAGGATGGCGTTGAGCGGCGTGCGCAGCTCGTGGCTCATCGTGGCGAGGAAGCGCGACTTGGCGAGATTGGCTTCCTCCGCCTTGCGCCGGGCCTCGTCGGAATTCGCATTCGCGGTTTCGAGTTCGGCGATCAGCGCGTCCTTCTCGGCCCGGAAGCCGATCGAGTCGACCGAGCTGGCATAGAGCCGGTTGGCCAGGAAGATGAAGAAGAGTTGTGCCGAGGCCGCCATCAGCGCCATCGTCACGCTGTCCATGTCGCGCCGTTCCCAGAAGAACGCCATGATGCCGGCGATGATCGGCGTCAGCCCGGCATAGACCGCGATCGGAATCGTGGCGGAGAGCATGACCGTGAGCGCGCTGACGATGAGCAGCGCCGTGGTGACGAAGACCTTCGCGCCGGGAGCCTCGACAGGCGCGAACAGCAGCAGGAGAAGCGCCCAGGAGAAGCCGTGAATGCCCTCTGCCAGGGTGAAGAGCCGGCGCCAACGTTTCAGCCGGACCGTATCGGCGGGCTTGCGCAGATAGCGGCGCGACAGGGCGACGATGATGAGCGTGCTGGCGAGGACCGCGGCGCTCCACAGCGCGACATACATGGTCGGCAGCCACAGACAGGCGGCTGCGGCGATGCCGATCACCAGCACCAGCGTGCCGGCGGAGCCGGTCAGGCGGTATTGCGCGAAGACGCGCAGCAATTCGGAATCGAAGGCGCGCTCGAGCCCGGTCGAGGACGTCAGGCGCTCGCGCACGGATTTCACTTCCCGTGAAACGTGCTTGCGGCGCGCCACGACGGAAGGATCGGGCCCGCGCCCGCGCTGCACCTGTTCGGCCGTCACTTCCGCCATGGTCGGAAAGATGTATCCTCGTGCCGCCGCGCGGGATGCGCAAACGGCTCGCCATCATGGACACCAAATCGTTAAGCTCTTCCTGATGGCTCCCTTCGGATTTAGCAGCTCTCGTTCCGGCCCCTTCGGCTGGCGCCGTGTCGGCCGCGTCACGGATTTCGCCGTGGCGCTCGGCTTTCTCGGCTTTTTGGCGCTCGCTGGTGCGATCCTGCAATACCGCCTCGGCCCCGCCCGGACGCTGGTCGGAGCGGCGCAGGCGATCGATGGCGATTCGCTGAGGCTGCTCGGCGAGGAGCTGCGGCTGGAGGGGATCGACGCCCCCGAATATCGCCAGAGCTGCACCGACCGGGCCGGCCGGCAGGTTGCCTGCGGGCGCGAGGCGCGGCGTGCCTTGCAGGCCATGCTGGCCGGGGGGATGGCGACCTGCGAGATCGGCAAGGTCGATCGCTACGGCCGCGGGCTGGCCCGCTGCCGGGTCGGCGAGGAGGACGTCAATGCCCGCATGGTCCGCGACGGCCAAGCGGTGTCCTATGGTGCTTATCGGGCCCAGGAGGAGGAGGCGCGGGCCGCGCGGCGCGGACTCTGGGCGCTGCAGTTCGAGCGGCCCGAGGCCTGGCGTCGCGCCCATCCGCGCTGAGCCCGGGCCCTCCCGGCCGGATGCGGCATCGCCCGCCTTGCTGGCGTCACGAAACCGCAGCATGTGGTTGACCTTCCGGCGCGGGCCGTGATCCGGTGCACCGGAGACGGAGAACATCTGATGAAGCTCTACGATGGCGGGCGGGCGCCAAATCCGCGGCGGGTCCGCATCTTCTTCGCGGAAAAGGGCGTGGCGCTGCCGGATCTGGTGGCGATCGACATCGCCAAGAAGGAGCATCGGACCGAAGCCTTCGCCCGGATCAACCCGGCGCAGCGCCTGCCGGTGCTCGAACTCGACGATGGCACCGCGCTTGCCGAGACCATCGCGATCTGCCGCTACATCGAGGCGCTTCATCCCCAGCCGGCGCTGTTCGGCCGCGATCCGAAGGAGCAGGCGACCATCGAGATGTGGAACCGGCGGATCGAGCTCGGGCTGTTCGCCAGCGTTGCCGCCGTCTTCCGCCACAGCCATCCGTCCATGGCAGAGCTTGAGGACCAGGTCCCCGAATGGGCGGAGGCCAATCGGGACCACGTGGACGACCATCTCTGGCTGCTGGAATTGCAGCTTGCCGGCAACGCCTTCGTCTGCGGCGAAGCCCTCTCCGTGGCGGATATTACCGCTGGCATCGCCATCGACTTCATGAAGCCCTCACGCATTCCGCTCGCCGAGGACTTCGTCCATATCCGCCGCTGGCACGATCAGCTGTCGACGCGCCCGAGCTGGAAGGCGTGATGCGCCGGTTGTTCCCGTTCCTGTTGGCTCTGCTGGTTCCGGTCACCGCGGCGCAGGCGGTCGAACGCCTGAGCGGGGAGGCGATCGAACGCGCCTTTCGCGGCAACACGGTGTCCGGGCGCTACACCAATGGCGGCTTCTTCACCGAGTATCACGATCCGAACGGGCAGGCGCTCGGCCATAATGGCTGGCAACCCAATACCGATGCCTGCTGGATCACCAAGCCGGACCGCATCTGCTACTATTACGGCCCGCCGAGCGATCGCACGGTGCATTGCTTCACCGTCGAGATGAGCGGCGACCTCTACGTGCTGCGCAACGTCGGCAACGGCATGGTCAATGCGCTGGCCAAGGTCGAACTCGGCAATCCGCGCAACCATACCGACAACGGCACGCCCTGGTATTGCGACGGTTTGATCTCGCGCGCCCCGGCGCCGCCGATGAGCCGGAAGCTGGCGCAACGCTGATGCGACGGTGCTCGGGCATCGCGGTCGCGGTCCTTGGGCTTCTCGCCGCGACCGGTGCCGGCGCGGCCGAGCGGCTGAACGGTGAGCAGATCCGGCGGCTGTTCGAAGGCAACACCGTCTCCGGTGTCTATACCGGCACCAACCTGCCCTTCAGCGAGTTTCACCATCCCGACGGTCGCGCGAGCGGTCACAACCGCGGCGTGTCGAACAAGGATGCCTGCTGGACGACGACCGCGGACGCGGTTTGCTACTACTACGGTCCGCAGGAAACGCGCCGGACCTATTGTTTCACCATCGAGGTCAGCGGCGATCTCTATGTCATCCGCAACCGTCCGAGCGGCCGCATCAACGGTCTCGCCCGGATCGAGAAAGGCGATCCGCACGACTATGCGGCGAAGCAGCCCGCTTGGGTCTGCGATGGGCTAATCTCGCAGGCTCCCGGACGTTCCAGGCTGGCAAGGCGATGAGCGCGCCGGAAACGCTCGACGAGGTGCTGGCGGAACTGCGGGCCTGCCGGATTTGCCGTGACGCGCCGCTCTACCTGCCGCCGTTGCCGCACCAGCCGCGCCCGGTGATCCAGGCTTCCGCGACGGCGCGGCTCTGCATCGCCGGGCAGGCCCCAGGCACGCGCGTTCATGCCAGCGGCCGCCCGTTCACCGACCCTTCCGGCGTGAGGTTGCGGAGCTGGCTCGGCATCGACGAGGCGGCGTTCTACGACGCCGCCAAGGTCGCCATCGTGCCGATGGGGCATTGCTTTCCGGGGCTGGACGCGAAGGGCGGAGACAAGCCGCCGAGGCGGGAATGCGCGCCGGCCTGGCGCGGACGGGTCTTCGCGGCACTGCCGCGGATCGAGCTTGTGCTCGCGATCGGGCGCTATGCCCAGGGCTGGCATCTGGGTGCAAAGGAGGCCGCCAATCTCTCGGGGACGGTGTCGAACTGGCGTGAGATCCTGGCCCGGCCGGTGCATCCGCGCATGCTGCCGCTGCCGCACCCGTCCTGGCGCAACAACGCCTGGCTCAAGCGCAATCCCTGGTTCGAGCGAGAGTTGGTTCCCGTGCTTCAGGCGGAGGTCGCGCGGCTACTGAAGCCTCAGGGCGAGAGCGTCCTTGAGAGCAGCGGACACCGGCTCGCGTGACGACAACGCGGTAGAAAATAAAGAGATCAGTAGCGGAACGGCCCGGAATCCAGGCCGCGATCGACCCCGCCGCGAACGCTGAGGACCGAGCGGACAGGCCCGAGGGCGGTCTGGCCACGGCTTTCGAGATAGGCCATCCCGTCCGCGCGGCTGCCATAACCGTTGCGCGAGCTCTTCCCGAATTCGGCGCGGACCGAGCCGCCGGCCCGGACGCAGAGGGAGGAGCCTTCGAGGCGGACGAAGCCGGCGCCGTATTCGGGGCAGGGGCGGGCGCCCTTGCTGGCCGCGGGGGCGGGTTTGCTGAAGGATTCGCGAGGAGCGGCGCGCCCCGGCAAGGGCTCGCCGAGCGATTGCGCTGTGGCAGCGGTCGCAAGGCAGGTCAGGAGCAGGGCGAGGACGGTGCGGGGCATGGCGATTTCCGAGCGACGATGCCTGCTAACCCTAAAGCAAGGCACGGCTATGGCATCCCGTCTAGCATGGCGCGCGCTGCCGCGGGAGTGGCTTGGCGCAATGCGATGAAAAACCCCGGCTTGCGCCGGGGCAAGTGTCGCTCGCGCTGGAAGCTCCGTTGGGTCAGAGCAGGTTCGAAACGCGCGAGCGGATCAGGAAGTTGTCGTAGGTGTATTCCGCGATCTGGAACCACAGATATTGGTCGCCGCGGAAGGCCGACATCGAATCGTAGATCTTCTTGAAGTCCGGATTCTTGGCGCTGGTTTCCGCGTAGACTTCCTTCGATGCCTTCAGGCAGGCTTCGAGGATCTCCTGCGAAAACGGGCGCAGTTGCGCGCCGGCGGCGACAAGGCGCTTGAGCGCGGCCGGATTGCGGGCGTCGTACTTCGCCTGCATGTCGATATTCGCCTGGGCGGCGGCTGTCGTGAGCAGCGACTTGTAGACCTTCGGCAGTTCGTTCCACTTCGGCGTGTTGATGAAGAAGTGGAGCGAGGCTCCGCCCTCCCACCAGCCGGGATAGTAGTAATAGGGCGCAACCTTGTTGAAGCCGAGCTTCTCGTCATCGGCGGGGCCGACCCACTCCGCCGCGTCGATGGTTCCCTTCTCCAGCGCCGGGTAGATATCCCCGCCGCCGATCTGTTGCGGCACGACGCCGAGCTTGCTCATCACCTGCCCGGCAAAGCCCCCGATGCGCATCTTCACGCCCTGCAGGTCGGCRRCGGTCTTGATCTCCTTGCGGAACCACCCACCCATCTGGCAGCCGGTATTGCCACCGGGCAGGGCGTAGATGTTCGCCTTCTTGTAGAACTCGTTCAGCAAATCCATACCGCCGCCATGGTAAAACCAGGCGTTCTGCTGGCGGGAATTGAGTCCGAACGGCACGGCCGTGCCGAAGGCGAAGGTCGGGTCTTTTCCGACATAGTAGTAGGAGGCGGTGTGGCACATCTCGACGGTGCCGTTCGTCACGGCATCCGCCGCCTGCAGAGCCGGCACGATCTCGCCAGCTGCGAAAACCTGAATTTGAAAATTGCCGTCAGTCGCTTCTGAAACGGCCTTGGCCAGAACTTCCGAGGCGCCGTAGATCGTATCGAGCGATTTCGGGAAGGACGAGGTGATCCGCCATTTGATCTCCGGCATCGGCTGCGCAATGGCCGGGCTCGCGATAGTTCCCGCAGCTGCCCCGATTGCTGCGGTCTTCAGGAATAGACGACGCTTCATCCAGTTTGCTCTCCCTCAGAGGCATGCACGCCGGTTTTCCGGTCGTTGCTGACGCACGCCAGCAAAGCAGGTCTGGTTGTCGGCGCAAGATGTATTTGCATGGCAATCATGCAATTTCGTCATGGATTGCGGGGCAGGGCCGATAATCCGCAATGGATCGCTCGCCGCGGCAACCAGCCAAATAAAAAAGGCCCGGCGTGATGCCGGGCCTTCGAAACAACGATTTGGCGTCCGCCGTTCAGCGTGCGCGCGTGCGCACCTGGAAGACGTCGAAGCTCAGCTCCGCCACCTGCCACCAGAGATACTGGTCGGAACGGAACGCGGCCATGGTCTCGATCGCCTTCTTGAAGTCCGGGTTCTTCGCCGAAATTTCGGAATAGAGCTCGTTCGAGGCCTTGAGGCTCGCTTCCAGCACGTCCTGCGGGAAGGGGCGCAGCTGCGTGCCGGCCGCAACCAGTCGCTTCAGCGCCGGCGGATTCACGACATCATAGCGTGCCGCCATCTGGGTGTTCGCATAGGTGCAGGCGGCGGTGAGCGCGGCCTGATAGGTCTTCGGCAGCGAGTTCCACTTCTCGAGGTTCACGAAGGCGTGGACGGTCGGTCCACCCTCCCAGAAGCCCGGATAGTAATAGTACGGCGCGACCTTGGCGAAGCCGAGCTTCTCGTCGTCATAGGGACCGACCCACTCGGCGCCGTCGATGGTGCCCTTCTCGAGCGCCGGGTAGATGTCGCCGCCGCCGAGCTGCTGCGGCACGACGCCGAGCTTCTGCAGCACCGAGCCGGCGATGCCGCCGATGCGCATCTTCAGGCCTTGGAGATCGGTGGTCGACTTGATTTCCTTGCGGAACCAGCCGCCCATCTGCGCGCCGGTATTGCCGCAGGGAAGGCCGTAGGCGTTGAACTTCTTGTAGAATTCGTTGAACAGCTCGTTGCCGCCATGCTGGAACAGCCAGGCGTTCTGCATGCGGGCGTTGAGGCCGAACGGCACCGAGGCGGGGATCGCGAAGGTCGGATCCTTGCCGACATAGTAATACGAGACGGTGTGGCACATCTCGACGGTGTTGTTCGTGACGGCGTCGAGAGCCTGCAGGGCCGGGACGATTTCGCCGGCGGCGAAGACCTGGATCTGGAACTTTCCGTCGGTCAGCTCGGAGACCATCTTGGCCATGATCTCGGCGCCGGCATAGATCGTATCGAGCGACTTCGGGAAGCTCGAGGCCAGGCGCCACTTCACCTCGGGATTGGACTGCGCAACCGCAGGCATGGCCACAGCGCTGGCCGCGGCGCCGGCAGCCGCGGTCTGAATAAACTGACGACGCTTCATCTAGCGATTCTCCTCGGACATTCAGGGGGTGCGGGCGTTTCGAAAGGGGTTCTGTCGCCCGACGTTCCGAAACGCGTTGTAGCGAATGGATTTTCGAAGCGCGAGGGATTTCATCGACGATTCTTGCGACTTTCGGCTAGTTCCGATGCATCTCTTGGCTCGCTCCCGCGGCGATGCTTAAAGCGGCCATGATCGAGACTGAAAACCTGCGGCTGCGCCGCCCTGAGATCGATGATCTCGATGCGATCCACGCGATGCGCAGCGACCCGGATGTCGTTCGCTACCTCGGCGGCCGGGCGCTCAGCCGGGAGGAGGCCTGGCATCGGTTGACCCGCATCGCCGGCCATTGGGCTCTGCGCGGATACGGCATGTTTGTGGCGGTCGAGAGACACAGCAGCGCCTTCGTCGGCGAGATCGGCCTGTTCGACGGTTGCCGTGGGCTGTCCCCGCAGTTCGACAATGCCCCCGAGGCCGGTTGGATTTTGGCCGCAGAGGCTCACGGCAAGGGCTATGCAAGCGAAGCGGCGGCTGCCGCTCACGGCTGGTTTGCGGCGACCCATGGCGCACGGCGCAGCGTCTGCATCATCGCGCCCGAGAACGTTGCTTCCCTACGCGTCGCGCAAAAGCTCGGCTACAAGGGCTTCGGACAGGTCGAATATCAGGACCACACGGTGCTGATGCTCGAGCGCATTCCGGGCTGAGGCAAGTCCGCGAGGAGGCAGGCATGGATCAGGACAGGCTCAACCGGCTCAGGCAGCGCTATGCCGGCGCCAGCGGCGGCGACATTCACGATCCGCGCTTCGCCAAGGTCGCGGCAGGCCAGTTCACCGGCGACAGGCGCAAATGGCCCTTCGCCGATGTCGCGACCTTCGTCGGTGCGCCCTATCGCCCGGACGCCCTCGCCAAGCCCGATATCGGCGGCCTCGATGTCGCGATCATCGGCGTGCCGATGGATCTGGGCGTGACCAACCGGGCCGGCGCCCGCCTCGGCCCGCGCGCTGTCCGTGCCATCGAGCGGATGGGCCCCATGGATCATGCGCTCGGCACGGCGCCCTTCACCATGATCAAGGCCGCCGATGTCGGTGACGTGCCGTTCCGTTCGCGCTATTCGCTCGAAAGCTGCCATGAGGATATAGAGGCGACCTTCCGGACGATCGTCGAGGCCGGCGTCTCGCCGCTGGCGGTGGGCGGCGATCACTCCATCACCTATTCGATCCTCAAGGCCGTGGGAGCGAAGCGCCCGGTCGGCATGGTGCATATCGACGCCCATTGCGACACGTCCGGCCCCTATGAGGGCTCGAAGTTCCATCATGGCGGCCCGTTTCGCCAGGCGGTGCTGGATGGCGTGCTCGACCCCGAGCGCGTGATCCAGATCGGCATCCGCGGCGGCGCCGAATATCTGTGGGAGTTCTCCTACGAGTCCGGCATGACCGTGATCCATGCCAATGAAGTCGACGATCTCGGTCTTGATGCGGTGATCGCCAAGGCGTTGGCCGTGATCGGCGACGGGCCGACCTATGTCTCCTTCGATGTCGACTCGCTCGACCCCGGTTTTGCGCCCGGCACCGGCACGCCCGAAGTTGGCGGCTTGACGCCGCGCGAGGCACTGGCGATTTTGCGCGCGCTCAAGGGGCGCGACATCGTGGCGGCTGATGTCGTCGAGGTCGCGCCGCAATACGATGCGACCAGCAACACGGCGCAATGCGCGGCGCAGGTTCTCTTCACCGAGCTCTGCCTTCTGGCTGAGGCTCGCGCCGCAGGAAAAGGAAGACCATGACGAGGTTCGGTTCGATCGCACGGCTCGCCGCCCTGGGCGGGGCCTGTCTCCTGGGGTTCGCAGCGCGCGCCGAGGTGCCGCAGAACGGATCGGCCTATATGGACGCCGCCGCCGCGTCGGTCGAGACGATGATGAAGGCGTCGGAGAGCCAGCCGAGCCTGCCGCGCCTGGCCGATCCCGTCGAAGGCAAGGTGCTGGCTGACGTCTGGGACGAGCAGGCCATCCTCGGCAAGAAGCCCTATACGGGCGCCGATATCCCGGCGTTGCTGAACATCGTCCAGAAGCAGACGAGAATCCTGCAGGCCTATACCCTGTTCTCGGCCGACCGGAAGCCGCCGGACACGGCCAAGAACGTCGCCGAGTACCAAGACGAGTTGACGCGGACCCATGTCTTCCTGCTGAAGGCTGTCGCCGCGTCGCTGCAGGCGATCAACAATTTCGGCGCGCATCTGCAGGCCGACGAGAAGACCGATGCTCGCTTTCAGGGCATCCGGCAAATGCGCCTAGGCCTGCAGCAGATCGTCACCGGAGCGGCGCTGGCGCTGCGCAATCCGGCGTTGAAGCCTCAGAATCAGCTCTTGATCGCACGCAGCCTTGCCGAGAACGCGGCCGATATCGCCGCTGGCATCGCGCCCCCGGATCGGCAGGCGCTGATCGCGTCTTTGCAGGCGGCTCAGCCCGTCCTGAAGCCGGATGCGCAGAAGGCGGTTGGCGAATTCATCCAGACCGTTTCGGCGGCGCCCTGCGACGGGCTCTGCCGGCTCAACTGAGGAGATCGGCCGGTATCCCGGCCGTTCTTCGGTATCGCTAGCGCCGCGCCGCCAGCCAGATCACATGCCGCGCCCCGCCGCCCGTGCGGCGGGCGCGTGCCGTGATCTCCTCGGTGGCGAAGCCTGCGCTGCGCAGGCGCCGGGTGAAGCCGTGGTCCGGGCCCGATGACCAGATTGCGAGGATGCCGCCCGGCCGCAGCGCCTCCTTGGCGGCGTGCAACCCTCCTGCCGCATAGAGCCGGTCATTGCCGGCGACTGTCAGCCCTTCCGGCCCATTGTCGACATCGAGCAGGATCGCGTCGTAGCGGCCCCTGGCGTTGGTGATGACGCCGGCCACGTCGGCAACGGTCAGTTGGGTGCGCGGATCGTCCAGGCAGCCGGCGAAGACCGCCGCCATCGGCCCGCGCGCCCAGTCGACGACGGCGGGGATCAGTTCGGCCACCTCGACCTCTGCATCCGGCGGCAGATGGGTGAGGGCGGCCCGTAATGTGAATCCCATCCCGAGTCCGCCGATCAGCATTCGGATTCCGGGGCGCTGGCCCAGCCGCTCGCAGACCAGCTTCGCCAGCGCCTCCTCCGAGCCGCTGAGACGGCTGTTCATCAGCTCGTTGCTGCCCAGCATGATCGAGAACTCGCTGCCCCGCTGCTTGAGGCGCAGATCTCCGCTGCCATCGGGCAGGGGCGCGCTGTCGAGGACCGTCCAGGGAATCACGTTGCTCTCACCTGTGTCTGAACCCGCCTTATAGCTGCGCGCGTCCGCAGCGTATCGGTCGGATTTCCATGCCCTCAGTGCATGGGGCCGCGTCGTTTTCGCTGCTGCTATGGCGTGTCGGAATGGCTATTCCATGTTGCGGCGCAGCATCGCGCGCCCATCCCTTCGAAAGCCACTTATGAGCCTTGCCGCGCATGATCGCAGCCTGAACGCAGGCACGTCCGCCATTCGCTCGACGCCGGTCGGGCTGGTGCTGTTCGCGCTCGCCATGGGCGGTTTCGCGATCGGCACGACCGAATTCGCGGCGATGAGCCTGCTGCCCTATTTCTCGGCCGGCCTCGGCATCGACGAACCCACGGCAGGGCATGTCATCAGCATCTATGCGCTGGGCGTCGTGGTCGGCGCGCCGCTGATTGCCGTGCTGGCGGCGCGGGTGCCGCGCCGTACGCTGCTGATCGGCCTGATGACCGTCTTCGCGATCGGCAACGGCCTGAGTGCTATGGCGCCGAACTATCACTGGATGCTGGCCTTCCGCTTCCTCAGCGGCCTGCCGCACGGCGCCTACTTCGGCGTCGCGGCATTGGTCGCCGCTTCGCTCTCGCCGCCGAACCGGCGGGCGCAGTCGGTCGCGCGGGTCATGCTTGGCCTGACGATCGCGACGATTCTCGGCGTTCCCGCCGCGAGCTGGATGGGGCAGGTCCTGGGCTGGCGCTCTGGCTTCGCCATCGTCGCGGGGCTGGCCCTGCTGACGGTCCTGCTGATCGGGCTCTATGCGCCGCGCGACAGGGTGCAACCGGGCGCGAGCCCGCTGCGGGAGCTCGGCGCGCTGAAGCGTCGGCAGGTCTGGCTCACGCTCGCCACCGGCGCGATCGGTTTCGGCGGACTCTTCGCGGTCTACGCCTATCTCGCCTCGACCCTGATGGCGGTGACCGGTGCTTCGCCCGCGCTTGTGCCGGTCGTGCTCGCCGTCTTCGGGCTTGGACTGACACTCGGCACGCTCTTCGCCGGCTGGGCGGCAGACCGGGCGCTGGTTCCGGCAACTGCCGGCCTCTTGCTCTGGAGCGCTTTCTGGCTCGCGGCTTTCCCCTTCGCTTCCGGCAATATCTGGGCGGTGTCGCTGGTCGTCTTCATGATCGGCAGCGGCGGCGGTCTCGGTGCCATGCTGCAGACGCGCCTGATGGATGTCGCCGAGGACGCGCAGACGCTGGCCGCCGCGCTCAACCACAGCGCCTTCAACACCGCCAATGCGCTCGGCCCTTGGCTCGGCGGCATGGCGATCGCTGCTGGCTATGGCTGGACCTCGACCGGCTGGGTCGGTGCGGCGCTTGCGCTGGGCGGCCTTGCGATCTGGATCGTGGCGGTCATCGACGCTCGTCGCTGAAACGCGCGGCCCGTCGGGCCTCCCGCACAACGCCAGTCTTCTCCTTTGGCAGTATTGACCTCGTTGCCAGCCCTTTGGGCGGTGCCGGCCGTCAAAAGCTGCGGGGCACCCTCTTGCGGGTAAGGCGAAACTGCGCCCAATCTGTCGCAGCGGGGTCGGACCGGGGACAAGGGTAAATCCGGCGGCCTCGAAACTGCGGGAGGTTTCATGAAGGGTTTCGTTCGTTTCGTCGCTGCTGCGGCGCTGACGCTGGCTGGTGCGACAGGCGCTCTCGCCCAGGCCAAGGAGTGGAAGGAGATTCGGATCGGCACCGAAGGCGCCTATCCGCCCTACAACAATCTGAACGCCAAGAAGGAGCTCGAGGGCTTCGAGATCGATTACGGCAACCTGCTCTGCGAGAAGATGAAGGTGAAATGCACCTGGGTGGTGCAGGATTGGGATGGCATCATCCCGGCGCTGCTCGCCAACAAGTATGACGTCATCTTCGCCGGCATGAACGCCACCGACGAGCGCAAGAAGCGGGTCGACTTCACCGCGGTCTACAGCAAGACGCCGATCTGGGCGATCGGGCCGAAGAGCACCAAGTCGGACGACATCTCGCCGGCCGCGCTCAAGGGCAAGTCGGTCGGCACCCAGGGCTCGACCATTCACGCCAACTATCTCGAGAAGTTCTACAAGGACTCCGACATTCGCCTCTACCCGACGCAGGAAGAAGCGAATCTCGACCTGCTCAACGGCCGTCTCGACTACATCGTCGCCGACGCGCTCGCGCTGTCCGACTTCCTTCGGGGCAAGGGCAAGGATTGCTGCCGCAAGATCGCCGAGGTGAAGCGCGACGACGCCATCCATGGCCCCGGCGTCGGCGGCGCCGTGCGCAAGTCGGACCCGGAGCTCAAGGAGAAGATCAGCAAGGCCATCGCCGAGACCATGGCCGACGGCTCGCACAAGAAGCTCGAGGACAAGTGGTTCAAATACGACTGAGCCGGCTGTCCTGAACCGTTCCCGCCGGCCCGGCTGGGCCGGCGGGCATAAGCTTCTCCTGCCCCGGCATCTTCATGCTCGATAAATTCGCGCTGCTCGGCTTCGGCCCCGAAGGCTGGGGCTGGGCCCTGCTGCAGGGCGCCGCCGTCACGATCTCGATCGCGCTGGCGACGCTGCCTTTCGGCCTTGCGCTGGGGCTGATCGTCGCGCTCGGCAAGCGCTCCGACAACGCGCTGCTGCGCTGGATCTCCACGCTCTACACCACCGTCTTTCGCGGCGTGCCCGAGCTGCTCACGCTCTACATCATCTATTTCGGCATCCAGATCCTGCTTCAGCAGCTCTGGCAGAGCCTCGGCCTGCCCGGTTCCTTCAGCATGCCCCCCTTTGTTGCGGGCATGGTCGCGCTCGGCGTCGTGCTCTCGGCTTTCTCCAGCGAGGTCTGGGTCGGTGCGCTGAACTCGATCCAGAAGGGCCAGCGCGAGGCTGCCGCGGCGCTCGGCTTGAGCAAGGGCCAGGCCTTCCGGCTTGTCGTGCTGCCGCAGCTTGTCCGTGTGGCGCTGCCCGGCCTCGGCAACAACTGGATGGTGCTGCTCAAGGAGACTTCGCTGGTCTCGGTCATCACCCTGCCGGACATCATGTTCATCACGACCCGCGCCAATGTCGTGACCAAGGAACCCTTCCTGTTCTTCGGCGCGGCGATGATGATCTACCTCTTCTTCTCGCTTATCTCTGCCCGGACGATCGACGGGCTGGAAAGGCGCGCCAATCGCGGCTTTGCGGCCTTCGGGGGCGCGACGCGATGAACTGGTGCGAATACCCCGGCTGGTTCGTCGGTAGCGAAGTCCTGCAGAACTACGGCTGCCGGATGGCGTCCGGCCTCTGGATCACGGTCGAGCTGGTCTTCTTCTCGGTGCTGCTCGGCTTCGTCATGGCTTTCGGCCTTGCGGTCGCGAGGCTTTACGGGGCGCCCTGGATCGGCAAGCTGGTGAGCGGCTACACCACCTTCTTTCGGGGCACGCCGCTGCTCTGCCAGCTTTTCCTCGTCTATTACGGCCTCGGTCAGTTCCGGCTGTTCTGGCAGGATGTCGGCCTGTGGTGGTTCTTTCGCGACCCGTTCTATTGCGCGCTTCTCACCTTCACGATCAACACGGCCGCCTATCAGGCCGAGATCCTGCGCGGCGCGATCCAATCCATCCCGCGCGGGCAGTTCGAGGGGGCGCTCTCGCTCGGCCTGCACCGCTGGGCGACGCTGCGTCTCGTAATCATGCCGCAGGCGATGATCCTGGCGCTGCGTCCGCTCGGCAACGAGCTGATCGTGATGATCAAGGCGAGCGCCATCGCCTCGCTGGTCACGCTCTTCGACCTCATGGGCGCGACGCGGCTCGCCTTCGCCCGCTCCTTCGACCTGTCGATCTATCTCTATGCGGCGCTGATCTATCTTGTGCTGGTAGAGATCATCCGGCGCGTCTGGGACAGGGTCGAATTGCGGCTCAGCCGGCATCTCTCGCTACGCTGAGCCGGCCGTAGCCTGGCTTCAGCCCGGCAGGGTCAGGACGACGGCGCCGCGCGGTGTCGCGACCACGGTGTGCTCGTACTGGACGGTTGGCGCGCGGGGATCGCTGTAGAGCGTCCAGCGATCGCCATCCCCTTGTTCCGCCCAGTCCGCGCCCAGCGAGAGGAACGGCTCGACGGTGAAGACGAGCCCGTTCGTCATGGTCCGGCGTTCGCGCCGGTCGGGCCAGGTCGCAATCTCCGTCGGCTCCTCGTGCAGCGAGCGGCCGACGCCGTGGCTCGCCAGGTTGCGCACGAGCGTATAGCCGTTCTTGTCCGCGAAGCGCCCCACGGCTTGGCCGATGCCGGCGAGCGGCTTGCCGGCGCCGACCTGTCCGATGCCGGCCCATAGCGCGCGCCGGCCGTCGCGGCACAGCCGCTCGACCTTCGGCTTGACCGGCGGCACGGCGAACGAGGCTCCGGTATCGCCGAAGAAGCCGTCCTTCTCCGCCGAGACGTCGATATTGACGAGATCGCCCGCGAGGATGCGCCGCTCGCCGGGAATGCCGTGGGCGATCTCCTCGTTGACACTGATGCAGGTCGCGCCAGGGAAGCCGTAGGCCAGTTCGGGGGCCGGGCATGCGCCGTGCCGCTCGAGGAAATCGCGCCCGATCGCGTCGAGTTCCGCAGTGGTCATGCCGGGCTCCAGAGCCTTGCCCATGGCTGCAAGCGCGCGAGCCACGATGCCGCCGATCTCCTTGAGGGCCTGCAATTCGTCGTCGTTCGATATGGTCATGGACCGCAGCTAAGCCGCCAGTCTCCCGGCTGCAACGGAAAATGCCGCATGGAGGGCTGGCGCGCATCCGTCTTCCCGGACCGGCAACGGCGCGCTAAAGCGTTTCAGTCTTCAAAAAGGAGCGGGAGCTGCTCATGGCCAAAGTCGCGTTCATCGGTCTCGGCGTGATGGGATATCCCATGGCGGGCCATCTCAAGGCCAAGGGCCATGAGGTCACCGTCTACAACCGCAACCCGACGAAGGCGCAGGCCTGGGTCGCCCAGCATGGCGGCTTGTCCGCAGCGACACCGGCCGATGCTGCGAAAGGTCAGGAGATCGTCTTCGCCTGCGTCGGCAACGATGACGATTTGCGCTCGGTGACGACAGGAGAGGACGGCGCCTTCGCGGGCATGGAGAAGGGGGCTGTTTTCGTCGACCACACCACCGCCTCGGCCAATGTCGCGCGGGAGCTCTACGAGGCGTCAAAGCTTGGCGGCTTCGGCTTCGTCGACGCGCCCGTCTCGGGCGGCCAGGCTGGCGCCGAGAACGGCGTTCTGACCGTGATGTGCGGCGGCGAGCCTGAGACCTACGCCCGCGTCGAACCGGTCATCGCGAGCTTTGCCCGGATGTGCCGCCTGATGGGCCCGGCCGGCTCCGGCCAGCTCACCAAGATGGTCAACCAGATCTGCATCGCCGGCCTGGTCCAGGGCCTGTCCGAGGGCGTGCATTTCGCCAAGCGCGCCGGGCTCGACGTCGAGACCATGCTGGAGGTGATTTCCAAGGGCGCCGCCGGCTCCTGGCAGATGGAGAACCGCGGCAAGACGATGAACCAGAACAAGTTCGATTTCGGCTTCGCCGTGGACTGGATGCGCAAGGACCTCGGCATCGTCCTCGACGAGGCCCGCCGCAATGGCGCACAGCTGCCGGTCACCGCGCTGGTCGATCAGTTCTACGCCGAGGTGCAGAAGATGGGCGGCAATCGCTGGGACACCTCCAGCCTGATCGCTCGCCTGGAACCGTAAAGCGGCGCTGACACCGGAAACCTGAGACGGGCCCTCGCGGCCCGTCCACCGTCAGGCGGCCTCTTTCGAAGGATCGGGGCGGCGGTCGAGCTTCAGCCGGGAATCCGGTCGCACGCGCTGCCGGTGCATCGCGTAGAGCCCGCTGCCGACGATCAGCCCGATGCCGAGGAAGGCGAAGAGATCGGGCACGTCGCCCCAGACGAAATAGCCGAGCAGTGTCGCGAAGACGATGACGGCGTAGCGGTACTGCGAGATCACGCCGACATCGGTGCGGCGGAACGCGCTGATGATGAAGAAGGTGCCGACTGTGACCAGAACGGCAGCCAGGGCGACATAGACGGTCTCGAGCCGCCAGACCGGCAGCCATTGCTCGGTCAGGCCGTAGGCGAGGGCGGCGACGCCGACGAGGACCGTCGTGGTGAGCGAAACGACTGTCGAGGGCACGTCATCGCCGATGGTGCGGGTCGCGAGATCGCGGCAGGCGACGAGGAAGGTGCTGAACAGGGCGACGAGCGCCGCGGAATTGAAGGAGGCCGCGCCCGGCTTCACCACGAACAGCACGCCGATGAAGCCGACGGTCAGCGCCGTCGTCCGCCGCCAGCCGACGCGTTCCATCCCCAGCACCACCGCAAGCGCGACGATGAGCAGTGGCGAGGCCATGTTGATCGCGGTGATGTTGGCCAGCGGCAGCAGCCCGAGCGACCAGCCGAAAGTCAGCGCGCTGAGGGCCTCGAGGACCCCGCGCAGCAGCACGCGCGGCCTGAAGGTCATGGCGAGGCGGTCGCTCTCGCGGGCGAGGAAGACAAGCCCGAAGCCGACGACGATCGCGAAAGCCGTCCTCAGCGCGATGGCTTGACCGGCCGGGTAGGTCTGGCGCGCCAGCTTCATCAGCGTGTCGTTGAGGACGAAGAGCGACATGGCCGCGAGCATGAAGATGATGCCGCGGCGATTTTCGGCTGCGCTGGCCAAAGGGGTATCCTGCCGGAAAGGCTCAGGCCGCGAAGCGGGAAAGCGAGAAGGGAGAGAGGTCGAAGGGTGAATGGCCGGTGGTCGACAGATCGGCGAGGATTTCGCCGATAGCGCTGGCGAATTTGAAGCCATGGCCGGAGCAGGCCGAAGCGAAGACGGCCTGCGGCACGCCCGGCACCGTGTCGATGATGAAATCCTCGTCCGGTGAAACCGTGTAGACGCAGCCCTTGACCGTCAAGGGCTCGCCCGCCGCATCGGGAAGGTAGCGCGCGAGGCACTCCCGAATGAGGCTGACCTGGTTCTCGCTCGGAGTCCTGTCCGGCTCGCGCGGATCCATCGGCTCGCGCCCGAAATGCGGCCCGCCGAGCTTGAAGCCGGGGTGCTCATAGAGCGGGAAGCCGTAGAAGTTGCCTTCCTCGACGCTGAGAATGAACACGGGGAAGGCGCCTTCGCGGAAAAGCTCGGGGCGGCGCGTGGTGAACCAGCCGATCGCCTGCTTCACGGTGGTGACCCGCTGCGACAGCGCCGGCACCGCATCCGCGATCCAGCCGCCCGAGGTGATGACGAGGCGACCGGCGGAATAGGTTCCACGCTCGGTGCGCACGATGACGCCGCCTTGCGCGGTCGGCGTCCAGTCCAGCAGCGGTTCGTTGGTGCGGATGTCGGCGCCGCGCGATTGCGCCAGGCCGACATGGGCATAGATCGCCTTCTCGGAGGCGACGAAGCCGCCATCCGGCTGCCACAGGCCGATATGCCCTGCCGGCAGCTGGAAGCCGGGAAAGCGCCGCATCACCTCGGCCCCCTCCAGAACCTCATGCGTCAGCCCGTGGTCGAGGCAGGATTGCAACGAGGATTCGACAGGTCCGCCGCCCTTCGGCGCGAGATCGAGCGAGCCGGTGACATGCAGCAGCTTGAGTCCCGCCTGCTTGCCGGTCTCGGCCCAGAGCTCATGCGCCCTGCGCACGATCGGGACGTAGTGCGAGCCTTCGAAATAGGCGAGCCGGATGATCCGGGTCAGGCCGTGGGAGGAGCCCATGGCGTGGCCGAGGTCGAACCGCTCGAGCCCCAGCACCTTGAGACCGCGCTGGGCGAGGTGCCAGCAAGCCGCCGACCCCATGGCGCCGACCCCCGCGACGATGACGTCATAGCTGTGCTGGCTCATGGCTCGTGCCCGTCAGATGCGGAAGGCCAAGCCATACAGGCGCCTGGGAAGACGGTCCAATGCTTCTGCGGCACAGGCGCCGTGCAGCCGTCGAGGAAGCTTTTTGTTAACCCTCGCCACCCATAACCGATTCAGGGCTGACCTTAGGTGAGACTGGGCTGGGGATGCAGGGCAGGATACGACGCTGGCTGAGCGCCCGAACTCCAGCTGGCAGCGAGGCTTCACCGGAGCCGATGACGGCCGAGACGGCAGAGGCGTCGGCTCCACAGATCGCCCCCCGCGACCTCTCCCTCCGCGATGCGGTTGATGATATCGAGCGCGATATCCTGTTCGCGATGGATCGGCTCACGAAGGAATTGGGCGAGGTCGAGAAGCTGTCGGCCGATTCCGAAAGCGGCTCGCGCACCATTCTGGAGAGCGCCGGCAGCATGCGTATGGCCGTTGGCGCCGCGAGCGAGAACGCTTCGGTCCTTGCGGCGGCGTCGCAGCAGATTTCGCAGTCGGCCGAGCAGGTCGACAGCGCCATGGCCAGCGTTCGCGACCGGCTCGACGCTGCCGTCGCGCGCGCCGGCCAGGCCACCTTGATGCTTGATGGGCTCGCCGAGGCGACCGGCGAGATCCGCGGCATCGTCGATTCCATTGCCGAGATCGCCCGCCAGACCAATCTGCTGGCGCTCAATGCGGCCATCGAGGCGGCCCGTGCCGGCGAGGCCGGGCGCGGGTTCGGTGTCGTCGCGCATGAGGTGAAGACGCTCTCCATCGCGGTGAGCGAGGCCGTCGAGCACATCCGCAGCAGGGTCGATCGGCTCACCCACGCAGCGCAGAGCTCGACCGGCAGCGTCAACGAAGCGCTCCAGATCGTGCGGGACGTCAATCCACTCATGAGCACGATCAGCGAGGCCTCACAGGAGCAGGCGGCCTCGACGGCGGAATTGTCGCGCAATGCCCGGGAGGCGGCGCTTTTCGTCGAGGGCGTGGCACGCCGCGCCGATGAAATCGATCGCATCGCGCATGCCACGGTGGCCGAGAGTGAGCGGGTGCGCCGCGCCTCCGAAAAGGGCAGCCGGCTGGTCGGCCGCATGCTCCGGCGCTTCAAGCCGGTCCTGCGGCACTCTGCCTTTGCCGACAGGCGGCGCTTCGATCGCTTTCCGACCGCGCGCCGTGCCCGGCTGATGCTCGGCGGTATCGATCTGTCGAGCCGCATCGTCGATGTTGGCCGCGGCGGCGCGCTTCTCGCCGACGCGCAGTCTGCCCGGTTCGGCGGCGGCGTGGGCACGCTTACCATTGACGGTCTGCCGCCGCTTCCTTGCCGGATGGCAGGGCAAAGCGAGCAGGGATTGCACCTCGCTTTCGATCCGGACGCAGTCGCCGGCAGCGGTGCGCTGGCGCAGATGATCGAGGACATCGAGCGTTCCTATCGGCCGCTCATCGAGCGCGCCCAGGACTTTGCCCGCGAAGTGGCCGCGGTGATGGAAGCCGCGATCGAGAAGGGGCTTGTGGCGGAAGAAGACCTGTTCGAGGCGGATTACACGCCGGTTCCCGAGAGTGACCCGCTCCAATATCTGAGCCCGAGCCTGCCTGCGCTGGAAGCGCTCTTGCCGCCACTCCTGGAGAGGGCGCTGGCGAGCGATCCGCGTCTGGTCTTTGCCGTGCCGAGCGATCGCAACGGCTATGTGCCGGTGCATCACACCGAGACGTCCCTGATGCCGCGCAGCCATGATCCGGCCTGGAACGCGATTCATGCCCGCAACCGGCGCATTCTCGAGAGCCGTTCCGGCATCAGCGCGAGCCGCTCTGTGCGTCCGTTCATGGTCCAGCTCTGCCATCATGACTTCGGGAATGGCAGCAGCGAGGCGCTGAGCGAGATCAACGCGCCGCTGCGCGTGCGCGGGCGCCATTGGGGCGGCGTGCGGATGGCCTACAGGCTCTGAAACCCGCCACGCGCCGGCCCAAGCAGGGCAGGCGGCTTGGTCGAGGCTACAGCCTGTCCCAGGTCACCGCGATGTTGAGCTTCTGAAAGGCCTGCTTCCAGAGCGTGGCGGTCTGCTCCAGCCGGTTCGGGTCGTAGACGCCCTGAACCTGATGGATGCTGAGCGTCCACGTCTTCGCACCCGAATCCTGCCAGACTTTATCGAGCAAGCGCCGCAGCCGCTCCGGGTCGCGCGCGCCGGCGGCATTGCCGAAGACGGTGAACTGCCCGGAGTTCTGCAGCATGTCCGAGACGAGGACGAGCGAGCGGTCGCCATTCGGCACGCGGTTCTCGCGGCGCGACACCACGTCGCCGATGGCCTCGACGATCGGAGACTGGTTGCCCTTCGCCGGCTGTGTCAGCACGGTCAACGCATCGTCGAGCGGGCGGCCGAATTTCTCGACCCATTTCACATATTCGCGGCGCGGATTGCCGATCAGCTCGCTTGCGGTCTTGCCGGGGTTGCACAGCGAGATCAGGGCCGGGAAGCCGGGCTCGAAGACGTCGTTGAAGACGTAGATCGAGAGCATGCGCTCGGCCGGCAGCTCGTCGCCGATCTGCTTGACCAGCTTCTTCAGCCGTCCGGCCTGCACCTCGCTCCACGGATCGGTCTTGTCGACGAGGATCAGCGTATGGCCGACCGGGCCGGTCTTCGGGCACAGCGTCTCCTGGTCGCGCGGCGGGCCGCGCAGCAGGGAAGGGGCCGCGAAGAAGCCAACGAGCGCGACGCCCGCGAGGAGGGAGGCGACGATGGCCAGGTTCTCGGTCTTCATGCCCCGACCTTTAGCGTGGCATTGCGGCGAAATCCTCCGCCGCCTGCTTCTGGGCCGCCTCGTCGCGCTCGAAGGCTTCGCGCCCCGCCTGTGCCGCGCGCAGCTTCACCTGCTCGATCTCGCCGGCGAGATCGACGCCGCGCAGCAGCATCAGCCTGTCCTTGAGCTTCGCCTCGATAAGCCCCGGCATGCTGGTGAGCTGCTGCTCGAAATCCTCTATCTGCCGGCGCGCCGCGACAATTTCCGGCAGCTCGCCGGGCTGGTCGATCTCGGCGAGGTTGAGCGATTGCGAGAAATAGGCTGGCGGCAGATCGGTGCGGACCCGAAGATTTGCTTCGCGATATTGCATCATCGCCGCGTCCTTGGCCGCGCGCAGCTGGCCGAGGCGGGAGAGATAGAGGTCCCGCGCCTTCTCGACTGCCGCCTTCGTGCCCTGCAGCTTGCCGAGTTCGTCGCGGCAATCGGCGCGGAAGCCGTCGATCTGGGTACGGATCGCCTCCAGCTCCGGCAGCAACTCGCCATCGAGCCGGCGCCGCTCTTCCTCGACCGCGCTCCAGCGCTGGCGCCAGCGCTTATAGGCGGCGGCATGGCCAGGATAAGTGCCGAAGGCGGTATAGCCCTTCGTCGCCGCGACGAAGGCGACGAGGCAGCCGATGATGACCAGCGCGACCGATTTGATGTCATAGATCGCGAGGGGGTTTTCCATCACGCGCGGCATGACCTGGAACGAGCGCGCATCCGGATTGGCGATCAGCATCTCGCGGTAATGGCCGACCGCGAGGTTGAACAGCACGATGAGTGCGATCATCCCGGCATAGGCCGGCAGGGCCCAGAACAGATGCGAGCTCTTGACGTGCTGGCAGTAGCGCGCCGGGCCGATGCCCATGCAAAAGCCGAGCGCGATATTGAGCGCGGAGATGATGACGGCGGTGGCCGCGCCGCCGACCAGGCCGAAATCGCTGGCTTCGGCAAAGAAATTGCCGTTGAGCAGGCTCTCGATCACCAGCGGCACGACGAGGAAGAACAGGATGAACTGCCACTTGTCGAGCTTGGGGTCGGCGCGGCGCTTGTTCTCGTAGTTGAAGAACGCGTATTCGCGCTTGGCGCGGAGCGCGTCGTAGACGCGCTGCTCCAGCTCGCTGCCGTGCTTGTTGAGCATCGCCCGCATAGTCGCCTCGACACCGCGCACCCGTCCCTCGAAGCGTTGCTGCGTGAAGAGTTCCCGCCGGCTGACGATCTCGGCCTGGATGGCGTTGAGCCGCGCCGCTGCCTCCTGCCGCAGCATGGTGTGGTGTTCGCGCACCCGGGCGATCAGCGTCTGCTCGGTCTGCGACAGCATGGTCGCGTCGGCCGGGGGCAGGTTCTCGACTGCGTCGCTTGCGCCGTTGTGGCCGGCCCTGACCGCTTCAGCGAGATGGTGCGCCGTCATCGCCGGGGTGATGCCATGGGGCGAGGCCGTGCTGCCATTGTCATTCGCCATGGGCGGCTCGCGTCAGAAACTGGCGGGCATCGACGACATCGATCCAGAAATCGCGGAAGCCGGGATAGGCCGGGCGCAGATAGGCCCGCTCGAACCACATCGTCAGCGCGACAAGTCCCGCGCCGGCCAGCATCGGCAGGGTGCCGACGAGGGACAAGCCTGCGGAATCGAGCGCCGAAAGCCGCCAGCCGAGTCCCGCCAGCACCATCGTGCAGGCGATCACAAGCAGGGCGCGCACGCGGTGCCGCCCGGTGTCGTAGGCGAGCTGCAGTGCGGCGGTCATGAGTGTGATCGCGAAGGCCGCACAGAGTTCGAGCACGACCAGACCCGCCAGGGCGCCCACTATTCCGGCCCCGATCCAGGTCGCCGATGCCGGCGCGAGTGCAACGAAGACATTGCGCCCGCTGGACCAGCCGAGGAACAGGCAGAAGAGCAGGGTGGTCGCGACGAGGATGGCAAGAAGAGGCAGGAGCCGCCGCAGCCGCAGGGCCATAACGGCCAGACGCGCGGCGTGGGTCTGCCTCACGGCGTCAATGATTGCGCTTGCGGCCGCTCTCACGCGGCCTGCGATCGCCTTGAACATGACCCGCAGCAACTCCACCCGTCGCCTGACGGTGCCGGTATTCGCCCAGCCGGTCAAGCTGACGCGGCAATCGCCGTCCTGCCGATCAGCCGCCGGTGACGTTCATATGCCGGCCGACGGCGGGGCGCGCATGGCGCCGGTCGATGATGAAATCGTGACCCTTGGGCTTGCGGGCGATGGCCTCGTCCATGGCGCGGTAGAGCAGGGCGTCGTCAGGGGAGGAGCGGACGGCGGCGCGCAGATCGGCGGCGTCCTCCTGGCCGAGGCACATATAGAGCGTGCCGGTGCAGGTCAGCCGCACGCGGTTGCAGCTCTCGCAGAAATTATGGGTGAGCGGCGTGATGAAGCCGACCAGTCCACCGGTCTCCTTGACGCGGACATAGCGCGCCGGCCCGCCCGTCCGGTAGGGGTCGTCGACCAGCGAGTACTTGTCCATCAGCCGCCCGCGCACCACCGAGAGCGGGAGATACTGGTCGATGCGGCCGACCTCGATCTCGCCCATCGGCATGACCTCGATCAGCGTGAGGTCCATGCCGAGGCCGTGCGACCAGAGCATCAGCTCTTCGATCTCGTCGTCGTTGACGCCCTTCAGCGCCACAGCGTTGATCTTGACGCGCATGCCGGCCTTGCGGGCCGCCTCGATGCCGGCGAGCACGACCTTGAGATCGCCCCGGCGGGTGATCTCGCGGAACTTGTCGGCGTCGAGCGTGTCGAGCGAGACGTTGATGCGGCGCACGCCATAGCCGGCGAGCTCATCGGCATAGCGCGAGAGCAACGAACCGTTGGTCGTCAGCGTCAGCTCGTCCAGCGCGCCTGAGGCGAGGTGGCGCGAGAGCGAGCGGAACAGGCTCATGATGTCCCGGCGCACCAGCGGCTCGCCGCCGGTGAGTCGCAGCTTGCGCGTGCCGCGGCTGACGAAGGCGGTCGCGATCCGGTCGAGCTCTTCCAGCGTCAGCAGCTCCTTCCGGGGGAGGAACTGCATGTTCTCGGCCATGCAGTAGACGCAGCGGAAATCGCAGCGATCCGTCACCGAGATGCGCAGATAGGATATTTTCCGGCCGAACGGATCGACCAGCGGCGACCGCGTCAGCGGCTTCATGTCGTCGAGCAGCACGTCTGCCTCAACTCCGAACGCCCAGCCGCTCCGACCAGGATGCGGACTGGTTTGCACATTGCTATAGCAGGACATTGGCACTGCTGCGGCCAAGGTCAAGCGCGTGACTGCCGCAGCCTGCGAAGGACGTACACGATCATGTCATCCTGGCCGACCGAAATCCGCCTGTCGAAAGACCGTCGCACCCTGCACGTCGCCTTCGATGACGGGGCGAGTTTTACGCTGCCGGCAGAGCTTCTGCGCGTCGAAAGCCCCTCGGCCGAGGTCCAGGGCCACCATCCCAGCCAGAAGACGATCGTCGCCGGCAAGGCCGCGGTCGAGATCCTCAGGGTCGAGCCGGTCGGCAACTACGCCGTCAGGCTCGGTTTCGACGACATGCACGAGACCGGCATCTACGCCTGGGACTATCTGCGCGAGCTTGGCGAGCAGGCCGACGAGAAGATGAAGGCCTATGAGGCGGCGCTGGCGGAGAAGGGGCTCTCCCGCGAGCGGCAGCGCTAGAGCTGCTCGATCGAAGAAAGCGAGAAGTCTTCGCCAACCGGGTTCTCGCCAACCACAAGCGTCGTATCGCTGGTGTAGTGGTGCGGGGGGACGGGAAGATTGTATGGCGCTGGAACGCCTCGGAATACGCGTCCAGCCAAATCGTATTTCGACCCGTGGCAAGGGCAGAAATAGCCCCCCGGCCAGGAAGCATCAATGCTGGGATCGCCTAAATCGGGCCTGACGATGGGTATGCAGCCGAGGTGGGTGCAGATAGCAATGAGAACCATGAATTCGGGTTTGCTCGAGCGACACCAGTTCCTGGCATAGTCCGGTTGCTGATAGACGGAGGAATCGGGATCGCTGAGCCTCGCAATGAGGCTTGAGTTCTTCAGTTCTGCCAGAGCTTGGGCGGTTCGATGCAGCACCACAATCGGCTTCCCTTGCCAAAAGAAAGAAATCTGCTGGCCCGGCTGAATCTGGGAAAGATCAATAGAAACCGGAACACCGGCTGCCTCTACATCAGCGGATGGGTTCATCGAAGCGATGATGGGCCAGGCCGCAGCAATTGCCCCGACCGAGCCGAACGCTGCCGTGGCCAAGAAGATGAAGTCCCGACGGCTGGGGCGTTCCTGATGGAATCCAGTTTCGGCTTGCTCGGACATCTGCGCGTCTCATCGAGCGTGGAGGCGTCGCGGGATCGCTGACGACCCAGAAAAGCACTGCTCCGGACGACGTGGTGCCGCAGTTGCAGAAAACAAGGACGCCTCGGGCTTGGCGACGTTGCACGGAAACGTGCTGTCATCCCGGGCTTGACCCGGGATCCACGCCGGAACATTTCCGGTCGAGGTTCAGGCATGAATCGCGGCTCTCAGCGCCGCAACGGCCGGGATGACAGGCGCTTCCGTGAAGCCGCGGGGCGATCTCAGGGGCTGGCGACTCGCTCCACGTCCGGCAGCTTCCAGCTCTTGTCGAAGAGCGGTTTCTCCGGTCCGTAGAGCCGGAACAGCAGCTCGAACTTGCGATTGGGATCGGTCGGAACCCAGTTCGTTTCCTTCCCGGCCGGAGCCAGCGGGCCGAAAATCACGTCGACCGACCCATCCTGGTTCTTCTGCACGCCGGGGCTGATCGAGGCGAGGCTGGCACGGTTCATGTTCTTGACGAGGGCGTGCGTCTCCCGGTCGTAGACTGTCGCCGACCAGTATTGCTTCACTGGTGCGTTGGGCGGCACGGTCAGCCGGTAGGTGGCGCCGCCGTCGAACGCGTTGCCGTCTTTGTCCTTGTTTGCCATCAGGTAGAATTGGGCGGTGCCGATGCGCTTGATGCCGGTAAAGCCGAGCGTATAGGTCACGCCGCGCGCATCGACCGGGTAAAGGTCGACATCGGCATAGCCGTTCTGGACCGCCTTGATCACGTCCGGCATCGCAGGGGGGAACCAGCGTATTCCCTGATTGATCACCGGGAAGCCGGCGTCATAGCGCTCCGAAAGCAGAGCATGGGCTTCCTTGGCGCCGGCACCGAGAGCCTCCTGCGTCTTCGCATCGGGATTGAAGGGCTTGCCCTTCTCGATGCCGAGCGTCTTCAGTTGATCGATCATCACCCGGTCGCGCTGCAGCCAGGGCTCGTTCTGCACGACGCGGTCGAGGTTTCGGTAGAAGCTGGCGTCGTATTTGATCGTCGAGTCGAACATCACGTCGAAGGCATCGACGAAATTCGTCGTCGGCGGGTTCGCGGCGCGCGACAGCGGATACATCCTGACCTGCTTGCCGTAGGCGACCGATTTCGCAATATCCGCGGCGCTATGGCTCGGCAAATTCGAGCGCAGCAGCGCAAAGCCGCTATAGCTGTCGGACGGCAGATGGATATAGCCGGCCGGAACCTTGCCCCTATAGCCCGGCGGCGTGATCAGGTACTTGCCGCCCTTGCCCTTGTCCGCCCCTTCGGGCCCGGCATCTTCGAGCGGCATCTGCCAGATGGTGACGATGTTCCCCGCGATCGATCCGCCCTTCGCAGGCGGGATCTCGATGACGATGGGGCCGTCCTTCACGTTCCAGAACGACATGAAGTAGATCGAATCCGGGTTCGGCGTCAGCGTCTGGTTCTTCCAGTTGACCGGCTGCGACCAGAAGACGATGTCGTTCGGCTTCGCCTTGGTCTTGCCGAGGGCTCCTGGAGCATCAGGTCGGTGTTGACCGCGGGCATCGCCCAGATCATCGCCCCGACGGCGCGCCGTTCGATGTTGCGCCGCGCCAGATCGTCCGCCGGCCCCGTCTGGGCCTTGGCCGGTAGTCCGCTCAGGACCATCAATGCGCCGCCAATCCGGCTCCACCGCATCGTCGCCTCCAGCGCAATCGTTTGAAGCCGCAACTTGGCACGCCCTGCCGGCCTGTCGAGCCTGTAACAGTTACAGTTCCGGTTCGCCATTCGACGGCGGATCGATTGCGTCACAAAGATGCCGAAGTCTCTCGTCATAGCGCAGGTCAAGCGACGCCTAGTTTGGTTAATGTTGAGTTAAGGGTCCTTGATGGAAAGTAACATTTGCGCAGATATCTGTGCGGTGAATAGGATTATGTTCAGGTATAGCCGGGCCGAGTGCTCATGCAGGTAGGAGCTTCTTTCGGAAGGCTTTCGCCCTGTGCCTCTCGGCGCGTGATGATCGCTCCTGATATCGCGGCGATGCCAAGAGCCGCCGGTGCGACAGAGCCTATCCCCGGCATTCTCCTGCCGTGGCAGATCGCCTGCGAACCCCCGCAGTCCTGCGCCTGATCTGATTGCCGTCCGGCGACCAAAGCCAGCGACGAGCGTAGCAGTCCAACCGCGCCTGATTCCCTCCCGGGCCGATCGCTAGCTCGTTTCCCTTCCCCCTTCCCAGCAAGTTCCAGCCAAGCGAGCCGCTGATCTCGCCGCCGGTATCGGTGCGGCGCCTGCTCGGCTTGCCCCTATTTCTCCGGAGCATCCTTCATGAAGCGCATCGTCCCGCAGGCGCTGCTCGCGCTCGCGGCTCTCGTCGTGCTGCCTACCAAGACCCTGCCAACGACGTCGCCCGCCCCGTCGCGCATCCCCCTCGGTGTCGATAGCCGCACACTGGGTTTCCATACGACGGAGCTTCCCGAGAGCCGTCTCCATGCCGATGACCTGCGCCTGTTCGGCAGGCTGAACAGCCCGATGCTCGCATTGGCGATCGTGCACGAGCCCGCGGGCAAACCGTACACTGGTCTCGCGCGCTTCTCGCGCGACGGCGAGCAGCGCGAGCAGGCGCCCCCAGGAGCCGCGCAGCCTTCGCGCGAGGGTCTTGCGAAAAATGATGGAACGACCCCGCGCCCTGCCGCGAGCGCGGCGCAGAGCGTGCTGACTCCGACGAGCGAAGCCACGACGATCGCCTGGGTAACGCCGACGGGCATTATCGTCCTGCCCGGGAAGGAGCTTGAACCGCGGCAGACTTATGTCGGGCTGATCGAGCCCGAGAACCTGGAGCGCGAAGAGCGTTGCCTGGCCCAGGCCGTCTATTTCGAGGCGCGTTCCGAAGTGGAGCAAGGGAGGGCCGCCGTCGCCCAGGTCGTGCTCAACCGGGTCAAGAGCGGTGTCTATCCGGCGACGATCTGCGGCGTGGTCTTCCAGAACCGACATCGCAAGCTGGCCTGCCAGTTCACCTTCGCCTGCGAGGGCAAGGCCTTGCGGATCACCGAACCCGAGGCATGGAAAGCCGCGATGCGCATCGCCCGCGAAGTCTACGAGGGCAAAATCTATCTCGAAGAGGTCGGGGCCGCCATGCATTACCACGCCGACTATGTCCAACCCGGCTGGGCGAAGAAGCTCAAGAAAATGGACGTGATCGGCCGGCACATCTTCTACAGTTGACGATCGTGCGGGTTTTCGCGATCGAACGCCTGCGTCCGCGAATGTCAGCGACGGTTCTTGCGGAGTGCCAATGCGACGCCGCTGAGCGCGACGCCGATGGCGAGGATTTCCCGCGAGCCCAGGGTATCTCCGAGCAGCGGTACGGCCGATAGCGTTCCCACAATCGGGACGATCAGCATGCCCGTTGCCGCCGTTGACGTGGGCAGGCGTTTCAGCGCCCCAAACCACGTCAGATAGCACAATGCCATCGGCCCCGCCGCCATATAGGCCAGGCCGACCAGGCCCTGACTGGATAATGCGAGAGGATGAGGCTGTTCGAGAAACAGGCTCAGCGCGATCATCGGCAGGCAGCCGAGTGCCACCTGCCATGCCGTCAGCGCCATGAAAGGCATCGCGATGGGCTTGCGTGCCATGACGGTGCCGACAGCGAACAGAATGGCGGCCGCTAGGCCGAAGAGAACGCCCGGCAGTTTTTGGACGGCGAGGTTCGGGCCGCCCATCAAGATCGCGATGCCGGCAACGCCGAGCGCCAATGCAAGCAGGCTGCGGCGATCCGGGCGTTCGCCATGCAGCGGCCAGGCAATCAGCATCGCCCATATCGGCATCGAATAGGCGATGAGGGCGCCTTCGGAAACCTTCAGCCAATTCAGGGACAGGGCCGTAAAGCCCATCCAGGCGAACACGTTGATTCCGGCAGCGATCACGAGCGGGAGGCGGAATTCGCGCGGCACGCCAAGCGGCTCGCCGCGGCGCCATGCCAAAACCGCCAGGCCGGCCGCGCCGAGGAGGCCAGCCATGCCGCGCGCAAACAGCGGCGGCCAGTCGAGCAGAACGAATTTCAGGACCGACCAGTTCAGGCCCCAGCCGCATGCGGTGATGACAAGCAGGATCTGGCCGAGCCGCCGCTCGGCCGGCTCGGCAGCGGTTCCTTGGCTTTGGACGGTGTTCGCCACAGCTCAGCGACGTCCGGCGTTCGATGCCTGGGCGGGAAGGGCGTGTTTGGTCCAGTCCTTTGGAGCCATGGCTGTTTCCCGATGCTCTTCGATTTTGCTTCGTCCGGCCTGGCGATCCGGCGTGCATGCGCATCGTCGTTGAAATTGAGCGGTGGAGTTCGCGAATTTTGACTGTCGAATGGCGAATATAGCCGATGATTTCGGGTTCCTTGATGAAAATGGTCGAGCCCGATGAATGTGCGCATGTCCCGAGCCGGAATGGCGCCGGGAGCTCCGCTGTCCCTCGTCTCCTGAGCGCGCAGCGTTCTCCCGCAACCACGCGGTCATCCCGGGCCTGTGGTGTGGCCCGTCAAAAAGTCTGCAATTCCCGCGTCCGCGCGACCGACGCGCGCGGGGGCGCGTCGTGGCCAAACCCTTGCGTTGCGAGGGCCATGCGACCGGTCGATCGCGGGGCGAGCCGGCCAAACAAAAAAGCCGGCGTTTCCGCCGGCTTATTCGATGGGAATGAAGCGTGAGCGACTCAGCGCGCGACGACGACGCGGGTGCCGACCTTGGTGCGCTCGTAGAGATCGATGACGTCCTCGTTCAGCATGCGGATGCAGCCCGAGGAGACGGCCTGGCCGATCGTCTCCGGCTCGTTCGAGCCATGGATGCGATAGAGCGTCGAGCCGAGATACATGGCGCGGGCGCCAAGCGGGTTGTCCGGGCCGCCGGGCATGAAGCGCGGCAGGTCGGGACGGCGCTTCAGCATCTGCGACGGCGGGGTCCAGCTCGGCCACTCGGCCTTGCGGGTGATGCTCTGGCTGCCCGCCCAGTCGAAGCCCGGGCGGCCGACGCCGACGCCATAGCGCACCGCCTTGCCATTGGGCATCACGAAATAGAGACGGCGCTCCGTCGAATTGATGACGATCGTGCCCGGCTGGTATCGCGTCGGATAGTCAACGACCTCGCGCGGAACGGCGGTAGCCTGCGCCTTCGCCGGGTCGACATATTGCACCAGAGGCTGGCGCGTCAGCGGATCGATTTCGGCCCGGGCGGCGGAGCCAAGGGCAAGCAGGCCAAGACCGGCGAGCATGGCCAGACGGATGGAGCGGATCATCGAGAACCTCGGGCGGTCGGGGCAGCGTGTGGACACGAAGTTGACACGGAAAAGTCAACGTCTCCTCAACGTCCTGTCAGCTTCCCGGGGCCGCTGCAATCGGGCTTTTATCACATCACTGAGAGCGTTCGAGCTTTGCCATTCCGCGTTGCGCACATGCAACATGGCTGCGATGGATCAGCTCCTCAGGACCACGCAGGCGCCGCGATCGATCTGGATGCGCCGGCAGAGTGCGGTTGCCTCGGCGCGCGTCGCCGCGGGCAGCCGGACCCGGTAGAATGCCCGCGTGCCGCGGCTGCGCAGGCGCGTGCCGATGATCATCGGCTCGAGCTCGCCGATGATGGTGCGGTGGCGAGCGCTCGCGCGCTGGAAGCTGGCGAGTGCGCGGGCCTTGGAGAAATTGCCGGCGAGCTGGACGCCCCAGGGCGCGAATGGGGCCTCCGCAATTGCGGGGAGGGCCGGGCGAGCCTGCCGGATCGCGACCAGCGTCGGCGCGCAGGCGGCCAGCTGATCGCGTGTCGCCGGTCGCGCCGGCGGCGAGCGCCCGTCGCCATTGGCGCTGTTGCGGGCATCCTCGGCCCAGTCCTCGACTGAGGCGCCGGTGATCAGCAGGACATAGTTCTCGGTCTCCATCGGCAGGAAGCGGGTCTGCCCTGCAGCGCGGGCGGTAAGCCAGCCGGCAAGGCGGTTCGGGCCGCCATTATAGGCCGCCGCCGCAAGCCCCCAATTGCCGAAGCGGTTGCGCAGCTCGGCGAGGAAATGCGCAGCCTTGGGCACGGCCTGCTCGGGGTCGAACGGATCGAGCAGGCCGCGCTCGCGCGCCGTGCCGGGCATGAACTGCGCCACGCCCTGTGCGCCGGCCGGGCTCGTGACATGCGGGCGAAAGCTCGATTCCTGGAAGATCAGCCGGGTCAGAAAGGCCGGCGGCACCGCGTGCTCCCGTGCGGCGTCGTCGATCAGGCGGCAGAGCGCATCCTGTATTCCGGAGGAAGCCGGCAGCGGCTCTTCCGCAGCATGCCCGGGGCCGGGCAGCAGGCAGAGCGCGATCAGGGCGGCGATAAGTCGCTGCGCGGGGCTGGCCAGACGGCGGAAGGCGCCTGAGATCATCTGGCCTCTCTCGCATGTTCGCGCGGCGGCTGCCAACTGCGGCGCCTTCCGCGTTGTGACGGAGGCATCCCATGTGCGAAGAGGGCGCCGGCCGGCTAACCGGTCAGGGTCATGACATTGGAGTACAGGGCCAGCATGGAGAAGGCCTGGATCGTCTGGTCGCGGTGGTTCCTGGTGGCGGCGGCGGGCTGCGCCGGGCTGCTGTTCGCGTTCGTCGCTGCGCTCGATCCTTTCGGCATGCGGGTCGGAGCGGGGCAGCCGGCACGGCCGATCATGGATATCAACCAGCGCTTCATGTACCCGCAGCTCGTGCGCTCCGGGCGCTTCGATGCGGCGGTGCTCGGCACCTCGACCATGCGCCTTCTCGATCCGCAGACGCTTTCGCAGGGGCTCGATGCACGCTTCGTCAACCTTGCGATGAATGCCGCGACGCCTTGGGAGCAACTGCAGATGGCCGGGCTGTTCCGGGATCATGTCAGCCTTCCCAAGCGAATCATCTGGGGCCTCGATGTCACCTGGTGCGAGCCCGATGCCACCGATGCGGCGAAGCGCCTGACGCCGCGGCCGATGCCGGACTGGCTCTCGCGAGAGGTTCGCTGGACCGATTGGCCGAAGCTGCTCAACCTGACCAATCTGGAGATCGCCGGCCGGCTGATGGCCTATCGCCTCGGCTGGTCGCAGGAGCGGATCCGCGGTGACGGCTACGAGGTCTTCACGCCGCCGGAGGCGAGCTACGATCTCGCTCGCGCGCGCAGCCACATCTACATGAGCAATGGCGGCCAGAAGCTGGATTTGACGCCCTTGCCGCCGATGCCGGTGTCAGCCGCTGAAAGCGCTGGCTGGCGCTTTCCCGCTCTGGCCTGGCTGGAGGAGGCGATCGCCGCCTTCCCGAAGGAAACGCAGGTGATGCTCGTCCTGCCGCCCGCACATCTGATGGGCTACCCCCGCGAAGGCTCGGCGGGCTGGCAGCGCTACGGTGCATGCAAGGCGGGTATCGCCGCATTGGCGCGGCGCCATGGCGCGACGCTGGTCGACTACGCGCATGCCTCGCCGATCACGGCGCGGGATGAAAATTACTGGGATCCCCTGCATTTCCGCCTGCCCATCGCGGCCCGGTTCGCCGAGGAACTGGTCGCGATCGCAAAGGGAGGCCAGCCGCTGCCGGATGGTGCGGCCCGGGTCCTGCGCTGACGATGTCGGGAAAATGGTGGGCGGCACAGGGATCGAACCTGTGACCCCTCCCGTGTGAAGGGAGTGCTCTACCGCTGAGCTAGCCGCCCGGACCGGCCCTCTCCTAGTCGGCGCGCTTCACGCCGTCAAGGACGTGCAGGCACCAGATTGAGCGCGCGATCCACAGCGCCCGGCAACTCGTCGAAGTGCTGGATGACGAAATCCGGTTCCAGCGTCTCGATCGGCACATCGGTATAGCCGAAGGGCACGCAGATCGACGGGATGCCCGCCGCGCGCGCGGTCGCGATGTCGGTGCGGGAATCGCCGATCATCACGGCGCGCGAAACGTCGGCCTTCGCCGCCTCGATGGTCATCGTGAGGTGGCGCGGATCGGGCTTGAACCAGGGGAAGCTGTCGCGCCCCGCCACGGCCGCGAAGCGTTTGGCGATGTCGAAATGGTCGAGGATCAGGCGCGTGTGCAGGATCGGCTTGTTGGTGCAGACGGCGAGCGCGTAGCCCTCGTCGGCCAGTACATCGAGCGCGCCCAGCACGCCGTCGAACAGATGGCTGTGGGAGGCGACATCGTCGGCGTAGATGTCTAGAAAATCCGCGAAGAGCCGCTCCAGGGTCTCGGTGTCGAGTGGCTGGCCCGATACCTTGAAGCCGCGTTCGATCAGGGCGCGCGCGCCCGCGCCGACAAGCTCGCGTGCCCGGTCCAATGGCAATGCGGCCAGGCCTTCGCGCACCAGAATGACGTTCAGAACCCGCATGATGTCCGGTGCGGTCTCGGCGAGCGTTCCGTCGAGATCGAACACGACGATCGGGGGCTGGCTCATGGCGTGGCTTTCATGGCGTGGCTTTCCGGGCAATGCGGCAGACGACCGGCTTAAACGGCTTCGCGGGCCGGCTGGCAAGTGCTCCGCCGCAAAGGGCCATGTCACCGGCTCCCCAAATTCACCGCGCATGATGGTATCGTTCGCTCGATTCGTCGCCTTCGCGGCAGGGAACATGTCATGTCGAAGATCATCGCAATCCGGCCCGGCGCGACGCGCCTGGGATTGGCACTCGGCCTTGCGCTGCCATGTGCGCTCCCGGCCCTCGCAGGGCCGTTCGAGTTCGCGCCAGCGCCGCAGACCGATCTCAACCGGGTCTACCGTATCGACAAGGCGACGGGCGAGGTCGGTGCCTGTCAGTTCCAGCTGAAGGAGGGCGGCGTCGGCCTCACCGTGTGCTTCCCGACGGGCGAGGGGGCCGGGCCTCAGGCGCCGAGCGACTATGCGCTGATGCCCTCCCGGCACGAGCGCGAGGGCGGCATCTTCCGCGTCAATATCCGTACCGGGGAGATGAGCATCTGCTACGTCTTCGACGACAAGACGGTGTGCACGCCGCAAACCAAATAATACCTTGCGACCTGCGCGCGCTGGACATGGAGCGCCGGGCGCGGCAGGAGAGCGGCGCTACTTTTCGTGGGTAGCGGCCGGTCTCCATCAAACTCCATCCGGGCAAATCCTATGAACGCCGATGATCTGAAGAAGCAGGCTGCCGCCCGCGCGCTCGAGCTCGTGAGGCCCGGCATGCGCCTCGGTCTCGGAACGGGCTCCACCGCGAAGCATTTCGTCGATCTCCTCGGTACGAAAGTCGCGTCCGGCTTCGCGGTGACCTGCGTCGCCACCTCCGAGGCGACGCAGGCGCAGGCGGTCTCGTTGGGTATCCCGATGTCCACTCTCGACGAGACGCCCGAGCTCGACCTAACGGTCGATGGCGCTGACGAGCTCGATCCGCAGCTGCGCCTGATCAAGGGCGGCGGCGCGGCGCTGCTGCGCGAGAAGATCGTCGCCGCCGCTTCCGCCCGCATGATCGTCATCGCCGATGACGGCAAGCTGGTGCAGAAGCTCGGCCGCTTCCCGCTGCCGATCGAGGTCGTGCCTTTCGGGCTGGAGGCGACGCGCCGCGCGGTGGCTGAGGCCATCGCCGCTTCCGGCTCCGCCGGCAAGATCTCGCTGCGCCAGCGGGCCGACGGCTCTACGCTCGTCACCGATGGCGGCCATTTTATCCTCGACGCTCATCTGGGCGCCATAGAGCGGCCGGAATTATTGGCTCAGGCTCTGAACATGGTGCCAGGGGTCGTGGAGCACGGCCTGTTCATCGGTCTCGCGACCGGAGCGATCCTCGCCGGTGCCGACGGGCTCAAGCTGCTTGGCAAGATCGAGTGATTCCATTCCCGCGCGATCCACGCTAAGGAACGCGCGAAACAATGGTCGGCTCGGCAGGGCCGGCGACGCTGCCGGTCGCATCGGCGGCTCGTCAACGATGAAGGGGTTTTGACCGCATGATCCGCCATATTCTCGCCAGCCTGGCCCTCGGCCTCGCGCTGCTGGGCGCCGCTCCCGCCTCTGCCCAGACGCCGACATTGACGCCGAGCCATCTCCAGGCGGCGCGCGAGGTCATGGAGCTGACCGGCGTCACGCAGAATATCAACAATATCTATCGCGAATTCGAAGAGAGCGCGAAGGGCCTCGTGGCAACCCGGCCGGAAATGGCGAAGGACACGGATGCCGTGCTCGGCGAGCTGAAGGCCGAGGCCGACAAGCGCTCCGAGGAGATGATCAAGACGTCTGCCGCCGTTTTCGCCAGCAAGATGACGGAAGCCGACCTGAAGGCGGTCGCCGGCTTCTTCAAGTCCGAAGTCGGGCAGCGCTATACCAGCCTGCGTGGCAAGGCGATGGAAGAGATCTTCCCGCTTCTGCAGCCCTGGAGCGTGCAGACCAGCAATTATCTCTTCGATCGCTTCTCGCAGGAAATGCGCAAGCGCGGCCATACGCTCTAAGGCAGCTGGCCGGGGGCAGCGCCCAGCCATCGACGCCTCCCCTTCGCAGGAAGGGGAGGCGTTTTCGTTCGGCGCGTCGGTTTACGGGCCTGTGCCGCCAAGGTCCTCCATCGGCGTATCGCCTGCCCGTTTCCCAGTTCGCCGGGCGATGGGAGTGGAGACACGCCACAGCGCCGCACCGGCGGCGATCTGCGCCACGGCTGCCGCGCATCGCGTCCCGGCGCAGCCGATACATGTTGGGTGCTGGCGTTCGTCCGGCTGCCGACCTATCTGCGGGATGTCGCAGTTGCAGCTTTCGGAGCCAGGACCATGACCCGCGACCTCGTGCTGGTGACCGGAGGCTCCGGCTTCGTTGCAGGACATTGCATCCTGAAGCTGCTGGAGGCGGGATTCGATGTTCGTGCCACGCTGCGCTCGCCGGCGCGGGAAGAGCGCTTGCGGGAAGCCTTGAAAGCGGCGGGGATCGATGCGGGCGAGCGCCTGCAGATCGCCGCTGCCGATCTGATGCAGGATGCCGGATGGGATGCGGCGATGGCCGGTTGCTCCCATGTGATGCACGTCGCATCGCCGCTGGCGTCAGCGGCTCCCAGGGACGAGGATGAACTGATCCGTCCGGCGCGCGACGGCACGCTCCGCGTTCTCCGCGCCGCTCGTCGCGCCGGGGTGAAGCGCGCCGTGCTGACCTCTTCCTTCGCGGCCATCGGCTATGGCCGCGCGCTGAGGCGCCCCTATGACGAGCGCGACTGGACCAATCCGTCCGCGCCCGGCCTCGCCGCCTATCCGAAGTCGAAAACGCTGGCCGAGCTTGCCGCCTGGGATTTCGTCGACGGGGAAGGGCAGGGGCTCGAACTCGCCGTTGTCAATCCGGTCGGCGTCTTCGGTCCGCTGCTGGGGCCGGACCTTTCCGCCTCGATCCTGCTAGTGAAGACCATGCTGGAGGGGAGGCTCTGGGCGGTTCCGCGGCTGATGTTCGGCGTGGTCGATGTGCGCGACGTCGCTGACCTGCATTTGCGCGCCATGACCGACCCTGCCGCGGCGGGCGAGCGCTTTCTCGCGACCGCCGGGGATTTCATGACGATGCACGCCATCGCCCAGGCGTTGAAGGATGGGCTCGGCGAGCGCGCCGCCGGCGTCTCGACCCGCACATTGCCGGACTGGCTGGTGCGCTTTGCCGCGCGCTTCAGCGCCACCGCGCGTCAGGCAGCGACGCCGGAGCTCGGCCGCGTCAAGAACGCGACCAGCGCCAAGGCGCGGGCCATGCTGGGCTGGCAGCCCAGGCCGCCTGCAGAGGCGCTCGTCGCGACCGGCGAGAGCCTGCTGCGGCTCGGCCTCGTCAGTCCTCGGAGGCCTTGAAGCGGTTCAGCCCCTTCATCGCGAAGGGCGCGACCAAGGCGAGCGCGGCAATGCCGAGCAGTGTCGCCGAGATCGGATTCTCCAGCAGGATCATCGGGTCGCCGAGGCTGATCTGCAAGGCGCGGCGCAATTGCTGCTCCGCCATCGGCCCGAGGATAAGACCGACCACCATCGGCGCTACCGGGTAGTCGTAGCGGCGCATCAGGTAGCCGATGAAGCCAAAGACGAAGAGCATGGTCAGTTCGACCGCCGAGCCGTTGACCGCGAGCGTGCCCATCGTCGCGAAGACGAGGATGCCGGCATAGAGCCAGGGCTGCGGGATCGCGAGCAGCCGGACCCAGAGCCCGATCAGCGGCAGGTTCAGGATCACCAGCATGACGTTGGCGATGAAGAGCGAGGCGATCAGGCCCCAAACGAGATCCGGCCTCTCGGCGAAGAGCAGAGGGCCGGGGTTGAGGCCATATTGCTGAAAGCCGGCGAGCATGATCGCTGCCGTCGCCGAGGTCGGCAGGCCGAGCGTGAGCAGCGGCACCAGCGTGCCCGCGGCGGAGGCATTGTTGGCTGCCTCCGGCCCGGCGACGCCCTCGATCGCGCCCTTGCCGAACTCGTCCGGGTATTTGCAGAGCTTCTTCTCGGTCGAGTAGCTCAGGAAGGTCGGGACTTCGGCGCCGCCGGCCGGCAAGGCGCCGATCGGGAAGCCGAAGGCGGTGCCGCGCAGCCACGGCGCCCAGGAGCGCTTCCAGTCCTCCTTCGTCATCCAGAGCGAGCCCTTGATCGGGATGATCTCTTCCGGCTCGCGGAAGCGCTTGGAGGCGACGTAGAAGGCCTCGCCCACGGCGAAGAGACCAACGGCCAGCGTCGTGACCTCGACGCCGTTGAGCAGCTCCGGCACGCCGAAGGTCAGACGCGCCTGGCCGGTCAGCTTGTCGATGCCGACCAGACCCAGCGTGATGCCGAGAAACAGGCTGGTGAGGCCGCGCAGCGGCGAGTCGCCGAAGGTCGCCGATACCGTGACGAAGGCCACGATCATCAGGGCGAAATAGTCCCAGGGACCGAACTTGACTGCGACCTCGACGAGCCAGGGCGCGAGGAAGGCAAGCCCGATCGTCGCGATCAGGCCGGCGACGAAGGAGCCGATCGCCGATGTCGCAAGCGCGGGGCCGCCGCGGCCGGCCTTGGCCATCTTCGAGCCTTCGAGGGCCGTGGCGAGAGAGGCGCTTTCGCCCGGCGCATTGAGCAGGATCGCGGTGGTCGATCCGCCATACATGCCGCCATAGTAGATGCCCGCGAACATGATCAGCGACCCGGCAGGGTCGAGCTTGAAGGTGACCGGCAGCAGCAGCGCGACGGTCAGCGCCGGGCCGATGCCGGGCAGCACGCCGACTGCGGTGCCGAGAAAGACGCCGATGAGGCAGAACAGCAGCTTGGAGGGCTCGAAGGCGACGCCAAAGCCATTGAGCAGCGAAAACAAGGTATCCATCGTTCAGCCCCGGCTCAGAGGAAGAGTTGCTCGAGCGGTCCCGACGGCAGGATCAGCGTCAGGAGCTTCGCGAAAACGAGGAAGATGATCAGGCCGAGGACGAAGCCGATCGCCGCATCGACCAGCAGGGCCTGCCGGCCCATGCCGCGCGCGGTGCAGGCGAAGACCACGGAGATGGCGATGATGAAGCCGCCGCCAAGCCCGATGCAGGCAATCAGAAAGACGAGGCCGCCTGCGATCCACAGGAGGGCCTTGTTGTCGGCCGCCTCCGGCTCGGGCAGGCCTTCGCGGAAGGCGACGACGAAATGCGCCAGGCCGAGGATGACGAGGCCGACCGTCACGACATAGGGCATGGCCGTCGGCCCGATGCCATAGGTGGAGGTGATGGTCTGCGTGGAGGCATCGTAGCCCACGAGGGCGGCGACGATCAGCAGCAGCACACCGACGACCAGTGCCGGCTTGTTGGCACCTTGCGTGCGAGTCTCGTTCGTCATGGCGTTCCCGCAGGGTAAGGCCGGCGCTTTCGGGCGCTTCTGGCGGTGAGAAAAGGGGCCGGTTTCCCGGCCCCTCCGATCTTAGACGTCGGAAGAACTTACTTCACCAGGCCGACTTCGGTCATCACCTTCGAGACGCGTTCGATCTCGGCCTTCAGGAAGGTGTCGAAGGCGGCGCCGGCAAGGAAGGCGTCGTCCCAGCCGCGGGCCTTGAGGATTTCCTGCCACTCCTTAGACTTGACCATCTTCTCGACGGTTTCGGTCAGGGCCTTGGTCTGGTCGGCCGAGAGGCCGGGAGGGGCGACGACCGAACGCCAGTTCAGCAGTTCGAGGTTGATGCCCTGCTCCTTCAGCGTCGGGGCGTCCGGCGCATTCTCGAGGCGCTTGGGCGAGGAGACGGCGAGCACGCGCAACTTCCCGGCCTTGATCTGGCCTTCGAACTCGCCATAGCCGGAGACGCCGGCGGTCACGCGCCCGCCGAGCATAGCAGCCAGTGCCTCGCCGCCGCCCGAGAACGGGATGTAGTTGATCTTCTTGGCGTCGGCGCCGACGGCCTGCGCGAACAGCGCGGCGAGGATGTGGTCAGTGCCGCCGGCCGAGCCGCCCGCCCAGGTCACCTTGGCCGGATCGGCCTTCAGGCGCTCGGCCAGGTCCTTGGCGGTCTTGAGCGGGGATTCCGTCGGGACGACGATGACCTCGGCCTCGGCGGTGAGGCGCGCGATCGGCGTCACCTGCGTCAGGTTGACCGGCGACTTGTTGAGGAGGATCGCGCCGACCATCACGAAGCCGTTGACCATCAGCTGATGGCCGTCGCCTTTCGCGCCGATGAGCTGGGCAAGGCCGATCGTGCCGCCGGCGCCGGTGACGTTGTTGACCTGCACGCTCTTGACGATGCCAGCCGAGGTCAGAGCCTGCTGCATCGAGCGCGCGGTGCCATCCCAGCCGCCGCCCGGCGCTGCGGGGGCCATGATCTTCAGTTCAGTGAGCTGGGCGAAGGCGGCCGTCGAGAGAGCGGCGAGAGCCACCGCAGTCAGGGCTGTGCGCTTCAGAACAGATGTCAGCATGGATTTCCTCCGATTACGGCCCCTGCCGTGGTTTTTTTGGGCAGCTTCGGCTGTGACACCTTGCCACGCAGGGCGTCAATTGCGCCTGATTGAATAATGACTTGACAATAATGCTCCGGTTCCGCCGCGTTCGCCTTGGCTTCTGCTCCTTTCGTTCTACGACTCCGGCCGGCTTCCGGATAAGCCTCTGGCGGCGCTTCTCGCGATCGCGTAATCGCAACCCATGAGTCAGATGCGTTTCGCCGACCGCCACGAATCCGCGCCCGACACGGGGAAATTGCCGTCGCGCCTGACAGCGATCGGCGTGGCGCTCATGGTGCTGATGCCGCTGGCGATGTGGCTGGCCAACCGCTCCGCCCCGCTCATGCTCGGCTTGGCCGTCATTCCCTTCATCGCCGCGGCCGTCGCCGCGGGCCAGGCGGGAGACGTCGCCGCGCGCTTGCGGAGCCTGCTTGCGACACCGCTGGGACTGACCCTGGCTGCCTTCCTTGCCTGGGCGCTGATCTCGATTGCATGGAGTCACAAGCCGGGCGCCTCCCTGCGCGCCTGGGCAGAGCTTGTTCTGCCGATCGCCTTCGCGTTTGCGATTGCCGCCTCGGGCCGGTTCAGGCCAAGGCCGGCGTGGCTGCGTGCGCTCGCATTCGCGCTGATCCTGGCGTGCCTGCTATCAATCGTCGAACTTGCCTCTGGCCTCTCGCAGCGGGCGGCGCTCGGCGTCGGCAAGCTGATGAGCTTCGTCTTCAACCGGCCCGCAATCACAGCGCTGATGCTGGCCGTTCCGACGATTCACGGTCTCTGGAATGCGCCGGCCGCACGCCGGTCCGACCGGATATTGGCGGTCATCCTCGGTTTGACTGTTGCCGCATTGGCACTGCGCTCGGAGAGTGCGTCCGCGCGGCTTGGCGTCGCGGTCTGTGTCGTCTGCTGGGCGTTGTCGGCCTGTTGGCCGCGCCTGACGCTGACGGCGGCGGGCCTGGGCTTCGTCCTCGCCATGGTGATGGCGCCGGTGCTCGGCATTGCCGCTCACAATTGGCTGCCCTCGATGATCCTGAACCGCTTCGCCGTGATGACCGGGCAGGCCCGCATCGATATCTGGCAGAGCTTCGGCGAGGTCGTGCGGGTGCGGCCGATCGCAGGCGCCGGCTTCGGGACCTCGGCCAGCATGGACCACCACCCCGTGGCAACCGAGGTGGCGCCGGAGCACAGGACGCTCCTCGGCGTCGGGCATCCGCATGACATGCCGCTGCAGGCATGGGCGGAGACCGGGGTGATCGGAGCAGGCATCCTGCTCCTGGCGGGCCTTCTCCTGCTCGCGCGGCTGCGCCGGATGAGCGCGCGGGAGATGGCGCCGCGCCTGGCCATGTTCGCTGGCGCTTTTGCAATTTCCGTCGTCGGGCACGGAGCCTGGCAGGGCTGGTGGATCGCACTGCTGGGAGCCGGAATCCTCTGGTTCGGACCGGGGCGCCAAGGAGAAGATCATGGCTGAATTCGACGTCGATCTCTTCGTCATCGGGGCGGGCTCCGGCGGCACGCGTGCGGCGCGCATCGCGGCGGGGCATGGCGCCCGTGCGATGATCGCGGAGGAGGATCGCATCGGCGGCACCTGCGTCATCCGCGGCTGCGTGCCGAAGAAGCTCTTCGTCTATGCCAGCCGCTTCGCCGAGGATTTCGAGGACGCGGCCGGCTTTGGCTGGACGCTGGGTGCCAAACCCGCCTTCGACTGGCCGACACTGCGCGATGCCGTGGCGAACGAGGTCACGCGCCTGTCCGGCCTTTATCGCAAGGGTCTTGAAGGCGCCAAGGTCGAGATTCGGGAGGAGCGCGCCGTCGTCGAGGGGCCGCATAGCGTTCGGTTGGTCAAAAGCAGCCAGACCGTCACCGCCCGGCACATCCTCGTCGCGACCGGTGGCTGGCCCGCCTTCGACCCGCCGATCCCCGGCGGCGAGCTCGGCATCTCCTCCAACGAGGTCTTCCATCTTCCGGCCTTGCCGAAGCGGCTTCTGGTCGTTGGCGGCGGCTACATCGCGCTCGAATTCGCCAGCCTCTTTGCTCGGCTCGGCGTTGCCGTGACGCTGCTCCATCGCGGCGATAACATCCTGCGCGGCTTCGACGAAGACGTCCGCAACCGCCTGCGCGATGCGCTGGCCCATGCCGGCATTACCATGCGTCTCGGCTGCACCATCGAGCGTATCGAGGAACTCGCCGACGGCAGCCGCCGCGCCCATTGTGCCCATGGCGCGCCGATCGATGCCGATGTCGTTCTCGTCGCGACCGGCCGGCGGCCCAACACGAAAGGTCTGGGGCTCGAGCGGGCGGGGGTGAAACTCGGTCCGCTCTGCGAGATCGCAGTCGACGCAGCCTCGGCCAGCAGCGTGCCGTCGATCCACGCGGTCGGCGATGTCACCAACCGCGTCAACCTGACCCCCGTCGCGATCCGGGAGGGACATGCCTTCGCCGACAGCACCTTCGGCAATCGCTCCTGGACGGTCGATCACGCCACGGTCGCCTCGGCGGTCTTCACCACGCCGGAGATCGGTACGGTCGGCCTGTCGGAGAACCAGGCGATTGCCGCCGGGCATGATGTCAGGATCTTCGAATCTGGCTTCCGCCCGATGAAGGCGACCATCTCCGGGCGGCACGAGCGCACCTATATGAAGCTCGTCGTCGATGCGGCCACCGACAAGGTACTCGGCGTCCATATCCTCGGCCATGACGCCGGCGAGATCATCCAGGCCGTTGCCATCGCCGTGACGATGGGGGCGACCAAGGCGGATTTCGACCGCACCGTCGCCTTGCACCCGAGCGCAGCCGAGGAACTCGTGACGATGCGCTCGCCGCGGGTGGGCTAGCGTCAGCGCAGCGTCGATTCCGTCGGAGCGGAACCGCCCGGCGAAGCGCGGTGCAATCGCCCGCGCGGAGGGCGGAAGCGGCGTGCCGCTGCGCTGAAGCCGCGTTTCGGCTCTCGTTTTGGGATGCCGAAACCTGCGGCTGGCGCGCGGTCGGCGAGCGGTGGCTATTCTCGTGCCTTGGGTGTATAGCCGCGCCTTCGCGCTACCAAGAGGTTAACCACGCGCGATCTCAAAGATCAGGAGCACGTAGTCCCATGTCCGAGCGGTGGACGCCAGAGAGCTGGAGGGCCAAGCCCGCCCAGCAGATTCCGGATTATCCGGACCAGGCAGCCTTGAAGGCGGTCGAGCAGCAGCTCGCCGGCTTTCCGCCGCTCGTTTTTGCAGGCGAGGCGCGCAAGCTCAAACGGGCGTTGGGCAAAGTTGCGGCCGGCGAGGCCTTCCTCCTTCAGGGAGGCGATTGCGCGGAGAGCTTCGCCGAGCATTCGGCCGACAACATCCGCGATTTCTTCCGCCTGTTCCTGCAGATGGCGGTGGTGCTGACTTTCGCCGGCGGCTCGCCGGTGGTGAAGGTCGGGCGCATCGCCGGCCAGTTCGCCAAGCCGCGTTCGGCGCCGACGGAGAAGGAAGGCGGCGTCGAGCTTCCCAGCTACAAGGGCGACATCGTCAACGACATCGCCTTCACGGAAGAGGCGCGCATTCCCGATCCGCGGCGCCAGCTCGAGGCCTACCGGCAGTCGGCCGCGACGCTGAACCTGATCCGCGCCTTCGCGACCGGCGGCTACGCTAATCTCGACAACGCACATCGCTGGATGCTCGGCTTCGTCAAGGATAGCCCGCAGTCGCATCGCTATCAGGAAGTCGCTGAGCGCATCACCGAGGCGCTCGACTTCATGCGCGCGATCGGCATCGATCCGGAGACCCATCCGGAGATGCGTACGACCGATTTCTACACCAGCCACGAGGCGCTGCTGCTCGGCTACGAGCAGGCGATGACCCGCACCGACTCGACGACCGGCGAGTGGTACGACACCTCCGGCCACATGGTCTGGATCGGCGATCGCACGCGCCAGCTCGACCATGCCCATGTCGAGTTCTTCCGCGGTATCAAGAACCCGATCGGCCTGAAATGCGGTCCCTCGACCACGGTCGACGGCCTGCTCAAGCTGATCGAGGTGCTCGACCCGCAGAACCAGCCGGGCCGCCTGACGCTGATCGCCCGCTTCGGTGCCGACAAGGTCTTCGACAACCTGCCGGCTCTGGTGCGCGCGACCAAGCGCGAAGGGCGCAACGTCGTCTGGTCCTGCGACCCGATGCACGGCAACACGGTCAAGGCGGCGAGCGGCTACAAGACCCGGCCTTTCGACCTGATCATGACCGAGGTGAAGAACTTCTTCGCCGTCCACCAGGCTGAAGGCACCCATGCCGGCGGCCTGCATCTGGAGATGACCGGCAAGAACGTCACCGAGTGCACCGGCGGCGCGCGCGGCATGACCGACGCCGATCTCAACGATCGCTATCACACGGTCTGCGATCCCCGCCTCAATGCTGAGCAGGCGCTGGAGCTGGCCTTCCTCGTCGCCGAACTCGTCAAGCGCGAGCGGGCAGGGCGGACCCGGCCGGAGGTCGAGGCGGCCGAATAAGGCTGCGCGGCAGAGAGAATGCAGAAAGGCCGGGACGTTTCGTCCCGGCCTTTCTGTTTCTGGCATCGTTTGAATTCAGAACTTGACGGCTGCTGCCGCCCGCGCGGTGTTGACCGTCGTCGTTGTGCCCTCGACATCGGCGAAGCGAATGAGCTGATATTCGCCGCGCAGGATGAGATTGTCGGACAGGGCCCATTCCACGCCGCCGCCTATGGCGAGGCCGAAGCCGTAGACGTTCTTTTTGGTGGCGCCGACGGGCGGATCGCCGGGCGAACGCCCGACCGAGTAACCGGACTCCGGCAGCCCGGTTACAGGATTCGTTCTGGTCAGATAGTTGGTCGTGGCGATCGTCGAGCTCGTGTTGAAGCGTCCCACCGCTCCGCCGATCGTGGCGAACGGCATGATGCTGCCGTAGCTCCAGCCCATGCGCAGGCGGGCCGTGACGTAGTCGTCGAGCTTGGCACTTTGGTTCGTATTCAACGAGAAATCGTTGATGGTGCCGTCCGAGGTAATGAAGCGGCGGGCAATGGAGTCGTTGATTTGATAGCTTTGTCCGGAGCGGGTGTAGTCGGCCTCCAGGCCCAGTACCACATCGCCGAACGCCCAGTTGTAGCCCAGGAAGCCGAAATAGGTCGCGCCGCTATCGCTCTTCTCGGGCAGGTTGTTGACCAGCGAGCCCATGTTGACCTGTTGGCCAAGCAGCGTGTTGCGGAATGCGAAGTTGGCAAGGTCCTGCAGCCCCGTCCCGGGCTTGAACTTGGTGTCGGAGACGCCGGCGCCGCCGCCGAAGTAGAAGCCGGACCAGTTGATGCCACGGTCGATCGTCGGCTGTTCCTGAGCCTCGATGACCTGCGAGCCGCGCAGGTAATCCGCCGCGTAGGCAGGGGCGGCGAGTAGAACTGCCGCGAGGGCAGTGGCCGCGAGCGCGGGCCCGATGGAACGGATACGCATCCTGATCTCCCAGAGCAGCTGTCCGGCTCCACCCGTTTCGCCCTGCTCGGAGACAATTCATGCCTTGGTAACCCTAATACGCGGTTAACGGTGCGGCATGGCCCGGAAAGACGCGATTGTCGCCTGCCTGCAAACGCGCCATAAGCCGCATCATGACCTCGCCCCTGGTTCGCTTCGCGCCGTCGCCCACCGGCTATCTCCACATCGGCAACGCCCGGCCGGCGCTGTTCAACTGGCTTTTCGCCCGCCGGCACGGCGGCCGCTTCCTGCTGCGCTACGACGATACCGATCTCGTCCGGTCGAAGCCGGAATATGCGCAGGCCATTGCCGAGGATCTCGGCTGGCTCGGCATCGTGCCCGATCTCGTGATCAAGCAGTCGGAGAGGCTTGCGGTCTATGACGCCGCGGCTGAGCGCCTGCGCCAGGCGGGGCGGCTCTACGCCTGCTACGAGACCGCCGACGAGCTCGACAGGCGCCGCAAGCGCCAGCTCGCACGCGGCCTGCCGCCGATTTACGACCGGGCCGCGCTGAAGCTCACCACCGAGCAGAAGGCGGCCTTCGAGGCGGAGGGGCGCAAGCCGCACTGGCGCTTCCTGCTGGAGCCGCGCGAGGTCACCTGGGACGATCTCGTGCGCGGCGCCTCCCACGTCGACTGCGCCTCGCTCTCCGACCCGGTTCTGGTGCGCGAGGACAGCAGCTATCTCTACACCCTGCCGTCGGTGGTCGACGATATCGAGACCGGCGTGACGCATGTCATCCGCGGCGAGGACCATGTTACCAACACCGCGGTGCAGGCGCAGATCTTCGAAGCGCTGGGCGCGAGCCTGCCGGCCTTTGGCCATCACAACCTGCTGACCACCGCGAGCGGCGAGGGGCTTTCCAAGCGCCTCGGCCATCTCTCGCTGCGCGGCCTACGGGACAGCGGCGTCGAGGCGCTCGCGGTCGCGGCACTGGCGACAATGGTCGGCACCTCCGATGCGGTGCGCCCGGTGTCGAGCCTCGATGAATTGGCCGGTCTCGTCGAGCTCGCCCATGTCTCGCGGGCACCGGCCAAGTTCGACGAGTACGAGCTGGCGGCGCTGAGCGCACGCACGCTCCATCATTTCTCATTCGAGGCCGTTGCGGAGCGGCTCGCGGCGCTCGGCGTCGGCGGCGGTGAGCCTTTCTGGCTGGCGGTGCGCGGCAACCTCGCGAAGCTGGATGAGGCGACCTTGTGGTGGCAGGTCGTTCAGGGCGCGGTCACGCCCGTGATCGCGGATCAGTCCTTCGCGGCTACGGCTGCCGGCCTGCTGCCGCAGGAGCCCTTCGACGCCACGACCTGGAAGAGCTGGACGCAGGCCGTTTCGGCCGCGACCGGCGCCAAGGGCAAGGCGCTGTTCATGCCGCTGCGGCAGGCGCTGACGGGTCTTGATCACGGCCCGGAACTGGCGGCGCTGCTGCCGCTGATCGGGCGCGAGAAGGCGCTGAAGCGACTGGCCGGCGAGAGCACCTGAAGGTTGTCATTCCGGGGCGAGCGCGTAGCGCTTGAACCCGGAATCCACGACTGGGCGAGCTCTTGATGACGGCGCCTTGCAGCGATTTGCCCAGTCGTGGGTTCCGGGTTCAGGCCAGCCAGCCTGCCCTGGAATGACAGGGCTTCACTCGTGCCGCTCCATCGCCGAGGCGCGCTTGGTGTCGCGCATGGTCGAATAGACCAGGAACGACAGGAAGATGATCCCGGCGAGGTAGTAATAGAACCACTCTTCGTGGCCCTGCTGCTTGAAGAACAGGGCGATGGCGGGCGCCGTGCCGCCGAAGATCGAAACCGTGACCGCATAGGGCACGGCGACCCCCGTGGCGCGGATCGCCGTCGGGAAGAGTTCCGCCTTCACGACGGCATTGATCGAGGTATAGCCGGCGGTGAAGATCCAGGCGCCGCAGATCAGCAGGAAAGCCATCCACGCCGATTTCGTGCCGGCGAGCGTCATCAGGATCGGCACGGTCAGGAGCGTGCCGGCGAGGCCGAAGAACATCAGCATCGGCTTGCGGCCGATCTTGTCGGAGATCAGCCCGTAGATCGGCTGCAGCGCTGCCGCGAAGATCAGTGATCCTGCGATGACATAGGTCGTCACGATGTCGGAGAGGCCGACCGTCTGCCTGACGAAGGTCTGCATATAGGTGGTGAAGGTGTAGAAGGCGGCCGTGCCGCCGGCGGTGAGGCCGACCACGATGGCAACCTCGCGCGGATAGCGCAGCAGGCCCTTGAGCGAGCTTTCGCGCTTCATCGTGCTCTTGGCCGCCTCGAAGGCTTCGGTCTCCTGCATATGCCGCCGCATGAACATCGCGGTGACGGCGAGCAGCGCGCCGATCACGAAGGGGATGCGCCAGCCCCAGGCGACAAGCTGCTCATGCGTCAGGAAGACGTTCTGGAGCAGCAGCAGCACCAGGATCGCGGTGAGCTGGCCGCCGATCAGCGTCACATACTGGAAGCTCGAATAGAAACCGCGATGCTCGGGGTCGGCGATCTCGGAGAGATAGGTCGCGCTCGCCCCGTATTCGCCGCCGAGGCTCAGCCCCTCGATGATACGCGCCAGCGCCAGCAGGGCCGGGGCAGCGAAGCCGATCGTCGCATAGGTCGGCGTGAAGGCGATGAGGAGCGAGCCGAAGCACATCATCAGGACCGACACCATCAGCGATAGCCGCCGCCCATAGCGGTCCGCGAGATGCCCGAAGAGCCAGCCGCCGACCGGCCGCACGATGAAGCCGGCGGCGAAAAGCGTCGCGGCATTGAGCTGCTGCACGACCGGATCATGCGAAGGAAAGAAATGCGGCGCGAAATAGAGCGCAAAGGCGGTGTAGGCGTAGAAATCGTACCATTCGACGAGATTGCCGACGGAGCCGATGAAGATCGCCTTGAGGCGTCGTTTGGCGTCGTCGAGCTCGATCGGATGGGGATGCTGCGTGGTGGTCGTATCGGACATGGCGGCCTTCTGGAGCTGGGGAGCGTCAGAGGCGAGCGCGCGGCCCGAAGGGCCGTGGAAGGCAGTCTGGCGGCCTCCCGAGGGCGGCTTGATGGCTCCTTATGCGCCGGTTTTAGCCATGCGTCCAGCGGCCGGCGCGCTGTCGTCTTGCCCGCGTTCCTGCGCAAGGCGCATGGAACTTTGCCGGATCAGGGCCGGACGAGTTGCGGACTCAGATTGGGCGCGAGATTGGGCGCGACGATCCGGACGCTGCGGCGTTCTCCGGTGACGCTGCGCGACTCGCTCTTCAGCCCGTCCTTCTTGTCGAGCACCTTCTCGCCGACGATGTCGGGGCCGACACCGGCTGATTCCGTGCCCGAGGTCGGCGAGTTCTCGGATGGCATCGGCTTGTCGTCGGCGACCTCGGGCACGGTCCCGGTGGAGGTGGGAGCCGGCTGCTGTGCCGCGCCCCGCCGCTTGGCCTCCGCCTTCGGGTCGATCTTCGGGCGCGAGAGCTCGGCCGCGCGCTGCTCCGTCAGGATGACGTCACCCTTGCGCTTGTCGAGCAGATACTCGGCATTCTTTAGTGCCGCCGACCAGCTCTCGCCCTGGCCGCGGCAGGTGCAGGCCGCGTCGAAACTGCGCGTGTACTTCAGCGCGTTCGGCAGCGAAGAGTAAGGCTGCCCGGTCGAGCGCGAGGCGGCGTTCTGGACGTCGCCGCCGGCACTCATGCCGTAGGCGAGCGTTTCGACGCCGGGGCAGAGCGCCTGGCACATTTCGTCGGGATTGCCGGTGTTGTTGCTCAGCGGAAAGAAGAAGCCGTCGCAGGTTCGCACGCAGACGGTCTGCGGGCCGCCGAGGCGCGGCTTCGCCGGTTCCATCGGCTGCTCCGGGTCGAGTTCCGGCATGGTCGAATCGATCTCGCCGCCGCGGCGGGGCTCGATCCCGAAGATCGTCTCGAAGAAGCCGCGCGGCTGCGCCCGGCAATTGTTGTTGATCGCAGCGGCGAGCTGGGCGCGCCGCTGCTCGACCCCGCCGCTCTGCGCCTGCCGCTGCAGCGCCGCATATTGCGACTGCAGCTGGCCGAGCTGGGCGCGGATCGCACCGCATTGCGGCGGGCCCGAATCGAAAATGCCGAAAGAACGCTCGCAGCCCATCGCGCGATATTGCCCGTTGAGCTGCGAAAGCTGGGCGCCGACACGTTCGGCGGCCTGGGCAGCGCGCGGGTCGCCGCCGCTGCGGCCTTGCAGGCTTTCGAGTTCCGACCGCCAGGCGTCGCAGGAAGGCGATTGCGCTGCGGCAGGCCCGCTGAGGGCTGCGAGCGCCAGCAGCGCCATGCTGAAACGTCTGGAAAGTCGCAGGATCATCGCAGGTCGGGTCACGCCATCCATGGTCGAAAGCCGGTTTGCCGGCTCCGCCCAACAACACCCGCCAAACACGACGGAACTATGGAGCGGCCTGCGTCGGTGCGCCGCGGACCTGGCTCCCGCTCGAGGCTTCGCATGCCATATTCGGGCCGTTGCAGCAATCGGGGGAAGCACATGCCGCCGCGGTGGTGGAAAACGCGCGCTTTCGCTAGAAGGACTGCCTGAACGGCGCTCCGGCGCCTGTCCGCGCGCTCCGTCAAAGAGGCAAGCTCCGCCATGTCCGATTATCTGCCTCTTCACGAAGCCGTCATTCCGGAACTGCCGAACTACTATCGCGGCAAGGTCCGCGAGAATTACGATTTGCCGGATGGCCGCCGCATCCTGATCTCGACCGACCGGCTCTCGGCCTTCGACCGCGCGATCGCGTCGATTCCACTCAAGGGCCAGGTGCTGACCCAGACGGCGCGCTACTGGTTCGAGCAGACCGCCGATATCTGTCCCAATCACGTGCTCGAATATCCCGATCCCAACGTCGTCGTCGGCACGCGCCTCGAGATCCTGCCGGTCGAGATCGTCGTGCGCGGCTATCTGGCCGGGACGACCGGCACCTCGATCCTGACGCTCTACAAGCAGGGTCAGCGCGATATGTACGGCATCACCCTGCCGGACCGCCTGCGCGACAATCAGGAGCTTCCGGAGGCGATCATCACGCCGACGAGCAAGGCCTTCGACGGCGGCCATGACGAGCCGCTCTCCGAGCACCAGATCGTCGAGGGCGGACTGCTGACGCAGGAGCAATGGGACACCGTCTCGGCTTACGCGCTCGCACTCTTCGCGCGTGGCCGGAAGCTCGCCCGCGAGCGCGGCCTCATCCTCGCCGACACCAAATACGAGTTCGGCACCGACGCCGAGGGGCGCATCCTCCTCGCCGACGAGATCCACACGCCGGATTCGAGCCGCTACTGGTTCGCGGAAAGCTATCCGGCCCGCTTCGCCGCCGGCGAGAAGCCCGAATCCTTCGACAAGGATTTCGTGCGCAACTGGGTSGYCGCMCGCTGCGACCCCTACAAGGAAGCGCTGCCACCGATCCCGCAGGAGCTGATCGACCAGACCTCGGCGGTCTATGTCCGCGCCTTCGAGACGATCACCGGACAGCCCTTCGCCTATCCGCCAGAGGGGGAGGATCCGCTGCCGCGGATCAGGCGCAATCTGGCGCAGTATTTCTAGGGGCGCTGCGGGAATGCACGTCATTCTCGGGCTTGACCCGAGAATCTCAGGCCGGACGAAGCTCGGAGCCTCCGCGTCACGAGATGCTCGGGTCAAGCCCGAGCATGACGGCCGTTACCTTCAGGCCCCGTCCTCGTCGCGATAGCCGCCGGCGAGATGCCGGCCGCGCTCGGTCAGGATCGACAGCACGCGCTCGAACACCTTGAGCTCGTCGGGGGAGATATCCTCGACCCAGCGCGCCTCGAAGCCGAGCGCGAGCGGCACGATCTGGTCGTAGATGCGCTTGCCCGCCGCAGTCAGCGTCACGAAGGATTCACGCCGGTCCTGCCGGTTCTCGGCGCGCGAGACGAGGCCCCGCTTCTCCAGCTCGCTGACGGCGCGCGAGACCTTGGTCTTGTGCATCTGGGCGAGCTCGCCGATGTCGCGTGAGGTCAGCTTGCCGAATTCGCCGAGCTGCGCCACCACCCGCCATTCCGGGATGCCGATGCCGAAATGCTCGCCATAGATGCGGCCGAGCGCGCGGCCGCCCAGCGTGCCGACCACGTTGAGGCGATAAGGCAGGAAGCGCTCCAGATGGAGCGCCTTGGTCTCGGGATCAGTGGGTGGTTTCGTCGTCATGGCGATGCGATCTAGCGATGAAAAGGCGCGCCTCAGCGCGCCTTCAGCCGGTTCATGAAGCTGTCGTACGAAAGCTCTGCCACCTGCCACCAGAGCAGGTTCTCGCCGCGGAAGGCGACCATGGAGTCGTATCCCTTCTTGAAGTCCGGGCTCTTGGCGCTGGTCTCGGCGTAATATTCCTCGGCCGCCTTGAGCGCGGCCTCCATGACTGGCAGCGGGAAGCCGCGCAGCTGCGCGCCCTGCGCCACCAGCCGGCGCAGGCCGCCGGGATTCACGAAGTCGTACTTCGCCAGCATCCAGTTGTTGGCGGCTTCGCAGGCGTTCTGGACGATGGCCTGGTAATGCTTCGGCAGCTTGCTCCAGGCGTCCTTGCCGATGATGAGATGCAGCATCGCGCCGCCCTCCCACCAGCCGGGGTAGTAGTAGTATTTCGCGACGCGGATGAAGCCGAGCTTCTCGTCGTCATAGGGGCCGACGAACTCGGCAGCGTCGATCGTGCCGCGCTCCAGCGCCGGATACACGTCGCCGGGCGCAATCTGCGTCGGCACCACGCCGAGCTTGGCGAGCACCGCCCCGCCCATGCCGCCGATGCGGAACTTCAGGCCCTTGAGGTCGTCGAGGCCGGCGAGTTCCTTGCGGAAGAAGCCGCCCATCTGGCAGCCCGAATTGCCGCAGGGGATGGAATAGGCGTTGAAGCGGTCGAGCACGCCGTTCACGATCTGCTCGCCGCCGCCGAAATACCACCAGCTATGCTGCTGGCGGGCATTGAGGCCGAAGGGGATGCCGGTGCCCAAGCCGAGCGTCGGATCCTTGCCGATATAGAAATAGGTCGGCGAATGCGCGCATTCGACAGTTCCCGAAGACACCGCATCGAGCGCCTGCAGGCCGGGGACGATCTCGCCGGGAGCGAAGACCTGGATGTCGAACTTGCCGTCCGTCGCCTCGGATACGTATTTCGAGAACTGCTGCGCGGTGCCGAAGATGGTGTCGAGCGACTTCGGGAAGCTCGACGTCAACCGCCATTTCACCTCGGGCTGCGACTGGGCGATCGCCGGCATCGCGACGGTCGTCGCGGCGGCGGCGAGTGCCCCCGTTTTCAAAAAGCTGCGACGTTCCATATGGTCTCCTCCCGAAGGCTCGTTGCGTCCTTATTGGCGCGTCCGGGAAGGAATGGAAAGAGATGAAGCTCGCTTCGCTTACGCATGGCCGAGATGGCCGCCTCGTCATCGTCTCGCGGGATCTGACCCGTGCGACCGACGCCTTCCCGGTCGTCGCGACCCTGCAGGCCGCGCTGGACGACTGGAAGCGCCTCGCCCCGCGCCTCGCCGACCTGGCCGAGGGTTTGGAGCACGGCTCGGTGCCGTCCTTCCGCTTCCATGAACATGACTGCGCTGCGCCGTTGCCGCGCGCCTATCAATGGCTCGACGGCTCCGCCTATGTGAACCATGTCGATCTCGTCCGGAAGGCGAGGGGGGCGACCATGCCCGAGAGCTTCTGGACCGATCCGCTGATGTATCAGGGCGGCAGCGACGCGCCGCTCGGTCCGCGCCAGGCGATCCAGGCCCGCAGCGAGGAGGACGGCATCGATTTCGAGGCGGAGATCGCGGTCGTCACCGACGACGTGCCGATGGGCGCGAGCCGGGAGGATGCGCTCGCCCGCATCCGCCTCGTCATGCTCGCAAACGACGTGAGCTTGCGGAATCGGATTCCGAGCGAACTGGCGAAAGGCTTTGGATTCGTTCAGTCAAAGCCGTCTTCGGCCTTCTCGCCGGTCGCCGTCACGCCTGAAGAACTCGGCGCGGCCTGGCGGGATGGAAAGCTCCATCTGCCGCTGCTGACGCAGGTCAACGGCACCCCCTTCGGCAAGCCCGATGCCGGCGCCGACATGACCTTCGACTTCGGCACGCTGGTGGCGCATGCCGCCGCTACGCGCCGGCTTTCGGCCGGCACGATCATCGGCTCCGGCACGGTCTCGAACCGCGATGCCGATGGCGGGCCGGGCCGGCCGGTGGCGGCGGGCGGCCTCGGCTATGCCTGCATCGCCGAGCAGCGCATGGTCGAGACGATCCTTCAGGGCGAACCGAAGACGCCCTTCCTGCGTTTCGGCGACACGGTTCGCATCGAGATGAAGGATGCCGCCGGGTACTCCATCTTCGGCGCGATCGAACAGGAGATCCTGCCACATGTCTGAGCCGCGCGATGTCTGAAAACGCGAGCCGGCGCGGGCCGCTGAGCGCCCATTTCCGCAAGATGGCGCATAACAACGCCTGGGCGAACTGGCGGCTGCTCTCGGCTTGCATGCGGCTGGACGACGACGCCTTCAAGGCAACGCGCACGAGCTTCTTTCCCTCGCTGCGCGAGACGTTGAATCACAATCTGATGGTCGATCTCTACTATATCGATGCGCTCGAGCGTGGCGGGCTCGGCCGGCAGGTCTTCGAACGCTTCCGGCCCTTCGAGGCGCCGGCGCTGTTCCAGGCGCAGAGCGCAGCCGATCGCCGCCTCATCGCCGTCTGCGATGGGCTTTCGGACGCTGCGCTCGATGCGACCGTCGCTACGGACCGCGGCGAGCATGGCGCGGTCGAGGAGCGGATCGACGATCTGCTGGCGCATCTCTTCCAGCACCAGATCCACCATCGCGGCCAGGCCCATGCGATGCTGTCCGGGACCGACATCGCGCCACCCCAGCTCGACGAATATTTCCTGCTCTACGATTCGCAGCAGACGCGCGTCGAGCTGCGCCGCCTCGACCTGCTGCCGCCGGAAGTGCTGCTTTGAGCAGGGAAGGGGTTTGCCGTGCTTGGCGGCGGCCCGCACGCCGGATAACCTGACCCACGAAGCGCCGATGCCTGCCGCGAGAAACGAGCCGCCATGATCGAGACCGTGCCGTTCTATTCGACCATCGTCCCGCTCGCCTTCTTCATCTGGGGGCCAGTGCTGGTGGTGGTGCTGTTCTGGGCGGTCGGCTTCTGGTCGAGCCGGCAGGGCGTGCCGCGCATGCTGGAGAGCGACTGGGACGGCTACAACGTCGCCGATGTCGAGAAGCTGTTCTCGCTCTATGGCGAGACGAGGCGGGCGCGCTATCGCAATCGCGTGCTGCCCGCAGATGTTGCTTGCGCCTTCACCTATGCGATCGTTGGCGCGCTGCTGATCGCCGGCCTCGCCACGCGCGGCCAGCCCTGGTGGGTGGCGGCGCTCTGCGGCGGCGGCTGGTTCCTGGGCGGCCTCTGCGACGTTGCCGAGAATTTCGCCGTGGCGCGCCTGCTCGACCGTTATCCGCAGGTCGATAGCGGCAATGTCGCCTTCGCCAGCACGATGACGCGGATGAAGCTCGTCCTGTTCGCGCTCGGCGTGGTCGGCGCGCTCGTGGCGGCCTATCTCGTCTTCAAGCCTCTGGCGGCCTGAGCTTCGGCCACGCGCCGCGCTTGAGCCACAGCCGCGCCGCCGGAACCGGCGGATCGCCGATGAGGATGCGGGGGTCCGTCGGCGCCGCCGCGAAGCCCAGCCGCCCGGCCAGACGCAGCGAGGCGGCGTTGAGCGGATGGGTCGTGATCCCGATCATGGGGAAGCCGAGCGTGCCGAAGCCGTAGTCGAGGAGGCAGGCCGGCATAGCCCCGCCCCCAATGCCGCACCGCGAAACGGTAGCTGATCTGCACATCCTCCGCCGCGTCGCCGTCGGGAATGAGCCCGACATAGCCGGTGAATTCTCGAGGGTTCGCCTTGGCGAAGACCGACCAGTAGCCCAGCCCGCGCTCGACATGGTTGAAGCTGCGCGCGGCGACGGCCTCCCGCCCCATGGCTGGGTCTCCGACCGCCGCGATATGGCGCATCACCTGCGGGTCGGCGTTCATGCGCATGACGGCCTCGATATCCGCAAGCCGGCGCGGGCGCAGCAGCAGCCTTTCGCTTTCCAGTTCCGGCAGCACGCGGCGATCCTCTTCCCGGCGGTTGCAGCGCAATACTCTGGTGCAGCGGTGCAGGGCTTCCCATATCGTGCCGGGCGCCGATCTGGAACGCGCCGGGAGAATGAGAATGCTGCTTCGCCGTTGGGTCTTGGCCGCGCTGGCCGTCACCCTGTCAGGAGGTTTGTTGTCGCCCGCGACGGCTCAGGAGGACCTGATCTTCCGCAAGTCGACCGTCTGGAAGATGCTGACCCCGAACGACAAGCTCGCCGTCTACGGCGTCGACGATCCCATCGTCGAGGGTGTGGCCTGCCACTATACGGTGCCCGAGAAGGGTGGCGTTTCCGGCATGTTCGGCGTGGCCGAGGAGGTCTCGGAGGTCTCGCTGGCCTGCCGCCAGATCGGGCCGATCAAGTTCAAGGAAAAGGCGGAGCAGGGCGATGTCGTCTTCCGTGAGCGCCGCTCGCTGGTCTGGAAGAAGATGCAGATCGTGCGCGGCTGCGACACCAAGCGCAACGTGCTGGTCTATCTSGTCTAYWCCGACAAGCTGATCGAYGGCTCGCCGCAGAACTCGACCTCGACCGTGCCGATCATGCCCTGGGGGACGTCCGGCGAGCCGCCGAAATGCTCGGAGTGGATTCGCTGATCGGCCTGCGGGTCAGTTGCTGCAGGTGATGCTGAGCGGCTGCTCTGCCACCTGGGCCGGGCTTGGGCGGGCGACCGTGCCGGTGAAATCCTCGCGATCGGCCACGCCGAAGGCGACCGCCTTGCCGAAGCCCTGAGACTCGCACCACGCATTGGCGACGATCTTGCCGCATTCGGCCTTCGTCGAGATGCAGTCGGCGACGCCATAGCCGTCGCTGGCGGGGATCAGGAAGGTTCGCGGCTCGTTTGCGGCGGCGACCGAACGGCTGGACGGCATGATCGAGAGCGAGATGCCGGCGGCGACGATCCCGAGCAGTCCGACGAAAGCCACGGCGCGGCGCATGAAATCTGGTTCCTGATGAAGACGGGCGGAGAACCCGTGAATCGGGAGGATGGTTCCGGGCGGTTAAATTTGCGTGAATTGCGGCCGAAATGTTGCGCCGCAACAAATAGGGCGCCCTCTTGACGCAAGGCCTGTGGACAGGCAATCACTTTCCATCATGACGCGAGCCGCCATCAACAGCCCTTGCATTATTTGCCGCTAGCTTTCGCTGGCCGGCTGCTCACGTCCTCGTCCTGAAAACGAACCGACAAAAGCGCCCCGGCCAGCGGCCAGGTCTTTTCTCGTATTTCGCCGTTTCGTTCGTTCCAGGATTTGCCCCCGATGTCGCCGACCCTGAGGCTCCACAACACGCTGACGCGGACGAAGCAGGACTTCGCGCCGATCGATCCGTCGAATGTCCGCATGTATGTTTGCGGCCCGACGGTCTACGACTACGCCCATATCGGCAATGCCCGCCCGGTCATCGTCTTCGACGTGCTCTACCGGCTGCTGCGCCACATCTATGGGGCGGAGCGTGTCACCTATGCTCGCAACCTCACGGACGTCGACGACAAGATCAACGCCCGCGCTGCCCGCGACTTTCCCGGCCTGCCGCTGAACGAGGCGATCGCGCAGGTCACACGGGCGACGACGGCGCAGTTCCATCATGACGTGGATGCGCTCGGCAATTTGCGCCCGACGGCGGAGCCCCGCGCCACCGACCATATCGAGGAGATGAAGGCGATCATCGAGCGCCTGATCGCGCGTGGCGTCGCCTATGTCGCCGAGGAGCATGTGCTTTTCCATGTTCCGGCAGCGTCGCATCTCGCCAAGGCGCCGAAATACGGCACGCTCGCCCGCCGATCGCTTGACGAGATGCTGGCCGGTGCCCGCGTCGACGTCGCACCGTACAAGCGCGACTCCATGGATTTCGTGCTGTGGAAGCCGAGCCGTGACGGCATCGATCCCGGCTGGCCGTCGCCGGCCGGCATCGCCACGCCCGGCCGGCCCGGCTGGCATATCGAATGCTCGGCCATGTCGATGGCGAAGCTGCTCTCGCCCTTCGGCGGCGGCCTTGCATGCGACGATCCGGCGAAGAACGTCTTCGACATCCATGGCGGCGGCATCGACCTCGTCTTCCCGCACCATGAGAACGAGATCGCCCAATCCTGCTGCGCCTTCGGCGGCGGGGAAGGGCAGCCGCTCATGGCCAATATCTGGATGCATAACGGCTTCCTGCAGGTCGAGGGCGAGAAGATGTCGAAGTCCCTCGGCAACTTCGTCACGATCCATGAGCTGCTGGAGACTGACGCGTTCGGCGGCCGCAAATGGCCGGGCGAAGTGCTGCGTCTCGCGATGCTGAAGACGCATTACCGCCAGCCGATCGACTGGACGGTGAAGGCGCTGGAGGAGGCGGAGCGTAAGTTGCGCCAATGGGTAGCGCAGATCGAGTTCAACGAAATTTCGGAGGATCAGGTCGCTCTGCCGCCGGAATTCGTCGAAGCGCTTGCGGATGATCTGAATTTTGCCGAGGCAATGAAAGCAATCGAGGGGGCGCTCAAGGATGGAACTGGCCAGCGCACTCTTGTCGCGATGCTGGAACTGGTCGGGATCGATATCTGGAAATTCGCTCGCGAAGAGGCAGAGCGAAACAGCGCAGCCCTGCGCGCAGAGGAAGAAGCTGCGGGAGTGGACGTCGAGGTGCTGATCGCCGCCCGCCTCGCCGCCCGCCGCGCGAAGAACTTCGCCGAGTCCGATCGCATCCGCGATGAGCTGACCGCCATGGGCATCGCGCTCAAGGACGGCAAGGACCCCGCCACCGGCGAGCCGACGACCAGCTGGGAGGTGAAGCGATGAGCCCGAAAATCCGCCCCGCCGGCTCGCTCTCCTTCGCCATCAAGATGGTCATGCTGGCGATGGTCGTGCCGCGCGTTGTCCGCTTCAAACTGAGGCGGGAGCGATGAGCGCGCCCCGCGTTCATCTCTTCGACACGACGTTGCGCGACGGGGCGCAGACCACCGGAGTCGATTTCTCGCTCGACGACAAGCGCGCCGTCGCCGCGCTGCTCGACCGGCTCGGCGTCGATTATGTCGAGGGCGGCTATCCTGGCGCCAATCCGCTCGACACCGCCTTCTTCGAGGAGAAGGCGACCACGCAGGCGAAGTTCGCCGCCTTCGGCATGACCAAGCGGGCAGGGCGCTCCACTGCCAACGACCCCGGCATCGCCGCGCTGCTGGCGGCGAAAGCCGATGCGATCGTCTTCGTTGCGAAGAGCTGGGACTACCATGTCCATGTCGCGCTCGAGATTTCACTGGAAGAAAACCTTGCCGGCATCCGCGAGAGCGTCGAGGCCGCGAAGGCCGCGGGTCGCGAGGTGATGCTCGATTGCGAGCACTTCTTCGACGGCTACAAGGCCAATCCCGACTACGCGCTCGCCTGTGCCCGCACGGCCTATGAGGCCGGCGCCCGCTGGGTCGTGCTGTGCGACACCAATGGCGGCACGCTGCCCGACGAGGTCGGCGCCATCGTCCGCGAGGTCGCCAAGGTCGTCCCGGGTGACAATCTCGGCATCCACGCCCATGACGATTGCGGCTGCGCCGTCGCCAATTCGCTCGCGGCGGTCGAGGCCGGCGCCCGGCAGATCCAGGGCACGCTGAACGGGCTGGGCGAGCGCTGCGGCAATGCCAATCTCGTCACGCTGATCGGCGCGCTGAAGCTCAAGGAGCGCTATCGCGACCGTTTCGAACTCGGCGTCAGCGAAGACCAGCTCGGGGAGCTCACCCATGTCTCGCGCGCGCTCGACGAGATGCTGAACCGCGCGCCGAACCGCCACGCGCCCTTCGTCGGCGCCTCGGCCTTCGCGACCAAGGCCGGCATCCACGCTTCTGCCGTGCTCAAGGATCCGCGCACCTATGAGCATGTCGCGCCGGAGGCGACCGGCAACATGCGCAAGGTCCTGATCTCCGATCAGGGCGGCAAGTCGAACCTCGTCGCTGAGCTGGAACGCATCGGCGTCACGCTCGGCCGCGACGATCCGCGGCTCAACCGCGTGCTGCAGGAGGTCAAGGACAAGGAAGCGCAGGGCTACGCCTTCGAGGGCGCCGATGCCTCCTTCTTCCTGCTGGTGAAGCGCATTCTCGGCGAGGTGCCGGACTACTTCGCGGTCGAGCGCTTCGCCGTGAATGTGGAACGCCGCTACAACGCGCTGGGCGAGCTCGTCACCTTCTCCGAGGCGATCGTCAAGGTGAAGGTCGGTGACGACCTGCTGATCTCGGCGGCGGAGGGCGATGCCGGCCCGGTCAACGCGCTCGATATCGCCTTGCGCAAGGATCTCGGCCGTTACCAGTCGCTGATCGRGGGSTTGCGSCTSGTCGACTACAAGGTGCGTGTCTTCCAGGGCGGCACCGACGCKGTGACSCGCGTSCTGATAGAGTCGGGCGACGAGACCGGCGAGCGCTGGACGACGGTCGGCGTCAGCGCCAACATCATCGACGCCTCGTTCCAGGCGCTGGTCGACTCGATCACCTACAAGCTGGTGAAGGCCGGCGCGACGGCTTGAAACCTCGCGCCGTCATGCTCGGGCTTGACCCGAGCATCTCTTACCGATGAAGGCGCTGGAACCTCCATTGTCCCGAGCTTCTCGGGTCTGCGCTTCGCTCCGCCCGAGAATGACGGGGTTCAGCCTCACTCCGTCAGGCGGATGACGCGATCCTTGCACAGGTCCATGTCGGCGTCGCTCGAGGCTTCGTCTTCGAACCGCGCCTGAACCGTATAGGAACAGCCCTGCGGCTTGTTGAGCTTGAGTGCGACGCTCTTGCCGGGCGCCAGCGGCTTGGCGAGCTTGGCGACGAGGCGTTGCTGGTCTCCGGGCGTCGCGATCTCGAAACTGTTGAGCGGAACGCTGCGCTGGTTGCTGATGGTGATCTGCGCATGCGGTTTGCCGGACTGCGCGGTGGCGGGCAGGATGGCGAGCATGAGCGCGGCGGCGGCGCCTAGCCCCTTGGCGACAAGATGTTGATCTCTCATGGTTGTTTCTGTCCCCGATCCCGAGCGTCGAACGCTCTGGCAGGATCAGACACCGGGCTTTCGACGAGAGCAAGGCGGCTTTCAGGCGAGACCGCAACGGATGGCGATGCGATCCCGCATGCATCGGCGCGCAATTGGGTCTATACGGGCGCGCCAACTGGAATCGTTTGAAAATGTCCGCGCCGTCAGCGCCCCCTCCGGCGTCGAGCTTCCACCGTTCTGCCGCCATCCAGCCGGGCTCCGGCTTCTTCGCGACCTTCCGCGCGCTCTGGCCCTATCTCTGGCCGGCGGAACGTGCCGACCTGCGCAGCCGCGTCGTCGCGGCCTTCGCCCTGATGTTGTGCGGGCGGCTGGTGCTGATGGGCGTGCCCTTCACCTTCAAATGGATAACGGACGCGCTCGCCGGCACCTATTCCAATCTTGAGAAATGGCTTCCCTGGCTGGTCGGCGCACCGCTGGCCTTGACGGTCCTCTATGGTCTGGCCCGCGTCGGCGCAGCCGCCTTCGTCCAGATGCGCGACGCCATTTTCGCGCCGGTCTTCATGCATGCGGTGCGGACGCTTGCATTGCAAACCTTCGGCCATCTCCACCATCTCTCGCTGCGCTTCCATCTGGAGCGCAAGACGGGCGGGCTCACCCGCGTGCTGGAGCGCGGCCGCAACGGCATCGAGGAGATGGTGCGCCTCGGCCTCAACCAACTCGTGCCGGTGATCATCGAGGTCGTGCTGATCATCGCCGTGCTGCTGTACCTGTTCGACTGGCGCTATGTCGTGGTGCTGGTGACGATGGTCACGGCCTACATGACCTACACCATCAAGGCGACGGAGTGGCGCATCGCCATCCGCTCGGCGATGAACGAGTCGGATACCGACGCCAATGCCAAGGCAATCGACTCGCTGCTCAACTACGAGACGGTGAAGTATTTCGGCGCCGAGGCGCGCGAGACCGCGCGCTACGACCAGTCGATGGCGCGCTACGAGCGTAATTCGATCAAGTCCTACACCTCGCTTGCCTGGCTCAATTTCGGCCAGGCCGCGATCTTCGCGGTGGGGCTGACGCTGTCGATGGTGATGGCGGTGCGCGGTTTTCAGGCCGGCACCAACACGGTCGGCGATCTCATCCTGATCAACGCGATGCTGATCCAACTCTATTTGCCGCTGAATTTCATGGGCACCGTCTATCGCGAGATCAAGCAGGCGACGCTCGACATCGCCCAGATGTTCTCGCTGATCGGCCGCGACCCCGAGATCCAGGACAAGCCCGGCGCGAAGCCGCTGCAGGTCCCTGCCGGCGAGGTCGCCTTCGAGGACGTGCATTTCGCCTATGTGCCGGAGCGGCCGATCCTGCGCGGCGTCTCGTTCAAGGTCCTGCCGGGGCAAACGGTTGCGATCGTTGGCCCGTCGGGCGCCGGCAAGTCGACGATCTCGCGCCTGCTCTTCCGCTTCTACGAGCCGCAGAAGGGCCGCATCCTGATCGACGGCCAGCCTATCGCCGATATCCAGCAGGTCTCCCTGCGCGCCGCCATCGGCATGGTCCCGCAGGACACGGTGCTGTTCAACGACACCATCGAATACAACATCCGCTATGGCCGCCCCGATGCGACGGCGGAGGAGGTCGAGGAGGCCGCTCGCCTCGCCCAGATCGACCGCTTCATCCGCCTCTTGCCGGAGGGCTATGCGACATCGGTCGGCGAGCGCGGCCTCAAGCTCTCGGGCGGCGAGAAGCAGCGCGTCGCCATCGCCAGGACGATCCTGAAGGGGCCGCCGGTGCTCGTCCTTGACGAGGCGACTTCGGCGCTCGATTCCTTCACGGAAAAGGAAATCCAGGACGCGCTCGACCGGGTCAGCGAGGGCCGCACGACCCTCGTCATCGCGCATCGGCTCTCGACCGTGGTGAATGCCGACGAGATCATCGTGCTCGACAAGGGCGTCATCGTCGAACGCGGCCATCATCGCGACCTGCTCGCCGCGGACGGCGTCTATGCCGCGATGTGGAACCGCCAGCGCGAGGTCGACGAGGCCAAGGCCACGCTCCAGCGCGCCACCGAGGCGGAAGGCGAGAGCGTCAGGGTGAGCCTGGCCACATAGCGGCGCGGTCGGCGCCCCGTCATGCCCGCTCTTGTGGCGAGCATCCACGTCTTGAACACTGGCCTCGCCAGAGGAGGACCTGGATGGTCGGGGACAAGCCCGACCATGACGGATATGCCGTCAGCCATGCGCCTCTCGCCAGTTTAAAACCGCTCGCAACTTCGGCGTGTTTCCTGCATGCTCCGGCCGCAGGGCAAAGGCATTGGGGGAGCGGCTGCCATGTTTGATCCGACGACATTCGTAGGCTTTCACACCTGGCTCAGCCTGATCGCGATCGTGGCCGGGATTCCGGTCGCGGCCGGATTGCTCCACGGACATACACGGCCGGGCTGGACAGGCGTTTTCCTGTCGACCGCCTTCGCCACCAGCGCGACCGGCTTCGGCTTTCCCTTCAGCGGCATCCTGCCATCCCACATCATCGGCGCGATCCATATCGCTCTGGTCGCAATTGCGGCCTTCGCGTTGTATGGACGGAGGCTGGAAGGAGGCTGGCGCCGTACCTATGCGATCACAGCGATGCTGTCGTTCTACTTGCTGGTCTTCGTGCTGGTGGCGCAAATGTTCGGCAAGATCCCGGCCCTGCGGGCGTTGGCCCCGACCCAGTCGGAACCTCCCTTCGCCATCGCCGAAACAATAGTGCTGTTCGCCTTCGGCTTCCTGACCTGGAGAGCGGCGGTTCGCTTCGTCCAGATGCCACGGATCGTCTAGGGGAGGGGTTGCGGCTTCTGAGGTCCGGTGTCCGCGGCGCGGCCTGCTTCCGGTCGCGCGGCTGGCGCCATACCTCTCCATCGGTTTCCACTCCGGTGCACGGGGGGACGACGTGGATTCCGGCCTGCAGCACGTTTGAGCGGTGAATCCGCCGCAATGTCGCAGCTTCCGGGCTTTCCCTGGCGGGCAGAAGGCCCTAAATCAGCGCAACGCCCGTGGCCGTGCATGCCAGGGCATCGTCGTTCACGCGCGCTCGATGCGCCGACAGGTTCAACGGATACCGCCTCATGTCTCTCGTCGATTCCGTCCGCAAGGTGATCGTGCCCATCCACAAGGAGGGCTATGTCTTCATCGCCATCGGGCTGGTGGCCACGATCATCCTCGCCAATCTCTGGTCGCCCTTTGGCTGGGTCGGCGCGATCATCACGGTCTGGATCTGCTACTTCTTCCGCGATCCCGTCCGCGTCACGCCGCAGCGAGAAGGGCTGGTGATCTCGCCCGCCGACGGCCGCATCAGCCAAATCGCCCAGTCCCTGCCGCCGCCGGAGCTCGAGCTGCCGGCCGAGCCGATGACGCGCATCTCGATCTTCATGAACGTCTTCGATTGCCACGTGAACCGCACGCCGGTGCCGGGCCGCATCGCCAAGATCGCCTATACGCCGGGCCTCTTCCTCAATGCCGAACTCGACAAGGCCAGCGACGACAACGAGCGCAACGCGCTGGCGATCGAGACCGCCTCCGGCATCGTCGGCGTCGTCCAGATCGCGGGCCTGGTGGCGCGCCGCATCGTTCCCTTCGTCAAGCAGGGCGATACGCTCGCGACGGGCGAGCGTTTCGGCCTCATCCGCTTCGGCTCGCGCGTCGACGTCTATCTGCCGACGCATGTCGTGCCGCTGGTCGGCGTCGGGCAGACCGCGATCGCCGGCGAGACCGTGCTGGCCGATATGAGCGGTAACGAGCCGGTCGCGCGTAGCTTCCGCGACCTCTGAGAGGGTAGGGTGGGGACGACGTGCCTCGCCACGTCCTCCGCTGCTAGCGCGGATTTGAGAAACCGCGTATTTCGGCAGGCATGAGCGACCTGTTTCCTCCTTTCGAGCCCGAGCGCGCCGAATCAAAGCGCGCTCGCTTCAAGCCGATCCCCTTCCGGCTGCTGGCGCCCAATGTCATTACGCTGCTGGCTCTTTGCCTCGGCCTGACGGCGATGCGCCTCGTCGTCGAGGGCAAGCTTGAAACGGCGACGATCTGCATTCTGATCGCTGCGGGGCTGGATGGCGTTGATGGCCGTCTGGCGCGCMTGCTSAAGGGCACGTCSCGCTTCGGMGCCGAGCTCGAYTCGCTYTCGGATTTCGTCAATTTCGGCGTCGCMACSGGCTATGTGCTSTGGATYTTCGTCCTGCACGAYCTSMRKTCCTTCGGCTGGATCATCGTGCTGACGCTGGCCTGCGCCATGGCGCTGCGCCTCGCGCGCTTCAACGTCATGATCGACGATCCGGACCGGCCGGACTGGCAGAAGGAGTTCTTCGTCGGCATGCCGGCGCCGGCTGGGGCGATCACGGCCATGCTGCCGGTCTATCTGCACATCATCGGCGTTCCCGTGCAGGAATATGGCGCGATCTTCGTCGGCATCTACATCCTGTTCATCGCCTTCCTGACGATCTCGCGCATCCCCTGCTATGCCGGCAAGACGCTGGGAACGCGCATCCCGCGAACCCAGGTGCTGCCGATCTTTGTCGCTGTCGTGATCGTGGCAGGGCTGCTCTTCGCCTACACTTTCGAGGTGCTGACCGTCGTGGTTCTGGCCTATCTCGCGCTCATCCCGGTGAGCGTGGCGCGCTACCGCAAGCTCGAGCGCGAGCATGGCTTGTCGTCACCCGCTGCCGCCGTGGGCAGTGACGCTCCGCAAGAACCAGTCTGAGATGTAAGCCAGAGACGGATTCGCCGATCGGTTCGCGGTGCAAGCCGATCGGTAAAACGGTCTCCAGGCGCGCGCTTTTAGCGCCGGCCGCCACTGAGCCGGGCGGCGTTGGCCCGGGTGCGCCGCGCAAAGGGCTCCAGCGTGCTGTCGGCGACGCGGACCGCCGCTGCCGCGAAGTCGAATTGGCCTGGCAGATGCAGCGCCAGTCCCCACCAGAACGCCGTGGCTGCCTGCGTCGCGGCCACGCTGCTCTCAACCACCGCGGAAACCTTCTCCATCACGGCCTTGGTCGCTTCGCGCTGGCCGTGGCTGTCGCCGAAGGCGCCCTTCATCAGGATCGGCATCCGCATCGCGATGGTGAGGCCGGCTTCGGCCTGCATGGTCAGCACGCGCGCGGCAAGCACTTGTGCATCTGCTCCCGTCGCGATGGCGGAGCGCGATGACTTGCGCGTGCTCGGCATGGACAAACTCCCAAAACGATGCGGCGTCATGCCGAGGGGAATCGATCCTGCCGTTGCTGGCTCGACTTGGCAACCAGTAGTATACCAGTTCTCCCGCCCTGCTTTATGCAGGAAGCGCGGGGCAGCGGGCTCCAACGACCGTTGACACAGACGGTTCGCGCCGCGGTTGCGGATTTATCGCTGCGCCGAAATACATTAAGGCTGGTCACGCGCCGGGCGTCTCCGGTGACGGAAAAGTGTCGGGCTGTCTTTTGAGTTTTTTCTCCTCCCCCAAACATCCCGGCTGGCGCCCGATGCTGGTGCTCGCCTCGGCTTCCCCGCGCCGCCTCGCATTGCTCGAGCAGGCCGGGCTGAAGCCCGATGCGCTGTTGCCGGCCGATCTCGACGAAACGCCGCACAAGGGTGAGCGCCCGCGCGATCTCGCCCGGCGGCTGGCGCGCGAAAAGGCGGAGGCTGCGCGAGAAGGGGCGAAGGCGCGCGCGGATCTGGAGGGCTGCTACATCGTCGCGGCCGATACGGTGGTCGCTGTCGGCCGGCGCATCCTGCCCAAGGCCGAGATCGTGGACGAGGCGGCGGCCTGCCTGCGCCTGCTCTCCGGGCGCGCGCATCGTGTCTATACGGGCGTTGCACTCGTAACACCCTCGGGAACGATTCGGGACCGCATCGTCGAGACCCGGCTGCGCTTCAAGCGGCTCTCGACTGAGGACATCGAGCACTACCTCGCCTCCGGAGAATGGCGCGGCAAGGCGGGCGGCTATGCCGTTCAGGGCATAGCCGGCTCCTTCGTCATCAAGCTGGTGGGCTCCTATACCGGCGTCGTCGGCCTTCCGCTCTATGAGACAGTCAATCTGCTGGGCGGAGAAGGCTTCCCGATCCGCTTCGGCTGGATGAACGCCGCCTGAGGGGGTTGCCCGCACACGACGTCGGGTCCCGGCACGATGAGTGCGCTGCTTTCGACTGAAAAGTGGGGCCGGCCGGTGCCATCACAGACGGGTGGATCGCCGCCGTTGCATCCGATAGGACGCATGGCGATCTATGGCACCGGGGTCGAACTGGCCGTGGATGGAGGCATCACGCTCAAATATGACTGAAACCGACAAGCCGGCGCCGGCTGCGAAGCCCTGCTCGATCTGCGGCAAGCCCGCGGTGGCGCGCTTCAAACCGTTTTGCTCGGCGCGCTGCGCCGATATCGACCTCGGCCGCTGGCTGAAGGGAAGCTATGTGATTCCCGGCGAACCGATCGAGGAGGCTGAAGAGGCTCCGCCCCAGCCTGATCGCGAGAATTGAGGCGCTGGCCCGTCCGGACGGCCTCGCTCCGGGCGTGAGAACCGCGGCGGCGGATGATGCGGCGATGTTTCTCGCGGCCACCGGCACGAGATCCGGTCGGCCTTTTTGCGACCAGAACTCGGCGCGGCGGGAATAGGCGGGTTGCGACCGCTGCCTGATCGCATGCTGCAAGCCGGACTGGGACCTGCTAGGCTGTGGAATGACCGATTTTCCCGACATCATCCGCTCGCCATTGTCACAGCGCTTCACCGAAGACGGCGTCACCGTCCAGGTCGAGATCTACCGGGTCGACGGGACAGAGGGCTGGACGCTCGAGCTCATCGACGAGGAGGGCGGCTCGACGGTCTGGCAGGACAGCTTCGCGACGGACGCCGAGGCCTTCGCGGAATTCACCGACGGCGTCGAGCAACTCGGCCTGGCGAAGCTGATCGACCCCGACGAGGACGATCTCGCGACTGTGCACTGAACGGCGATATCATGGCCTATACCGACGAGCTCGACGCGGTCATCGCCTGCGAGCAGCGGCTTCGCCGGCAGATCGCCATTCGCCTGGGGGAAGAGACCGGGATAGCGTCTGACCTCAACCTCACGGAAGAGGCCTTGGCCGCTGCCGATGCCGCCATCGCGGCATGGTGTGCGCAAGGCGAGGAGCAGCAGGATCTGGCGGCCTTCAGGCCCATCGGTCCGCTCCAGGAACTGCTAGCGGAGCATCGCGGCATCGTCGAGCGCATCGAGGATATGCGCGACCGGCGCCTGGGCTGAGGCTGCCTGCGACGCCTCGCGGCCCCGTCCGCTGGCGATGCCCGCAGCGTTTCGGGGCGGGCCTTCCCAACGCGATCGGGGTCGCGATTCGACATCGAATGGTCGATTGCCGCGGCGTCCCGCCTGTGTTCGTCTTCGGTCGACGAACGAGAAATGCAGGGAGGCCCAGGTGCTGTTCAACAGTCGTTTCCTCGCTGTTTGGATGAGAACGGCCATTGTCGCCGTCATCTTTGCTGCCGTCGTCGTGCCGATGGTGGTAGCGCATTAGCTTTGGCGCCTGACGCCGATTTAATCCGGCCGTAACCGCCGGGCGGGTTCCTCCCATTTAAGAGCATAGCCACTCGTCTTCGGAATGGGCCAGCCAGACATGGCCCTCGCAGGCGAGTCCGGCGCCGGCGCCTGCGGAGAGGGAGCGCGCCGTTGGGAGGCGGCATCGCTCCCTCTCCAACACATCGAAGTCTTGCAGCGCCGGCCGGCCGGGGCGCGGCGTTCTGACGCAATCATCCGATTGAAGGAGGAAGATGTCGTTCTCGCACGCTAGGTAGCGTCAAAGCCCGACCAGTCTGATGCCGCGCCAGATCTTTGGTTTGATTGTTCGGCGTGGCGGTCGGTCGTTCTCAAGCTGGCGAGGTCGACATGGATCGTCTGATTGGTTCGCTCTATCTGGCTGCCATCGCGCTGACGATGACCACCTGGATCGGACTGATCGGCTACGGCGCCTGGCACTTCCTGTTCTGAGAATCCCAAGGCTCTCGCGCGTGGCCGGGCAGCGACTGCTTGCCGCAAGCTGGCGCCGCCCAAAAACAGTCTTTCAAACCTTTTGGAAAAACGAATGGTGCCCAGGGGCGGAATCGAACCACCGACACTGCGATTTTCAGTCGCATGCTCTACCAACTGAGCTACCTGGGCGCCCCGGGGCGCGACGCGCCGTCCGTGTTGGTGGGGGCGATATAGAGGCTGTCGTCAGGCCTGTCCAGTCACTTCAGCCGGCTTTCTACAGTCCCTGTGCAAGTGTGGAGAAATCTGGCCCCGCGAGCTGGGAAATGGCGGGAATGGTGCCGGCCTCAGGCCGGCATCTGGGCTTCTTCCCGCCACGCGGCGCGGTCGATCACCGTCGCCAGGCGATCCACCGCCATCAGTGCTTCGCGTCGCGCCTGCTCCGATTCGAGGATCGCCGCCTGGCCGTAGAGGAGCCGGGCGAAGGCAATGACACGGTTCACCACGAGGAACGACGCATCCTGCAGAGCCTGGGATTCGCGGAGAACCTCATAGAGGTGCGCCACATGGTTTTCGGCACTCTCCTGCAACGCCTTCGCATTGAGGACGCCAGCCTTGAGCACATCGGCGCGCAGGGTCTCTATGTCGCGCGCCAGCAGCTCCTTCACCCTCTCAGCCATGGTTCCCCCTCAGAAGGAGATTGTTCTGTCGGCCAGATCGAAAATAGCACCGAAGGCAGCGCCGATCAGCGCCAAGCATGACGTTTGGTTACCTGCTTCTGTACGGCGGCCATTTCAGCTTGCGGCAAATTTGATCGGAGAGGAGATGTGCTCGGGTCCCAGCCGGCTCAATCCTCGGAATCCTGGGCGATCGGCGTTTCCGCAGGGCGAAAATACTTGCCATTGACGATGCGCACGAGCGTCCGGACCAGAGCGGCCACCACGATGACCAGCGGAGCGCCATCACGGCGTTTCCCTCCAGCGCCAGCTACAGCGCCAGGCCACAGCTCGCGGCGTTTCCGATGACAAGCAGGAGCTTCGAGCTTCATCATCGTGCCGGATGATCCTGCTTCGGGGTAGGGGAAAGGGGATGGTGCAATGCAGCTGACTTTTGGTTTCGGCGCCGCAGCGCGTGTCCGCATGAATCGCGGCGGCTGAGGCCCACCACCCACCAAAAGGCGCTATTGACGCTGGCAACCGCGCGGGAAAGGATGGCGCGTGCTTGCCGTCGCAGCTCCCGCGTGCCGGGGCGCTCATCGATCGGATCGACCGCGGAGGCGCTTTCTCCTGGCGCTGGCCGGTCTCCCCTTGTGCCTCGCAGCGGCGCGGGCATTTGCGGGAGATTTGCTGCCATGGCCCGACGAAGCGTCGCCGGCGCTTGCACTCGACCGTCTTGATGGCCCGGCGATCGATCTCGCCGATCTGCGCGGCCGCCCCGTCATCGTTCATTTCTTCGCGACATGGTGCGCGCCCTGCGTCGAGGAGTTGGCCTCGCTCGATGCGCTGGCGGCGCGGCTCGGCGCGGGTGCGAGCATCCTTGCCGTCGATGTCGGCGAGGTCGATGCGCGGGTCCGCAATTTCTTTCGGCAGCGCCCGGTGCGTTTCCCGATCCTGCTCGACCGCGACCGTGCGGCCATGAAACGCTGGCGGGTGGAGGGGCTGCCGACGAGTTTCGTGCTCGATCGCGATCTGCGCCCCGTCGCGCTCGCCGCCGAGCCGCTCGACTGGATCAGCCCGCCGGTGCTGGCCGCGCTCGAAGCCATGGTCGGAGCCAAATCAAGCCCATCCGACGCCAACGACGACAAGGGAAGGAGCACACCATGATCAGCCGTCGCGATATGCTCAGGACCGGTGCCGCCGCGGGGGCGGCACTTGTGCTGCCGCGCGCGGGCATCGCGCAGGCACCCGCCTTCGCTCCCAAGCCCGGCAAATGGCGCGATTTCGAGGTGGTGACGCGGCTCGATCTGGCTGGGCGGGGGAAGGCGCAGGCCTGGGTTCCGCTGCCCTCCGTCACCGAGGTCGACTGGATCAAGCCGGCTCGCAACGACTGGCAGACCAATGCGGCCTCCGCCGAGGTCGTCAGCGATCCGAAATACGGCGCACGGATGCTGCATGTCGTCTTCAAGGAGGGGGCGGCGGCCCCGGCCGTCGAGGTCCGCAGCCGTTTCGCCTTGCGCGACCGCGCCGAGGATTTCGCTGCGGGCACGGCGCCGGCGCTGGGCGCGGCCGAGCGCAGGCTCTATCTGGAGGCGACCGAGCTCATGCCGACGGACGGCATCGTCAAGGAAACCGCCGAGAAGGCCGCTGCCGGCAACGCCAGCGATATCGACAAGGCGCGCGCGATCTACCAATGGGTCGTCGCGAATACCTTCCGCGATGCGAAAACCCGCGGTTGCGGCACCGGCGACGTCGCCTCGATGCTGCGCAGCGGCAACCTCGGCGGCAAATGCGCCGATCTCAATGCGCTCTATGTCGCGCTCGTGCGCTCGGTCGGCATCCCCGCGCGCGATATCTACGGCATTCGCGTCGCGCCTTCTCAATTCGGCTACAAGAGCCTGGGCGCCGGTTCGGAAGTCATCACCAAGGCCCAGCACTGCCGCGCCGAAATCTGGCTCGAAGGCCATGGTTGGGTCGCGACCGATCCCGCCGACGTCCGCAAGGTCGTGCTCGAGGAGCCGCCCGGCAACAATGCCGTCGATAATCCGAAGGTCGTCGCCGCGCGCGAGGCCCTGTTCGGCGCCTGGGAGGGCAACTGGCTCGGCTACAACATGGCGCATGACCTCGAATTGCCGGGTTCGAAGCACAAGGTCGGCTTCCTGATGTATCCACAGGCGGAGGTGGCCGGGGCGCTGCTCGATTGCCTCGATCCCGACACCTTCAAATACACGATCAGGGCGGCCGAGATCACCGCCTGACGACGTCGTCCCCGGCCGGGGCCGCGTCGGCGCCCGGCCATGCCGCCCGGAGACCGATGATGAATGACACGATCGAGCTTGAAACGCCGGCGAAGCCTGCCGCCCCCCGGCTGACCAGCCTGGCGCATGGCGGCGGCTGCGGCTGCAAGCTGGCGCCCTCGGTGCTCCAGCGGCTCCTGGCCGAGCATCCGGCCGCGGGGCCTTACAAGCAGCTTCTCGTCGGCACCGAGACAGGTGACGATGCGGCCGTGTGGCAGGTCGATGAGAATACATGTGTGGTCGCCACCACGGATTTCTTCATGCCGATGGTCGACGACCCCCGTGATTTCGGCCGCATCGCCGCGGCCAATGCGATCTCGGATGTCTACGCCATGGGTGGCAAGCCGATCATGGCGCTGGCGATCCTCGGCATGCCGCTCGACAAGTTGCCGATCGAGACGACACGCGAGATTTTGATGGGCGGCGCCTCGATCTGCGCCGAGGCCGGCATCCCCGTCGCGGGCGGCCACTCGATCGATGCGCCCGAGCCGATCTACGGCCTGGCGGTGATCGGGCTTCTGAATCCACGGAATCTGCGCCGCAACAGCGGGGCAAGGCCCGGCGATGCGCTGATCCTGACCAAGGCGCTGGGCGTCGGCATCTATTCGGCCGCCTTCAAGAAGGAACAGCTCTCGCCGGCGGCCTATGACGAGATGATCGCATCTGTGACCTTGCTCAACCGCATCGGCGCCGAATTGGCGGAGGATGACGATGTCCACGCCATCACGGATGTCACCGGCTTCGGCATCCTCGGCCACGGGCTGGAAATGGCGCGCGGTTCCGGAGCCACGCTGCGGTTGAAACTGGCCGATCTGCCGTTCCTTTCGCAGGCAGAACGGCTGTCGCAGGAGGGCAGGGTGACCGGCGCCTCGCACCGCAACTGGGCAAGCTATGGCGAAGGCGCCGAGTTGCCGGCCGGGTTGCCGGACTGGCGGCGCCATTTGCTGACCGATCCGCAGACCTCCGGCGGGCTTCTGGTCTCCTGCAAGGCGGAGCGGGCGCAGGACATCCTCACGCGGATCAAGGCGGCGGGCTATCCGGCCGCGCGGATCATCGGCGCGGTCGAGGCGGGACCGGGGCGGGTCGTGGCGGCCTGACAAGAGAGACTCCGTCATTCTCGGGCCGAGGATAGCGAAGACCCGAGAATCTCTTCCCGAAGAGGGCGCCTTCTCCTGCCTGAGATGCTCGGATCAAGCCCGAGCATGGCGATGGAGGCTGCTCAGGCCTCCCTGATTTCCAGATTCCGCCCCCAGACGTCGAAGAAGGCGCCCTTGTTGAGAACCAACCGGTCTTCGCGCAGTGTGTCTTCCAGCTCGCGCAGCCGCTTGCGGGCCAGGTCATCGGGCACGAGGCCGCCGCCCTCGTCGCGCGTCGGAAAGAAGGCCGCTCCGTCCCAGCTCACGCCGGCACCGCGCAGCATCAGGACGATATCGCCCCAGTCGATCTCGTCGCCGACGACATGGACGAAGGTCGAGCGCAGCGGCTCCACCTTCGGCTCGGTGATCTTCACGAGCACGATCAGCGCGGTGAACGGGCCCTTGCGGAAGAGTTTTCCGAGCCAGCGGTCGAAATCGGTTCCAAGACCTTTAGATGTCGACACGCGGCGAACCCTCGGTCGGGCAGGCCGCATCGGCGGCGCACTCGAAATGCAAGATCGGGTCGAGGGCAGGGGCCGCGCTATCGATCATGCCGCCTCAGTGAATTGGCGGAAGAGAATGACCGCCAACCTGCTTGAAATTGGCCGATTTTGGCATGTCTGGCATTGATATTTGCCTCGTTTGCCCTATTTGCCGTACTGACGTTAGTATGACGGTTATGATGACCTAGGTTCGGCGGAAGGTTGAAATGGCGCTCAACAAGCTATCTGAAAGCCGCTGCAAGAGTCACGTCAACCCCGGCATGCTGGGCGATGGCGGCGGCCTTTATCTGCGTATCCAGAAGCCGCGCGGCGACCTCCCGCCATCGAAGAATTGGGTGTTCGTTTTCCGGCGCGGCGCTAAGCGCGTTGAGATCGGACTCGGTGGCTATGGATCGGGAACGGCGCCCGTTAGCTTGGCTCTGGCGCGGCAGAAGGCGCAGGCCATTCGCGACCGCCTAGTCAATGGAGAAGACCCGCGCAGGCCGAAACCTGCGCCCAAGCCGACGACGAAGCCGAAGACGTTCGCCGATTGCATGGAGGCGCTGCTCGAAAGCAAGGCCGAGGGCTGGCGCAACCCCAAGCACCAAGCGCAATGGGAAATGACGCTCCGCCACTACGCGAAGCCGTTGCACGACATGCCAATCGCTGACATCGCGTTGGGCGACGTGAAAGAGGCATTGCTTCCACATTGGCATGAGCGGCCCGAAACCGCCGACCGGCTGCGTATGCGTATCAGGGCAGTGATCGACTACGGCATCGCCCATGAATGGCGTAAGGCGGGCAACCCGGCCCTATGGCGGGGCCTACTGGACAAGGTGATGCCGGCCCGGAAGAAGCGGGAAAAGGAACACCACGCGGCGCTCAACCATATGCAGGCCGCTGAGACAGTCGCAAAGCTTCGACAGTCGTCCGGCACGGCTGCGTGATCCACCCCCGTTGAATTGGTCCACCCTGAAGTATGTCTTTTGGCAGACAGGAGGACCGATATGCCGAAGAAGCGCCACAAGCCCGAAGAGATCGTCGCAAAGCTGCGTCAGGTCGATGTGCTGGTCTCGCAAGGGCAATCCGTTG
>NZ_JBFTJI010000007.1:0-303343 GCF_056395345.1 Allobosea sp. 10L422
GGCGAGGCGCGATGGGCGAGGCGCGATGCCGCCTTCTTGCCGGAGATCCAGCGGGTCTTTGACGAGAACTTCCAGGTCTATGGCGTGCGTAAGGTCTGGCGGCAGATGCAGCGCGAAGGGCATCAGCTTGCTCGCTGCACCGTGGCGCGCCTGATGCGCAGTGCGGGCCTGCAAGGCGTGATCCGCGGCAAGCCTATGCGCACCACGATGGGTGACAGGGCGGCGCCGTGCCCGCTCGATCATGTGAACCGGGTCTTCCGGGCACCGGCACCGAACAGGCTGTGGGTCTCGGATTTCACCTACGTCAGCACCTGGTCGGGCTTCGTCTATGTCGCTTTCGTCATCGACGCCTACGCCCGCCGCATCGTCGGCTGGCGCGTATCGCGGACCGCGCACGCCAGCTTCGTGCTCGACGCGCTGGAGCAGGCTCTGCACGAGCGACGGCCCGCACACCGCGGCGGCCTCGTGCATCATTCCGACAGGGGTTCTCCATATGTCAGCATTCGATACACCGAGCGCCTTGCCGAGGCTGGCATCGAACCCTCCGTCGGCAGTGTCGGCGACAGCTATGACAACGCTCTCGCCGAAACGATCAACGGCCTCTACGAAGCGGAGCTCATCCATAGGCGTGGACCCTGGCGAAGCTTCGAGGCCGTCGAGTTCGCCACGCTGACCTGGGTCGACTGGTTCAACAATCGCCGGCTGCTGGAACCCATCGGCAGCATCCCGCCGGCCGAGGCCGAGGAGCGCTACTACGCCATGCGCGAACCAGCCATGGCGGCGTGACTCAAACGAAACAGCCTCCGGGAAACCCGGCGCGGTTCACCAAGGAGATTCTCGGCCTCTGGCTGGAGCAGAACGAAGGCGCGAAGTTCTTAGCTCAGCGTCATGAACGAGCTGCGCAACCGCGGCGTCGAGGACATCCTGCTCGCCGTCATCGACGGCCTGAAGGGCTTCCCCGACGCGATCCGGGCGGTCCCGGAGGCCATGGTCCAGACCTGCATCGTCCATCTGCTGCGCCATAGCCTGGACTTCGTCTCGTACAAGGACGGCAAGCCCGTCGCCGCCGCGCTGAAGGGCATCTATCGTGCCGTCGACGCGTACGCATACGAGGAAGGCCGCGTGATCGAAGCCTTCTCGCGAGCGTAGCGGGCTCTATGATGAGGTTGGTTGAAGTTCAGGCGGCTTGCTGATCGACGATCGTGTCGGCCTGGCGCAGGTGCTTCCACTCCCAGGGCAGCAGTTCGTGCAGACGTGAGGCCGGCAGATCGGCGATGCGGGCCAGGACGTCGGCCAACCAGGCCTTCGGGTCGACGTCGTTGAGGCGGGCCGTGGTGATGAGCGTGAGCATGACGGCGGCGCGATCGGCACCGCGCTGCGAACCGGCGAAGGTCCAGTTGCGTCGTCCGAGAGCGATGCCGCGCAGCGCTCTCTCCGCGGCATTGTTGGAAAGGCAGATCCTACCGTCGTCGAGGAAGCGGGCGAAGTCGGCCCAGCGACGGAGCATGTAGTTGATCGGCTTCAGGACCTCGGCGGAGCGGGAGAGGGTCTCGCGCTCGCGCAACAGCCAGGCCTGCATCTCATCGAGAAGCGGCTTACTCTTCTCCTGGCGTACGTCCCGCCGCTCCTCGGCGCTATGGCCGTTGATGGCACGCTCGATCTCGAACAGCGCGTCGAGGCGTTTCACTGCTTCCAGGGCGATCGGGGAGACCGGCTTGCCCTTCACGCCGTCGCGGGCCTTCTTCGCGATATCGGCCAGTTCGAAGAAGCCGCGCCGGGCATGGGCGAAGCAGAACGCCGGTGTGATCGGCTGGTCCTTCCGTTGCGGGTCGAACAGCGGCTCGAAGCCTCCATAACGGTCGCACTGAAGGATGCCGGTGAACTTGGCCAGATGCTTCTGCGGGTGCTCGCCGCGCCGGTCGCCTGAAGCGTAATACACCGCCGCCGGTGGCGCAGGTCCAGCGAAGGGGCCATCATCGCGCACATAGGTCCAGATCCGTCCGGTCGCACATTTTCCCTTCGCCAGGATCGGGACCGTCGTGTCGTCGCCATGAAGGCGCTCGGCCGCAAGCACATGGGCCTCGATCAGGTCGAAGACTGGCTTCAGGGCGAAGGTTCCATGACCGACCTGGTCCGCCAGCGTCGACAGCGGCAGGTCGATCCCCTCGGCCTTGAAGCGCGCGCTCTGGCGATTGAGGGGAGCGTGCATGCCGAACTTGTCGAAGAGGATCGTCGCCAGCAGTTGCGGGCCGATGAAGCCGCGCGGCGTGGCATGGAACGGTGCCGGCGGCTGGCTGACCTTGCCGCAATCGCGGCAACTGAACTTCTCGCGCACCGTCTCGATCAACTTGAAGCGGCGCGGGATCTCCTCCAGCGTCTCGGTGACGTCCTCGCCCAGCTTCGACAGGCGCGAGCCGCCGCAACTGGTGCACGTCGTGGGAGGATCGATGACGATCCGCTCGCGCTCGATATCCTCCGGCCAGGGCTTGCGCACCGGCCGCTTGCGCGTGAAGGCGCGTACGTTCCCGCTCTTCGCCGCCGCGACAGACGCGGCAAGCTCGTCCTCGCTCGCCGCGGTTACGAGCTCGTCGAGCTGAAGCTCCATCTGCTCGATCAGCCGTGCCGTGCGTTCGGAACGCTGGCCGTATTTCTCGCGCTTCAGCTTCTCGATCATCAGTTGGAGATGCGCGATCAGCGCCTCGGTGTCCGAGAGTTTCGCCTGCGCGCTCGCGGCCACCGCCTCGGCTTCCAGCCGCGCCTCGCGTTCGGCCCGCAGCGCCACCAGGGCACTTGCGAGGTCGGAAGGAAGATCGTCCGGCTTCACCATCACGAAGCCAGTGAATCAGATTTAGCCTGCGATTTCAAAAGGTAAATGCTAGCCGACCCGCGTCGGGCGCCAGGTTTCCTGCGGATTTCGCCAGTCGATTCCGGACAGAAGATAACTCATCTGCGCCGTCGAGATCGTCACCGCCCCGTCCGCTGGAGACGGCCAAAGGAACCGGCCCCGTTCCAGCCTTTTCGTGAACAGGCAGGCGCCCTGGCCGTCATGCCAGATCACCTTCAAAAGGTCTCCTCGACGCCCCCGGAAGCAGAAGAGATGCCCACTCAGCGGATCCCGGCGAAGTACCTCCTGCACCTGCAGCGACAGGCCCGGGAAGCCGCGGCGCATATCCGTGTAGCCTGTCGCCAGCCAGACCCTCACGCCCGTCGGAACCGGGATCACGCAAGCCGCTCCAGGGCCTGCACGATCCGCAGCAGAGCCTCGACGTCGACATCGCGATCCACGATCAGGCGCCGCCCGTTCGCGGTCTCGATCTCGATCCGACCGCTGCCCTCTGCCATCAGCGCGCAGCTCGTCGCCGCGACCTCCGGCACAATCACTGCCGGAACAAATCCTGCGCTCGAAACCGGACCGAACCGCCCAGCCCGCGCGGCATCGCGCCAGTCATTCAACTGCGCGCGTGTGATTCCGTACTTGCGGGCCGTCGCCGAGCCCAGACGCCGACCCGAATAACTCTCCTCGACGATCCGCAGCTTCACTTCATTGCTGAAGCGCCGCCGACCGCCCCTCTCAACGATCTCAAGCCGACTGATCGGTGTGTCTGTATAGACGTCCATACAGACGAATTCTCACCGCAAAATCTCAATTCTCAAGACGGCCGCCCTCGGAGGGATGCGTCGACGCCGCCGCCGGCGAGGTGGCACTCGGCGCCTTCGAGGAGGGGCTCTGGGGCCGCCGCTATCCTGCCATCGCCCAGAGCTGGCGCCGTGCCTGGAGCGAGGTCGTACCGTTCTACGCCTTCCCAGCGGACGTCCGGCGCATCCTCTACACCACCAACGCGATCGAGGCGCTGAACGCGAAGCTGCGCCGCGCTGTCCGGGCCAGAGGGCACCTCCCGACCGATGAGGCCGCGATGAAGCTGCTCTTCCTCGTCTTGAACCGCTCGGAGAAGGAGTGGAAGATGGGCCCCCGTGAGTGGGTTATGGCCAAGGCCCAGTTCGCCGTCATCTTCGGCGAGCGCTTCACCAGGCCCATGGCGGCCTGATGTTCAACCCGCCGCCCGCACACGGAAATCCTGACACTCCCGAGCCGGTAACGACGCCAAGCGACGCGCGGCCGCGCCATTCTCAACTGACTGCTCGCGCGGCCAACCTACTCAAGGCCCGGCTCTGTGTGAAGTAGAGCGAACCCGCTGCCGTTAGCGGGTCGGAAAGGAAAACCGCCGCTGTGGCCGGTGCGGGATGTTGAGCGTGTCCGAGCACGAATGAAACGAAGCGGCTTGGATCTTGTGCTTCACAGAACAAAACTTTCAAGCCGGCAGTATCCGCTAACCACTTAATATTCGATTCCGAGTGGAGGAAATTGTGCTCTCGGTAGACATATTCTGGCGCGAGGAGAGGTCCCTGCGCAATGATGACGCCAGTGTCAGATAAGAAGTTGGCGCATAACCTCAAAACCTCGACAGCATCCGAAAGATGCTCAAGCACGTGCCATAAAAATATAGCCGCTACCTTACCCCTATCAGCCGGGCGCTCGGTTAAAAACGCTAAAATGTCCGTAGTGATGAGTTCGTGTTCTGCCAATCCGTAAACAACCCGCGCACGTGCGGCTAGCTCGACCGACGGCTCGCAGCCCATAGCCTTGTGACCGTTTGCAAGGAGGGATGCCAGCAGATTTCCTCGTCCCGCTCCTAGATCGTAGACGACTTGATCGCGGTTTTGCGGAAGGTGATGATCATGAAACTGGAGCACGCGCGTCATCGCGTCTCGATCTTGCAGATATCGACTTATGGTCTCCCCGCGCCAGTGCATTTCATGAAAGACCGTTTGACGTTCGACCATGTCTCGCTCGTCGTCTGGATACTCCGGCGTCAAAGCACAGCACTTTTGACAGTGGAATATCCGGACCGACTCATCGTCCCGGTCAGGCGCTCGCAATAGCGGTACCGTTTCCGTGCCGTGACAGCAGCCGCAACGCATCAAATCAGACCCTCGATTATTTTCGACATCATACTTCAAACCGAATCAATGCTCAGCAGAAGGGCAACTTGGCTCGGGAAGAAGAAACTTGTGCTGCAGGTTGGGAGCGCATCCCCTGAATTACGAGATCAACTGACATGCGAAACCGCGTCGGCTTCGCGATATTAGGATCGATGGCGCCCGATCAATCAGACCACGCCCCCTACTCCGCTCTCCCGGTTCGACCGTTTATGATGTTTGCAACCGAGAGCGCTCAAGCTCCGATCTGAAGCGATCCCGTTCGCGGACAAGGCTGAACCTCGAAATCGCTCGTTCACGTCGACTCACATTTTGGGCTTTAACTTCGGCCGCATGATCGCCGTTCAACGGCTTCTGAAAGATGAAGCTTAGAACGTTTTTGGCAAAACCAACGGGCAAGCCCACACTGTACATATCAAAAGCCGACAGCATCAGCTGGTCATCAGGAGAGATAGGAAACCAGCTGACCATTTCCGGATCGTAACCATCAGCGATCACCAGCTCGTTCAAGTCATGGCCGAACGCTTGCTGGAATAATTCAGGCGTAGCTCCGAGGCCCAGTCTTCTGCGAAGATCGAACAATGCTTGATCACCATGATCAGATGCCGCAAGCAGGGCCTCCCTAAATCGAAGCGATGCCGGCTGATCTTCGACCCATCGTCTAAAAAAATGATCGGGAATAAGATGAGAATAAGGACGCTGGAACGTATGATCGTCAAAAACAGAATATAGGTTTGGCGTCTCCGCGATAACGAGCAAACCACCCGGACGCAAGCGACTCCAGAATTCCCGCAGGTACTCTATCCGCTCGCCATCAAGAAGATGCTCGACTACCGCTACAAGAACAACAATCGATTTCGGTCCAACAGTCGAAAGCGCTTTTTCGAACACAACGCCAGGATCGGGCTGAAAATAGAAAGATACATTGGGGGCACCAAATAACTCCATCCTTGTCCTGGATGCCAGCTCAAGACGTGTGTCGATCTCGAACGTGTCGACGTGCTCTGCATAATGTGAGAACGCGAGAGCCGACGAGCCACACCCCCCGCCAAAATCAATAATGTTCTGTCCAGACAAAATTTGGTGCCGTTCGATCCACGGGATCAAGAATCGTACCGTGTTGTCATGGCGTCGGAAGACAACAAACTCTGAAGCTTCCCTTCCCGCCGCGCTATTTGCGAAATCCTGCCCCCAGTGCGCAACGCATGCTTGCCGCTGTCGTTCAGCCGCTACAGGATCAATGCGCTCGGCGAGAACGCGAGTAGAATACCGCTCATCCAACATAGGCCAACCTAACATAGCTTCGCACCTTCATTTTGACACGATCTGTATCACCTGCGCAAATTGAAGCGCCCGCATATCTGCCGAAAATCCAGCGGATGCGTGCAGTTCGGATGCCCCACGGGGAAACAGCACCTTGCCCGGAATATGGCGCAAGCCGCCAGCAATCTTTCTCGGACCGCGCCGCCCCTCAAAATGGCATGGTGCCGCGTCGCGGAACCAATTCACAAACAAGCGGATCGCCATTGCGCGGCACCAAGCGTAGAACAGCGCGCCGATCGAGGAAGCTCGCTGCAAGATAGGAGCCTCGGTGTCGAGATTGGATACTCTCGTGGCGCCAAGCCAAGCCAAGCCAAGGGGCGAGATCACTTGTCTTCTTGACCGGGTTTCCGCTGACCACGGCACCAGGGAGTGCGCTAGCACCGACGGGACCGATGCCGGAAACGAACATCAGCCGGCGCTTTGCCGGTGAGAGATCGCTCTCTTAAGCGCCACCACCAGCGACAGATCCAGCTTGAGACGCGGCCCACCCGCCGTATGGCGACGCCGTATTGAAGGCAGCAGCCTCGCATCTGGCTAATCAGCCAGATGCGACGTCCCGAAATACGCTGGCACGATGCGCACGCGTGACCAAGACTTTGGAGCTTGCGCGCAGCCACATGGAACCACGGCAAGACCCCATGCCGACGAGCGCGGGACTGATAGCACAAAGAAGGCCAGCACGGCGAACTTCATCGGTCGCAGGAGCTGACCGCCCCCCGCCGACGATACGGAAAGCGCTCTTCGGCGGCCCGACAGGACTCATCTTGGCTCTTGGCTTTCCTTCTACTGAATCACCGCAGAGATGGGCAGACGAGACCCTTGGGGACCTTCCGGTCGAAATGATGAGCACGGGCAAAGCCCGCAGGGAGGCCCAAGTTGCACGCAACTGTCGTAGAGGCAGCGCTGGCGCATCCATAATTGTCCGGTTCATCCACCCGGATCGGTGCACGGGAGCTGGTGCATTCCGGTCGAGCCCCCCTCCTAAGACGCCCCCCGTCGAGATAAACCTTGTAACCAATGCGTTGCAACCGTTATGTAGGATGAAAGATCGCGACCGAGACCCAGATTAAACATGACATTCCTGAACTTAAAGGCGATACGGCTCTTTAATTCTGCCGCGAGGCCAGCTAATCCTGATATTTCCGACATAAATGGGCGGATAAACCTTATCCTCGAGTCCGGCTTGTTTGATTCTAACTGGTACCGCGAAAAGAGGGGGCTGGGATCCGCCCACGACATCGCGGCGATTGCCGACTATCTGGCGCACGAATCCGACGACGTTTCCCCACATCCGCTTTTCGACGTTCCCTGGTTCCGGCGCAGCTTTCCCGAGCTCGTGGCGAATGGCTACTCTCCGCTTGAAGTTTATATAGCGGCCGCCCGGAAGGATTCGGTCAGCCCGAATCTATTGTTCGACCCCGCCTGGTACAGCAAGCTAGCCTCAGTCCCAGCCAACGTGCTGCCCTTCCTGCATTTCCTGCGCGACGGGGCGGCGCATGGGCTGTCGCCGCATCCCCTGTTCGACAGTCGCCACTACTTCCATCAGGATCCAGCGCTTGGTCATGGGCGCGTCAACCCGCTGACCCATTTCATCGAGATCGGCGCGCGGTCTGGTCTGAACCCCAATCGTTACTTTTCCTCGTCCTGGTATCTGTCGACTTATCGGCCAAGCGACCGAGACCCACTTTCGCACTTTCTGGAGGTCGGTGCCGAGCTCGGCCATCGCCCCCACCCCCATCTCGATCTTGACCGGTTCATGAAACTGGAGGGGCTCACCGGCTCGCGGCTTGATGCCTATCGCAGCATCGTCGTGAAGGATATTCGCCACGCGCTCCAGTCGGACGGCGATCCGGCCGGCGCGCCCTTCCGCACGGCGGGCTCCGGCGCCTTTCACGACAGGCATCCGCGCTCCGTCAACGACGGCGAGACGTGGCTCTTGGGCCTAAGTCTCGATTCCTTCGAGGCAGCGCTGAAAGAGGATGAGCGTTTGCCGCTTGCCCTGCCGGCTCCGTTGAGACTGGATCATCGGGGCGCCGAGGTAGTGACCTTCGATGTCTGGGATACCGTCTTGCGCCGGGACTGCCATCCAGACGAAATCAAAGTGCAGTCGGCACGTTTCCTTTTGTTGAGCGCGCACGACCTTCTGCGCCCGGCTTTTCGCAACATCCCCGCGCTCTTTGCGGCGCGCGTCAAGTCCGAGAACACCAGCGCCCCGAACGACGAGTTCGAGTTCCGCTTCGAGGAAGCTGTTCCGCGCTGGCTCGACATGGTGCTGAGGCGTGGCACTGCCGACGCGCTGCAGCAGGAACTGCAGGAGAGCGTCATCAGGCACGAATTCCAGGCTGAGCGGCGGAGCACGCATGTCGACGGCCCGGTGCGCGACGCCCTTGCCGACCTGAAGCAGCCTGCCGTCTTCGCCTCCGACTTCTACATGTCAGCAGATTTCATCGCGGCCTTGCTCCGTGAACACGGACTCAGCCGGCTGTTTGTGACCGGCTTCACCTCGTCAGATTCGTTCGAGACGAAGCGAAGCGGACGGATGTTCGCCAAGCTCATAAAGGAGTTCGGCGTCGACGCCGGCTCCCTGTTACATGTTGGCGACAACCAGCACGCCGATGACGCGGTTCCCCGGGGGCTGGGGATTCGTACCGTTCTCTATCAGCCCGAAGGCGAAGCGGCACGCCGCTCCTGGTTCGACCTCGGCTTCGAAGCCTGGCAGCGCAATGACATGTCCGTCCATCATAGGCGGCTCGCCAGTATCTGCGAGGAGACGGCCCGCGAGCAGGGCGGCATAAGCGAGTTGCACGCAATCGGCGCACGGCTCGCACCGCTCGTAGTAGGCTATTCGCTCAGCGTCCTCGAGGCCGCGATAAGGGACAATGCCGACAAGGTCTTCTTCCTCACGCGCGAAGGCATCTTTGTAAAGAAGGTCTTCGACGCTCTGCGCGAGGCGGACCCGTTCAACTGCCGCGCTCCAGCCTCCGAGCTGCTGGAGGTAAGCCGCCGTGCCACCTTCGCTGCGTCGTTGGAGGATGCGACACCGAAGGAGCTCATGCGGCTCTGGACACTTTACAGCAAGCAGTCGCTAAGGGGGCTAGCGCTGTCGCTCAATCTCGATGAGCGCCTGGTGCAGCGTCTCTGTCGCGAGCACGGTGTCGTCTATGACGAGGCCATCACCTATCCGTGGCAGGACCGTGCCTGCCTCGCCCTGTTGCAGAGCGAGCGCTTCTTGGAACATGCGCGCGAGCGGATCGCCGTGCAGCGCGAATTGCTGGTCGGGTATCTTCGTCAGCAAGGGTGCGTCGGAGCCGGGCTGAGGCACATCGTCGACATCGGTTGGCGCGGAACGATCCAGGACAACATCGCCAGGGTGCTGCCCGAGGCGCATTTCGTCGGCCATTATTTGGGACTTTTCCAATTCCTCAACCCGCAGCTCCCCAACACCAGCAAATTCGGCTGGGTCTTCGACGCCAACGACCCGTTGGAGGTTGCGGACGTCGCGCCTCTGGAGATGCTGCTGAACGGCCCTGGCGGCTCCGTTTCGGGATATGAGCATGACGGCGGCGAGATCCGTGCGATCCGACAGATCATCTCCGGCGAGGAAGACGTCATCCTGAACGAGGTCGCGGCTGTGCAGGAGGGGGTCTTGGCCACGGTCTCGGCGCTGGCCGACTATATTCGTCTGCACGGCCTGACTTCGGATAGCCTCCGTCCACTGGCGCGGGCGCTCGTGGTGTCCCTGACCGCGAGCCCACCCGCCGCCGTTGCGACCGCCTTCAATCGCCTGGAGCACAACGAGACCTTCGGCACAGGCACGACTGACGGGGGTGAGCGCTGGGACAACATGGCGGACGAACTCTCCCGCCGCGGGGGCAGCGAACTGCATGCCTTCGCGGATGCGGTGCTGCGCGAGTCGCGCTGGCCCCAGGCGCTAATCCACGCCCGGTCGGTCGCGAGCTGGTGGGCCGAAGCGCCGGTTGGCCAGCGCTGCGCCTTGCCATTGGAGTTTCTCGGCCTGGCACGTCCGGCCCTGCAGCGCATCACAGGCTCGCGCCTGCTGGTCTACGCCCCCCCGCCGCTCACGGCCTCCGGCGGTCACCGCACGATCTACAACATGGTACGGCGCTTATCGAAGCTGGGCTTCAACCCAGAGATCTTCTTAGAAGGCGTCGGAGATGGCGTCGAAGCGGTCGAGCGCTATCTCGACGGAACCAGCGCGCTGATCCATACTAGCTGGCATCATAACATCTCGGCAGATCTGGCATTTGCCACCGTCGCTCACTCGTCACAGTTCATTTCCCGAGTGAACGCCTACAACAAGGCGTATCTGGTGCAGGACTTGGAAGCGCTGTTCAACCCGATGAGCGACGCCTACGTCGTGGCCGAGAATAGCTATACGCAGGGCCACCAACACTACACAGTTGGCAACTGGCTCTCCCACGTCATCAATCTAAATTATCATGCCCAGGCCTGCCCGGCGGGCCTAGGAGTCGACACCTCGGTCTATCACCCCCTATCAAGGCAGCAGCCGCGCGAGCGGGCGATCTGCTTCCTCTACCAACCGGATAAGCCGAGGCGGACTCCTGTTCTTGGCATAGATGCGTTGCGTCTGGTCAAGCAGGCCGCGCCGGACGTGACCATCTACGTTTATGGTTCGAACACCCCTCTACATCTCGACTTTCCCGTCGAGAACCTCGGTCTAGTCCACGACCTCCGCGAGCTCAACGACCTCTACAACCGTTGCATGGCGGGACTCTGCATTAGCGGCTCGAACCCATCGCGCATCCCTTACGAGATGATGGCAGCGGGCTGCGTGCCGGTCGATCTCTATCGGTACAACAACCTGATGGATCACATCCCCGATACCATCATGCTCGCCTATCAGGATTCCGCCTCAATCGCGGAGGCGCTGCTCGCGGTGCTAGATCCCCCCACCTTCAAACGGATGAGCGTGGCGGCCCGGCGCTTCACGGCCTCTCGCACGATGGATTGGGAGATGGACGTTATAGCCAACAGCGTGCTGGCGCAGATCGACGGCACGCTGCCGGCCGACGCCAGCATCCGCTTGTCATACGTCGACGAGCCCGTCATCGCCACCGGCTCGCGCTCCGTGGCCGTCGAACGCTTCTGCTGCAGCCAGCGCGAATTGGCGGAACGACGGATGCCCCCTGCCGGGCCTTCCGCAACGGCGCCGTCCGGGACCGGGCGGCAGAAGCGTGCCGGGGCCTCCACCGCGGCCACGAAGCAAAAGCGCGCGCAGTGACGGGTGGCGTGCCCCTCGGTCGGGCGCTTGCGCGTGCCGACGCGCTGCGGGACGCGCGTCGGTTCGACGAGGCCGCCGCAGCCTATCGCGCCGCCCTAGATCGGGCGCCAGAACGGGCCGATTTGTGGGTTCAGCTCGGCAACATGCTTAAGGATTCCGGCCGCTTCGACGAAGCCGAGGCGGCCTATCGACAGGCGCTCGCGCTGCGGCCCTGCGAGGCGGACACCCATCTCCAGCTCGGGCGGGCGCAGCATCTGGCTGGGCGAAGGCCCGATGCGCTACGTTCTTTCATCGAGGCCCTGCGAGTGTCGCCAGCCGACGCGACCGTTATCGCCGAACTCGCCTCGCTGGGGGCAGGCTGGGAGGCCGGCCGCCAAAAGTTGCTCGGGCCACGGCTCCTGACCGATCTTTTGGACCTCGCTGAAGAAATGAGAGATACGCTGCGCCGGATTGAGTCCGAGTTGCCGCTCGTTCGCAGCCTCGTGACCCTGCCGGCGGAGCAACATGATCTGCGGCGGCGGACATTCGCGGCGCCGCCGCCGCCCGTGCCGGCGCCGGATTTTCGGCTCGCCGTCGTGATCGCGGGGGACGGTCCTCTGGTCGAGCTTCTCGAGGTGCTCGCCAGCATGCGGCGGCAAAGCCATCGGAATTTCAGCGTGGCAATGCCCGACCTGACTGGAGAGGGGCGTCTAGCCTTTGCCCGGATGGCCGCGGCAAATCCGGTGCGCTTCATCGATTCGGTCCGCTCCCGGGACGGGGCGCTCGCTGTTCTGGTAGACGCCATGCCCCCCCATGACGGAGTCGTGCTGTCCGACATCCCGATGGTTCTCGCTTCTGAGGCACTGGCGTGGATGGCCGCGGGACTGGCCGAGGGAGAGGCCACAGCCTTCCCCGACGAGGACGTGGTGCATCTAGGTGGCGCAAGGCCAATCTACTCCCGGCCGGAGGCGAAGGCCGAGTTCGATGCCGAGTTGCTCGAACAGGGGAAACGCCACGGGCTGATCGCCGCTATCGGCCGTGCGCCCTTCCAGAGAGCGCTCATAGCCTCCGGCAGGAGGGCAAAGACTCTGGCAGAGCTCTTTCCCGCTCTCGCCGGCGAAGGGCCAGGCCGGCCTCTGCGGCAGTTCCTCGCCAGCCGGCCGCATCGGATCGCCATGCCACTGCCCGTTAGCGCCGCGCGAGTTTCACCGACCGTCGTCGGGTCAACTAGGGATATAGCAGTCGTGATCCCGACGCGTGACCGGGCAGAGCTACTGGCGAATTGTTTGACGGCGTTAGAAGCGACTGCTGCGCAGCGAGAGCGGGTGAAGGTCGTCGTGGTCGACAATGGCTCGCGCGAGGCGGAGACGCAGGATCTGTTGGCTGCCGGGACCGCCTCGGACCGCTTCACGGTGACGCGCATCGAAGAACCGTTCAACTGGTCCCGCCTCAACCGGCTCGGCACAGCCGTCACAACCGCTCCGCTGCTGCTCTTCCTGAACAATGACGTTGATCTACTGACTCCCGGCTGGGATGCGAAGCTCGACGCACTGCTGGGACGCACCGAAGTGGGTGTGGTTGGGGCAAAATTGCTCTATCCAAATGGTACCATCCAGCATGCCGGCATTGCTGTCGGCCTCGGAGTGCATGCGGATCACCTTGGTCGCGGAGCCCCCTCCGACGCCGAAGGCCCCTTCGGCCGCGCAATGGCCCGTCGCTCGGTGACCGGTGTGACCGGAGCCTTTCTCGCAACGCGACGAGATCTGTTCGACAGGCTGGGCGGCTTCGACGACGAGGGGTTGCCGCTGTGGTTCAACGACCTCGACTATTGCCTGAAGGTGTGGCAAGCGGGCCTACGCGTAGTCGTCGAACCAACGATCAAGGCAATCCACCACGAGTCGCAGACACTCGCGCCAATAGATTCGGTGCGGGATGCCCATTTCGAGGCAGCGGCGCGGCTTATGAAGGAGCGGTGGGGCGAGGCCATGACCCGCGACCGCTGGTTCCGGACCGAGCATCTGGGTTGACGAGGCCGCATGCTAACGGCCTGTGCTTCGCGGAGCGCGACCTCGGGCTGGACTTGCACCATGATTTTGGAGAGCGATTTCGGTTCTTCGCGGCCCAACTCTCACACCGAAGCGGACTTTGAAGCTGAGCGCCGAATGGCGCCGGATGGGGTTGTAAATGCTGTCGATATATCGGCCGATGGCGGCCGCACCCTCGGCCCGACTTTGGATGGCGACGCGCCAGACCAGTTCGGCCTGCAGCATCTTGAAGAAGGCCTCGACCATGCCGTTCCCGAAGCAGTTTCCCTTGTCGGACATCGATATCTTGATCCCAACGCGGCGCAATTCCGCTTGATACGCGATGGCCCAGTAGTGGCTGCTGCGATCGAACCAGCCCGTTCAGCAGCCCCCGAATGATGACGGCACGACGTAGAGCGCACGAGGGCAATTCGTTATGGGATGATCGTTGGTTGCTCAAGGCGCAGACGGGTTCGCTCGATCACGGCAAGATCGGCGGGCACAAGCAGCCGCGGCTGTCGGGCGAGACGGCGGATTGGTTGCGCGAACGCTGTCGCTCGGGGCCTTTCACGACGCGAGGCCTGACGGCGGAGTTGCTGGCGCGCGGCATCAAAAGCGACCGGCGCAGCGTCTGGCTCCTCCTGCATGCGCAGGGGCTGAGCCTCAAAAAAACCGTGCTGCCGGCCGAACAGACCCGACCTGACATCGCCCGCAAGCGAGAGCGTTGGAAGACGCATCAGGCCTGCGTCGATCCGCGCCGCCTCGTCTTCATCGACGAGACCTGGATCAAGACCAACATGGCACCGCTGCGCGGCTGGGGCCCGAAGGGAGAGCGCCTTCAGGCGCGTACGCCACATGGTCACTGGAAGACGCTGACCTTCATCGGCGCGCTCAGATGCGACCGTGTCGATGCGCCTCTCGTCATCGACGGCCCGATCAACGGGAGCTCTTTGCCCTCTATGCCGAGAAGGTTCTGGCCCCGACGCTGGCCAAGGGCGACATCGTCGTCCTCGACAATCTCGGCAGCCACAAGGGCCAGGCCGCCCGTCGCGCGATCCGGCAAGCGGGCGCCCATTTGCTCTTCCTGCCGCCCTACAGTCCCGATCTCAATCCGATCGAGCAACTCTTCGCCAAGCTAAAACACTGGATGCGCGACGCAGAGGCCAGGACGGTCGAGGCAACATGGCGAAAGCTCGGAGACCTCCTCAACCTCGTCTCACCAAACGAATGTGCAAATTATCTCAAAAACGCCGGCTACGCTGCCGTATAAATGAAGCATGCTCTAATGCCCAGATCCCCCGCGATCTCCCTTCTGCGTGCGACCGCTCGCCTCGACCAACAGGATGGCCTCAGCCTCAAACCCCTTATCGACCAACGCTGGGCTTGATCAGCAGACGCGCCTCATTCTCCCAGAAGAGCTCTCCCCTTTGCTGAAGCACATCCACCGCGCGATTGTGGCTTGAGAGCATGGATATGTGGCTTGTATGAGAGTTTCTGATTTTTCATTCCCCGATATCAGACAGATAAGCGACATGCCTCTCATCCTTCACATTGGCTACCACAAGACCGGATCCACAGCGATCCAGAATTGGTTGCAAGACAATCGAGAAAACTTGGCTTCCAACGGTACCATCTACCCAGCCGGTCTCAGCAGCTGGCTTGGACATCCAGAAATGTCTTGGATCTTCGAGACGGCGCACTACCCTTGGCAGGATAAGACGTACTCGCTCGATGAGACGCTGGCGCACTACCAGCCGCATCTGGAAACCAGCCTAGATCCCAACATTAAAGTCGTTTTAAGCTCGGAGGAGTTCTGCCGGCTCGAGTTCGACCTCGCCGCCCTATTGCGCTTGCGCGATACTCTGGCCGCTTACGCCCCTATCATCGTCGGTTATGTCCGCAACCCGATGCCGTTCCTGCTGTCGCGCTATCGCCACGAGGTTCAGCACGGCGCCGAGCGCCGGGCCCTGCGCGAGTTCTTGCTGAACTTCGATAACCTGGTTTCGGCGGCCTTCGCGTTTCGGGCAAATGTCTGGCGGAGGATCTTCCCCGATTCATGCATCTTCCGGAGCTACGAAGACGAGTTCGATAGCTGCGGCTCAATCATCAAATCCTTCGGAGACCTGCTCGGCCTGGAGGGAATGCAGTACCCAACGGGCCACGACGAAAAAGAAGTGAAAATGCATCCGACCTTGCTGGACCTGACGCGTCTGGCCGCCGGATCGGACATCTCCGCCGAATGCAAAAACCAGATATTCGAGGAAGCCTTTGCCCTGTCGAACCTACTGCCGCCTACAAGCTTGGAGAACCTGCTTGCGACGGCAGGTCTCGGAATCGACGTCCAGACGGTCGTCGGCACAGTGCCGGACTTCCAGCACAAGGAGGGCGAGGATCTCTCGACGATCATAAAGATGCGCGGGGCCGCGCGCCGCCACAGTGCGAAGGCTCCAAGGCTGACAGCCTCGGCCCGCTCCGCCAAGCGCAAGCCCTGATCGGACGGCGGAGCAAGACCAGATGCTAGGTCCGAAACCACCGTCGTGGGTCACGTTCTCACCACGGCGCACCTTCATCACCGGCGCCCCCTCGCTCGCCGGGACGCCCAGGCCCCTTCGACCAGCGCGGGCGTCTTTGACGTTGCCTTATTTTGTATCGAGCATTGAAATCGTTTCTGGCGGTTTTGGAACCCGTTCTGGCAGACGAAGCGACGGTCTCCGGCGCTGTGCTGTCGCCATAACGCGGCGAGGTGCCCAGCGCGGCAGCTGTCGCGACAACGCTATAGCAGATAGCTTCTTGACCCGCTCAAGCGCCAGTCCACATCAGTCCATCTCAGGGCTCAGCGTCTACTAGGCAGAATCTAGCGCCCTTCTGGGATCGGCGCGCCGGCCAGTGGCTGGCCCAGAGGGGCGCCACGGGTACGGTGGGGACATCGCGTCAGGCTGTCGGAAACTTCCTTCGAAGTTACTGAGGCCAACTGCGCACTGAAGTTCAGGCGCTCGCTTGGCAAACCGAACTTTGCCCGATATGCCGCGAGGCAACATGATAAACGCTGCTAACTCGTTTGTGCCGTGCCGCATCCTGTGCGAGATGCTAAGAAGGCGTAGTGGGAAATGACGTCGCGCTCGATCTTTCGACCGCCAACCATAGTTAAGCGGCATGAAGGTGATTGCTTCATTCCGAGTTACCCTGCGCCACCTACGCAAGACCTTAACCTCCTGCAGATCATCCTGGGTGCACGCCGGAACCTCATCGAGATCTGGCCCGCCAAATACTACCGCTCCGGCATCGACAGCTTTCGCATCCTGCGCCGGCAAATTGTTTTCGTGAACAGCCCAGAGCACATCCGGCATGTCGTCGTGACGCGTCACGACAATTTCGAACGAAAAAGCCCTCAGATGCGGCGCGCGCTCGAAGCTCTGCTGGGAGACGGTCTCTTCATCAGCGATGGCGAGACCTGGAAGAAGCGCCGGCCCCTTGTTGCCGACATCGTCCACAAACGCCGTTTGCCGGAATTCGGGCAGACCATCGAGGACGCGGCGCTCGCGGTCGCCGCCGAGTGGGCCGCCCTGCCTGCCGATGCTGAAGTCGAACTCACCGAGGAAATGGGGCGCCTGACCGCCGCGATCATCTCGCGGGCGGTCTTCGGCAACAATATCGCGCGCGAAGCCGCCCAACAGGTCATCGACGGCTTCAGTGCCTATCAGCGCCATGCCGACTCCTTCAATCTCGGTTATTTCCTGGGGGCGGACAAGGGTTGGCCGCCCTTCGGCGGCAAGCGCCGGCGCCGGGCCATCGCGATGGTTCACGGCGTCGTCGAAAACGTCATCAACGCCCATCTCGCCGGCGAAGGCGATGCCGGTTCGATGGTCGACCTGCTGATCCGCCGCAATCAGAAAAGCGGGGGCGAACCGCTGGATATCACGGCGCTACGCAACGAGGCGGCGACGATTTTCATGGCCGGGCACGAAACCACGGCGACGACGCTGACATGGGCTTGGTATCTCCTAGCCAATGCGCCTTGGGTGAGACGCAGCGTCCATGACGAGATCGCCGCAGCTTGCGGCACCCGAGCGCCTACCTTGGCCGATCTGTCGCAATTGCCTTGGTGCCGCGCCGTCATCCAGGAGACGCTGCGCCTCTATCCTCCCGTCCCCCTGCTGCCAAGGCAGGCCTTGGAGGCCGATCGCATCGGCCATATCGATGTCGAGAAATCCGCTCTCGTCATGATTGCGCCGTGGCTGCTGCATCGTTCTGTGGATCTCTGGGATAAGCCGAACCATTTCATGCCGGAGCGCTTCTTGTCCGGCACCCGGATCGATCCCTTTGCCTATATTCCCTTCGCGGTCGGCCCGCGAATCTGTCCGGGCATGAATTTCGGCCTAGACGAGGCGACCTTGTGCCTGGCGATCCTGGCTCGGCGCTTTGAGGTCCAGCCGCGGGAGGGTTACAAGGTCGAGCCGGTCTGCCGCTTGACGCTGCGTCCCAAGGGTGGTCTGCCCGCCCGCGTGGTCGCTCGCGCACTGCAGCACATGATCTGACGGGACGAGACCGCTATGCAAGCCCTTGAGAGAGTGCTGCATCACGCCTTGCGGCGGCTGCCGATCTCGTTTGTCTCGAACCTCGGCGCCCGGCTGGCCTGGCTCAAGATCCGCTTCATCGACCCTGATGTCGCGCGCAAGGCCCGCGCCAACATCCGGCACCATTTTCCGGCCATGCCTGAAGCGGAAGCCGAGAAGCTCGCATGGCGGTTCGTCGAGAATGTCGGGCGGCTGATGGCGGAATTTTCCATCGTCCATCGTTTCGCCGCGGCCGAGCGAATGGAACTCGTCGGTGCGGATATTGCCCGAGCTGACGTGGGAAAGATTCCGACCATCGCGCTGTGCCTGCACCTCGGCAATTGGGAGGTCCTGGCGTCCGCATTGCAGACTATCGGTGTTCCGATCGCGTCGATCTCGGAAATTCCGGACAACGCCGCACATCGCGACATCGCCGAGGCGACTCGCAGCGCGTTCGATGTCAACGTCCTCCCACCAGACCGAAATGGAGCGCTCCGCGCGCTCTCTATCCTGAAAGGCAATGGCGTCCTTGCCGTATTCCCGGACGAGAAACGCAACGGAACCATGATGGCGCCGCTCTTTGGCCGCCAGCCCCACCTCAAAGGCAATCTGGCTTTTGTGGCGAAGCTTGCGCGGCGCACCAGCGCGCAGATCATCGTGGCCTATTGCGAACGGGTCGGCGAGACGCGGTTTCGACTGCAATTCGAGCGGCCTTTCCATATGGATCCGGGTGTCGAAAGCCCGCTCGCCGATGTCGCCTTCCTCAACGACAGGATCGAGCCGATTATCCTGCGCCATCTCGAGCAATGGTATTATCTGGACGACTCGATCGGGCCGGTCGCGTAGAGCCCCTCCCCCGCAATCGCTCGATCGGAGAACATCCAGTGCCAACACTGCCTCCGCCCAAGATTGCCGTCATTTCCGGCGGCTCGAGCGGCATCGGTCTGGCTTGCGCGCGCATCCTCCTGGAGCGCAGCTACCGCGTCATCCTGCTGGCACGCGACATGGACCGACTGCTTGATGCCAAGACGCTGCTCGGCCCCAAGTGGGCTAATCTGATTGATCTCCAGCCAGTCGACGTGACCAATGCTGTGGCTTCGCAAAGCGCGATCTCTGAGATCGAGGCTCGCCATGGCCGCATCGACTGGCTCATCACATGCGCGGGGATCGTCGAGCCGGGACTGTTTTGCGATCTCGAACTCGCCGCTCATCGCGCGCAGATGGAAACGAACTATTTCGGAACGCTTCACCTGATCCAGGCCGCCGTTCCGCTCATGCGCGGCAATGGCGGCCGGATCACGCTGGTGTCGTCTGGCGCGGCCTTCATTGGCATCGCCGGTTATAGCGGCTATGCGCCAGGCAAGTTCGCAGTCAGGGCACTCGCGGAAATCCTGCGCCTGGAACTTGCAGCCGACCGCATCGCCGTCAGCGTCGCATGTCCGCCCGACACCGAAACGCCGCAGCTGGCGAATGAGAGGTTGAAGCGGCCCGCGGTGACCCGCCTGATCTCCGAGCAAGGCGGCGTGATGACCGCCGAGCGTGTGGCCGAGCGGATCATCGAGAAGGCTGAGAAGGGAGTGTTCCTGCTGGCGCCGTCGAAAACGATGGCGCTACTGGCCTGGTTTCACAGCCTGTACAGACCGCTGCTCGTCTGGCAGCAACAGCGACTGCTCAAACGCAGCCTTGGTCCTGAGAAACCATGAGTCCAGCAATTTCGCCTCATCGACCGTACCGTCAACTTGCTCCCGATCAGGTCGGACCATGATCTATATCTGCTACGGCATCACGAAATCGGCGAGCACCTTCCTCTATCAGATGACAGAGGAGGTCTTCCGGGCTGCCGGACGGCCGGTCGTCCGGCTGGGCGCGCCATTCCGGAAGTCGGATTCGGTCGAGAACTACTTCAACTTCATCGATCACGATCTTCTAGGCGAGATCGAGCGCCATGTCGGCGGAGGCGACATTGTTCTCAAAACGCACGGGCCACCTCGCGGCGAGGTCGCAAACCACGTGGCAGCGGGGAAAGTCCTGGCGAGCGCTTCGATCAGGGATCCGCGCGAGATCGCGCTCTCGATGATCGATCACGGTGCGCGCTCGCGGCGCTGGCGAAACAAGCCGTTCTCGGAATTCGTGACTATCGCCGACACGCTGAACTCGCTCGACATCCAGCTCGGTTGCTTTCGGGAGTGGGCTGTCGTCGAGCCAGTGAAGATCTTTACCTACAACGAGATCTGCTACGACAGCGCTGCCGTGATCCGCGCCATTTCGAACCAGATCGGTGCAGCCATCGACGTCAAGAACGTCCTTGCCAAATTCCGCGACAAGGGTGTCATCGGCCAGTTCAGCAAGGGCAAGGCGCTGCGCTACGCGGAGATGAGCCCCAGCGATCAAGCAGTCTTTCTTGAGCGCTATGCCACGCTCTACGCCTCCTATGCATTCGACACCGACAAGGCCCGCAGCGTTGCCTCGGAGCAATCATCGCTCAAGCTGCGGGCATCAGGCGAGCTCGCCCAGCACATCACCAATCTCAGACGCCGCTTCGGCATCTGAGAACAGATCCGAAGCGCAGAACATTATCAAGCGCTGTCAGCCGAGGACGCGGTCGTAGACCGCCTTCATCCGCTCGGCATAGAGCGCGGGCGAGAAGAACTCGGCCCTCTTGCGCCCTCGGCTCACGAGTTCCGCGCGCAGATCATCGTCGGCATCTAGCGTCCTGATCGCATCCCGGATCTCCTCGATCTTGTAGGGATTGACCAGCATCGACGCGTCGCCGGCAACCTCCGGCATGGAGCTCGTATTCGAAGTGATCGTCGGCGTCCCCAGCAGCATGGCCTCGAGGATTGGAAGACCAAAGCCCTCGTAAAGCGAGGGGAACAGCACCGCCCGCGCGCCCCGGATCAAGGACATGAGAGAGGCCAGCGGCACATAGGGCAAGCGCTGGACCCGGCGCTCGGGCCTGATATGCGAACCGTCGAAGCGCCAGCTCAGCAGCCGCTCGTCCTTCAACGTTTCGAGATCCTGCTCGTATTGCCATCCGAGACCGCCGACCAGGACGAGCGGCCGCGTCGACCCGGAGGCGGCGTAGGCCTCGACCAGTCGCGAGATGTTCTTCTTGGGTTCGACAGCGCCCAGGAACAGAAAGTAATCCCGGAACGAGAGGCCATATCGATTTTCGACATCACGCGCAGCATCCTCGTCCGAGCTCGAAATCGAAGCTTCGCTGACGGAGACGGATTGCCAGGTGTTGGTGATCCGCTCGTCGGGAATATCAAAAAATTCCTGGACATCCCGGCGCGTGAATTCCGAAACTGTCACGATGTGATCGGCTTTCTCGGCGAGATGCCTGATCATATTGTAAAAATACTTCTTCTTATCCAGCGTGGCATAAGGAAGTCGAAGCGGAACGATATCGTGGATCGTGTAGATGTTGGCCGCGCCCTTGACGAAGGCGGGCGTTGGGCGCGTCACATGGAACAGGTCGTGGCGCCCCTCCGGCTTAACCTCCATCCGGCTGCCGAACCGGTTGAAATGGAGAAAGGACCGCTCCCAGAGCCGGACCGATCCATGCATCGGATGGCGCCGCTCCGCCGCCCTGCCCGAGCCGGGATCGAGCACCATGCGCGGCGCTGGCAGGCGCTGTGCCCGCAAGCCGGCCGGCGCCCCGATCGTCCAGTCGATCGCACGGCCGAGCATCTTCACGGGGTCGATCGCCTTTGGATCGATCGCATCGTTGAGAACGACTTCTGACAGGAGCGCTTCGCGTCGATTGACGCTGCGCTCGATCCCGACGAGCAGCTCGACATCATGCCCGAGGCCCGTTGCAGTGCTGGCGAGGTTGCGTGCGTAGGTGGCGATGCCAGTGCCCTGCTTCAGCGTCATCGCATGGGCTTCCAGAAGGATATTCTTCGACACCGGATCCATCTTTCCTGATGCTGTTCGCGATGACCCGCCGTAGCGGCGTCTCGCCTGACGCGGGACCAAGCCTCGCGGTTCCTATGATTGGCGGATAGGGCGTGAGGCCACGTCCTATCGACGCAAAATCTCGTTCAGCGAGACATCGCCCAAGGCCTTCACCTCGCGGGCCAGACAATCGACGGCGTTATCGATCTGGGCGTCGCTATGTGTCGCGTTGATGAAGAAGCGCAGCCGCGCCGCCTTCTCGGGAACCCCAGGCGGCACGATCGGGAAGGCGTTGACGCCTTGCTCCAGCAGCCGCTCGGCGAGCATGACGGTGGGGACCGTCTCCCCGATCACGATCGGAACGACGCCGAAGCCCCAGCTTTCGCCCGTATCGAGCCCGGCCGCGTGGGCCCGGTCCCGGAAGCGTTGCGACTGACGTTGCAGATGCAGGACGCGCTCGGGCTCGCGCACCATCAGATCGAGCGCGACAGTGGCTGCGACCGCATTTGTCGCGGGCATGCCCACGCTGTAGACGAAGCCCGGCGCCTGGTGCTTGAGAAGGTCGACGACGGCGGCGCAGCCCGCGACATAGCCGCCACAACTGACCAGGGATTTCGAGAGAGTGCCGAGCCAGAGGTCGACGCCCTCAGGCGTGACGGATTGATGCTCGAAGATGCCACGCCCGGTCTGCCCGAGGACACCGAGGCCATGAGCGTCATCGATCATCAGCCAGGCCGAGAAATCCGTCTTGATCTCGATCAGGCGCGCCAGATCGGGACCGTCGCCATCCATGGAGAACAATCCCTCGCTGACGATGAGAACCCGCTCGAAACGATGCCGCTCGGCCGCGAGCATGGCCTCCAGCGCATCGAGATCGTTGTGAGGAAACAGCCTGCGAGCGCAGCCGGCCAGCTGAGCCCCGACCACGATGCAGTTATGGATCAGGGCATCGTGAACGATGAGATCCTTCGGTCCCAGCAGCGTCGCGATCGATGACACCGCGCCTGCATGGCCGGAGACGAAGGCGATGCAGTCCTGCGTCTCATAATTGCGGGCCAGCGCCTGCTCGAGATCACGGTGTACCCGGCGCTCGCCGGCGGTAATTCGGCTGGCCGACACGGAACTGCCGTATTCCGTGACAGCCTTGGAAACCGCCTCCGTAATCTCGGGATGACCGTTCAGCCCGAGATAGTCATAGGAGGCGAAGTTGGTGACGGGCCTGCCCTCGACCACCGATGTCGCCCCGGCGCGAACCTCGTGCAGGCGATAATAGGGGTTTTGCAGCTTGGCGAACTCGGCAAAGCTCCGCTGGAATTGCATCTGCTGGTACAGCGGATGATCCTCGAAGGCGATGCTGGTGCGGGTCTGCGGCCGTGCGGCGAGCGCAGCCGGCGCCGGTATGGCGCGCGGAGCCTCGTCCATCCGCGCCAGGAGACTAGCCAGCGCGCCATCCGTGAGAGGTGAGCTCTCGTCGTTCATTCGGCCCCACCATGGCTGGCGCGGCGGACCATCGCCTCGACCTGGCTCGCTTGCTCGGGCGAGAGATCCATCTTCGAATGCACGTTGGCCAGCCTGATGATGGTTGCCTGCATTTTCTCGGCGGGAGCTTGTTCAACGTCCTCCTCGGCCTGATCGAGCTGATCGACGATCGTGCCGGCCATGTCGAGGAGGCTGCGGTCGCCGGCCCCTACCACCGCGATCTGAACGCCGATAGCTTCTTCGAGCGCCATATGGAGCTCCAACGCCATCAGCGAGTCCAAACCGAGATCCGCAAGCGGCCGGGTCAGATCGACCTTGCCCTCCGCCATGCGCAGGATTTCCGCCACCTCGCGGCGCAGGACACCGGTGACGATCCCGATGGCCTCTTCGCGGCTCTTCCCACGCAAGGTCGAGCCCAAATCCTCGGCATGGACCGCCCGCACCTCGCCACCGGGATGACCGAGATCGATGAAGGCAGCGCTCTTGAGCAGGTTCAGCTTGTCGGCGCCGCCACCGGGCGAGATTCCGGCGAAGAACTGCACGGGATCGGCAGCGTTGCCGAGGCTCAGGAGCCGGCCGAGATGCGCTAGCGCCTCGAAGGAGCGCATCGGCACCACGCCGGTCGTCCGCCGCAGACGCTGCCCGAGCTGCTTGTCCCGGGCGATGAGGCCGACATCGGAGATGGCGCCCCAACCGATGGCGAGACCCGGCTTCCCCTGGCGGCGCCGGCCGCGCATGAACCCTTCGAGGAAGCCGTTTGCAGCGACATAGGCGCCCTGCCCCGGGCTGCCGATCAGCGTCGTCGCCGATGAATACGCCACGAAGAAATCGAGCGGTTGATCCTGGGTAGCCTTCGACAGGTTGATGATGCCGTCGACCTTGGTCCGCAGAACCGCCTCCAGGCGCTCCGCAGACAGATTGGCGATCAAACCGTCGTCGAGATGCACCGCTGCATGGATCACGCCCCGGACGGGTCCATGCTCACGCGCCAGCTGCGCGACGGCGGCCGCCACGGCAGGCCCGTCGCAAACGTCGAGCGCTTCGACGATGACCTGCGTACCGCCGGCCCGCATCTCGGCAAGCTGCGGCGCGAGGTTCTTGTCCACCTCGCCGCGACGGGACAGCAACGCGACATGTGAGGCGCCCTTGCGGGCAAGCCATTGCGCCGTTGCGAAACCGAGTCCCGCCGTGCCGCCGATGACGAGATGGAGCCCAGGGCGGACCTTGTAGCTCATCGAGGCCAGGTCGGTCCGTGCGACGCGCGGCGGCCGGATCACGATCTTGCCGACATGCTCGGAGGCCTGCATCGTGCGGAACGCCGCGCCAACCTCGTAGGCTTCGAAGCTGCGATAGGTCAGCGGCCGCAACCCCTGCTTCTGGAAGGCCGCGGACAGCTCCGCCATCATCCCGCGCACCAGCTCCGGATCGGCCGCGAGCAACTCGTCGAGGTCGATGCCGCTATAGGCGATGTTGCGCAGGAACGGCCTCAAGGCCAGCTGGGTGTTGTCGAGGAAGTCCCGCTTTCCCAGTTCGAGGAAACGCCCGAACGGCTTCAGCAAGCGGAAGCTCGCGAGCATCGCGGAGCCCGCCAGCGAGTTAAGCACGACATCGACGGCGCCGAACCGCTCGCGGATTTCGCCGGCGAAACGCTCCTGACGGGAGTCGAAGACTGCGTCCGCCCCTGCCGCTGACGCTATGGCACGGCGTGCCGGGCTGCTGGCGGTGCCGAAGACGCGCGCGCCATGGAGCTTCGCGATCTGGATCGCCGCAAGGCCGACGCCGCCGGCCGCACCGTGGACCAGGACGTCGTCGCCGGCACGGATCCGGCCGCGTTCGACCAGCGCATACCAGGCCGTCGAGAAAGCGACGGGAATGGTCGCGGCAGCTTCGAGATCAAGCCCGTCCGGAACGGGGAAGAAATGCCAGTCGGGGCAGACGATGTGCGAAGCGAAGGTGCCGGTGGCAAAGCCCATCACGGCATCGCCCGGTCGCAAGCGCGTCACGCCCGGACCAACCCGGCTCACCCTGCCCGCGCATTCGAAGCCAAGCGCCGCGCGCGTCAGTCCCGCACCGAGCAGATCGTCATCGAGGAGACCGAGCCCGACCATCACATCGCGATAGTTCAAACCTGCAGCGGAGACCTCGACCTCGATCTCGCCTGCTTGCGGAACAAGGCGCGGTTTCCGCTGCCACTCGAAACCGTCAAGGCCGACGCCGTCGGCAAAGTGGAGCACCGCACGCTCGTCGGGGCCGATCGGCGCCTCAAGTCCGATGCCGCGGCGAATGCGGCCGACCTCGATCCCATGGGAAGCCATCCGCAGCTCACGCTCGGCATTGTCGAAGGCCAGGATATCGGCGAGGCCGGCTGCCGGGGCGGAATCGGAGAGGTCGACAATACGCAGGTCGATCTCGGGGAACTCGTTGATGGCCACACGCATGAAGGCCCAGACACCGGCATCCTCGCCGACGCGATCGGAATCGGTCGTTTGGCCGCTCTCGGTCAGAACCACCATCCGGCGTGGCCGTTCCGCCGCAGCGAGCAGCTTCAACAATTCGGTCAAAATCTCGATGCGAGCAGAAAGTCTGCGGCCTGGCGCAGCATCCGAAATCTCGGGCGTGACGATGATCGTGGCTCGCTCGCCGCCCGGAAGCGTCTCGAGCCACGCGGAAAGCGTCTCGATCCGATCGCAATCGAAGATCCCGGCCACCAAGCCATAGCGATCGTGGCTGTCGCCTGCGCCCGGCGCGGCCAGGACGGCGAAATGTTCTGGCGCAACCTGCGGCCTGCTGGGAGCGGCGGCCCGGGCCGTGAGCAGAACCAGCGTGCCGTCCGCGCTCTGGTGTTGTTCTATGGCGGTGGCGCGGACCTCCTTCAAATGGCGCCGAGCCCCTTCCATCCCGCCATGCGCAGCACTTGCCTGATCCTGCCAAACGGAAGGCGTGGAGGCGCCCAGAAGGAAGGACAGATGTGGATCTTCAACGGGGCTCGCCAAAAGGACCGGTGCTTCGCCAACAAGCAGATCCATCGCACCGCGTATCGCCGCTTCGTTGCTCGCCCATAGCGGCGAAAGCGGCATGTCGCAGCCGATGAAAGCATCGAACCGAGAGGGAGCGGACTTTTCGACGCCATCAAGGATGAGCATGTCGAACAGGCTGCCGGCTCCAGGCCAATGTCTCTGCTCGTCGGCTCTCGCCGCGTTGGCAACGGCCATCGTGACCCGCGCGCGGCCAGCTTGGACCGCCTCCGCCAGAGCCTCGGCAAGCCCGCTATTCCAATCCCCGGCAACGAGCAAACGCAAGGGCCTGCCTGCAGCCGCGCTCCACGCGGTGAGCGTGCTGCCCACCAGATTCCGCATTGCCGCGGAAAGCCCGAGCAGGCTCCAGTGATCGTGGGCGAAGCCGGCCGGACGCGCCTCAACCTCCCCCGTGCGCAGGAACGGCCCCGCATGGCTCAGCGCCAGGGCGGCCAGCCGCAGCTCGCGGTTCGCCGCCGGAACCCGCTGCAGCAGCGTGCCGAGCAGGGCTTCCGGCGAGGGCAACTCGAAAGTCGCCGACAGCCGCGTGCCGTCCTCCGCGCTGTCCAAGCCGCCGGCCATTGCCAGCACATCCCGGGCCAATCCCAAAAGCGGCTGGGCCACCGGCGGAACCGTGCCGTCGACGACGACGCTCTCGAAGCTGTCGCCTCGTTCGGGCGACAGCAGATCGCGGCAGAGTCTCTGCGCCAGCGAAATGGTGAAGGCCTTCAGCAGGAGCGAAAGCTGCTTGGTTTCGCCGGGCTGGCCGCTGCCGGCATCCGGCAAATGGCCCACGACGTCCGGCAAGACCACCGGTGCGATCGACAGATGCTCTTGCCGGAATGTCCGCTCGATCATGAAGGGTTTGACCAGATGGACCGAGCGCAGGACGGCGGCCTCGATCGCCGCGACAAGCACTCCATCCTCACCCAGCAGGATGACCGAGAGCGTCTTGAAGCGGTCGGTCTCCCGCGACAGCTTCGTCACCGAACGCGTTATCTTCGTCGCCGGCTTCCAGACGCGGATGCGGCGAAAACGGATCGGGAGATGCGCCTTGCGCTCGCCGTCGCGTTGCGGGCGCGCAAGGAACAGCCCGTGGAAGCTGCCGTCCAGCGAGATCGGGTGAAGCACATGCGAATCGTCGAAGGCGCCGGTGCCGCCTTGGGGAACCGACAGGCAGCTTTCGCCGACGGTCTCGTCCCGCAGCGTCGAGAGCACAACCCGGAAGGCCGGGCCGTAGTCCAGGCCGGCGCGTTCGGCGGCCGCATAGATCTCCGCGGCCTGGCTGAATATCGGGTCCTCGACCTCGGGGATCTCCGGCACTTGCGCCGCTGCGGCAGGCCGCAGCGGTTCCAGCGTCCCACGGGCGTGCAGGATCCAGTCCCCGCCGCCGAAACGACGCCTGCTCCAGACCTCGATCGAGCCGGTATGCTCGAAATAGCGTGTCGAAATCTCGCGTGTCTCATCATCGGCGAAAGTCATCGCCTTGGTGATGTCGAATTCCACGATCTCCAGCGGCACGGCACCGAACAATTCGCGGCCGGCCGCAAGAGCGAGCTCGATCAATCCCGCCGCGGGCATGACCACGCCGCCGTCGACACGATGGTCGTCGAGATAGGGCAACAAGACGGGATCGAGCAGATTGCGCCATTCCGGAGAGCCATCCGAGAGACGCGCCCCGAGCAGTGGGTGCAAGGGCACGCTTGCGATCAGGCGGCCATGAGCGCTGATCGCTTCGTTCGTTCCCTCGAAATGATACTGCTCCGGCTGGAAGGGATAGGGCGGTAGAGCTGCGATCTTGGCAGGAGCGTCGCCGAAAACGGCCCGCTGCTCGTGAACGATGCCATTGACAGCAAGACGAGCGACCACCGCGCAGACCGGATCCCGATCCATCGCGTCGTTGGTCGACAGGGTCGACAACACGGGCCCCTGGATTTCGGCCGCCTTCAGAATATCGGAGATCGGGCCGACGAGGATGGCTCGCGGCGAGATTTCGATGAAAGCCGCATCGGAATGCGCCGCCAGTGCCGTCTCGACCGCTTCGCCGAAGCGGACGGGGCGGCGGATATTGTGCCACCAATAGAGCTCGTCCAGCTCCTCGCGCGCCAGCGCGCGGCCGGTTACGGTCGAATAGAAGGGCGTGTGCGGCGGCTGGGCTACGATTCCGCCGAGATCGCGCATGAGAGGCTCGCGGACAACATCGAGCGCGCGGGAATGGAACGGATAGTCCACATGCAGCGGGACGCAGGCGACTCGGCTCTTGCGCGCCACCCGCGCCAGCATCTCGAGTTGACCGGCAGGCCCGGATACCGTCGTCGAAGTGGCGCTGTTGTAGGCGGCGATATCGACCTCATCCGCGCCGGATTGCCGCAACAGGTCCTCGACATTCGAAGAGTTGCTCGCCAGGACCAGCATGCGGCCCTTGCCACGCACGGCCTCCTGGTGCCGGCTGCGCTTGTGCATGACCTGCAGGGCGTCGTTCCGGGAGATCAGCCCGCAACACTCAGCAGCCGCGATCTCTCCGACACTGTGGCCGAGGACCCCGGCAGGACGGATGCCGTATTCGGCCAGAACGGCAGCAAGGGCTGACTGAACGGCGAAAATCAGCGGCTGAGCGATCGAGGTTTGCTCGAGTAGCTCGGGCGAGACACCGTCCCGCAGGCAGTCGGCAATCGACCAGCCGGCGATGTCTGCGTAGAGGCGGTCGATCTCGTCGATCTCGCGCTGAAAGGCCGCGTTGCTACGATAGGCAGCGACGCCCATCTGTCCGAACTGCGCACCGTTCCCGCTGAAGACGAAGACGGAGTCGCGGACCGCGCCATGGACCACGGCTGTCGAGGCACGGGCCTGCACATCGGAGCCCTGCCCGAAGGCGCGCAGGGTATTGGCCACATCCGCCGCGGCAATTGCCCCGCCAGCAAGTGGGATGGCCATGCGATGCGGCAATACCTCTCGCTGATATGCGAGCGCGCCCGCCACATGGGCACTCGTTTGGCCGCCCGAAATCGTCTCCGCGATTTGCTGAGAGCGAGTCTTCAGCGCGTCCGCAGTGCTGGCTGAGACCAGCAACACTTCGGCGGAACGTGAGGGCGGTTTGTGCGTTTCGGCGGGCTCATTGGTTCGTGCCGTGCGCAGGATTGCATGACCGTTCGTCCCGCCGAAGCCGTAGTTGCAGATGCCGGCGAAGAGCTCCCGGCCATCGGATGGCAGCGCAAGCGGTTGGGTGACAGGCGAGAGGTTGAGGTCATCGAAGGCGATGGCCGTGTTCCGCTCTTCCGCGAACAGCGAGCGGGGAACGACGCGATGCTCCAGCGCGAGGCTCGCCTTCAACAAGCTCGCGAGGCCCGAGGCAGCCTCGAGATGGCCGATATTGGATTTGACCGAACCGATCGGCAGAGGGCTCGCCCGGCGCTGCCCCAATGCTTGGCCGATAGCCGCAGCCTCGATGGGGTCGCCGATCTTAGTCCCCGTTCCATGCGCCTCGACAAAAGCGAGCGCATCAGGGTCGAGCCCCGCCGACCGGTAGATCGTCTCGATCAAATGCTGCTGAGATTCCGTTGAGGGCAGCGAGATGCCATTGGTCCGGCCGTCCGCATTTGTACCGGCGGTGACGACCACGCTGCGGATCCTGCGCCCTGCGGCAACCGCGTCGGGCTCCCGTTGCAGCACCAGCACCACCGCCCCTTCGGAGCGCACGTAACCGTCCGCAGCTTCCGAGAACGGCCGGCACAGCCCGGTCGGCGAAAGCATGCGGGCTTGCGAGAAGCCAATGAAGGGAACCGGCGAAAGCAGCATGTTCACGCCGCCGACGATCGCCACCTCGATCTCCCCGGCCCGCAGAGCTGCGACAGCTTGCGACAGGGCCACGAACGAAGACGAACATGCCGCGTCTGCAGTGAAACTCGGCCCCTTCAGGTCAAAGACGTAGGATAGCCGGTTGGCGAGAATTGACAGGGCATTGCCCGTCATGAAGTGGCTGCCGATGACGGCCGGATCGAACGCGCCGACACTCTGATAATCGGCAAGCGAGGCGCCGACATAGACGCCGATATTGCGCCCTGCCAGCGCTGACGGAGGCAATCCGGCATCCTCGCAGGCTCGCCAGGTCGCGGTCAGCAGCAGGCGCTGCTGCGGGTCCATCTGCTGCGCCTCACGCGGCGAAATATTGAACGGCGCCGGATCGAACCCAAAGGCATCGTCTAGATACCCTCCGGCGAAAGTATAGGAGAAGCCAGGAGCGGGGTCGCCCGGACGAAGGAACCGCTCGATGTTCCAGCGGCCGTGCGGCCTTGGCGCGACGACGTTTCGGCCGGACTGCAGCAGTTCCCAGAATGATGCGAGCGAATTCGCGCCGGGCAGGATGCACGATGCGCCGATGATGGCGGCTTCGGCGACGGTAGACTGCTTTCGAAACGACATAGACTTCAGCAATCTCGACGATCCCGTGCGATCAGCGCAGGTATATTGCGGCACAGTCATGCCGCCACACCCGACCTGCTGATAAGGGGCACTCGCGCAAATTACAATACGACCTAAACTTCAGATTGCGCCGCCAGCCTCGATCTTATGGACAAACTGTGAAAGCGCCGCGAAGTAATCGGACCAGGTGAAACTGGCATAGCCCGGAGAAGCAGCCAGGCGGCGTGGCTCGGCCGATATGAGCGACGTAACGGCAGCTTCCCAGCCCAGGCCATCGATCGGATCGACGAAGACCGTTTCAGGATGCCCCACTTCGCGATGTGCGGGGATGTCGGAGGCAATGACGGGGGTGCCGACCGCCGCGGCTTCGACAACAGGCAGCCCAAATCCCTCGATGAAGGACGGCATCAGCAATGCGCGCGCACCGCTGATGACGCGCTTGAGCGCTGGCGTAGACAGGCCGTGGAGCACATGAATCTGCGCGCTTACATCACCTGAGCGCCGCAGCCGATCGAGGATCAGGTCGCCTTGCCAGCCCTTGGCTCCCGCGATCACGAGGTGGGGCGTATTCGGCCCGAGACGGCGATGCAAGCGCTTCCAGACCTCCAGAAGCATCAGATGGTTTTTTCGCAGTTCTATCGCGCCGCAGACCACGAAATACGGGATGGAGGCGAGCGTCGGGTCTGGGTCAGGCGGGTGACGGAAGATCGACGGAACCGGCAAGGGCAGGGCGAGCGTGGGCAGCGCCTTGACACCTCGGCGCTCCAACTCCACCGCGATCGCTTTCTGAGCAGCTCGGGTCGTGACGATCAGGCCAGCAGCGTAACGCGCCGTTTGATCGACCATGGTCGAATGAGCCTTGACCGCGCTCGGCGCTACGTATTCCGGCGTTTCAAGCGGGATGACATCGTGCAGCATGAAAAGCGGTCGGATATCCGGCCTTTTATTTAGCCAGCGAAGCAAGAACGGTACGGCAAGGCCGACCTGTCCGACATTCAAGTACACTGTGTTTTGCTTGAGCGTTCTGGCCGCATCGTCACCGAAGCCGATGCCGGTTGCCTTGATGAGGGAAGTCATCCGGGCTGTCTGGGTCAAGGGCCCGCTTGACGGAAGGTACCACGACGATTTCCCGGCCTGCATCGTCGGTGCGAGCGATGTCCAGGCGCCGTCGACCGCCGGCAGCTTGTTCTCGGCCCACAATTCCTCCAATCGGGCCAGGCCGCGCAGGACGCGCTCACGCGGAAAAACACGTGTGCCCCAGGCCGTGGGAAGGATGGCGCAACAATCGTCTTTCTCATGCTCGAAGAAATAGCGCGCATAGGCGAGATCGACCCGGTCGATGCCGCGCGGGGTCAGGGACAGCGGCCCCAAGAAGAGTCGCGTGGCGTCATAGGCGATCGGCACAGAGGAATCCTACAGGGCTGGCTGAGTTCGATTGCCGATCGTTACGGTCTCAAAATATGTCGCCCCGAGCGGGCCACGATCCGACCTTGTGATGAAATACGGTTTATTCGCCGACGATGCTTGAAACCGGCAGCGTACTCGGCAATAGCTAGCTCCATCATTCCATTCAACCAGCAAACGTCCTTGATACGCATCAATAACAGCCTTGTCGGCGCTGTCGAGCGGAAGGCGCTGGCTTGGCTCGTCAGGCGTGTGCCGGCGCGAATGACCCCGGATACGCTGACGGCTTTCGGCATCTTCGGCGCCGCTCTTACGCTGGTAGGTTATGTCCTTACTGCTTGGTCTGCCGGATTCTTATGGCTGGCCTCTTTGGGCTTGGTGCTCCATTGGCTCGGCGATTCGCTCGACGGCAATCTCGCGCGTTTCAGGAAGATCGAGCGGCCGAAATACGGATACTTCCTCGATCAAACGATCGATGTCATCGGCAACCTGTTGATCTGCTTGGGAATGGGGCTCTCGCCCTACGTGCGGATGGACATCGCTCTGTTGGCGCTCGCTGGCTACCACGCGCTGTCGATCTATTCGCTGGTCAAGGCTTGTGTCTCCGGAGAGTTTCACATTTCTCTGGTCGGCTGGGGGCCGACCGAAATGCGTTTGCTCATCATCCTGATGAACACGACGATCTTCTTTTTCGGCGCGCCCGAATTCGTCTTCGCCGGTCTGACCATGACGTGGTGCGATATCACCGTGCTGTTGATGGCAGCCGGCTTCTTCGCTGCCTTCGTCCACCTGCTCGCGAGCTATGCGGCCGAACTCGCCCGCGAAGAACGCAGTGTTCGCGACGAGGAGAGGCGGGTTCGCCGCCCGCGTATCGTCTGAGTCGACCGCCACCCGGGAGGGAGCGCGCGCTCAGCCGTAGTAGGCGATGTATTTCCGGAAATAATCTTCCCAGGTCACCCATTCGCCGCGAACGAGGTATTTCCGCCTGGCATCCGCCCATCCGATCTGTAGTGCCGCCGCGACTTTCGGATGGATCGGGACCTGCAGGCGACTCAGGGAATCGAGCGAGCCGGGCAGCCAGAAATGGAGCGAAAGCCCGAGTTCCTTCGCGACCTGCCTGACCAGCATCTTCATGATGCGGCCATTGGGATGAGCGGTCGTATAGAAGGTTTGCCTTTTCCTGAAATTCTCGAGGATATAGGCGCCGATTCCGGCCTCGAACTTCCGGTCCATATCCTCGAGACGGGCCTGCTCGAAGCGATGCAGGCGATTAAAGTCGATGAGCCGATCGACCTCGAGCGTTTCATACGCTTTGAAGCGTTGCTCATGATCGGGGACCTCCCGCCGCAGGCGCGCCAGCAAGCCGTCGAAATAGGTGAACTCGAAATTCGGGAAGTCCCGATTGCGAGCCACCTTGTCGTCCGGCCCGTTGAACGCGTCGAACGGCCAGGGCGAGGCAAAGCGAACGCAAGGGTAACGCAGTGTCGGCAGGTCGCTCCGCACATGGGCGCGCAGCGGATATTGATCCCATTCCCGGATATCCTGGATGAGAAGGAGGTCGCACTCCTCCAGATCGCGTTTGCCCTGCTCGTGCAGATTGACCGGAAGCTCCATGTAGTGGTGCTTGACCGAAAAATGGCGTGAGAAGCCTGAATGGTAACGAAGTGCCTCGGCCAGCAGGTTGCCCTGACAATTCCCGAAGATCACGATCTGCTTTTTGACCGACGTGGCGGCCGCCGCCCTCCCCCGCGCCGGCAAAATTGATGGAGGTATTTCCGCGGTTAGCCGGCGCAGATCGAGCGAGCGGAGGACGACATCGGCATTACGGAAGTGACGCAGCCGGATGTCGATCGTGCGCGGCACCCCGACATCGAGGCTCAGATCTTTCGCGATGGCGAATTCGAGCGAGACCCGGCCGGTTTCGAGTTCGCGCCCATCGAACTGAGCGCGCCCCAGGACAATGCCATCCCGCGTCTCGACGGCGATTTCGAGCGCAGGCGCCGACGCGCTCCGCATGCGCTTGAGCTCGCAGACCACATCGGCGCGATAGGTCCCGGCCGGAAGTCGCAGAATTGCAGAGCTGCGGCCCAGTTTCAGGCGCGTCATCGAAAGGGGGGTGAGACGCACCGCTCCCGGAATGGGCAACGTCCGCAGCCGGCCGAGCAACCGCCACGGCTCGAGCCGCCCCGGTGCATCAGTCAGCGGCTCGGCGGAGGCTTCGCGATGCAGCGTGACCGAAGCCATCGTCAAAAACGCATTGCCGAAATGGGTGAAGCGGAACTCGAAAGGGGCATCGGCACCGCTTTCTATGCTGAGCTCCCGCGGCACTTCGAAGGCCAAGCTCAGTTCGCCGCTGCGGAGCTCGGCCGCCGTGTAGTCGCGCCATGCGCGCAGGATTCGATTCTGCGCGATGACCTCGAGGCCCATGACGGGATGCTCGCCCTGTAGCGGCAGGCGCACGCGACACTGAAACGATATGCGATATCGCCCCGCCTCCAGACGCAGGAAAGGACCGTAGAGGAACGCCTGCGCCGGAATAAGAAGAACAACCGATACGGTACCATCGGACCAGCGCCTCGCCGGTTCGCGGACCTCCATCAGCGACAGGAGCGGCCGCGAATCACTGTTGCGGGCTTCCGGCGCGACCTCCTGCGTTGTCCTGACCTGCGCTAAAGCATCCATTCTCGGTTCCACCGGATCATGGCCGGGCCTCGTGCCTCATTTGCCAAAGCGCGATGCGGCAACCAACACCGCCTGCCGGCCTTGCCCTGCTCTAGCATTCCTTGCGTCAACACGCAGCCGGCGCAGCAAGGTTTTCGCGGTTGATCTGGCCGCGGCGCGTCTCCATAGAATAGCGATAGTGCTTTCACCTCGCTCGTGAGGCAGAAGAAACTGGAGGCGCCTTCTCCTGCCTCTCGGACCGATGCCCGCGCCCGTTTTATAGATAGCTTTCAATGAGCCATTTCTCGTCTTTGGCAGAGGTCTTGCAGCATCAGGCCGCAAGACGGCCTGAGATTGCCGCGGTAACTGTCTATTCCGATCGCCCCGGCGATCGGAATAGACTGACCTTTGCCGAGCTCTGCGCCCAAGCATCGCATCTCGCACAGCAACTCGCAGCCGAAACGACGCCTGGCGACCGCGCTTTGCTCATCTTCCCATCCTGCCTGGAATTCGTCGTCGCCTATTTCGCCTGCCTGATGGCCGGTGTCGTTGCCGTCCCGATGATGCCGCCGCGTCGCAACGCGAATCACGACGCCAGCGCGGCCATCATCGCGGACTGCGCACCGCGTCTGGCGCTGAGCCCGGCGTCCGATCCGGATCCGCGCGGGCTGCTGCGCCAGCGCCTGGCGGAACGGGGCATTCGCCACATGCTTGTCGCGCTGGCTCCCGAGCCTGCGCCGATGAGCGCCCTACGGCCTCACCCGACGAACCTGGCCTTCCTGCAGTATACTTCAGGCTCCACCTCGTCGCCGAAGGGCGTGATGGTCAGCCACCGCAACCTGCTCGACAATCTGGCGATGATGCAGAGGCGCCTGGGCAACCATGCGGATTCGGCCCATGTCAGCTGGATTCCGCTCTATCACGACCTCGGTCTGATCATGAATTTGCTGCAGCCGATCTATCTCGGCGCGCCATGCGTTCTCATGACGCCATCGGGATTCATGCACCGCCCGCTGAACTGGCTCAGGGCGATCCACGACCATCGCGCCGAGGTAGCAGCAGCTCCCAATTTCGCTTTCGATCTGTGCGTCGACCGGTTCCGGCCGGAGCAGATGGAAGGCGTCGACCTCAGCGGCTGGAAGGTCGCTCTCAACGGCGCCGAGCCGGTGCGCGCCGCGACGCTGGAACGATTCGGCGCGACCTTCGCCGCCTATGGCTTCAACGCGGAAGCGATGCGTCCGGCATATGGCCTCGCGGAGGCGACCTTGCTGGTAACCGCCGCCAAGAGAGGTGCCGTTCCACGCATACGTCAGGTGAGCGCGAAGGCTCTCAAAACCGCCCGTATCGCGTCCCCCGAAAATGCCGAAGACAGCTGCCCGATCGTCAGCTGCGGCTCCCCCATGGACGGCTTATCCGTCCTGATCGTCGACCCGGCCACGCAACGATCGTTACAGCCCGGCGAAATCGGCGAGATCTGGATCCAGGCTTCGAGTGTTGCGGGCGGCTATTGGCAGCGCGCCGAAGATAGCGAGCGCGTATTTCACGCGCAGCCTCAGACGCCTGAAGACGAGGCCCCCGAGCAAGCCGGCGACTGGTTGCGAACCGGGGACCTCGGGCATCTCGACGAGGATGGCGAGCTCTACGTTGTCGGCCGTATCAAGGACGTCATGATCGTCCGGGGCGTCAACCATTACCCTCAGGACATCGAGGCCACGGTTGCCGCCAGCCACCCTTCCCTGCGGCGGGATCACGGAGCGGCCTTCACCGTCAAGGACGAACAGAACGTCGAGCGCATCGTCGTCGTCCAGGAAGTCGAGCGCAGCCAGCGCCATACCGTCTCCGAGCCGGAGGTGTTTTCAGCGGTTCAATCGGCCGTGGTGAACAATCACGAGGTGGCCCTGCACAAGATCGTGCTGATACGGACCGGCTCGCTGCCGAAGACGACGAGCGGAAAGGTTCAGCGCAGCTTGGCCAAGCGTCGCTGGCTCGAAGGAACACTCGAGCCATGGAACCTGCCGGAGCCGGTTGAGGATCGCAGCACCGTCTCCGCTTGACGGCTACGGGCGGCAGCTGCATTCGGGGCCCGAACCCACGATCAACGCGACGGATCGCCATGCCACCAGCTTCCGACATCGAACGCTTCTGCAAAGCCGGTCTTGGGGCCATGCTCGACCGCGACGAGGCCGGGATTGAATCCTCGGCGACCTTCGCGAGCCTGGGCCTCGACTCCGCCGCCGCTGTTCATTTCGTCCTGGAAGTGGAGCAAGAATACGGTGTCGAGCTCTATCCTGGTGTGACACAAGATTACCCGACGATCGCGCAATTCGCGGAGTATCTCGGGACTTTGAAGCCAATCTAAATTGTGACCAGCCCTGAGCCTTCCAACCTCGGCCGCTCAAGATGTACTTGTCTTTTCTTTGAGGCCGATCTCGACGGCGCGGGGCATTGGCGATAATAGACCCTCTGCCGATAAACCGACGCGGCAAGACAAGCATTCTTGGGGATGGGCGAGCGCTGATGGCACACGCTTCGAACGCTGCCGGCGGCCAGCACATGGGGAATGCGGACGACATCATTCCGCGCGACATCCGCTTCGGAATTCTGGAGAACGCCCAGCGGCACTGGCTGGAAGACGACATTATCAAGACGGTGCTGATCGACGGCCTGTCGATCTTCCTGCCTGAGGGCGAGCGTTTCTTCATTCGCTCGCTGAAGCACTATGGCCCGAAGCTCCAGGATCGCGAACTCGCCGCCGAGATCAACGGCTATTCCGTGCAGGAAGCCTACCACACGCGCGAGCACGAGGAATACAACCGGGCCATGACGAAGCTCGGCTACGATGTCGAGAAGATGGAAAAGCCGATCCGCCAGGGCTTCGAGATCGTCAAGAATCCGCTGCATCGGCTGTCGATCACCTGCGCGATCGAGCATATGACCGCGACGCTGTCGACACTGACGCTGCGCCATCCCGAACTGATGGACAAGGCCGCGCCGGCCTATCGGCGCCTTTGGATGTGGCACGCGCTCGAGGAACTCGAGCACAAGGCCGTGGCACTCGACGTGCTCAAGGCCGCAACGCCGGGGATGTCGGGCTGGCGGCGCTATATGGTCCGCGTCCTCGGAATGAACGGGACGCTCTTCCCCTTCCTCGTCCTCTTCCTGCGCAATGTCCCGATTTATGCGAAGACGGACGGGGTCAAGACCGGATTGCGCTTCTGGCTGCGCTTCTTCTGGGTGACGATGATCAATCCCGGCTACTGGCGGCGCTGCCTGCCGAATGTGCTGCGCTACTATCTGCCGGGCTTTGATCCGCGTAACAGCGACGATCAGGAGTTGATGCGTAAGGGACGGGACTGGCTGGCGGCGAACCTCCCGCCGACGCCCGGCGCCACAGCCTCCCAACCGAACGTCTGAGGCACAGCGCCCATGGCGAGCCCTGCTTTCTCCGGCCTGCTTGAAGCCATCGATCGGGGCGCTTTTCCCAGAACGCGCAAGTTGTTGTGGCGCGTGCTCTACAACGTGCTGTCGCGCCGGTGGCGCGACGACGACTGGCGGTTCATGAACTACGGCTTCCTGCCGTCGGGGCCCGCCTTTCCGATCGACAAGGACGACGAAGCCGACCGCCCTTTCATCGGGCTCTACGCACAAGCTGTCGACGGGTTGCCGCTAGGCGGCGTACGTGTTCTCGAAATCGGCTCCGGTCGCGGGGGAGGCGCCCGGTATGTCGCGCGTTATCACGCACCTGCCTCGGTCACCGGGGTCGACTACTCGCCCGCGACCGTGCGGCTGGCGCGTCGTCTGAATAGCGATACCGCCAATCTGACCTTCGAGGTCGGCGATGCGGAGAAGCTGCCTTTCGCCGATGCCTCGATCGACGTCGTGGTCAATATCGAGTCCTCCCATTGCTACGGTGATGTCACGGCGTTTGCGCGGGAGGTTGAGCGTGTGCTGACGCCCGGCGGCTGGTTCACATTCGCCGACATGCGCGGAAGGGCTGCCCTTCCCCAGCTACGGCAGCAATTGGCAATACCCGGTATGACTCTGCGCAGCGAAACGGATCTGTCGAAAGGCGTGATCGCCGCTCTCGACGCAGCGGAGCTGCGCAAGCGGACGCGGATCGCCAAGATTCGCTTCATGCGCGGCTTTGTCGCTGAATTCGCCGGCGCACAGGGTTCCGTGCTCTACCGGGAGCTGAGCGAGGGCGGGGTCGTCTACATAGCGCAACGCTACCAGAAGAACCCCTCTGCCAGCTCTCGGCCTTCGGCCGAGCCTTTGCGGTAAAGCACCGCGCTCCGCAACGCGACCTGAAGCGAAGTCGAACTCAGCGGGATTTCGAAGAGCCGGGCTCTGCGGTCTCCGATCCTTGCTCCGAACCCTCGAAGCTCTTCAGCGTGTCGTCGTAGCGCGGATGCAACGTTCCCATCAGGCGATCCCAGAATGAGAAGGTGTGTCCGTAATTGAACCTGAACGTGCCGTGATGCTGGTCGTGAAACACGGTGCTGGCAAGCGGCCACGGCGAGCGGCCAGCCGGAGACGCGAAATGCTCGAACCCGGCATGGCCCAGCATCCCGCTCACCTGATCATAGATCTTCTGCAGCACGAGCATCTGCCACGGGATGGGCAGGACGAACACGATGATCGCGTAGTAGGCCTGGTTGAGGAGCGCCTCGCCGAAGCTCTCGTGATGGTTGCTCCAGACCGTTGGCGCCACGCTCTTATGGTGAAGAGCGTGAAAGCGATAGAAGGCCCGGCTGTGTAGCAGCCGATGAACCCAATAGAACCAAGCGTCATAAAGAATGACCGACACCAGCAGCGTCAAAGGTCCCGACCACCATGTGAGGTCCAGCGGAACAAGCGACCAGCCCTGCCGCTGTGCGAAGAGACCGAACGCAAAACAAGCGGACAAGGTGAGGATCGAAATCGGAGCCCGCCGCAATTCCTTCCATTTGCGGCGGTTGACCCGGTTCTTCTGAATGCGGCGTTCGGGATGCCGGGCATTCATGATCTCGAAGAAGAGGCCCGTCAGCAGCATCACCAGAATGACGGCACCCGCCACGAGACTAAGAAGGTAGAGAAAGTCGATCAGGAGCGTCACAGTCCAGCCAATCTTCGAGCCTCGGCTTCTCCGGGTTACGGATGCGCCTGCATCGCTGCGTCCCCATCCAGATAAAGCAAGCGATCCTCCTGATTGGTGGGATCGAGCAGGCTTTCGTCCGAAGCCGGAACAACTGCCGCATCGTAGCCGAGGCACTGGAGCACGGGATAGGGGCCGCGCAACAACGCGAGCAAGGCTTGTGGATCACGGCAACGCCCGGGATTGAACTCAAGCACGATGCGCGGCCGCCAGCGCGCGATCGTCTGACCCAGCCCGACGACGATGTCCTCCTCCGCTCCTTCGGCGTCGATCTTGAGGAAATCGACACGCGGAAACTCCCCGAGCAACCCATCGAGGCTGCGGATGGGAACCGCGACCAGCGCGGCATCATCAGGCGCGGCGGCCGCGCTCACGAGCATCGCGTTCTTTGGCTCGCCCGCCGGCACGAAAAGGCGCCCTTCTCCCTCGTTCGAGCCGGCAGCGGCAGCCACGACGGTGCTGCGGCCGGCAAAACCGTTGAGCTCAAGGGTTCGCCGGAGCATCTCGACCACCGGTGGATTCGGCTCGACTGCCATCAAGCGCCCCGTCGGTCCGACGAGATCGCTCATGAGCAGCGAATAATAGCCAAAATTCGCGCCCACATCGGCGACATGCATGCCAGGCTCGACCAGACGGGCGATGAATTGCGTCAGCCACATCTCCCAATAGCCGTCTAGCATCACATGCGCGGCAAAGCCTCGATCGCGTGTATCGAGAAACGCCTTGTATCGCCCCAAAATGCGCGAGAGGACGATATGCTCGCCGAGATAGGCGGTTTGCGTCGCCGCACGGCAGAGACATTCAGTATGATAGCGATCCGGTCCTCGAAGCTCGTCCACGGACAGGATGCTTCCGGGAACGATCGGCATTGGCATCGACATTGGCGGAACGACCGGAGGCGGCATCTTCTTGTTCCTGATCAACCTGTCTACTCCAACCGCCATCAATACCGTCCACCAAATAGCCGGCTCGACCACGCAGCCCGCTAGGTTGCGATACCCCGTTCAACCAACAAGCGCACGACACGGTCGGCAAGGTCGTCGGCCTCGTACCGGCTGCTGTCAAGAAGAAGGTCGGGAGCGGTAGGACGCTCGTAACTTGAGCTTATTCCGGTGAAGTTGCGAATCTCGCCGCGCCGCGCCTTGGCATAGAGCCCCTTCGGGTCGCGATTCTCACAGATTTCGAGAGGAGCATCGACAAAGAGTTCGAGGAAGGGAGTTCCTTCAAGCCGCTCGCGAACCATCGCCCGGTCGGCAGCAAAGGGCGAGATGAAGCTGCACAACACGATCAGGCCCGCATCGACCATCAGCCTGGCGACTTCCGCGACGCGTCGCAGGTTTTCGACGCGATCCGCCTCCGTGAAGCCCAGATCGCGATTCAACCCGAGCCGAATATTGTCGCCGTCCAACAGGATCGTCAGCTTGCGTCTGGCATGCAGCTTGCCCTCGAGAGCGTCGGCTATGGTCGATTTGCCCGCCCCGGACAATCCCGTAAACCAGAGGACCGCGCCCTTCTGGTCAAGCATGTCCTCGCGTGCTCGCCGATCGACCGTCAATTTCTGGGCGAACACATTACTTCCGCGATCAAGGGCGTTCCGGACCATCCCGGCGGCGACTGTCTCGCCGGTCACCCGGTCGATCAGCAGAAAGCTGCCGGCGCCGCGGCAACGCTCATAGCTATCGAAAGCGATCGTTCCGGGCGTCGCAAGGTGGCAGATGGCGATGTCATCGCGCGTGATTTCGGTTGCCGCCACCCGCAGCCCGCTGACGATGTCGAGCTTGCCTCGGATCGCCGTCACGGTGACCGGGCTGACACAAGTCCCAAGACGCAGTTCATAGTCGCGGCCGGCAAACAGCGGCCGCTCGCCGAACCAGATCACTTGCGCTGAAAAGTGATTGGAGCAGGCGGGAAGGTCGGCATCCGTATGCAGCAAATCGCCGCGTCCGAGATCGGTTTCCGGGGTCAGCGTGACTGCAACAGCGGCCCCGGGACCAGCCCGGTCGACCGGCCCTTTGACGCCAACCAGTCGTTCGACGACGGCTTCGGCCCCGCTGACCGCGACACGGACCCGCTCGCCCAGTGTCAGCGTCCCCGTTGCGATCGTGCCCATATAGAGGCGCACGCCCTCCGACGTGCGGCAGACGCCCTGGATTGGCAGGCGCAACCCGGTGCTGCTCTCAGTCTGAACGACCTCAAGGCGTTCGAGATGTTCCAGGAGCGTGGCTCCGGCGTACCAATCCAAAGATCGGCTCGCGATGACGACGTTGTCGCCGTGACGAGCGGATATCGGGATCGGAACGACGTGTAGTTTCAACTGCGCGGCGACTGGCGCGAACGTTTCGCAGATGCGACGAAAATGCTCTTGCGAGAACCCGACAGCGTCCATCTTGTTCACGGCGAGAACCACATGCCGGATGCCGAGAATGCTGCAGATGGCGGCATGCCGGAAAGTCTGCTGCTGCAGTCCGCGGATGGCATCGACCAGAATGATCCCGACCTCGCATTGCGAAGCCCCGGTGGCCATGTTGGCGGTATATTGCTCGTGGCCCGGCGTATCGGCGATGATGAAATCGCGGCGCGCCGTCGACATGTAGCGATAGGCGACGTCGATCGTGATGTTGCGCTCGCGCTCGGCCTCGAGCCCGTCCGTTAAAAGCGAATAGTCGATCTCGCCGTCGCTCGTCCCGTAGCGGCGCGAATCCGCGGCAAGCGCCACCAGTTGGTCCTCGGGGACCGCCCCAGCTTCAAAAAGCAGACGCCCGATGAGGGTCGACTTGCCGTCGTCAACCGCACCGCATGTCAGGATGCGCAAAGCCGGCGGACGTTCACAGGGCCTTGCCGCTTCAGGCGGGCCGAAGACCGCCTGATAGGACGCAGAAATGGGATTCAAAAATAGCCCTCCCGCTTCTTAGCCTCCATCGATGCAGCGCCTGCACCATCGATCAGCCGCCCGTGCCGCTCCGAGGTGTTGGTCGCTGCAAGTTCAGCCACGACATCCGCAATCGTCGCGGCCTCGGACTCCACCGCCCCGCAGAGGGGATAGCAACCCAGCGACCTGAAGCGGACGGATCGCAATTCGGCCGTCTCGCCAGATTGAAACGGAAAGCGCTCGTCATCGACGACGATCAGGGCTTCGCCACGCAGCACTACCGGCCTATGCCTCGCCAGATAAAGCGGGACGATCGGAATGCCCTCGGCAAGCGTGTAGCGCCAGACGTCGCGCTCGCTCCAGTTCGACAATGGAAAGACGCGCATCGTCTCCCCGGGGCGCAGATGCGGGTTTGCCAGCCGCCAGAATTCCGGCCGCTGGCTGCGCGGCTCCCAACCGTGCTGGGGACTGCGCAAGGAAAACATGCGCTCCTTTGCGCGGCTCTTCTCTTCGTCTCGCCGTGCCCCGCCGATCGCGACGTCGAAGCCGCCAAGCTCCAACGCTTGCTTAAGCGCGTCGGTCTTCATGATCCGCGTATAGGCGTTGGCGTCGGCAGTGAATGGCGTGATCCCGCGCGCCAGCCCTTCTTGATTGACATGCACCCGTAGATCAAAGCCCAGCGCATTCGCCAGGCGATCACGAAACCCGATCATCTCGCGGAATTTCCACGTCGTGTCTATGTGGAGGAGCGGGAACGGTGGCTTCGCCGGCCAGAACGCCTTGGCGGCCAGATGAGCGAGAGCCGTCGAATCCTTGCCAATCGAATAGAGCATGACAGGGCGCCGAAACAGCGCAGCGGTTTCCCTCAGCAGGAAGATCGCCTCCTCCTCCAGCCTCCTGAGATGACTCACGTTTCGCTTCGCCCAGTCGCTGCGTTGCCGATATCCGGCAACGCCAATCCACGATTTCGCTGCATCACGGGCCGCCAGGCCCCCTGTTTACTTGAACCCGGCGGCGATGCTGGCGCCCTGCACCACGGGCGACGTCAGGCTCTGGAAGATGGAGAGAGCCTTTTGCACGTCCGTCAGAGACGCGTTGGAAACATAGAGTATGTCGCCTCGCTGCATGCGCAGGCCTTGCGCCACAAACAGACCGCTGGGATCGCGCAGGTTTACGCGATAAATCACCGGGACCGAGCGACCGTAGCCAAGAAGGGGGCTGTCCGGCTTGATCCGCCGCAGGACGTCGGACGATTCGAACCGGTACAGGAACACGCCTTCCGGATCCGCTCGGAAGTCCAACAAGCCGCCTGCCTTGGCCATTGCCTGCGCCAGGTTCATGGCGTCGGCGTCGAAGGGGATCTCCGCATTGCGGCCGGTTGCACCGGCCGCAATAAAGGTTCGCGGGTTGCGCACGAGCGTCAGCGTATCGCCACCGCGCAGATAGATGTTCTCGCGAGGGTTGTTGACGATCGCGATCATTGGCACGGCAAGGGTTCGCGAGCCACGCGTCAACCGGACTTCCGTTTCGTTGACAGGCGCGCGGATGCCTCCCGCAGCGGCGATGACTTCGAGGACACGATCGCCTTTGTTGGACAAGGGAATGCGTCCACCCGATGCAACTTCTCCCGTGACTGCAACCGTGCTGCTGACCGAGCGGCTGATCGTCACCAAAATCTGGGGCTGGATCGCCTTACCTGCGAGCCGCTCCTCGATGGTGGCCTGAACCTCGGCGGCTGTTTTGCCGGCTACGCCAATGCGCCCGGCATAGGGAACCGATATCGTGCCATCACGAGCGACGGCTTGCTCGGGGATCGTCGCGGTCCGAGAACCAGGCGTGAAGCGATCCGTCGTAAGCGGCGCGGAAAAGAGGCCGCCGGCGCCAGCCTCCCAAATCGTCACAGCAACAAAATCGCCGATCCCGATCCGCGATTCGACCGCGCCGCTGCGATCCCCAAAGCTGCCGCTGAAGCTATCGACAGCGCGCGCGTTGAGGACCGAGAGCGACGCCGGGGCCAAATCAATCAGCTCGAAGCCGAAATTCGCGTTATCCCCGGGCTGAGCAACAATATCGGCAGTGGATGGACCACTCGCGGGAAGACTGGAACAGCCCGCCAAAGCCATGACGGACAGAATCGCTACTAGGCCAACCCGCACTGATCCCATCTCCTAAGCCACTCGGCGACTACCATTGATCAGCCCGTTTGGAAACGAAGCCGAGGCGTCACAGGTATATTCCCTTGCCCAGTGTGGCCTCTGCGCATCGCTGATCAGTTACGAAAACCGCGGCATTAGCGAATATGATTACTAAAATACCAAATAGTGAACCTGGGCTGGGACCTCGAATTGCCCGAGCAGAATTGCCTCGCCCCCCATTGAACGGATACACTTTCAGCCTGAGCGGAGCCACTTGGCGATTCCGCTCCTGCCCAAACGTTCCCGCCGCTAAAGGCCTTCTAACGGCGTCACTTAACCTTGATGCTATGCTCGCGCACGCCGGCGAGGAGGAGCCATCCGACGAAGAAGAGCATCAGGCTACCGGCAAAGGCCAGGAGCACGCTGCGCAAACGCCGAGGCTGCTCGGCATAGTCAGCGACATGCGGTTCCACCACGCGTTCGAGATAGAGCTGCTGGCGACGCGCTTCATTGCGAGCCACCTCCAGACCGGTGACGGCGGAGGCCAAGGCCTTGACGGCGAATTCACGCTGCAGGGTCAGCCGCTCATAACCAGCGATCTTTTCGGCCAAGCCGTCGGAAGCATTCGAGACCCGCTGACGCTCAAGGGTGATCTGGCCTTCGAGAGCCGCGATGCGTCGCTGCAAACCGGGAATCTGCGGGGAGCTCGGCGAGGAGGCCTGAACCTCCCGAAGCTGCGCCGTCACGACCGCAAGTTCGGCGGAGAGGCGCCCGATAAGTTCCGCCACGATCAACGAACTCTTCGACGGATCGAGCATCAATTCGCGGTTTCGGAATTCGGTGATCGCGATCTGGGTCTCGACCAGCCGCTCTTCGCCACGTTTCACTTCTGCCTCGGCGAAGCGGATGGCGTCGGCGCGAATCCGTTCGTTCATGCGATTCACCAGCGTCTCACCCAGCTCGAGCAGGTTTCGGTTGATCGCGAGGGCGTCCTCCGGCCGGAAGGTATCAACCTTCAACGTCGTCAGGCCGGTGGACGCACCGTGAACGACGCTGACGCGCGACTTGTAATATTGATAAAGCTCTTCCTCGGTCGAACCATAAATCGGGTTCGGATAGCGAGCGATGAAATCCGCGCCTGAGCGATTGAACATCTCGCGCAGTGGCAAGCGCTGCGACAGCGCAGTGACCGCATCGCGCGACAGCAGATACTCCTGCACGGAATAGCTGTCGTCCTGCGAGCGCGAAATACCGACGATCTGCAGCAAGCCCCCGAGCCCCCCAGACAGGGGTGACTTCGCAGAGCGAACGACGAAAGTGGACTCAGACATAAATCGATCGGAGGCGACAAGGCCGAAATAGAGCGCTGAAATCGCCGTCGGCAGCACCACGACGAGCAGGAACGCGACTTTGCTCCAGCTCAGGCGCGGCGCGGCGGGATAACGGCGTATCCGTGCGCCGGCCACCGCGCCATTCCCGTCCGCTGCGCCTGACATGGGCAGGCCGAATCGCTTGGCCGCGAGCGGTCGCGCCGCATGCGCGATCGGCCGCAGCCGCCGGGAGATCTTCTCGAAGCGTTGCCTCATCTCGACATCGTATCGCCTTGGCAAAGCCGCACAATACTGCGGCCGAAAGCATCAGTTCGGCATTCCTATCCAGAAGTCCGCCTGCTATCTAGCATTCTTCGCACAGAGATCAGAAGACGATGTCACAAGGCGTCACGCCGGATCAGGTCACGGAGTATGTCGAACTCGTACCGCTTCGGGCGGAGGAGCTCGATCTGCACGTGCCTGTCGCAAGCAATCATCCCGATTGGCTGATCTGGCTGCGCCGCCACGCCCTGCTCCTCATCACCTTCGTTCTGCCCAGTGTCGTGGCCGTGCTGTACTATGGGCTGGTTGCCGCCGACCGATACACATCGGAGGCGCAATTCGTCGTTCGAAGCCCCAGCCGAACCGGGATCGACCAGCTCACGAGCGCGATCCCGACGACCACCGGAACCGAGCGCGCTTCGGACGAGGCCAGTGCCGTCCACCAGTTCGTCCGCTCGCGCGATGCCGTAGAGTTGCTCGTGCGAGAGGCTGACCTGCGGGCCATTCTGTCGCGGCCCGAGAGCGATCCCGTCTGGCGCTTCCCCGGCTGGTTCTCAAAAGATCTGCGCGAAAAGCTGTTCGATCGCTATCTCGACTTCGTTTCGATCAAGCAGGACAGCGGGACTGGCATAAGTACGCTCACGGTGCAGAGCTTCCGACCGGAGGATTCGGTCAAGATCGCCCAAACCCTGCTTGAGGGCTCCGAGGCTCTGATCAATCGACTGAACGAACGCGCCCGCCGCGACACCATCCGGGCGGCGGAAGCCGAAGTCGAGTCCGCGAAGTCGCGCGCGTTCCAACGGCGGGAGGAGCTCACAGTCTTCCGGACCCGTGCCGGCACGGTCGATCCCGCCAAATCCTCGCAAAACCTGCTGGAAACGATCGGCAAACTATCTTTCGAAGCCGCGCAGGCCAACGCTCAACTCGCCGAGGCGCTGCGGAATTCGCCGCAGGGACCGCAGGTTACGAATCTGCGCAACCGAATACAGTCAGTCGAGCAGCAAATTGTCGAAGAGAAACGCCAGATCGGCGGTTCGGCACAGGCGCTGGCGCCCGTTATCGCTGATTACGAGCGCCTCGTTTTGGAGCGCGAGTTTGCCGACCGGGCGCTCGCCTCGGCCCTTGCTTCCCTTGAGAATGCGCGCATCGAGTCCCAGCGGCAGCAGCTTTACCTCGAGCGCGTCGTCGAACCGCATGCAGCCGACTACCCGAGCCAGCCGAAGCGCCTGCTCTGGATCGGCATCGTCGTGGCGTTGAGCTTTTCGGTATACTCGATCTGCCGTTCGCTGATCGAAAACATCCGCGGGCATGAGCCCTGACATGAACGCTTTTCACGCAGGCCAGGCTCGGCCCGACGTCTCAGCCGCCCGACCGGAGCGCGCCGTGCGCGCCGACGATGTGATCAAGGAATTCCATACTGAACATGGCCCACGCCGTGTCCTGGACGGGATCTCGTTCAGCATCGGCATCGGTGAGCGCATGGCCATTCTCGGCCGCAACGGCGCTGGAAAATCGACGCTAATCAAAATCCTGGCCGGTGTGGAGCGGCCGACCTATGGGAAGGTCCATCGAGGCCTGAACATGTCCTGGCCCCTGGCTCTCGGCGGTGGCTTCGAAGGGCAGATGACCGGCTACGACACGTGCCGGTTCATCTCGACGCTTTACGGCGCGCCGCTCAAAGAGACCGTCGAGTATGTTGCGGATTTCACCGAGTTGGGGAGCCAGCTCTTCACCCAGGTTCGCTTCTATTCGGACGGCATGCGCGCGCGCCTGGCCTTCGCGCTGTCCCTGGCAATCGACTTCGAATGCTACCTCATCGACGAGGTCATCCTGGTTGGCGACAGGCGCTTCCAGCAGCGTTGCCATGACGAGCTTCTGGTCAAGCGCAAGGACCGGGCGATGCTGATGGCGATCCATTCGATGGAGTTCGCCAAGGAATTCTGCAGCTCGGCTTTGGTCCTCAAGCAAGGCCGCGGGCGCGTTTTCTATGATCTTGATCTGGCGTGCTCGATTTATGCGACATTGTGAGCGAGGCAGGGCGGCGTTCTGTCGTGTAGTGATCTTTCCGGCATGTTGATCGTCGTCCTAGGCATACCAAGCGCCTTTGCCTCTTGGGGGGTTGAGGTGGTCCGCTCTCTCGCGCAATCTGCCCATCCTGATCTGCAGATGCGCTGGATCGATCGGGCTGACTCTTTTGATCCCGATAACGCCACGCCGTTGCTCATCTGCTCGCAATTTCCGTCGCGGTCCTTGCGGCAGGCATTGCCGATGCATCAGGCTCCCATGATCGTCTTCACCACAACCGGCATCGACGCAGTCGCCCACCAGCGCCAGTTCCAGCCGGGGCTGATCGAGGCTGTGCGGACGATCGGCGCGAGCGTCGCATTGATTGGAGATTGCCGGCCGCAAAAACGGGCCCTGCTTCTCGATGCGACCACTGCGCCATCGGAAGGGATCATGATCCAAGCCATCGCGCACCATATCGGCTGCGGTATCGCGGCCGATGCCGTCGACGCGGTACTGGCGTCCGTCGGACCGATGCCTCAGCAGACGGCATCCACCTTCACGGAAGCGGAAGAAGGCATCGTCACGCTCGTCCTCGAGAACGGCATCGCGCATCTGCGCGACGCTGGCGTCCCGCTCAGATCGATCTGGCCCCATCGCGTCTTCTTTTCAGGGGATCGCCCGAACGAAGAGGCCCCGCTCGTCATGGATGCCACGGGCGGGTCGCGTGTCTTGTACTATGGGCCGTACTTTCATCTCGCCGAAGGGCGCTGGCGAGCCAAGCTGACGCTCGGCTTCACCAAGGAAGCTGTCGGGTTGCCGCTCAAAATGGCAGCCTTTGGACCGGGCTTGCTGGGCGAGGCACGGCTGCGGCCACGGCAGGAAGGCATTTTCGCGGCCCAGTTCAGCTTCCTCGTCAGCGAGCCGGAAAATCCGGTGGAGTTCCATGTCCGGACCGAGGAAGGCGCCATCGAAGGACGCATTGCGCTCGGCCAGGTGGAACTCAGCCATCTCGGCCATGCGCAGCAGGCTTCGTGAGCGCCGGCAACGCTCCGAAAGAAGGGACCATGCATCACGATCGGATCGACCTCGGGCCCTTCGCTCCCCCGCTTCGCCCCGCGAAGGCCGGCCTTGGCTGACGTCGTCTACCGCTCGCCGCACCTGCTCGTGAAGGTCGCGCATCGAGGCGGCACCTGCTGTGTCGTGACCTTCGATTCCTATACCGATACGGCAAACCTCGATCGCCCGGCATTCGGCGAGGGTTTCTTCGCGGACCACCAAGTCTCGGCGGTTCATGTCGTGAATGGCCGCAATCGCTGGTATCACGAGCCCGATTGGCGCGAGGCGATTGCCGCGGCGCGCGCTGCGGCCGAAGGCTACGCGCGGGTCGTTAGCTACGGCTCCAGCATGGGCGGCTACGCCGCGCTGCGTTTTGCCGACCGCCTCGGCGCGGCAACAGCGCTGGTGCTCTCACCGCAATACAGCCGCGATCCCCGAAAAGCGCCCTTTGAGAAGCGTTGGCGCAAGCACCGCCGCGAAAAATGGCGGCCCGAGCTGTCCGGCCCGCTGCCCTCGGACGTGCCGGCTATCGTCGCCTACGATCCCGTCATGCGCGCGGAACGGCTGCATTTGGAACGCATCGCAAGCGAAATGCAGGTCGACAGACTTGCCCTGCCCCATGCCGGCCATGCCAGCGCGTCCTTCTTGTCCGAGTGCGGGCTCCTGACTGAGTTCGTCCTGTCGGTCGCGAGCGGCACGGTTGATCTGGCAGCCGTCCGCCAGCTCGCCCGCGCACGGCGGAAACGCTCGCTGCACTATCTGATGACGCTCTCCTATGCGGCGATCGGAAGAGGCAAGCAGCAATGGGCACTGGCCTTGGCCCACAAGGCAACGCTGATGGCGCCGCAGTCCGAACTCGCCTGGCACTATCTCGGCTATCTCCTGTCGCGCCTCGGACGGCATGCCGAGGCCGTCGCCGCCCATCGCCGCTCGGCCGCGCTCGCGCCGGAGGCAAGCGCGATCCAGCTGAGCTTCGCTGCCGCGCAGCGCCGGGTCCGCGATTACGATGGCGCCCTGCGCACCCTGCTCCCACTCTCGGGCAAGCCGATGCCGGACCGGCATCGGCGCAAGGTCGCGAGCATGATCTGGTTCACCCGCGTTCTGCGGCGCGTAGCGCTGGCCCGTCAGAGCATTTTCTCTCGAATGCGATGAAACGCTGGTCTCCTCCCCCACGAGGAAGAGCGCGACACACACGCGGGCAGTTGGGTCTCGTGCGCGTTGCGGAAATGACCTGTATCAGGATCGAACGCGGCGTCTGCACTTCATACGAGCACTCGCTTTACCGGGATTCATGAGGCGGATTTGACAGGAAGCAGCAGCCTCAAGCCTGCTCGAAAAAGCAGATCGCCTCGATGGTTCCGTACCAGCCTAGTCGGGCTTGTCGCGGTCCTGCTTGCCTTAGCCGCATACAGCGAGTGGCTGGGGTTTCAAGCCGCTCAAGATTACCCGCCGCGCGGCACTTTCGCGAACGTCGCCGGCGCCACCCTGCACTACCGCGAAGTCAAGCCTCCGCAGCCATCGAAAGGCACGATTATTCTCGTGCACGGAGCTTGGGCAGGCCAGGCCGACCTTCTCGCGGCGCTCGGCCCTCATCTTCGCGACTATCGTGTTATCGCCATAGACCGGCCCGGCCAGGGTTGGAGTGATCGGCCGGGGGACTGGGACATGGCCGATCCCGGAAACCAGGCCAAGATGCTGATGGGATTGGTGGACAGGATCGCCCCGGAGCGGCTGGTGCTCGTCGCCCACTCGCTTGGCGGGCCGCTCGCAGCCCATATCGCGCTCGAGCGGCCAGAAAGGCTCCATGGCCTCGTCCTGCTCAGCGCAGTCACGCATCCCTGGCTGGGGAACGCCCTGCGCTACCATCCCCTGTCGACCGCGCCGACGCTCGGACCGATCTTCAATCGCCTGATAGGCATCCCCTTGGCGAGGTTTTTGCTCCCGAACGGCGTGACTCTCGCCTTCTCGCCGCGAACCGTCCCGCCCAATTATATGAAGGAGAGCGAGCTGCCGCTGCTGTACCGAGAGAAGACCTTTCGCAGCAATCTTCAGGACATTGTCGCGGCAGATGATTTTCTCAAATCGCAAACCTTGCGTAACCGAGAGCTGCGGGTTCCGATTCTCGCGATCACCGGCGATCGCGACGCTTTCGTTTCACCGGAGCGTCACTCATTGGCGTTGGTGCGCGAGGCCGCGATGGCCCGGGTGATGGTCTTGCCCGGAGTTGGCCATATGCCACACCATGCTGTGCCAAAAATGATTGCGAGGACCATCACGGACCTCATCGGGCAACCATGATCTCCACGAATTTGCACGACACGCGACCGTATGCATTGAACCGACAAATTGTTTACGGCCTTCTTGCACTCCGGCAGATGTGTGACAGGCAGATTCGAATGGGAAAGCGCTCGGCATGACACGCGAGGCACCGACGATAACGACCGATCTTCTCATCGAGCTGTTTCAGCAGGTCATTCAGGAGAACGCGTCGCGCGATCGCCCTAAGCTCGCTGCCATTGTTTGGGGGCCTGAGACGCTTCTCGAAGATACCGCCTTTGACTCGTTCGATCTGGTCGAACTGATTTTCAAGATCGAAGACCGGTTCAGCATCGATATCGACTATAACGCCAATAACAGCATCAACGATGTGAAAACGATCGCCGAACTCTGCGATGAGATCGGCAAACTTATTGCCCAAAAGCACGCGGCATGACGCGGGTTGTCGTTTCCGGCCTCGGCGTCGTTTCCCCGGGCGGCTGTGACACGGAAAGCTTTTGGCAGGCTCTGCTGACGGGGCGGGGAAGCTTCAGCGGGGCATCTGCCTTGCCTGGCAAGGGCATTCGTGTGTCTGAGGTCTTGAACCAAGACTTCATGGAAGGACTGCCCATTTCGCCCTCAACCTGCGACCGCAATGCGCTGTTTGCTGTCGCGGCAGCCCGCAGGGCGCTGGCGGCCGCTGGCCTTGAGCATGGCCTGCCGCGCCCCGAACGCGTCGGCGTTATCCTTGGCAACGCCGCCGGCGGACAGTGCAGCGTCGATGAACAGTATTCCCGACTCTACCAGCAGAACAAGCGTCCTCCCCCGATGACGGTTCCCAAGGTGATGGCGAGTTCCTCCGCAAGCTGGGTTTCGATCGCGTCGGGTGCAACCGGCCCTTGTTTCGTGACGTCGAGCGCCTGCGCATCCTCCAGCCATGCCATCGGCATCGCCATGCAATTCCTGCGTGCCGGGCTCGCCGACATTATTATCGCGGGGGGTACAGAGGCTGCGCTTTCGGCCGGCACGCTGCTCGCCTGGGACTCCATGAAGATCATGTCGCGCTCCCTCTGCCGGCCATTCGCAGCGGGGCGCAACGGACTGCAGCTTGCTGAAGGCGCGGGCGTCATCGTGCTGGAGACCGAGGCACACGCGCGCAGCCGCGGCCTGAGCCCCACGATCGAGGCGGCGGGCTTCGGTTTCAACGCCGATGCGAGGGACATCGTCTCGCCCGACGCTGCTGGCATGACGGCGGCAATGAAGCTTGCCCTCGCCGACGCGGGGATGGTCGCTAGTGATCTGGCCTACATCAATGCCCACGGAACCGGGACCCGTGCCAACGATCGCACAGAGACGCAGGCCTTGAAGCATCTGTTCGGCGATCGGCCTCTCCCGCCGATTTCCTCGACGAAGGGCGTTACCGGGCATGCGCTCGGTGCCGCGGGTGCGCTCGAGGCTATCGCCACAATCATGGCCATCGAGAATGGTTGGGCCCCTCCGACCGCAAATTTCGACGCCCCGGACCCGGAATGCGATTTCGATTGCGTGCCCAATGAAGGGAGGGCGATGGCAATCCCGGTTGCCATGTCAAACTCGTTCGCATTTGGCGGGCTGAACGCAGCACTTGTTTTCAGGTCGTTGGGCTAATTGTCATTGCAGATCGCAATCAGCCACCGATCGGTGGAAGAACGAGGGTCCGGTCCTTGTGCATTAGTGGCGGGTCGCGCCAGCATCGCGAGCCGCCAGCAAGGTGTCGACCAGCCTGCGGCGCTGCCGCAATGAGCCCCCGGGCCAATGTCTGGCCAATAGGTCATACTCGTTACTGCTGACTGCCCGCCCAGATGGGATCGAGACCGCGCTCTGCGGCGACTTCCGCCAGCTTAAGCGGCGACAGCTTGGCGAGGTCCGCTTCGGTCGGTTCAGGAAACGCGTTCGCGCCCATCCGGTCGCGAAGAGCTCGTGGCAAGGGCTCTTCGCAATTTGCGGTCGTGATGGAGCCCGCCTTAACCGTCGGCTTCAGTTCTCCTCGCTCGGCGCAAGTTGGCGCACGAATCGGCGCAGCAAGGTCTCGAAGGCCGAGAGCGCCGGCGAGACCGAACGGCCGCTCGGCCGGATCATGACGATGTCGCGCGCGATCGAAGGTTCTGCCAGAGGGCGAGCGACCACCCCCGAAGGCGCGACGGCACGTGCATAGGTCGGCAGCACCGCAATGCCGAGCCCCGCCTCGACTAGCGCCAGCGCCGTCGTGATCTGCGCCACCTCATAGGCCGGCCGCAACGTGATCTCGGCGCTTTCATAACCGACCTCGACCAGCAGGCGGATGCCGCTGTCGCGAGTCAGCGTGATCAGTTCCTCTTCCGCAAGATCGCGCCAGAGCACGCTCTCCCGCTCCCCGAATCGGCTGCCCCGCGCGCAGAACAGCATCAGGCTGTCGCGGGCGAGCGGCGTGCGCTCGATATTGTCCTCCAGCGCCGAGAAGGTTCCGACCCCGCAATCGGCCCGGCCGAAGCGGACGGCTTCGACGACGAGATCGTTGCGCGCATCGATAATCGCGACCTGGAGACCGGGGTGCTTCTCGCGCAGCGCGGCGATGGTCGGCGGCATGATCACGGCCGCGAGCAGCGGTGGCACCGCCACCACGATGCGCCCGCGCCGCCGCTCCGCCAGCCCGTTGGCGTTCTGCACCGCCGTGTCCAGATCCTGCGCGATCTTCAGCGCCGCGCCGTGGAACTCGCGCCCGCCCTCGGTCAGCTCGACGCGGCGCGTCGTGCGGTCGAGCACCCGGATGCCGAGCTCGCGCTCCAGCTCTCGCACCAATTGCGAGAGCGCCGGCTGCGCCATATGCAGCCGCTCTGCCGCCTTGGTGAACGTGCCCTGCTCGGTCACCGCGAGGAAGGCCTGGATCTGGCGCAGCGTGATCGCCATGGATTTCCCGATTTATAAGGAGAGCTTCCGAATTCATACGAATGTTACGAGTTGCCGTATACCCCGCCTGTCATGCCATCATTCCTCATCGCCCCAATCGGATCCGGGGCGACGCCTGGCGGGGACGCGGAAAGGCGGCGGCGGATGAGCGGCTCAAGGCCGGCCCTCGCCATCGCCGCCCGCCCAGCCCGGACCGTGCGGGAATGCGAGGGTGAGTCTTCCATGAAATACGCCAAGAAGGACGCCAAGGCCTATGCCCGCGCCCATATGAAAGGCATCTGGGCGGCCGCGCTCACGCCCTTCACCGATACCCTCGCCATCGACGAGGACGGTTTCCGCCAGAACATCCGCCACTGGCTCGACGACCTCAGGATCGACGGGCTGTTCATCGCCGGCAAGCAGGGCGAGTTCTTCTCGATGTCGATCGAGGAACGCAAGCGCAGCTTCGAGCTGGCCGTCGAGGCTTCCGCCGGGCGCGGCCAGACGATCATGTCCTGCTCCGACCAGAACATGGATGTGGTGATCGACCTCGCCCGCCATGCCCAGAAGGTCGGCGCCGACTACATCGTGGTGCACGCGCCGATCCTGCATTTCTTCAAGGCGCAGGACGAGACGCTCTACGAATATTACCGGACCATCGCCGAGAAGGTCGATATCGGCATCGCGCTCTGGAGCCACCCGGATTCCGGCTATCTGATGAGCCCACAACTCTGCAACCGCTTAGCGGATATCGAGAACGTGGTTGCGATCAAGTACAGCGTGCCACGCCCGATGTATGCCGAGCTCACCCGCCTTGCCGGCGACCGCATCCTGGTCAGCACGGCCTCCGAGGAGGAGTGGCTCGACAACATCCTCGAGCTCGGCTGGCAGCTCTATCTCTGCTCGTCGCCGCCCTATCTCATCCAGACGGCGAACGATCTGCGCATGCGCGAATACACCGACCTCGCCTTCCGCGGCGAGGCTGAGAAGGCCCGCGCCATCCGCGACAGCCTGAATCCGGTGCGCGAGGCCCTTCGCGGAACACGCCCGGCAGAGAAGCCGCACGCCCACCAGAAGTATTGGCAGGAGCTGCTCGGGCAGGTCGGCGGGCGCGTCAGGCCGCCGATGCTGGAACTGACCGAGGCCGAGAAGGCCGCGACGCGCACCGCCTTCGAGAGCTGCGGCCTGAAGCCCGGCCGGGCCCCCCTGGCCAAGGCCGGCTGAACGAGATCCGAGACAAGAACGGGAGAGGTGGAGAGATGGCGACCGAAGGGCGGCTGAAGGCCTTCAACTTCAACAAGTGGATCGAGGAGCACAAGCATCTGCTCAAGCCGCCGGTCGGCAATCAGCAGATCTGGACCGACTCCGACCTGATGGTGACGGTCGTCGGCGGCCCCAACCGCCGCACCGACTATCATGACGATCCCGTCGAGGAGTTCTTCTACCAGCTCAAGGGCGACATGATGCTCAAGCTGGTCGATGACGGGAAGCACTATGACGTGACGATCCGCGAGGGCGACATCTTCCTGCTGCCGCCGCATGTGCGCCACTCGCCGCAACGCCCTCAGGAGGGCTCGATTGGTCTCGTCATCGAGCCGAAGCGGCCGGAGGGCTGGCTCGACGCCTTCGAATGGTACTGCTTCGAATGCCAGGGCCTCGTCCATCGTGTGGAGGTCGACCTCGTCAGCATTGTCGACGACCTGCCGCCGCTCTACCGTGAGTTCTACGGCAACGAGCAGGCTCGCACCTGCCCGCATTGCGGCACCTTGCATCCCGGCAAGGAGCCGCCGGCGGGCTGGGTCTGCCTGTGATGCCATGCTGTAGGCGCCGCTCGCTCGGGCGGCGCTTGTCATCGGAATACGCATAAGCGCGGCGGCGCAGAAACGCCGCGTCGAACCATTTCAGAGGCAGAACGGAACGACTGGAGTCCATGATGAAACTGCGCGGATTGCTCTTCGGCATCGCGGCCACGCTGGCGGCCTCCACGGCGCTGGCCCAGCAGCCGGTCAAGATCGGCATGATCACCACGCTCTCGGGCCCCGGCGGCTATCTCGGCCAGGACATCCGCGACGCCTTCAAGCTCGCCATCGAGATGGAAGGCGGCAAGCTCGGCGGCGTGCCGGTCGAGCTCGTGGTCGAGGATGACGCGCTGAAACCCGGTCAGGGCAAGCAGATCGCCGAGAAGATGCTGAAGACCGACGGCATCAAGATCATGACCGGCATCGTCTTCTCGAACGTCGCCGGCGCCACCGTGCCGGATATCGTCGATTCCGGCGCGCTCTATGTCAGCCCCAATGCCGCGCCGTCCAACTTCGCCGGCAAGGAGTGCAACGAGAACTATTTCGTCGTCGCCTGGCAGAACGACAGCCTGCATGAGAGCGCCGGTCAGTACGCCACCAATCTCGGCTACAAGAAGGCCTTCATCCTCGCCCCGAACTACCAGGCCGGCAAGGATGCGCTGACCGGTTTCAAGCGCCTGTTCAAGGGCGAGATCGCCGGCGAGGTCTATACCCGCCTCGACCAGACCGACTTCGCCCCCGAGATGGCGCAGATCCGCGCGGCCAATCCCGACGTCGTCTTCCAGTTCCATCCGGGCGGCCTCGGCATCGCCTTCCTGCGCCAGTACCAGCAGGCCGGCCTGCTCGGAAAGGTGCCGATGGTGCTGGCGGAGCCCTCGCTCGACGCCACCACCCTGAAGGCGGTCGGCGACGCCGCGCTCGGCCTCAGCGTCACCGCCCACTGGAACACCGACTTCGACAACGCGGCCAACAAGAAGTTCATGGAGGCCTGGACCAAGGCCTATAACCGCGTGCCGACCTATTACGCCAGCCAGGGCTACGACACCGCGCTCGCCATCGCCTCGGCCTTGAAGGCGACCGGCGGAAAGACCGATGTGCCGGCCCTGCGCAAGGCGCTCGCCAAGGCGGATTTCCAGTCGGTACGCGGCGCCTTCAAATTCGGCCCCAACCAGCACCCGGTGCAGGATTGGTATTCGCTCAAGGTCGAGAAGGCCGCCGACGGCACGCCGGTGCTTAAGACGACCGGCAAGGTGCTGAGCAACCACAGCGACGTCTACGCCAAGGACTGCAAGCTCTGAGCCGTAGAAGGCTCGGATTCTACCCACTCGCGAGACGCGCCGTCATGGTCGGGCTTGTCCCGACCATCCACGTCTTCGCTGGTCAAGGCCCTGTTCACAACGTGGATGCTCGCCACAAGGGCGAGCATGACGAAACTGGAACAACGCCGGTGTTCCCAAGCGAACGCGGCTCACTCTAGCCCCGACAAAAATGACGCTCGTTCTCGAACAATTGCTCAACGGTTTGCAGTTCGGCGTGATGCTGTTCCTGCTCGCGGCCGGGCTGACGCTGATCTTCGGCATCATGGGCGTGATCAACCTCGCCCATGGCTCGCTCTACATGGTCGGCGCCTATGCCGCCGCCTTCGCCGCCGCCCAGACCGGCTCCTTCCTGCTCGCGGTGATCGCCGGGCTGACCGCCGCCGCCGTCATCGGGATGGTGATGGAGCTGGTCGTGCTGCGCCGGCTCTATGCGCGGGACCATCTCGATCAGGTGCTGGCGACCTTCGCGCTCATCCTGATCTTCAACCAGAGCGTGACCATCCTGTTCGGACGCCAGCCGCTCTTCGTCTCGATTCCCCCTGCGCTGAACGGCTCGGTCCAACTCCTGCCCGGCCTGACCTACCCGGTCTATCGCCTCGCCATCATCGCGGTCGGCCTGCTCGTGGCGCTCGGCCTCTATCTCCTGATCAACCGCACCCGCATCGGCATGCTCGTGCGCGCCGGTGCGACCCATCGCGAGATGGTGCGCGCGCTCGGCGTCGACATCCGCTTGCTCTACACCGCCGTCTTCGGGCTCGGAGCCCTGCTCGCCGGCCTTGCCGGGTTGATGGCCGGGCCGATCCTCGCCGTGCAGGTCGGCATGGGCGAGCAGATCCTGATCATGACCTTCGTCGTGGTGGTGATCGGCGGCGTCGGCTCGATCCGCGGCGCCTTCTTCGGGGCGCTGATCGTCGGCCTCGTCGACACCTCGCTGCGCGCCTTCATGCCCGGCCTGCTGCGCCATGTCATGACCGGCTCGGAGGCCGATGCGCTCGGCGCCGGCCTCGCCTCGATGGGCATCTACCTGCTCATGGCGATCGTGCTGCTGGTGCGGCCCAAGGGACTGTTCCCCGCCCATGTCTGACGACGCCATCACCCGCCCACATGCCGCGACGCCCGCGCTGGGCCGCATCATCGCGCTGGTCGCCCTCGCCGCCGCGCTGATCGCCCTGCCCTTCGTCGTCAAAGCGCTCGGCCAGCCCGCGCTGGTGCCGCTGGCGACACGCGTCCTGATCTACGCCATCGCCGCCGCCAGCCTCAATCTCGCGCTCGGCTTCGGTGGCATGGTCTCCTTCGGCCACGCCGCCTTCTTCGGCATCGGTGGCTATGCCGTCGGCATTCTCTACCGCACGATGATGGACGACGCCCTCTTCCTCGGCTTCATCCCCGGCACAGACCAGCTCCTGCTCACCCTGCCGCCCGCGATCCTCGTCGCCGGCCTCTTCGCCTGCGTGATCGGCGCGCTGTCCTTACGCACCAGCGGCGTACAGTTCATCATGATCACGCTCGCCTTCGCGCAGATGCTGTTCTTCCTGTTCGTCTCGCTAAAGGCCTATGGCGGCGATGACGGCATGACGATCCGCCGCCGCAACGCGCTCTTCGACCTCAACACCCGCGACGACGTGACCTTCTACTTCATCTGCCTCGTCGTCGCGGCGCTGGTCTTCCTCGCGCTCTGGCGCATCGTCGGCTCGCGCTTCGGCATGGTGCTGGCCGGCATCCGCCAGAACGAGCGGCGCATGGCCGCGATCGGCATCGCGCCCTATCGCTACAAGCTCGCCGCCTTCGTCATTTCCGGCATGGGCGCCGGCCTCGCGGGCGCGCTGATGGCGAACTATCTGCGTTTCGTCAGCCCCGACATGCTGCACTGGACCAAATCCGGCGAGCTGATGATCATGGTCATCCTCGGCGGCGTCGGCACACTGCTCGGGCCCCTGCTGGGCGCCGCCGCTCTCGTCATCCTCGAGACCGTGCTGACGGGCTGGACCGAGCATTGGCAGCTCGTTCTGGGTCCGATCCTGCTCCTTGTGGTGCTCTTCACGCAGGGCGGGCTCAACGGGCTGATCAGCCGCGTCGGCCTCGGCAGGAGCGCGCCATGACCGCGACGCTCCTCTCGATCCGTGGCCTGCGCAAGCGCTTCGGCGGGCTCATTGCCACCGATGGCGTCGATCTCGACATACGCGACGGCGAGATCCACGCGCTGATCGGCCCCAACGGCGCCGGCAAGACCACGCTGCTGACGCAGCTCTTCGGCGAACTCACCCATGACGAGGGCGCGATCACGCTCGAAGGCGAGGAAATCGGCGCGCTGTCGACGCCGCAGCGCGTCGCGCGAGGCCTTGCCCGCACCTTCCAGATCAACCAGCTCCTGCCGGACTTCACGATGCTCGACAATGTCGCGCTCGCCGTGCAGGCCCATGACGGCCACAGCTTCCGCTTCTTCGGCAATGCCAGGCGCGACGAGAGCCTGCGCGGCCGCGCCCGCCAGCATCTCGCCACGGCGGGCCTCAGCCACCGCGCCGAGGTCAAGGTCGCCGATCTCTCTCATGGCGAGCAGAAGCAGCTCGAATTCGCAATCGCGTTGGCCTGCGAGCCGCGCCTGCTCCTGCTCGACGAACCCATGGCAGGGCTCGGCCACGCCGAGAGCGAGCAGATGGTCGCGATGCTCTCCGCGCTGAAGGGCCGCGTCACCATGCTGCTGGTCGAGCACGACATGGAGGCGGTTTTCGCGCTGGCCGACCGAATCTCCGTGCTGGTCTATGGCCGCGTCATCGCCACCGGCACGGCCGAACAGATCCGCGACAATCCGGAGGTGCGCACCGCCTATCTCGGCGAGGGAGACGCCTGATGCTGAGCGTGCGCAACCTGCAATCGGCCTATGGCAGGAGCCAGGTCCTGTTCGATGTCGCGCTCGATATCGCCGAGGGCGAGGTCGTGACCCTGCTCGGCCGCAACGGCATGGGCAAGACCACGACGGTGCGCTCGATCATGGGGCTGCTGGCGCCGAAGGGCGGCGATATCCGCTTCGAGAGCCGGGACGTGCGCGGCATCGCGCCCGAGAAGATCGCCCGCTGCGGCATCGGCCTCGTGCCGGAGGGCCGGCAGGTCTTCCCGACGCTGAGCGTGCGCGAAAACCTCGTCGCCACCGCTTCGAACCGGCTGAAGCGTTCCTCGCCCTGGACGCTAAGCCGTGTCTACGCGCTCTTCCCCCGGCTGCAGGAACGCGCCGGCCAGTCGGCCCGCACCCTCTCCGGCGGCGAGCAGCAGATGCTCGCGGTCGGCCGGGCGCTGATGACCAACCCGAAGCTCCTCATCCTCGACGAGGCGACGGAGGGCTTGGCGCCGGTGATCCGCGCCGAGATCTGGGGCTGCATCGAGGCGCTGAAGGCGCAGGGACAGTCGATCCTGCTGATCGACAAGAACATCAATGTCCTCAAGCGCATCGCCGACCGGCACTACATCATCGAGAAGGGCCGCACGGTCTGGTCGGGCTCCAGCGCCGACCTCGCGGCCAATGCGGAACTGGTGCATCGTTATGTCGGCGTCTGAAACGGACCTCATCGAGATCATCGCGCACAGCGCCGAGAACGACCCGGTCGAGGCCTTGCGCGATGCACTGAGCGACATCCTTGGCGGGCTCATCGCCGCGGGCTGCGGCCCGCATCATCTGCGCGAAATGATCTGGGAGACAGACCGGCCCGAGGCCTTCCATCTCTCCCGCCATAGCGTCGAACTGGCCTACCGCGAGGTCTTCGCCGGCTTCCGCCCGCCGATCCGCCTTCAGCCGAGAGCGGAAGCCGGGCTGACCATCCGCGCCCGCCACGCCGCGCCGCAGCCGCTGCCCGAGACCATCGTCGAGGACTACAGCTTGCGCGAGCTCGGCCGGCAATACAGCCCGCGCCTGCAAGCCGACATGAAGGCGCTGTTCCGGCAATGGAGCCGCGACGGCGAGGCCTTCCGCGCCCGCCATGGCGCCGCCGATCTCGCCTATGGCCCCGGCCGCTTTGAGACGCTCGACCTTTACCGCCCGGCCGGGGCGACGCGCGCTCCGATCTTCGTCTTCATCCATGGCGGTTACTGGCAGGCCTCGGACAAGGTCCAGCATGCCCAGTTCGCGCAGGCGCTGCTCGATGCCGGCTATGCCGTCGCCATGCCCAATTACGGCTTGGCACCTGATACGCCGCTGGAAGCAAGTCTCGCCCAGAGCGTCGCAGCGCTGAACTACCTCGTCCGCGAAGCCGATGCGCTCGGCCTCGAACCGACGCGCCTGCACATCTCCGGTCATTCCGCCGGTGGACATCTCGCCGCGATGGTGCTCTGCGCGCCGGATGCCCCACCGATCGCCTCTGCCCTGCTGCTCTCCGGCCTCTACCACCTCAACCCGCTCGGCAACCTGCCGCTCGGCCGCCTGCTCGGCCTCGACGATGCCGCGCGCGCAACGCGGCTCAGCCCGATCGCCCAGCCCCGCCCGCAGGCCACGCGGATCGCTTTCGCGGTCGGCGAAGGCGAGAGCGACGCCTTCAAGGCGCAATCGGCGGCACTCGCCGCAACATGGCAAGCGCCGGCGCCCCTGATCTGCCCCGGCCATCATTTCAGCATGCTGGAGGGACTGAACGGCGGCACGCTCCTCGACCTTGCGTTGAGAACGGCTGAAGGCTCATGACGACGCGTTCGGCCAAGCCGCTGCGCCTTGCCCTGATCGGCTGGGGTGCCATCAATCGCCGCGTTGCCGAGCTTCTGGCCCAGCGGGACGGCGGCGACATTACTATTGCGGCCATCGCGGTCCGTAACCCCGCTGCGGCCAGTGACATCCCGGCCGGTGCCAAACTGATCACGACACCGGACGAGCTGGCCGCTCTCGACCTCGATCTCATCGTCGAGGCCGCCGGACGCGAGGCGGTCGGCATCTGGGGCGAAGCAGCGCTCGGAAACGCCCCGGCATTCGCCGTCGCCTCGACCAGCGCCTTCTGCGACGACGCGCTGCTCGATCGCTTGATCGTCACCGCCGAAAACCGGGGCAGCCAGATCCTGATCCCGCCCGGCGCGCTCGCCGGCATCGACGGCATCGCGGCCGCGGCCCTGCTCCCGCTCGACGAGGTCGTCCATCGCATCGTCAAGCCGCCGGCCGCCTGGCGCGGAACTTCGGCCGAAAGCCTGATCGCGCTCGATGGGCTTGCCGATGCGAAGGTCTTCTTCTCCGGCACGGCCCGCGAGGCCGCCTCACGCTTCCCGCAGAACGCCAATGTCGCGGTGATCTCCGCACTGGCCGGCATCGGGCTCGATCGAACGCGCGTCGAGCTCGTCGCCGACCCCGCCGCCACTGGCAACGGCCACAAGCTCAGCGCCCGCGGCGCCTTCGGCAAACTCGATATTGCCATCGAGAACCGGCCTCTCGCATCGAATCCGAAATCCTCGGAGATGACGGCGCTCGGACTGGTCAGGCTGATCGAGAACCGCGTGCGGACGCTGGTGCGTTAGACGATGCCCTCCAAGTCATGCCCGGGCCTGACCCGGGCATCTCGGAGGCCAGCCCGCCGTCGCGAGATTCTCGGGTCGAAGCTTGGCTTCGCCCGAGAATGACGCACGCAACGAGCGCAGCTCATTCATAACCAGATCGATCTGAATTTATCTGATTTAGCCGACTGGATCACAGAATAAGCCGCCCCCTATGGTCCCCCTGAGAATGGCGGAAACCACCCGAACAGACCGCTGAACGCACCGCCAGCCGAGGCTTTCATGACGACCTATCCCGATCTCAAGCTCTATATCGGTGGCGCCTGGCGGAAGACGGCGGAAGAGCAGGCGGTGATCAATCCGGCCGACGAAAGCGTCATCGGCACCGTGCCCCTCGCCTCCCATGCCGATCTCGACGATGCGCTCGCCGCCGCCGCGGAAGGCTTCAAGGTGTGGAGCCGCGTGGCGCCGCGCATCCGCGCCGAGATCATGCTGAAGGCGGCTGCGCTGATGCGCGAGCGCGTCGAAGAGATCGCCCACTCGATCACGATGGAGCACGGCAAGCCACTTGCCCAAGCCCGGCTCGAGGTGATCAGAGGCTGCGAATTCTTCGAATGGGACGCGGCCGAGGGCCAGCGCGCCTATGGCCGCGTCGTGCCGAGCGAGCCCGGCATCCGCTACATCGTCACCCATCAGCCGGTCGGCACGGTCGCGGCGTTCTCGCCCTGGAATTTCCCGATGAGCCAGCCCTGCCGCAAGATCGCGGGCGCGCTCGCGGCGGGCTGCTCGATCATCATCAAGGCGGCCGAGGAGACCCCGGCCGGCGCCCTCCATATCGCGCGTGCGCTGCACGATGCCGGCCTGCCGCCCGGCGCCTTCAACCTCGTCTTCGGCGTCCCCGCCAAAATCTCCGGCTATCTCATCCCGCAGGCGCAGACCCGCCTCGTCGCCTTCACCGGTTCGACAGCGGTCGGAAAGCACCTCTCCGAACTGGCCGCGCGCCACATGACGCCGGTGCTGATGGAGCTCGGGGGCCACGCCCCGGTCATCGTCTGCGACGATGTCGACCCCATTGCCGCAGCCCATCTCTCGGCCACCCGCAAGGTCCGCAATGCCGGCCAGGTCTGTACCTCACCGACACGCTTCTTCGTGCAGCAGGATATCTATGAACGCTTCACCAAGGCCTTCGTCGAGAGGGCGCAGGCCGTAACGGTCGGCAACGGCCTGGACGCGAAGACCGAGATGGGGCCTGTCGCCAACCATCGCCGCATCGAGGCGCTGGAAGCGCTGACCGCCGATGCGCGGGCCCGTGGCGGGCGCGTTCTGACCGGCGGCGAGCGCCTCGGCAATCGCGGGTATTTCTTTCCGCCGACCGTTCTCACGGAGCTGCCGGACGACGCCCGCGCGCTCCGCGAGGAGCCCTTCGGGCCGATGGCGATCATCAATCCCGTCCGCACGGTCGAGGAAGCCATAGAGAAGGCCAATTCCCTGCCCTTCGGCCTCGCGGCTTACGGCTTCACGCACTCTGCGGCGCGCGCCGACCAACTCGCCGAAGGTATCGAAGCGGGCAACGTGTCGATCAACACACTTGAGGCCTCCGTCGCCGAAGTGCCGTTCGGCGGCGTCAAGGATAGCGGCTATGGCCGCGAGGGCGGCGCCGAAGGGCTGGCCCATTACATGACCGTCAAGACGCTGTCGCACCGGATGGTCATATAGCCGCAATGCGCCGGGCAACCTGACCGGCTATCCTTCTGGCGGGATCGCCGTAGGGACGAAATATTGCGCATGGACGGGGTGAAAGGCTGGCGGCCTCGGGTTTTCCCGTCATTCTGGCCGCGATGATTCGCCCCGCTCCCCTCTTGATGCTGGCGCTGGGTCTCGGCGCCTGTGCCGTGGGGCCGGACTACACGCCACCTACGCTTGACCTGCCGCAACGCTGGAGCGCTGCGAATAGCGGGCCGAAGGCGCCGAAACCGAGCGAGTGGTGGCGCACCCTGCGCGACCCGACGCTGAACGCGCTGGTCGAGCAGGCCATCGCCGGCAATCTCGACGTCGCCCAGGCCAAGGCCCGCATCCGCGAGGCCCGGGCCACGCGCGAGCAGGCGGTCGGCGCGCTCTTCCCGCAGGTCGACGGCAACGCCTCCGCCATACGCTCCCGCTCTGCGATCGTGACGCGCAACAGCTTCCGCGCCGGCTTCGATGCCTCCTGGGAGATCGACCTCTTCGGCGCACAGGATCGCGCCGTCGAGGCCGCGACCTATGGCACCGATTCCGCTTTCGACGACCTCGACGGCGCAATGCTGACACTGATCGGCGATGTTGCGTCGACCTATGTCGAGGCGCGTGGCCTGCAGGCGCGGATCGCGCTGGCCCGCAGCACGGCCAAAACGCAACGTGAGACTGAGGCGCTGACCCGCACGCGCTTCCGCGCCGGCGACATCTCCGCCATCGACACCTCCCGGGCCACCGCCCAGGCCGCGAGCACGGAATCGCAGATCCCCTTGCTCGAAACCTCGCTCGCCCAGAACCAGCATCGCCTGGCCGTGCTGATCGGGCGCCCGCCGGCGGCGACGGCGCCTTATTTTGCGCGCGCAGCCGCAGTCCCCGCGACACCCGCCCCGCCGCGCACCGGGATTCCTGCCGACGTGCTGCGTCGCCGGCCCGATGTCCGCTCGGCCGAGCGCCTGCTCGCCCAGGCGACGGCGCGGATCGGCCAGGCGGAGGCCAACCGCTATCCCTCGGTCTCGCTGACCGGCAACATCTCGACCTCGGCGCTCAAGCTCGGCGATCTCGCCAAGAACAGCGCCATCGGCTGGACGATCGGCCCGAGCCTCAGCGTCCCCATCTTCAACGGCGGCGAGCTCGCGGCGGCCGTCGATGCGGCCAGGGCCCAGCGCGACCGGCAGGACGCGGCGTTCAGGCTGACGGTGTTGACCGCGTTGCAGGACGTCGAGGACAGCCTTGTGGGCTTGCGGCAGGAGCGGATCAGGCTCGGCAGCCTGTCGGAAGCCGCCCAGGCCTCGACCCAAGCCGCGCAGCTCTCGCGCGCGCTCTACACCTCCGGCAATGCGAGCTTCCTCGACGTGCTCGAGGCGCAGCGCACCCAGTTCGGCGCCGAGGAGGCGCTGATCCAAAGCCGGGTCACGCTCGCGACACAGTTCATCGCTCTCAACAAGGCGCTCGGCGGCGGCTGGCTCAGGCCCGTCGAAGTCTCGGCGCCGGCCGTGATCGACGGCGAAACCGGGCCGCGCCTACGCCTTATTCCCGTAGAGGAACCGCAACCATGAGGCCGCGCCGCCTCCTGCTCCCTGCCCTGATCGTCGCCGCTGTCGGCGGCTACTACCTCTGGCAGGCACGACAGCCCGCACCGGCTGAAACCGTCAACCTGCCGACCGTCGAGGCAGCGATGGGCAATGTTGAGGAAGCCGTGCTCGCTTCCGGCGCGCTGGAACCGGTCCGGCAGGTCAGCGTCGGCTCGCAAGCGACCGGCCGCGTCGTCTCGCTCAAGGTCAAGCTCGGCGACAACATCAAGGCAGGCGACCTGATCGCCGAGATCGACGGCATTACCCAGCAGAACACGTTGCGCTCGGCCGAAGCCGATCTTGCCGCACTCAAGGCGCAGCGCGCCGAGCGCTCCGCCAGCCTCGCCTATGCGGAGGCCGTGCTCGCCCGCCAGAAGCTGATGGTCGGCCAGAACGCCGTCTCCCGCGACGCCTACGAGAACGCGCAGATGACCGTCTCGACGACGCAAGCCCAGATCGAGGCGCTCGACGCCCAGATCGTCTCGGGCCAGGTCAAGGTCGAGACCGCCCGGGCCAATCTCGGCTACACTCGCATCACCGCGCCGAGCGCCGGCACGGTCCTCGCCCTCGTCGCGCAGGAAGGCCAGACGGTAAACGCCGTTCAGTCCGCGCCCACCGTCGTCGTGCTCGGCGACGTCTCGACCATGACGGTCAAGGCGAAGATCTCCGAAGCCGACGTGCTGCGGGTGAAGGCCGGGCAGGAGGTGTATTTCAGCGTGCTCGGCGCGCCCGAGCAGCGCTTCCCCGGCAAGATCTCCTTCGTCGAGCCCGCGCCCGACACGCTGAAGACGCAGAACACGACCTCGTCCTCCACGGCGAGCAGCAGCTCTTCGGCCTCCAGCACCAGCGCGGTCTACTACAACGCCCTCTTCGAGGTGCCGAATCCCGAGGGCCGCCTGCTGACCTCGATGACCGCGCAGGTCACGGTGATCGTCGGCCGGGCCCAGAACGTCGTCACCATCCCCTCGACAGCCATCCGCCGCCGCGGCCCCAACGCCTTCGTCGAGGTGCTCGGCGAGGATGGCAAGGTGGAGCAGCGCAAGGTCACGATCGGTCTCGACAACAAGATCGTCGCCGAGATCGCCACAGGCCTGAAGGCGGGCGAGCGCGTCGTCACTGCGCGCAGCGGCGGCGGCGCCGACGCGACCCGCCCGGCACGCCGTTCCCGCTCGCCCTTCGGTTTCTGACGATGGGCGTGCCGCTCATCCGTCTCGCGGGCGTCCGGCGCGATTTCGGCACCGGCGAGGCGACCGTCGCCGCGCTCGACGGCGCGGATCTCGTGATCGAGGCGGGCGAGATGGTCGCGATCGTCGGCCAGTCCGGTTCCGGCAAGTCGACGCTGATGAACATCATCGGCTGCCTCGACCGGCCGACCGGCGGAACCTACGAGATCGACGGCCGGCCGACGCGTGACCTCGACCCGGACGAACTCGCCCGACTCCGGCGCGAATATTTCGGCTTCGTCTTCCAGCGCTATCACCTGCTCTCCGAGCTGACCGCGCTCGCCAATGTCGAGGTCCCCGCGATCTATGCCGGCATTCCGCCGGGTCCGCGCGAGAAGCGCGCCGCGACGCTGCTCGACCGGCTCGGTCTCGGCCCCCGCAAGACGCATCGCCCCTCCGAGCTCTCCGGCGGCCAGCAGCAGCGCGTCTCGGTGGCACGCGCCCTGATGAACGGCGCACGCGTCCTCCTCGCCGACGAACCGACCGGCGCGCTCGACCGCAAGAGCGGCGAGGAGATGCTGGCCCTGATCGAGGAGCTAAACCGCGAGGGGCACACCGTCATTCTCGTCACCCACGACATGAATGTCGCCAACCGCGCCCATCGCATCATCGAGCTCAGCGACGGCAGGATCATCGCCGACCGGCGCACGGCGCCGCGCTCGGAAAAGGTGCCTCCGCCCTCTCCTGTCCCGCCGCCGGCGGGGCGCCTGCGCGCCGTCTTCGGCCGGCTGAAGGAGGCGTTCGGCATGGCGGTGCGCGCCATGGCCGCCCACAAGCTTCGGACGACGCTGACCATGCTCGGCATCGTCATCGGCATCGCCGCCGTGGTCAGCGTCGTCGCGCTCGGCGAGGGCGCCAAGCGCAATGTGCTGCAGAACATCTCCGGCCTCGGCACCAACACGCTCGAGATCTTCCCAGGCGCCGGCTTTGGCGATCTGCGCTCCGGCCGCGTGCGGACCCTGACCGTGCTCGACGCCCAGGTCCTCGCCGGCCAGCCCTATGCCGCCAGCGTGACGCCGACGGTGACGACGAGCGCGACGATCCGCTTCGGCAATGTCGAGGCCACCGCGCAGGTCAACGGCGTCAGCGAGCGCTATTTCGACGTGCGCGGCAGCGTGCTGACGCGCGGCTCCTTCTTCGATGCCGCGGATGTCCGCACGCTCGCGCAGGACGTGGTGATCGACGAGAACGCGCTGGGCGTGCTCTTCCCGCAGGGACGGGCGAACCCGATCGGTACGGTGATCCTGATCGGCTCGGTGCCCTGCCGCATCGTCGGCGTGATCCGCCAGCAGCAGGGCGGCTTCGGCGGCAGCCAGAACCCGCAGGTCTTCCTGCCCTACACCACCGTGCAGGGCCGTTTCCTCGGCGACCTCTCGCTACGCAGCATCACGCTGCGCGTCGACGACGAGACACCGATGGCCGCCGCGCAGGAAGCCGTGACGGAACTCCTGACCCACCGCCACCGCGCCAAGGACTTCTTCATCCTGAACCAGGACGAGATCCGCAACACCATCACCAGCGCCACCGCGACGATGACGCTGATGATCTCCTCGATTGCGGTGATCTCGCTGCTGGTCGGCGGCATCGGCGTGATGAACATCATGCTGGTCTCGGTGATCGAGCGCACCAGCGAGATCGGCCTGCGCATGGCTGTCGGCGCGCGCCGCAGCGACATTCTCCAGCAATTCCTGATCGAGGCCTCGCTGGTCTGCTTTATCGGCGGCGCGCTCGGCATCGGGATGGCGCTCGCCATCGGCTTCGCCTTCGAGGCTTCGGGCTCGCAGGTGAGCTTCATCTATTCGGGCGAGGCCTTCGTAGCTGCCATAGCCTGCTCGACGCTGATCGGCCTGACCTTCGGCTTCCTGCCGGCCCGCAACGCCGCGAGTCTAGACCCGGTGGTCGCGTTGGCGCGGGACTAGGGCTTTCGCCCGCGCCGCGCAGGAGCTTCCGGCAGGATGCGCCCGGCGCTCGACAGGATGCTGGTTGCCAGCGCCCGCGCCGCCTCCTGATGCGACTGGCCGCCGATAACAACGAACTCGATCGTCCCGAGCGTTGGTAGCACCTCGCGCGGCTCGACCTCGGCAAGCCCCGGCGGGATCAACCGCGCCGAATGGGCGGTGATGCCGAGCCCGGCAACCGCTGCCGCGCGAAGGCCCGCCAAGCTGCCGCTGGTGCAGGCGACGCGCCAGGGTCGCCCCGCCTGCTCCAGCGTCTCGATCGCATGGACGCGCGTGATGCTCGGCGGCGGATAGAGCACCAGCGGCACCTCGCGCTGCTCGGCGAGCCGCGCGCCCGGACGCCCGACCCAGACGAGTCGTTCCTGCCAGGCGACCTCGCCGCGCGCGTCACCCTTGCGGCGCTTGGCGAAGATCAGGTCGAGATCGCCGGCATCATATTGTTCGTAGAGCAAGCCGCTGAGGCCCACCGTCAGCTCCAGGTCGACTGCGTGATGCTGCATGGCGAACTCGGCCAGGATGTCCGGCAGCGCCGTGTAGGCGAAATCCTCGGAGACTCCGAGCCTGAGCCGCCCACGCAGGGTCGAACCTTCGAGATAGCGCTCGATCCGACGACCAGCATCGAGCGCTTCTCGCGCGAAGGGCAGAATGGCGTCGCCGTCCGGTGTCGGGCGCACCTCATGCGTGTCGCGCGCCAGCAAGCGTCGCCCGACCCGCTTCTCCAGCCGCGCGACGTGCTGGCTGACCGAGGATTGGCGCAGGCCGAGCTGGCGCGCGGCTTCCGTGAAGCTCAGCGTCTCGCAGACCTTGAGGAAGCTCTGCAGGAGGACGGAATCGAGCGGCTTCTTGTCCAGTTCCATGCCAATCACGATCCATGATGAGCGATATCATGTCCAGTCCGGATCAAAATGAACATGAAAGGGATTACAAGGCTGCATCCAATCGGAAGGACCGCAGATGATCCGCCGCACGCTCGCCCGCTTCGGCATCGACCCCTATCTCATCGCGCTCATGACGACGGTCGCGGTCGCAGCCGTGCTGCCGGCACGCGGCGTCGGCGCGGAAGTCGCCAATGACGCCGTTTCGGTGGCGGTCGCCTTGCTGTTCTTCCTCTACGGCGCGCGCCTGTCGCCGGTGGCAGTCTGGGAAGGCTTGCTGCACTGGCGACTGCAGTCGCTCGTCTTCGCCAGCACCTATGTGCTCTTTCCGGTTCTCGGGCTCATTCTCACCCGCGCCTTCGGCAACTGGCTGCCGTCGGAACTGGTAGCAGGGCTGATCTTCGTCTGCATCCTGCCCTCGACCGTGCAATCCTCGATCGCCTTCACCTCAATCGCCCGCGGGAATGTCGCGGCGGCATTGTGCAGCGCCTCCGTCTCCAACCTCTTCGGCATGGTGCTGACCCCGCTGCTCGTCGTGCTGCTGCTCGATTCGAAGGGCGGTGGCTTCAGCACACGCGCCGTCGAAAGCATCGCGCTGCAGCTCCTGCTGCCCTTCGTCGCCGGGCAATTGCTGCGTCGCTGGATCGGGCCGTTCCTGCAGCGCCACAAGGCGCCGATCTCGCTGGTCGACCGCGGCTCGATCCTGCTCGTCGTCTACGCCGCCTTCAGCGAGGGCATGGTCGCCGGCATCTGGTCGCAGGTCACGCTCGCCGACCTCGGCCTCGTCATCGGGCTCGACATCGTCATGCTCGCCGCCGTGCTGGTGATCACGACCTTCGCCAGCCGCCGTCTCGGCTTCTCCAAGGAGGACGAGATCGCCATCGTCTTCTGCGGCTCGAAGAAAAGCATGGCGAGCGGCATTCCGATGGCGAATATCCTCTTCCCCGGTCAGGCGCTCGGCCTGATCGTGCTGCCGCTGATGCTGTTCCATCAGGCTCAGCTCTTCGCCTGCGCCGTGCTGGCGCAACGCTATGCGCGCCGCCCGGCCAAGCCCGAGACGAAGGCGCCCGGCGAACCGGTGCTTGCTCCGGCGAAAGCCTGAGCATCGCTTCGCACGCGATCTTTCGAACCAGCAGAGGGAACAGCGCTTCGCGAACCTCGTTGATCCCGTGCACGGCTGAAGCCGTTGCCCTCTCCGAAACCAGGATCCCCCGCGAATGGGGAACCATCATGGAGACGCGACATGCAGGACGAGAAATCCCAGCACGAGATCAGGAAGATCGCCTACGCATTGTGGATCAAGGACGGCCAGCCCGAGGGGCGTGACCGCGAGCACTGGGACGCGGCCAAGGAAATCTGGGCCTATCGCAGCCACAACCACGTGCTGGAGGATGAGAACGTCTCGCGGCCGTCAGGCCAGCAGGCTGCCGAGATGCCGTCAAAGCAAGCTTCGGCCGGGAAGACCTCGCGTCGGCAGAGCACCTGAGACGGCGCCGCTGCCCGTCCGGACCAGCCAATGACCTAACTTTGCGACCGGGCCGACCTATCGGCCCGGAAGGGCTTTGTCGTGATCAGGGGCAGAGATAGCCGCCCTGATCCGGCAGGCAGCGCGCGCCCGTGGGCAGAATGAGCGCGCCGCCGGGATCGCGTTTGACGTAATCGCCATTGGGCAGCTCGAAGCCGCCGGTCGAGTCCGGGTTCACCCGCGTACCGTCCGGGAGGATGAGCTGTGCGCTGTCGCGGACGATCCGCTTGGCAGAGCCGCCCGAAGCAGCCGGAACCGCACGGGGCTGGGATGAGACGCAGCCTGCCACGAGGATGGCGACCACGCTTGCAGCTATCGATATCCTGATCATCAGCCATTGTTGCCGTGCCCCGCGCAGCGGTGCAAGCCCGTTCGGGCATATGAGAGGATATGGCGGCAGCATCTCACCGCCTCCCGGCTTCGCTTAGCCGGGCATCTCTGTTCTCCACAGGTGTTTTCGGGTTGATTCGACCGCGGCGGAGCAATGCCGGGCACGGTTTTCCGATGCGCCGGAAAGAAAAAACCGTGCCACCGCGAATCATCTTTGCCGGCCGGTAGCCGATCTGTGTTCATCGGTCGACTCGCGAACATTCTTTGAGCTGTCGCAATCGAAAGCGATCCACAGTTGGAATGAACCCGCGAATCATCTGTATTGCGGAAGGGGGGGAGTTCAGGCTGACCGTCGGCTCACAGCCGCGCGGCCACAGTTAACTATGCGTTAACCTGTGTTAACCAATGGTCGCGATATGACGATGCCGAGCAGACATCGAACGGCACGCCAATGAGTGTTTCGAGGCAGCTACCGCCCGTACACCCCACGGTGCGACGTCCAACACTCAGTCATGTGGCGATGTCCGCCGCGGCGGCCGGGTTGTTTTTCACGATCGCAGGCTGCGGCGAGCAGAAGCTTTCCGATTCCGAGCTGATGATCGCGTCGCGGTCCATCACGGTCGATGTCGGCAGGGCGATGGTCTTGCCGCCGCCCGGCAGCCTCCCTGTGACCGGCGTCACGCAACGCAGCTACGACAATGCCGTCTCGCAGGTTATTTCGCTGACGACGCGCGGCCGCACGCCGGGTGAAAATGCCATCCATGCCGCCTTCTTCACCGTCACCGATCTGCCCGACAGGCTCGGCGTCGAGGGCAATCTGCTGCGCGAACCGGGTATCGACGACTTCTCCATTGCCCAGGAAATGGAAGAGCGCCTGCCCGGAATCGCCATGGCGCCCGCAGCCGTCTTCGTCCAGAACAAATACGGCCCCTTCAGCTATGCGTTCGGGCGCGGAGTAGGCGGCGAAGCCTGCCTCTATGCCTGGCAGCGCATCGCGAGCGGCGACAGCCTGTTCATGCCGAGATCGGGCGTGATTTCGGTCCGCATCAGGGTCTGCGACCCCGTCGCCACCGAGGCGGCGCTGCTGCGCCTCGCCTACAGCTATTCGATCAACGCCTCGCTGCGGCGTACGGGCTGGAGCCCGATCGGCGATGCGCCGTCGCCTGCGCCGGAACTCGGCAAGGCCGGAGCGCCGATCTATCCGGTGCCGCAGGCCTCTGCTCCCGATGCCTTCGAGCAGGCCCCCGCCGCCCGGCCGCGCCCGGTCCGGGCGCCGCGAAGCGAGCGCCGCGTGCAGGAAGCTCCCGAGCCGATCCCGGACAAGCCTCTCGAAGGATATCCGACCGTCCCACCCCCGCCCGCGCCCTGAACACGATCCGGATTGCCGAACGCCCATGCGAACAGCATGCTACGTCATCTTCTGGGCCATCACAGCGATCGTGGTCGTCGCGCTCATCACGCTGCCGATCAGCTTGCAGGCGCATCTGATCGCCGGTGCGATCGTGGTGAGCGCGATGATCATCCTCAAATTCCTGAGGCCTTACGGCGTCTGGAGGCTGATCGCGCTGGGCCTGGGGACGGCAATCGTGTTGCGCTATATCTACTGGCGCACCACGAGCACCCTGCCTCCGGTCAACCAGCTCGAGGATTTCATTCCGGGCCTGATCGTTTACCTCGCCGAACTCTACAACATTGGCATGCTGTTCCTCAGCCTGTTCGTCGTGGCCATGCCCCAGCCGAGCCGCAAGGCACCGCCGATCGATCCGCAGAGCGCGCCCACGGTCGACGTCTTCGTACCCTCCTATAACGAGGATGCCGAGTTGCTGGCGACCACGCTCTCGGCGGCGCTGGCGATGGACTATCCCGCCGGCCGCCTGAAAGTGTACCTGCTCGACGATGGCGGCACCGACGAAAAGTGCAACGCCGACAATTTCGTTGCTGCCAGCGCCGCCCAGGAGCGCCGGGCGACACTGCAGAAGCTCTGCGATGGGCTTGGCGTCTCCTACCTGACGCGCGAGCGCAACATCAGCGCCAAGGCCGGCAACCTCAACAACGGCATCGCCCATTCGCAGGGCGAACTGATCGTCGTCTTCGACGCCGACCACGCCCCGGCACGCAGCTTCCTGACCGAGACAGTCGGCTATTTCGGCCAGGATCCGAAGCTCTTCCTGGTCCAGACCCCGCATTTCTTCATCAATCCCGACCCGCTCGAACGCAACCTCAAGACCTTCAAGACGATGCCGTCCGAGAACGAGATGTTCTACGGCATCATCCAGCGCGGCCTCGACAAATGGGACGCGTCCTTCTTCTGCGGTTCGGCCGCGGTCCTGCGGCGCGTAGCCCTGCAGACGACGAACGGCTTCTCGGGGAGGAGCATCACGGAGGACGCCGAGACGGCGATCACCCTGCATGCCACCGGCTGGCACAGCGTCTATGTCGACAAGCCGCTGATCGCAGGACTGCAACCGGCGACCTTCACCAGCTTCATCGGCCAGCGCTCGCGCTGGGCGCAGGGCATGATGCAGATCCTGCTGTTCCATCGCCCGATGTTCAAGCGCGGCCTCTCCCTGCCGCAGCGGCTCTGCTATTCGTCCTCCGCCCTGTTCTGGCTCTTCCCCTTCGCGCGGCTGACCTTCCTGATCGCGCCGCTGTTCTACCTGTTCTTCGGCCTGGAGATCTTCACCGCCTCCGGCGCCGAGTTCATCGCCTATGTGCTCAGCTACATGGCGGTGAACCTGATGATGCAGAACTACCTCTACGGCCGCTATCGCTGGCCTTGGATCTCCGAACTCTACGAATTCATCCAGTCGGTCTATCTGCTGCCGGCGGTGATCTCGGTGCTGCTCAGGCCGACCAAGCCGACCTTCAAGGTCACGGCCAAGAACGAATCCCTGGAGCAGCGGCGCGTCTCCGAGCTCGGCAAGCCGTTCTTTATCATCTTCGCCGTGCTGTTCCTCGGCGTCATCGCGACCTACTGGCGGATGATCGCGGAGCCCTACAATGCCGACACGACCCTCGTCGTCGGATTGTGGAACATCCTCAACCTGCTGATGGCGGGCTGCGCGCTCGGCGTCGTCTCCGAGCGGCCGGAAGGGCGCGCCGCCCGGCGCTTCCCGGTGAAGCGGCGCGGCGAGATCAGCATCGACGGCCACATCGCCCCGGTCGTGACGGAGAATGTATCCGTCGACGGCATCGCCATCCGGGTACTGTCCAGGGACCTCGACAAGGTGTCGATCGGCAGCGTGGGGCAGGTGTCGTTCGAAACGACCATCGACATGCCGCGTGGATCCCTGCCCTTGCGGGTCATGCGCGTCGCTCCCGACGACAAGGGTCTTCTGCTCGGCTGCAGCTACCAGCCGACCGAACCGCTGCACAGCCGCATCATCGCCGATCTCGCTTTCTCCGACGCCGAGAACTGGAGCCAGTTCCAGAAGTCGCGGCGGCAGAACATGGGGGTGATCTACGGCACGATCCGCTTCCTGCGGATGGCGGCCTTTCAGACGAGCCGCGGCCTGTCCTATTTCTTCGGCCTCTACCGGTTTTCACGGTCGTCCACGCGCACCGGAGCGGCGGAATGAGACGGCTCCCGCTCACCCTCCTCACAGTCGCGGTTGCCACACTGACGCAGGGCCTCCTCCCGCGGCTCTCGGCACAGGAGGCGCCAGCGACGGTGCCCGGTCCGGCCCCCTTCATGATTGCGCCGCCCGGCGCGCAGCCGGCCGAACCGCCGCCCGCGGCGAGCCCTGCCCCGCCTCCGGCCCGGGAGCCGGTGGCGCCATCGCCGGCTCCGGCCTTCGCCTTCAAGCCGCTGCTGCCGGCACCGCGCGTCATGCTCGAAGGCGAGAGCGATACACGCAGCTGGGCCTTCTACCTGACGCAGGACGAGGCGGCGGCCGATCCCAATCTCGATATCGCCTTTCAGAATGCACTGGTCGTGATGCCGGAGGTTTCCCGGCTGGCCGTCCGCCTCAATGGCGAACGGGTGATCGAGATGCCGATCGCATCGTCCGACCGCCTGAAGCAGACCTCGGTCGCGGTTCGCAAAGGCCTGCTCAGGCCGGGGCTGAATACGATCAGCTTCGAAGCCCTGCAGCGCCATCGCACGGATTGCACGGTGGCTTCGACCTATGAGCTGTGGACCCGCATCGACGGCGCGGGCACCCGGCTGACCTTCAAGGGACCGGCGGCGCAGCAGTTCCGGCTGCGCAGCCTCGACGATCTGCCGGCGATCGGCGCCGACGAGGGCGGCCAGACCACGATCGTCATCGTCGCCCCCGGCGCAGCGAGCGCGATTGCCGCGAACAGCATTTTCGCCGTGGCGCAGGCCCTTGCCCTGCGCGGGCGATACGGCCAGGTCGCAGTGAAGGTCTCGGAACGCCTGCCCGAACGTGCCCGGCCGGGCACATTGACCGTCGCACTCGGCACGAACGACGAGATCCGTGCGTTGCTCGGCGGGTTGCCCACCGAAGCCGGCGGACGCAGCTTCCTCGGCTTCGTGCCGAGCCCGAAGAAGAGCACCGACATGCTGCTCGTGACGGGCGCGAACTGGCCGGACATCGACGCGATCGTCGGCAAGCTGCTGACCGCCCCCGTCTCGAGGCCGGCCAACATCAATCGCAAGACCATGGATACGGCGAGCTGGCATGTGCCGGATGCGCCCTTCGTCGCGGACCGGCAGGTGGTGCGGTTTTCCGAGCTCGGCATCCCCACGCAGGAATCGTCCGGCCGGCGCATGCGGGTGCGGGCCGTCGTCGCGATGCCCGGCGACTTCTACGCCAACGCCTACGGCGAGGCGACGCTCTATCTCGACGGCGCCTATTCGGACGAAGTCCTTCCGGGCGACAGCCATATCGAGATCTTCGTCAACGGCAACGTCGCCGCGACCTTGCAGCTCAATGCAGTGACGGGCGGGCTGTTCCAGCAATTCCCGATCACCGTGCCGCTGCGGCATTTCCGGCCGGGCGTCAACGAGATCTGGTTCGAGGCGGTCACCGTAGCCAAGTCGGACCTGAGCTGCGGGCCTGGCGCGACGCTCCCCGGCAAGAGCCGCTTCGCGCTGTTCGACACCACTGTGCTGTCCGTTCCGAACTTCGCGAAGATCGGGGTCAGCCCCAATCTCGCGGCGGCAGCCGGCACCGGCTTTCCCTATTCGGTCGCATCGCAGGTCGCCCTCATCATGGGCCGGCAGGATGCCACCAATCTCAGCGCCGCGAGTACGCTGCTGGCGCGCATCGCCCAGCGGGCCAGCAGGCCGCTCACCGTCGAGGTGCTGTCCGGTCCGGCTGCTGTCGGCGACCGGCCGGTCCTGATCGTCGGCGCCGCCGGCCAGCTGCCGGCCGGGATGCTCCCGCGCGTCGGGATTGCCGACAATGTCCGTGCCACCTGGCCGCTGCGCTCGGACGCCGTGGTGGTGACGCCGGATGCGGAGGGCGCCGCCGTCTTTGACGCCGTGATCAACCGGTTGCAGGGCCGGCAGGCGACGCCCGAAGCCTCGGGCGGAGCAGCTCCGACCACCGAGGCCGTGCGCGACCGCTGGCGCGGCTCGCTGGGCGGCCCTCTTGCCCGCTACTTCATCGCCTTCGATCAGTGGCTCCAGCGAACCTTCGATCTCTCCTTCGCGCAGCTGCGCGCGCCCTCGCGTGCGCCGACGCTCTACGAGCCGGCCGAAGGCACTGACCTGATTGTCGCGCAGGCCGCCGATCCGGAGACGAGACAGGTCTGGACCGCCTTTATCGCCCGCCGCGAAGAGGCTCTGGAAAGCACGGTGGACAGGGTCGTCTCGCCCGGAAACTGGGCGGCCATGGCCGGCAAGATCACCGCGTTCCGAGGCGCCCAGGAGGCGCACATCATCTCGGCCGACAGCACCTCCTTCGTCATGACACGGCCGTTCAGCCTGACGAATATGCGCCTGGTCTTCGCCAACTGGATGTCGAGCAATATCGGCATCTATGCATTGGCTTTGCTCACGGCCTGCATCGGCCTTGGCATCGGAACATCCCTGATGCTCCGGCGGTTGGGGCGTCGATCGTGATCCGCTTTCTCGCCATGCTCGCCGCAGCTCTCCTCGGCTTCCTTCCGAATGCGCAGGCGACGGTGCCCGCCGATGCCTGGGCGCTGTACCGGCAGAAATTCGTCACCGCCGAGGGCCGCGTCGTCGACGATGCGAATGGCGGGATCAGCCATAGCGAGAGCCAGGGCTACGGGCTCCTGCTGGCGTGCCTGGCGGGAGATCGCAGCACCTTCGCCAGCATCTTCGCCTTCACACGCACGGAACTGCTCATCCGCGACGACGGGCTCGCGGCCTGGCGCTGGGATCCGAAGGCGAGCCCCCGCGTCACCGACATCAACAACGCCAGCGATGGCGATCTTCTGATCGCCCACGCCCTCGCCTGCGCCGGCAGCCGCTGGAACATGCCCGCCTACAGCGCCGCCGCCCGCCAGCTCGCCCGCGCTCTTGCGAAGGTCGCACTCCTGAAGCGCGGCAACGATGTCTGGCTGATGCCGGCAGCGGTCGGCTTCTCCGAGAAGGATCGTGCCGACGGCCCGGTGATCAACCCCTCCTACTGGGTGTTCGAAGCCTTCCCCGTCATGACCCAGCTGACCGGCGATCCGGTCTGGACCCATGTCCAGGCCAGCGGGCTCAAGCTGCTCGACGAGCTGGCCAAGCGGAAGTTGCTTGCGCCGGAATGGCTGTCGATCAAGGCCGAACCGAAGCCGGCCGAAGGCTTCCCCGCCCAGTTCGGCTACAATGCGCTCCGCATCCCCCTCTATCTGCTGCGCGCCGGGCTCGGCGAGAAGGCGCGGCTCGAGCCCTTCCGCCAGGCCTGGGCCGGCGGCACGGCGGTCGTCGACGTCCGCAGCGGCAAACCCGTCGAGCCTCTCCCCGATGCGGGCTATCGCATACTCGCCGCAGCGATGGCCTGCGCGCTCGACAAAACCCCGATTCCGGCTGAGCTGAAGACCTTCCAGCCTACGCTGTACTACCCGTCGACGCTGCATCTTCTCTCCCTCTCGATGCTGAGCGAGAGGTATCCGCAATGCATGTGAGATCGGTCCTGATCGTCGCCGCGGCCTCGGGCGCCGCCTTCTATGCCCTTGGCCGCTACAGTGGTCAGGATACAAAATGGCCGGGCTCGCAACCCGTGATCCGGCCGGCGCTCGCCCAGGGCGAGACGCAGCAGGCCATGCCGGGCAACGAGCCGGCCCTCGAACTGGCGCAGGCCCCGAACGCGCCCGCGCGCCCCGCGACGCCGTCAGCGACTCAGCCCCAAACGCAGCAGCCCCCGCAGAAGGTCGATGAAACCGCGCTCCGCTATTTCGCGGCGCAGGGCGACGTTCGCCGCTTCGAAGCCGAACTCGCGAGGCTGCGGGCGCTCTACCCCGAATGGAAGCCGCCGACCGATCTGACCTCGCAGGGGCAGGTCGGCGATCCCGAGCTCGAGCGGGTGTGGAAGCTCTTCGCCGAGGGCAAGTACGGCGAGGCCCGGGCCGCGATAGCCCAGCGCGGCAGCGCCGATCCAAGCTGGCGTGCGCCTGCCGACCTCGTGGCGCAGCTCGACACGGCCGAAGCGCGCCAACGCCTCGTCAACGCCTCCAATGCCCGGCAATGGGAACAGGTCATCCGCCTCGGCACCGAGACGCCGGCGATGCTGACCTGCGCCAATGTCGATGTGCTCTGGCGCGTCGCCGAGGCCTTCGTCCAGACCGGCAAGCCCGACCGCGCACGTGACGCCTTCGCCTATGTGCTGACCAACTGCACCAACCCGGCCGAGCGGGTCGGCACCATGCAGAAGGCGCTCGCGACCCTGCCCGAAAATCTGGTCGAGCCGCTGCTGGCGCAGGAACGGCAGACCGAATTTGCCAGCATTCGCGACGAGCTCGCACGGCGTCGCATCGGCAAGGCTGCCGACGCCCCGACGCAGACAGCCACACCCGAGGATCTCCGGCGCATCGAAACCCTCGCCAACGCAGCCACGACGGCCGACGACCCCATCCTTCTCGGTTTCTACGCTCTCCACCACAACGACCCGACCAAGGCCGTGACCTGGTTCCAGACCGCGCTCGCGCGCAAGGGCGGGGCGAAGGCGGCGGAAGGCGCGGTGCTCGCCCTCGGCGCGACGCGGAAATATCAGGAGGCCGAAACGCTCGGCGCGCAGTGGCTGGAAGCTGGCGCAGCCAATCGCAAGGCCTATCTCGACGTCATCACGGCGCTGCTCACCCAGGAGCCGCCGCCGCGCCTCGACCGTGCCGTGATCGAGCGCATCGCCAAGGCCGTGGGCAAGGACCGGTACGCTCCCGGTGCGGGGGCGCTTGGCTGGTATGCCTACAACTCCGGGCAGACTGCGCCGGCCAGCACCTGGTTCGCAACGGCGCTGTCCTGGGACAGTGACTACGAGCCGGCAGCCTATGGGCTGGCGCTGGTGCGCCAGCGTCTGCGCGACCAAGCCGGGCTGCGCGCCTTGATGTCCGAATGGGGCGGGCGTTCCCAACGGATCGCCGATATCCTCAACCCTGCGCGCAGACCGCCCCAGCCCCCGACCCAAGCCCGTGTCGACCGGCCTCCCACCGCCGAGCCGCGCCAGAGCGCGCGCGTGGAACCTACCTTGGAACCGCTGGAACGCGCGCCTCGGTCCGCGATAGCAGCGGTGCGCGCTCACCCCGTCGAACGTGAAGACACGACAATCGCTGCGACGCCGTCCCGGTCGAGCACGGCCCGCCCGAGCAGCGGCAGCTGCGGCGCTGGCTCATCCGGCGCTGCGGCCCTGCAGCGTGGCTGGTGCCTTCTCAATCTCAAGCGCCCGGTCGCGGCGGCGGAAGCCTTCGAAGCCGCGCGGCGCACCGGGACCGCACAGATCGTCTCAGATGCATCAGCCGGCCTCGCCTATGCCAAGATCCAGCAGGGCCTGACGTCGGAAGCCAGTGTCGCTGCCGGCAGTGCGGCTCTACCTCCCGGACGGCGCAACGAGCTTTCGGCCCTGCTCCTGTCCGAGCGCTTCTTCGCGCAATACGATGCCAAGGATTACAACGGCGCGCTCGTCACTCTTGCGGCGCGGGCGCGCTACGCGCCGGAGACGACCGACTTGCTGCTGATGCGCGGCTGGTCCTACTTCAACCTCGGCCGCTACGACGATGCGAGCCAGGTCTTCCAGGCGCTCTACAAGACCAACAACTCGCCGGATGCCCTGTCGGGGCTGACCGCGATCCGCGACGTGACCCAGCGCAATAGATACTGAATAGTTCGGACCTTGCGGGCAGCCTCGATCGAGACGGCCCGCAAGGTCCGATACATTTGCGAACAGAAGCGTGATCGATGGCTCCGCCCGGAGCACCGCGGAAGATCGGTGCTCCAGGCTTAAGCAACAGGCCTTACTCGGCCGGGACCGCCAGGACCTCACCGTCGACCACCAGCGGAGAGTGCCCGCTCAGCGCGGCCTTCAGCTGGTCCTGATCGAGCTCGCCTTCCCAGCGCGCCACGACGATCGTCGCCACCGCATTGCCGATGAAGTTGGTCACCGCGCGGCATTCCGACATGAAGCGGTCGATGCCGAGGATCAGCGCCATGCCCGCGACCGGGACGGCGGGAACGACCGAGAGCGTCGCCGCCAGCGTGATGAAGCCCGCGCCGGTGATGCCGGCCGCGCCCTTCGAGCTCAACATGGCGACGAGCAGCAACAGAATCTGGTCGCCGAGCGGCAGGTGAATGTCCATGGCCTGCCCGATGAACAGCGCCGCCAACGTCATGTAGATGTTGGTGCCGTCGAGATTGAAGGAATAGCCGGTCGGGATGACCAGGCCGACGACGGAGCGCTTGCAGCCGGCCGCCTCCATCTTCTCCATCAGGCTCGGCAGCGCCGCCTCCGAAGAGCTGGTGCCGATAACAAGGAGGATCTCTTCCTTGATGTAGCGGATGAGGGCGAAGATCGAGAAGCCGTTGTAGCGGGCGACCGCACCGAGCACCCCGAGCACGAAGATCGCCGCGGTCAGGTAGAAGGTCAGGATCAACATCGCGAGATTGGCGACCGAGCCGATGCCGTAGCGGCCAATGGTGAAGGCCATCGCGCCGAAGGCGCCGATCGGGGCCGCCTTCATCAGGATCGCTACCAGCTTGAAGATCGGAGCCGAAAGCGCCTGCAGGAAGTCGAGGACCGGCTTGCCGCGCTCGCCCACCATCGAGAGCGAAAGGCCGAAAAGCACCGAGAAGAACAGCACCTGCAGGATGTCGCCGGAGGCGAAGGCGCCGACGATCGTGTCCGGGATGATGTTCTGCAGGAAGCCGACGATGCTGGAATCATGCGCCTTGGCCGCATAGCCCTGCACGGCCTTGGCATCGAGGCTGGCCGGGTTGATGTGCAGCCCGGTGCCGGGCTGAATGACGTTGCCGACGATGAGGCCGACGATCAGCGCCAGCGTCGAGAAGACGAGGAAATAGATCATCGCCTTACCGGCGACGCGCCCGACCTTCTGCATGTCGCTCATGCCTGCGATCCCGGTCGAGACCGTCAGGAAGATCACCGGCGCGATGATCATCTTGACCAGCTTGATGAAGGCGTCGCCGAGCGGCTTCATCGCCGCGCCCTGCTCGGGCCAGAAATGGCCGAGCAGAATGCCCGCCGCGATGGCGAACAGAACCTGGACATAGAGGTGTTGGTAGAACTTTCTGGGGCGCGCCGGCTGAGCGGACGCGAGGTCGAGCGTGGTCGCCATGATGTGCTCCTTGGGTCGGCGGTGTTCTTGCTCTTGTTCGAAACCGCTAGGCCCGTTGCGCAATCGGCGTGCCAACCGCGCGAAATCGACAGACTTCCTATAGAACAACGCGTTAGCGGGGCCGCGACGCGGGCCGGGGCGGGTTATTTGGCGAAAATCCGCACGGGCCCCTCTTGATTTGTGCGGAAATCCGCACAACGACTGGTTATGAGCCATTTCCTGCTCGATCCTCGAAGGGGGGCCGCGAAGCTGCGCTGGTTGGTCTTCGGGCTGGTCGTCGCAGCCATCGCCATCGCCTCGCTCTTCGCCGCCGGCGAATTCGGTCGCAGCCGGGCCATCGCCGGCACGCAATCGCGGGCCGAGGATGCCGGAACGCTGGCTCTCGCCATCCTGCGCGGCGAGCTCGAGAAGCAGCGCGCTCTGCCGGTGATCCTGGCCCGCGACCCGGACGTTCGCCAGGCACTGACAGGCGGTAGCCGCCACGGTCTCGACCTCAAGCTGGAAGCCATCGCGCGCGAAGCCCGCACCGCCGTGATCTATCTGCTCGGCCCTGACGGCATCGCAATCGCGGCCAGCAACTGGAACGAGCCGACGAGTTTCGTCGGCAACGACTACAGCTTCCGCGACTACTTCCGCGGTGCCGTCGCATCCGGCGGCGCCGAGCAATTCGCGCTCGGCACGGTCAGCCAACGTCCCGGCCTTTATATCACCCGGCGGATCGAGGAGGCCGGCCAGAGCCTCGGCGTGATCGTCGTCAAGGTCGAGTTCGACCGGGTCGAGGCCGACTGGCGAGCGCTGGGCGGCCAGAGCTATGTCGTCGACCAACGCGGCGTCGTGCTGCTCGCGACGGTCGAGGACTGGCGCTTTCGGGTCGAGGCGCCGCTCGACCAGGCGACGGCCGCGGCGATCCGGGACTCGCTCCAGTTCGGCGCCGCGCCGCTGACGCCCTTGCCGCTGCTGCAGCAAGGTGAGCTCGTCCAGGGGACGACCCCGCTCACCGGCCGCTATGTCCGGATACGCCACCCCGTGCCGACGACGGATTGGGTGCTCGAGGTACTGCTGCCTGTCGATGCAGCGATCACCGCAGGTCGTTCGCAATCGCAGGCGCTCGTCGCGCTCGTGCTGATGCCGGGCGCCGCGCTCGCCGCCTTTGCCCTGCGCCGGCGCCAGCACAACCTCGTCCGGCGCGAGGCCGACGCGCGCGCAAAGGCCGAGCTTGAGGAACGCGTTGCCGAGCGCACCGCCGAGCTGGCCGGCGCCAACCAGCGCCTCGTCGCCGAAATGGCGACGCGGACCCTGGCGCAGGAACGGCTGTCCAACCTCCGGGAGGAACTCGCCAAGGCCAACCGCCTGGCCACGCTCGGCCAGGTCACCGCCGGCGTCGCTCATGAGGTCAATCAGCCGCTCGCGGCGCTGCGCACCTATGCCGAGAACGCGCGCGCCTTCCTGAAGCGGTCCGACACGATCGAGGCTGACGGCGCACTGGCGCGGATCGTCTCGTTGACCGACCGGATCGGCGCGATCACCGAGGCGCTGCGGGGCTTCGCGCGCCGCGGCAAGGGGCCGCCGGTGCCGGTCCCGGTCGCCACCGTCATCGAAGGCGCCCTGACCTTGCTCGAAGGGCCGCTGCGCCTGGCCGGAGTAACGCCGGTCGTCACAGCTCCAGCCGGGCCGGTCCTCGTCAGCGCCCGTCCGATCGAACTCGAACAGGTGCTCGTCAATCTCCTGCGCAACGCGATCGAGGCCATTCTCGAAGGGGGCGATGGAGGCGAGCCCGCGCTCGCTATCACCGTCACCCCGCGTGGAGACCGGGTCGAGATCGCGATCACGGATCGCGGACCGGGCCTCTCGGCCGACGCGCTGGCGCAGCTTTTCACCCCGTTCAGCACGACCAAGCCCAAAGGGCTCGGCCTTGGCTTGGTCATTTCGCAGGACATGATCACGTCCTTCGGGGGCACGCTGACGGCGACGAGCCGGCCGGGGGAAGGCGCCAGCTTCGTCATCAATCTCGAAAGGGCAGCCGCATGAGCGATTCCAGCGCTTCCATCGCTGCGATCGAGGTCGCCTTCGTCGACGACGATCCCGATCTGCGCGACGCTAATGTCCAGGCGCTGCGTCTGGCCGGCTTCCCGGCGGTCGCATTGCCTTCCGGCCACGCGGCGCTAAAACGGATCGGGCCGGACTATGCCGGCATCGTCGTCACCGACATCCGCATGCCCGGCATGGACGGCATCGAATTGCTCCGGCGGCTGCGGACGCTCGATCCCGACATCCCGGTGATCATGATCTCGGGCCATGCCGATATCGAGACGGCGGTGGGTGCCATGAGCGAAGGCGCCTACGACTTCATCGCCAAGCCCTATTCCGGCGAGCGCCTCGTCGAGACCTTGCGTCGCGCCGCCGAAAAGCGCGCGCTCGTTCTCGAAAATCGCCGCCTGCGGGCGTTGGCGACACGCGGCGAGGAAGAAACCACCCTCATCGGCGAGACGCCTGTCATCATGCGTCTGCGCCAGACCATCCGTGAACTCGCCGATGTCGATGTCGACGTGCTCATTCAGGGTGAGACGGGAACCGGCAAGGAGGTCGTCGCCAACCTGCTGCATCACCTCGGGCGGCGGCGCGACAAGCCCTTCGTCGCGCTGAATTGCGGCGCTCTGCCGGATAGCGTCATCGAGAGCGAGCTCTTCGGCTATGAGCCCGGTGCCTTCACCGGCGCGCAGAAGCGGCGGATCGGGCGCATCGAGCATTCGAGCGGCGGCACCCTTTTCCTCGACGAGCTGGAAAGCATGCCGCTGGCCGCGCAGGTCAAGCTGCTGCGCGTCCTGGAAATGCGCGAGATTGCGCCGCTCGGCTCGAACGACCTGCGCCGCGTCGACCTCCGGGTCGTAGCCGCGACCAAGGCCGACCTGGGCGACTCCGTGCGGCGGCGCGATTTCCGCGAGGATCTTTATTACCGCCTCAACGTCGTGACGCTGCACATCCCGCCGCTACGCGAGCGCCGCGGCGACATCCCGCTGCTGTTTTCGCGCTTCCTGGCGCGGGCGGCGGAAAAATACCGCCGGGAGGTGCCCGCCCTCGACCGCGCCGTCGAACGGCACCTCGTCGAGAACGACTGGCCGGGCAATGTCCGCGAACTCGTCCATTTCGCCGAACGTGTCGCACTCGGCCTGCCGGAGAATCTGCTGCCGGTCACGAAGGCGGAGGAAGGCGGCCCGCTGAGCCTGCCCGAGCGGCTGAACGCCGTCGAGGCGACCCTGATCCGGGAGGCGTTGGAAGAAACGCAGGGCGATGTCCGGGCCGCGCTGGAGAAGCTGCGCATCCCGCGCAAGACCTTCTACGACAAGCTCGCAAGGCATGGCATCGACCGCGCGGCCTATGAGCCCGGAGCAGAACGGGAGCCAAGAGTGCCCGCGCGCTGAACACCCGGGCGCCTGCGGTCTTCCTGATCGGCGCGCAGGGCAGCGCCGACCCGCCTATCTCAGCTGGCTGTCCTTGCTGCCGCGCCGGTTGTAGGCGGAGGACGCCGCGGAGCGATCATGGCCTGACTGGCAGTGCACGCACAGGCGCGCGCCCGGCATGGCGCGGCGGCGCGCTTCGGGGATTTCATCGCCGCATTCCTGGCAATGGATCTCGCCCGGCCCGGCCGGCAGCCGCGAGCGCACCAGCCGGACCGCGTCATTGATGGAATCGTCGATCTGGTCCTGAACGGCCCCGTCGGGCGCCCAACCACTCGCCATCCTGATACCTCCGTGCCCGGAGGATATGGGGTCGGCGTGCAGGAATCCAACGCGGATGCCTGGCCTGGGCCGAGCCCTTCCCGGTCAGATGCGGTTGCTCTCCGCGGCCTGGGCGTTCTCGAGCGTGCTCACCACCTCGTCGAGGCTCTCCTTCACGCCGAGCAGGAAGTCCTTGCGGAAGGCGATGATCGTATCCGGCGGCTCGCCCTTGAAGGTGTAGACCACGCTGACCTGGTCGGGATTGACGTAGACGGGCTGGCCGTCCTTCGGCGAGGTGAACTTGCAGAGCTTGGGCATGGTGCGATCTCCATCGTCTGCCGAACGCTGACATTGCCGGGCCAACCCATGCGGCGACATCGTTGTCGGAGGAGCTTTCGCTACAGGCTCACATCGCGTCAGTCCACGGCCCCCTGCGGACGAAGCTTGCAAGGCGACCCCCGCCTTCGCAGCGGCCGGCTGAAACACCGGGGTCGCCGAGCGTTCGGACGGACGCCTTGGCCGCGATGGCACGATTCCTGATTGGCCCATCGCGAACCGTCCCAAAGGAACAGCCGAAAGGCATGGCGCCAAATCTGCGGATCCTCATCGTCGACGCGAACCAGGTCAGGGCCACGATCATCGAGGAAGGCTTGCGGGAAGCGGGCTACCGGCAGCTGATCCGCCTGTCCGCGACCACCGGGCTGATCGCCGCCATCGAGGCCCATGATCCCGATGTCGTCGTGATCGACCTCGAGGATCCCAGCCGCGACGCGCTGGCCGACATGTTCCTCGTCAGCCGGCATGTCCGCCGGCCGATCACCATGTTCGTCGACCAGTCGGATTCCGCCTCGATCGAGGCCGCGGTGGAGGCCGGCGTCTCCGCCTATATCGTCGATGGGCTGAAGAAGGAGCGGATGCAGCCGATCCTGCAGACCTGCATCAGCCGCTTCAACGCCTTCCGCAAGCTGCGCGAGGAACTCGACGAGGCCCGTTCCCAGCTCGAGGACCGCAAGACGATCGACCAGGCCAAGCGCATCGTCATGCGGCTGAAGGGTCTCTCGGAAGACGAGGCCTACGCGCTGATGCGCCGAACCGCGATGAACGAGAAGCGCAAGCTCGTCGACATCGCCCGCTCCCTCATCACCGCCGCGGAGATGCTGAAATGACGACGCTGCACCTGCGGGTCGGCTTCATGCCGCTGGTCGATTGCGCCTTGGTCGTTTTGGCGAAGGACGAGGGCTTCGCCGAGGCCGAAGGGCTCGATCTCGAACTGGTTCGCGAAGTGTCCTGGTCGAACCTGCGCGACAAGTTGAATGTGCGCCTGTTCGACGCCGCCCATATGCTCGGCCCCGCCGCTATCGCCGCGACGCTGGGCATCGGTGGCGTCAAGGCTCCGATGGCGGCGCCGCTGGCGCTCAATCGCGATGGTGCGGCGATTACGCTTTCGTTGCGGCGCTTCGAGGAAATGACGCGTCTGGCGGAGGGCGATCCCGCCGACACCGCCGTCTCCGCCCGCGCGCTCGCCACGCTGGTCGCGCGCCGCCGGGCCGCTGGCCTGCCGCCGCTGACCTTCGCCGCTGTGTTCGCATTCTCGACGCATATCTACCTGCTCGGAGAGTGGCTGGAGAAGGCCGGGCTCAAGCTCGGCGACGACGTTCGTTTCGAGGTCGTGCCGCCGCCCCAGACCGTCGAGGCGCTCGCCAGCGGACGGATCGACGGCTTCTGCGCCGGCGCGCCCTGGAATTCGGCGGCCGTGGCGGCCGGCGTCGGCGCGATGGTGCATGCCAGCGTCGATCTGCGCCGCAATTGCCATGACAAGGTTCTCGCCTGGCGCGCCGACGACATCCAGAAGCGTCCGGCCGCCGTCGCGAAGCTCGGCACCGCGATCCTGCAGGCCAGTGCCTGGGCCTGCCGCCCGGAGAATTTTCCGCGCATGGCGCAGCATCTTTCCGCGCCGGATCGGCTCGCGCTGCCGGCCCCGCTCATCGAGCGCATCCTGCACGGCGAGCTGATCCAGGGTGCTGAGAGGCCGCCGCGCCAGATCGATCACTTCATCCGGCTCGAGCCGGAGGCGCTGCGCCCCGATCCGGACGATGCCGACTGGGTTCTGGCCGGCATGGAACGGGCCGGCCAGATCGTCGCGACGCCGCAGATGCGCGACATTGCCCGAGGCGTTTACCTGCCGGCCTATTTCGAAGGCATTTTGGCCAACCATCCCATTATGCCCAAACATTAGGCCAATGCGCTTCTCTTGTGCGATGCAGCAAAGCGATTGCGCCGATGGCGCGCCAGCTCGTAAGTTCGCAAGTTATTGCAATTCAAGGATCGCAGCGCCCCCCGAGCGGTTGGCACGATCCTTGTAGAGCTTGATACGACGCGGCCAACGCTGCCCGCGCCATCCCCGATCCGGAAGACACAGCAACGCCGCTGTCGAATGCGCCTGTCCAGGCGTCTTTCGCGCGGCGTTTTTCGCGTTCGGGGCTGGCTCAAACGCGCGGCTTTTCAGCAACCGAGAGGCGATCGATGACGCATAGCTCCAGAACCGGGATCAAAGCGGCCGCATCCATGCAAGGCGGCGCCAGCCGTCGCCAGTTCCTGCAAGTGTCCGGGACGGCTGCATTGCTTGCGGCGGCAAGGGCGGCGTTGCCCTCTGGCGCCTTCGCGCAAGGGACCGGTCCAGAGGTCAAGGGCACGCGTCTAGGCTACATCGCTCTCACCGACGCCTCGCCGCTGATTATCGCCAAGGAGAAGGGCCTCTTCGCCAAATACGGCCTGCCCGACATGGACATCGCCAAGCAAGCGAGCTGGGGCGCGACGCGCGACAACATGGCGCTCGGCTTCAAGGCGAACGGCATCGATGGCGGCCATATCCTGCGGCCGAAGACGCATCTCTATTCCACCGGCAAGGTCATGCAGAACGGCCAGCCGCTGCCGATGTACACGCTGCTCAACCTCAACGAGGACGGGCAGGCGATCTCGGTCTCCAACGAATACAAGGATCTCAACGTCCAGAAGGATTCCTCGCCGCTGAAGCAGGCCTTCGAGCGCAAGAAGGCCGCCGGCAAGGAGCTGACCGCCGCCATGACCTTCCCGGGCGGCACCCATGACCTCTGGATCCGCTACTGGCTCGCCGCCGGCGGCATCGACCCCGACAGCGACATCAAGGTCATCGTCGTGCCGCCGCCGCAGATGGTGGCGAACATGAAGGTCGGCACGATGGACTGCTTCTGCGTCGGCGAGCCCTGGAACGAGCAGCTCGTCAACCAGAACATCGGCTACACCGCGCTGACCACCGGCGAGCTCTGGCTCCGCCATCCCGAGAAGATCCTGGGCATGCGCGCCGATTTCGTCGATGCGAACCCCAAGGCGACGCAGGCCATCCTGATGGCCGTGATGGAGGCCCAGATCTGGGCGGACAAGATGGAGAACCGCCAGGAACTCGCCGAGATCGTCGGCAAGCGCCAGTGGTTTAACGTTCCCACCGGCGACATCAACAAGCGCCTGCTCGGCGACATCAACTACGGCAATGGCCGCGAGGCGAAGGGCACCAATCTCTACATGAAGTTCTGGGGCGAAGGCGGCACGACCTCCTATCCCTGGAAGAGCCTGGATACCTGGTTCGTCACCGAGAACATCCGCTGGGGCAAGTTCGAGTCGACGATCGACATCAAGGCGCTGGTCGACAGGACCAACCGCGCCGATCTCTGGCGCGAGGCCGCGAAGACGCTCGGCGTCGCCGGCGCGCCGACGACCGATTCCCGTGGCGTCGAGACCTTCTTCGACGGCATGAAGTTCGATCCCGCGGCGCCGATGGACTACCTCAAGGCGCTGAAGATCAAGCGGATCGCCTGACGCCATGGCCGAGCCCCTGATCATCGTCGGCAATGGCATGGCCGCGACGCGATTGGCTGACGAACTCAGCCAGCGCGCGCTCGGGCGCTATTCCCTGGCGGTGATCGGAGACGAGCCCCGACTCGCCTATAACCGCGTCCTGCTCTCCCCGCTGTTGGCGGGCGAGATCGGCGAGCGGGAGATCGAGCTCAAGCCCGCCGCATGGTGGCGCGAGCGCGGCATCTCGACCTTCTATGGCCGGCCCGTCCAGACCATCGATCGCGCGGCGCAAACGGTCACGCTCAGCAGCGGTGCGACCCTGCCATATGGCAAGCTCGTGCTGGCGACTGGTTCGACGCCGCTGCGGCCGCCCTTTTCGGGCGGCGAACTCGCCGGCGTCGTCACCTTCCGCGATACCGCCGATGTCGGCACGATGCGGGCTTATGCCCAGCGCGGCGCCCGCATCGTCGTGATCGGCGGTGGGCTTCTCGGGCTCGAGGCAGCCTATGGGCTCGCACGGGCCGGCGCCGAGGTGACGCTGCTGCATCTCGTCGACCGCCTGATGGAGCGCCAGCTCGACCACGAGGGCGCAGCCCTGCTCGCCGCGGCGATGGCCGGGCGCGGCATCGACGTGCGCCTCTGCGCCGAAACGAAGGGCTTCCGCGGCGAGGGTCGGGTCGAGGCGGTCGAGCTGGCGGACGGAACTGAGATCCCCGCCGATCTCGTGGTCATCGCCATCGGCGTGCGCCCGAATATCGGGCTCGCGCGAGCGGCGGGCCTCGGCGTGGGGCGCGGCATCCTGGTCGATGACGGCCTCGCCACCGACGACCCTGCGATCTTCGCCATCGGCGAATGCGCGGAGCATCGCGGCCTCGCCTATGGCCTTGTCGAGCCAGCCTATGAACAGGCGCGGGTGCTGGCCGCGAGGCTCGCCGGTCGCGAAGGCGCCTATCAGGGCTCGCTGCTCTCGACCAATCTCAAGGTCTCCGGCGTCGGCGTCTTCTCGGCCGGCGAGTTCGAGGCCGGCGATGGCACTGAGACCGTCGTGCTGCGCGATCCGGCCGCGGGCATCTACCGCAAGTTCGTGCTGCGCGAGGGCCGCCTCGCCGGTTGCGTGCTCGTCGGCGATACGCAAGGCGCGCTGTTCTATCTCGGCCTGATCCGCTCGGGGCAGGACATCAGCGCGATCCGTGCCGATCTGCCCTTCGGCGAAAGCTATTGCGTCGGGAAGGCCGCCTGATGCGCCACGACGCCCCCCTTGCTCCGGTTCCCGTGCGCACGACCTGTCCTTATTGCGGGGTCGGCTGTGGTGTGCTGGCGACGCCGGACGGGCTGGGTGGCGCCGCGATCGCAGGCGATACCGAGCATCCGGCCAATCGGGGGCGGCTCTGCTCCAAGGGCTCGGCGCTCGGCGAGACGCTGGGGCTGGGCCACCGGGTGCTGCACCCGCTGAAGCGCAATACGGAAGGCAGCTACGACAGGATTGGTTGGGACGAGGCGCTCGATGCTGTCGCTGCCGGCTTGCGGGCCATCGCCGCCGAGCACGGCGCCGCGGCGATCGCCTTCTACCTCTCGGGCCAGCTCCTGACCGAGGACTATTACGTCGCCAACAAGCTGGCGAAGGGCTTCATCGGTTCGCCCCATGTCGACACCAATTCGCGGCTGTGCATGTCCTCGACGGTCGCCGCGCAGCGCCGGGTCTTAGGCTCGGACACGGTACCCGGATCCTACGAGGATTTCGACAGCGCCGACCTGATCGTCCTCGTCGGCTCGAACACGGCCTGGTGCCACCCGATCCTGTTCCGGCGCATGCAGGATAATCGACGCGAACGCGGCGCGCGTCTTGTCGTGCTCGACCCGCGCATTACCGCCACGGCGGAAGAGGCCGACATGGTGCTGGTGTTGAAGCCCGGCTCCGACGCGGCCCTCTTCGCGGGGCTGCTCGTTCATCTCGCCGATCGCGGTCTCATCGACCGCACCTATGTCACGCGCCATGTCGCCGGCTTCGACGAGGCCCTCGCCAATGCCCGCGAGATCGCGCCCGACGTGGCCTCGGTCTCAGCCATGACGGGCCTTCCGGTCGAGCAGATCGCAGCCTTCTATGAGCTCTGGGCCAGCACGCCCCATGTCGTCACGGCCTGGAGCCAGGGCGTCAACCAGTCGGCGCAAGGTACCGACAAGGTCGCCGCGATCCTGAGCTGCCACCTCGCCACCGGCCGGATCGGGCGCCCCGGCTGCGGCCCGTTCTCGCTGACCGGCCAGCCCAACGCGATGGGCGGGCGCGAGGTCGGCGGGCTCGCCAACATGCTCGCCGCCCATATGGGCTACGGCGCGGAAGAGATCGATCGCGTTCGCCGCTTCTGGCGCGCGCCGAGCATCGCCCGCCGCGAGGGCCTAAAGGCGGTGCAGATGCTCGAAGCGGTCGCTGATGGCGGCATCCGTGCGATGTGGGTGATGGCGACCAACCCGGCAGTCTCCCTCCCGAACGCGGACAAGGTGCGTGCCGCGCTCACCGGCCTCGATCTCTTCATCGTTTCCGAGAACGTGCTCTCCAACGACACGCTCGCCGCCAAACCCCACTACATCCTGCCGGCCGCGGCCTGGGGCGAGAAGGACGGCACCGTCACCAACTCCGAGCGGCGCATCTCGCGCCAGCGCGCCTTCCTGCCGCTGCCGGGCGAGGTGAAGCCGGATTGGTGGATCGTCGGCGAGGTGGCGAAGCGCCTCGGATTCGGCGAAGCCTTCGCCTATGTCGGCGCGCACGAGATCTATGCCGAGCACGCGGCGCTCTCCGCCTTCGAGAATGACGGCACGCGCGATTTCGATATCGGCGCCCATGCCGGTCTCGACCGGGCCGGCTATGACGGGCTGCGTCCGGCGCAATGGCCCGTGCCGGCCCATCAGCCGCAGGGCACCGCGCGGCTTTTCGGCGATGGAAACTTCTTCGGCCCCGGGCGTCGCGCGCAGATGCGCCCGCTCGCCGCCCCAAAGCTGGCCGCGGCAAAGAGCGAGGCTTTCCCCCTGCTGCTCAATACCGGCCGCGTCCGCGACCACTGGCACACGATGACCCGCACGGGCCTCAGCCCGCGGCTCAGCGCGCATGTCGCCGAGCCTTCTGTCTCCGCGAACCCGGCCGACATCGTGCGCTTCGGGCTGAGCGAGGGCGGTTTCGCCCGTCTCGCCAGTGCCAATGGCAGTGCGGTGCTCAAGGTCGCGGCCGACAGGGGCGTCACCGAAGGAGAGCTGTTCGCGCCGATCCACTGGTCCGGGGAAACGGCCTCCGACGCCCGCATCGGCGCCCTGGCGCAGCCGCTCTGCGACCCGTTCTCCGGCCAGCCCGAATTGAAGGCGACGCCGGTTTCGATCGCGCCGGTCGCTTATCGTTTTGAGGGTTTCGTCCTGTCACGCACGCCCTTCGCCGTGCCGGAGCCSAGCTGGTGGGCACGGTTGGCGGTGCAGGGCGGCGAAGGAAGGCTGTTTGCCACCGACGCGCCCGTCGATGCGATGGCGGCGCTGATGCGCGAGCGCTTCGGCCCGGACGAGCTGACCGAGCTGATCGACCGCGACGGTGGCAGCTATCGCTGCGCCGCGCTCCGCGAAGGCCGGCTCGCGGCCACCCTCTTCCTCGCGCCTGCGGGCCGCCCCCCGCTCTGGGACACGGTCAAGACCATCTTCGCCGATCCGGCGGCGACCGTGGAGAGCCGGCTCTCCCTGCTGTCCGGGCGCAGCCCCGGCGGGACCGATCCCGGACCGACCGTCTGCGCCTGCTTCGGCGTCGGCCTGAATGCGATCCGCGCCGCCTTCGAGGCCGGCGCGGCGACGGCCGAGGAGATCGGCCTTCAGCTCAAGGCGGGGACCAATTGCGGCTCCTGCCTTCCCGAAATCCGCCGCATCGGCGCGCAGGCACGCGCGAGTGAAGCGGCATGACCAACGCGACGGACAATCTCGGTCAGAGGAGAGACTGGAACATGGGTCAGCCTGTCTTGAAGGACGCGATCGCGAGCGCGACGGTCGTCACGCTCCCGGGCAAACCGCCGGAGGTGGTGTCGCTGCCGGCCGGGCCGTCGAAGCCGTTCGCCGCCAAACTCGTTCCCTGGGCAAAGAGCGTTCTTGTCAACTTGATCCCGCCGCTGATCACGGTCGCGCTCATCCTCCTGTTCTGGCAGCTCGCCGCGCATGGGCCGCAATCCTCGCTGCCGACGCCAACCAAGATCTGGGCCGAGGCGAAGGACCTGATCGTCGAGCCGTTCTACTGGGCTGGGACGCAGGATATCGGGCTGGGCTGGCGCATTCTCGTCTCGCTGCAACGCGTCGCCATCGGCTTCAGCCTCGCGGCGATCGTCGGCGTGCTGCTCGGCGCGCTGGTCGGCCAGTCGGTCTGGGCGATGCGCGGGCTCGACCCGGTCTTCCAGGTGCTGCGCACGGTGCCGCCGCTGGCCTGGCTGCCGCTGTCGCTCGCCGCCTTCCGCGACAGCCAGCCCTCGGCGATCTTCGTGATCTTCATCACCGCGATCTGGCCGGTGATCATCAACACGGCGGTCGGTATCCGCAACATCCCGCAGGACTACCGCAACGTCGCGAAGGTGCTCCGGCTGAACCAGATCGAGTTCTTCTTCAAGATCATGGTGCCTTCGGCTGCGCCCTACATCTTCACCGGGCTTCGGATCGGCGTCGGCCTGTCCTGGCTCGCTATCGTGGCGGCGGAGATGCTGACGGGCGGCGTCGGCATCGGCTTCTTCATCTGGGATGCGTGGAACTCCTCGCGGCTCTCCGACATCATCGTGGCGCTGGTCTATATCGGCGTGGTCGGCTTCCTGCTCGACCGCCTCGTCGCTCTCATCGGCCATGTCGTCACCCGCGGCACCGCGACGAACTGAGGAGCGGAACGATGAGCTATCTCAAGATCGACCACGTCGACAAAAGCTTCCAGCGCGGCGCCGCCACCACGGAAGTGCTCAAGGAGATCAACCTCGTCATCGACAAGGGCGAGTTCGTCTCGATCATCGGCCATTCCGGCTGCGGCAAGTCGACCCTGCTCAACATCGTCGCCGGTCTCACGCCGACAACGACCGGCGGCATCCTTCTGGAAGGCAAGGAGGTCAACGCGCCGGGGCCGGACCGGGCCGTGGTCTTCCAGAACCATTCGCTGCTGCCCTGGCTCACCGTCTACGACAATGTCGCGCTCGCCGTGAACAAGGTCTTCGGCGGCTCGAAAAGCCGGGCCGAGCGGCATGGCTGGATCATGCACAATCTCGACTTGGTCCAGATGGCCCATGCCAGGGACAAGCGGCCGGCCGAGATCTCCGGCGGCATGAAGCAGCGCGTCGGCATCGCGCGCGGGCTCTCGATGGAGCCGAAGATCCTGCTGCTCGATGAGCCCTTTGGCGCGCTCGATGCGCTGACCCGCGCCCACCTGCAGGACTCGGTGATGCAGATCCACGCCGCGCTCGGCAACACCATGATCATGATCACCCATGACGTCGACGAAGCCGTGCTGCTCTCGGACCGGATCGTGATGATGACAAACGGCCCCTCCGCCCGCATCGGCGAGGTGCTGGATGTGCGCCTCGCCCGCCCGCGCAAGCGGCTCGAACTGGTCTCGGACCGCACCTACATCGCCGCCCGCGAGGCGGTGCTGAAGTTCCTCTACGAGCGCCACCGCTTCGTCGAGGCGGCGTGAGGTGTCATCCCGCGCGCGCTGCGGCACGAAAGTGCTGCTGCGCAGATGCGGGATCGCAAGACGAGAAGGCGCCGACAACGGCGCTTCATCCTGAGGACGGTCCCGGATCGCCGCTTCGCGTCGTCCGGGATGACCGAGGATCACCATGAGCGACGATTTCACTCCCGAGCAGAAGCGCTATCTCGAAGGCTTCACCAGCGGCATGCAGTCGGCGCGTACGGCGCGCGGTCTCGCTCCGCTGGGCGGGGCGGGCGGCGCTTCGGCCAAGCCAAGCGGCCCCGACAAGGAACATGCCGAGGCGCAGGCGCGGACGGTCGCCGCCGGCGGCAAGCTGGTCGATCAGGAGAAGTGGAAGGCCGCCGAGCACCCCTTCGACGCTTATGCCCGCTTCAAGGAACAGGCCGGTGCCGGCGTCTATCCGAAGCCGGAGGACAATTTCCGCTGGCGCTATCACGGTCTGTTCTACGTCGCGCCCGCGCAGAACAGCTATATGTGCCGGCTGCGCATTCCCAACGGCATCCTTAAGGCCTGGCAGTTCGCGGGCGTCGCTGATCTCGCAGAGATGCTGGGCGGCGGGTATTCGCATGTGACGACACGCGCCAATCTCCAGGTGCGGGAGATTTCTGCCGAGGATGGAGCATCGTTTCTCGAAGGCCTTACCGATCTCGGCCTCACCGCCAAGGGCTCGGGCGCCGACAACATCCGCAACGTCACGGGCTCGGCGACCGCCGGCATCGATCCGCTCGAACTCCTCGACACGCGGCCGCATGCCCGGGCCTGGCACCATCACATCCTGAACGACCGCTCACTCTACGGGCTACCGCGCAAGTTCAACGTCGCCTTCGACGGCGCGGGCTCGATCGCGACGCTGGAGGACACCAACGACATCGGCTTCCAGGCCATCGAGGTCGGGGAGGGCGCCATCTTCGAGGGGCAGCCGATCGCGCCCGGCATCTGGTATCGCCTCGCGCTCGGCGGCATCACCGGGCACAAGGACCTCGCCCGCGACACCGGCGTGATCGTCGCTCCGTCCGACGCGATTGCTGTCGCGGATGCGATCGTGCGGGTCTTCATCGCCAACGGCAACCGCACCGACCGCAACAAGTCGCGGCTCAAATACGTGCTCGACGCCTGGGGCTTCGACACCTTCCTCGCCGCCGTCGAGGAGAAGCTCGGCCGCCGGCTGATCCGGCTCGACAGCGCCTTCGTCAAGCCGCGCCCGGTCTATGACCGGCTCGCCCATATCGGCGTCCACGCCCAGACCCAGCCCGGCCTCAACTGGATCGGCGTGGCACTCCCGGTCGGCAAGCTTACGGTGCAGCAGATGCGCGTCATCGCGACGATCGCGCAAGACTGCGGCGACGGCGATATCCGCCTCACCGTCTGGCAGAATCTGCTGATTTCCGGCGTGCCCGACGCGAAGGTCGAGGATGTGCTCGCCAATCTTCAGGCCATCGGCCTCTCCGCCGAAACCTCGGTGCTGCGCGCCGGGCTGATCGCCTGCACCGGCGCGACCGGCTGCAAATTCGCCGGCGCCCACACCAAAGAGGATGCGCTCGCCATCGCCGCCCATTGCGAGCCGCGGATCACGCTCGACCAGCCCGTCAACATCCACCTGACCGGCTGCCATAATTCCTGCGCCCAGCATTATATCGGCGATCTCGGGCTGATCGGCGCCAAGGTTCCGGTCAGTGACGAGGGCGACACCGTGCCCGGTTACCATGTCTTCGTCGGCGGCGGCTTCGGCGTCGAGGGCGGGATGGGCCGGGAATTCCGCACCAATGTGAAGGCGGAGGATGCACCGGCTGTCGTCGAGGCGATCCTGCGCAGCTGGCAGACGCATCGCGCCGCGCCGGAGGAGAGCTTCGTCGCCTTCGCCCGCCGCCATGACATCGCAGCCCTGCAAGCCCTGGTCGAGCAGATCGGAGACGCGGCATGACCGCCCAGAGCCCGAACCCGATCGTCCAGGTCCTGCCGGAGACCGCGCCCTTCAGCGAGGAGCAGCGCTCCTGGCTGAACGGCTTCTTCGCCGGGCTGCTCTCGCTCGACAATGCCGGCGTGACCGCTTTGTCGCCGGCCGAGAACGCGGCCGTCATGGCCGAGGCCGAGGACGGGGCGCCCTGGCACGATCCCTCGCTGGAGATGGCCGAGCGCATGAATCTGGCCGCGGGCAAGCCGCTGCCGCGCCGGCTTTTCGCGGCGATGGCCCAGCAGGATTGCGGGCAATGCGGCTATATCTGCGAAACCTACTCCGCGGCCATCGCCTCGGGAGCCGAGGGACGGCTCAATCTCTGCGCCCCCGGCGGCAAAGAGACGCTCCGCCAGCTCAAGTCGTTGATAGAGGAGCGCGGCGCCGATACGCCGGCAATCCCGGCCGAGACCGCACCCTCTGCTGAGCTTGGGCCGAAGGGGCGCTGCCGCGAGGCCCCCGCGCTCGCGACCTTTCTCTCGCGCCGCAAGCTGAACGGTGAGGGCTCGGAGAAGGAGACCTGGCATGTCGAGTTCGACCTCTCCGAATGCGGTCTCGACTATGTCGTCGGCGACGCCTTCGGCATCGTCGCACAGAACGATGCCCGCCTCGTCGATGCGGTGATCGCTCTGCTCGGCGCCCGGCCCGATGCCGGAATCGGTGGCAAATCCTTGCGCACGAGGCTCCTGGAAGACTGCGCGCTCGGGCCGGCGCCGGACGCGCTGTTCCAGCTGATCTCGTACGTGACGGGCGGGGAAGCCCGTGCCAAGGCCCGGCGCCTTGCCGCCGGAGAAGATCCCGATGGCGACCTCGACCGGCTCGACGTGCTCGGGACGCTGCACAAATTCTCGCAGGCACACCTGTCGGCGGAGGCTTTCGTCGAGGCGCTAGACCCGCTGCAGCCTCGGCTCTACTCGATTTCCTCCTCGCATGTCGCGACGCCCGGCCGCATCACACTGACGGTCGATGCTGTCCGCTACAAGGTCGGCTCGCGCCCGCGCTGGGGGGTGGCCTCGACCTTCCTCGCTGAACGCGTCGCCCCCGGCGACAAGGTGCCGGTCTACGTCCAGCGTGCGCATGGCTTCGGCCTGCCGGTCGATCCGGCGACACCGGTCATCATGTGCGGACCCGGCACGGGCGTCGCGCCCTTCCGCGCCTTCCTGCACGACCGGCAGGCGACGAAGGCGGCGGGCCGCAACTGGCTGTTCTTCGGCCACCAGCGCCGCAGCTGCGATTTCTTCTACGAGGACGAGCTGCAGGCGATGAAGGATGCGGGGTTCCTAACCAATCTCACGCTCGCGTGGTCGCGCGACGGCGAAAAGGTCTATGTCCAGGACCGCATGCGCGAGCGCGGCGCCGAGCTCTGGGCCTGGCTCGAACAGGGCGCGCATTTCTACGTCTGCGGCGATGCCAAGCGCATGGCCAAGGATGTCGAGCGCGCTCTGGTCGATGTCGTCGCGGAGCATGGCGGCCGCTCCGGCGAGGAAGCAGTCGCCTATGTCGCGTTCCTGCGGAAGGCCGGGCGCTACCAAGCTGATGTCTATTAGAACGCCCGGCTCGCAAGCGGTCCGGAATCAGCTTCCTCTGCAATGTTGCGGCAAGCATCGGGGTCGATATCGGGCAAAGTTCAGCCCGACGCGAAGCCCATGCCGCAGCCGTCAGCGCCTCCAGCCACTGCCAAGCCCGATGCAGGCGCCTCGCTCATGCGCGGCCGCTAAGGACCCGGCATGCGCATTCTGCTGGTCGAAGACGAACCCGAGATGGCCAGTGCATTGCGCACGGCTCTCGGGCAACGCGACATGGTCGTCGATCATGTCACCACTCTGGCCGAAGGCGAGGAAGCGATCGCGGCCGGCGTTCACGGCGCGGTGCTGCTCGATCGCAATCTGCCGGATGGCGACGGGCTCGATCTTCTTCCCCGCATACGCGCCCGGAAACTCGCCGCTCCCGTCATCGTGCTGAGCGCGCGTGGCAACATCGAAGAGCGGGTCGAGGGGCTCGACACGGGCGCCGACGACTATCTGGCCAAGCCTTTCGTGATCGACGAACTTCTCGCCCGCTTACGCGCCGTACTGCGCCGATCGGCAGAGGTGGCGCCGGACCTCCTGCGCATCGGCGTTTTCGAATTCGACTGGCGAAATCGCAGCGCAAGCGTGGATGGGCAGGTCCTCGATCTGCCGCGGCGCGAGTTGTTGGTGCTGGAGAGCCTGCTGCGCCGTCACGGCCGCACCGTCCAGCGCACGACATTGGAAGAAGCAGTCTACGGCTTCGATGACGAAATCCAGTCGAACGCCCTCGATATGCATGTCTCTCGTCTGCGCCGGAGGCTGAGCAATGCGGGGGCGGAGCTCGAAATTCACGGGATCCGGGGTATCGGCTATCTGCTGAAGCGGGTGGCATGACCTTCCAGGCACCGCGCGCCCATTCGCTGAAGTGGCGGCTGGTGCGCCGGCTGCTCGCGCTGCAAGCTGGTCTGCTTTCGCTGCTGATGGTGTCGATCATCGCCGCGCTCTATCTCGGCGGCCATCTCCTCAACTTCGAATCCGAAGACATTACGATCGACGCGCTGAAGGACGCAGTGTTGCGCGACACCAATGGCAGCCTGGCGATCCGCGAGACGCCGGAGCTGATCAAGCTGCGCGCCGAGGTGCCCGACCTCTGGTACATCGTGCGAGACCGGCAGGGGCGCCAGCTTGTCGAGGGATCTCCGCCGTCTCATTTCGCGCACATCGGCGATGCGCTGGATGAGATCGGCGTTGCCCGCCTGGGTTGGAACCTGGGGGACCCGCCGCGCGCGAACGCCCAGATGCGCTGGATCAGGAGCGCAGCTGGCGACATCCAGGTCGTGACCGGTCCCGGAGGCGAGGCGCCGCTCCGCTGGCTGATCCAGGGCACTCTCGTCGTCTTCGCGAGCTTCGTGTTGCCCGCGCTGGTCGTCATGGCCCTGGCGACCCTGATCGCGACGCCCATTGTGGTCAGTCGGGCACTAGGCGGGCTTGGAACCGTTGCTGCGGAGGCGGAGCGGATCGACATTGACCGCCAAGGCACCCGCCTGCCGACGGTGCTGACGCCAACCGAAGTCACGCCGCTCGTCGATGCGGTCAATCGCGCCCTGCAACGACTGGACGAGGGGCATTCCCGGCGAAAGCGCTTCCTCGCCCACGCAGCTCACGAGTTGCGGACGCCGATCGCGATCCTGCAGACCCGGCTCGAGACCTTGCCGGGTTCCGCGGAACGCATCCGGCTGCTTGAGGATATTGCCCGCCTCGCCGTGATGGCCGAGCAGTTGCTCGATCTGCAGCGTTTGGAACGTGCTCCCGACGCCTTCGTCAGGCTCGACCTCGTCGCGATCGGCCGACGCGTCGCCATCGATCTCGCGCCGCTTGCCATCAACGCCGGCTACGCGCTCGCCTTCGATGCCGACGCCGAGCGGGTTGAGGTCATCGGAGACGCTGCGGGGCTCGAACGGGCGCTGGTCAATCTGGTGCAGAATGCCATCCAGCATGGCGGCCGGCGCGGCACGATCACCATCGCGGTAGGGGCCGAGCGCATCATCGATGTGATCGATGAAGGTCCGGGGATCGCAGCCGAACAGCGCGAGCGGGTCTTCGAGCCCTTCTCCCGCCTCGCCCATCAGGACCGGGGCGCGGGTCTCGGACTGCACCTCGTGCGGGGAATTATCCAGTTGCACGGCGGCGTAATCGCAATTCTGGATCGATCGCGCGGAACCTGTTTCCGCCTGAGCCTGCCGATGCCGACCTGAACACCTCAGGCTCAGCGCGGGCATAATGCTGAGATAATCGAGCAAGGCGAGATCTCCCGCAGCCCGGGCGTCTCGACAAGAGAAGACGGCGGGCGATGGAGATTGCGCCCGCATGGTTCTCAAGCCGCCAAGCCAGCCGACTGCCGGCTGCTGGAAGAAGGCATTCAAGGTTTTGGGAGCAGTGGCGCTGTCGGTCGACCTGACGGCTTGCGCAAGCCCCTCCAATCCTCCCTCGAACGTGCCCTTGACGGACATCACGGCGTCAATAGGCGCGCGCTCATCGACCGTGCGTCCGCGAAAAACTGCCGTCGTGCTGGCTCTGTCAGGCGGAGGGGCCCGTTCTGCCGCTTTCGGATACGGCGTTCTGTCGGCGCTCGCCGAGCAACAGGACCCCGAGGAAACCGGCCGGACCCTCGCCGACGATATTGCAGTGGTGGCCGGCGTTTCGGGCGGCGGCATGCTGGCGGCCTATCTCGCCTTGCACGGCCCGTCGGGCATACCGGCCTTCAAGCACGATTTCCTCGACCGGGATCCAGAAGCGTCGCTGCGGACCGCCATCACGCCGGACAATCTGCTGCGCGGCTATCGCGGCGGCATCAATGACCTCACCGGCTTGGCGGCTTGGCTCGATGCCCATCTCTACCATGGCGCAACGCTCGGCGACCTCGAACGCACGGGAGGGCCGCGCCTCCTGCTGCACGCGACGGACCTCTATAACCGCGCACCCTTCTCCTTCGATCGCGCGAGCTTCCGCACGATCTGCAGCGACTACAACAGCTTCCCGCTATCTCATGCCGTCGCGGCATCGTCAGCCGTGCCGGTCTTGTTTGCGCCAATCGTCCTGGAAAACTTCAACCCGGCCTGTCCGCTTGTTCCGGGCGTCCCTGCGACGCCGGCAGCAAGTTCCGCGGTCGTGTCCCATCTTCAGGAAACGCAAGCGCGTTACGCGACGGCTCCTGACCTGCGCTACCTCAAGCTGCTCGATGGCGGGCTCGTCGACAATCTGGCCACCCAAAACCTCATGAAGTCGATGCGCGGACCGGCGCCGTCGCCGCTCCCGGAGGCGACCGCGCGGGAGGTGAGGCGCATCGTCGTGATCGTAGCCGACGCCTCGCTGCGCGTCGGCGGCGACATGTCGACGACAACGGACGGCCCGGGAGCGCTGGACGCCATCACGGCCTCGATCGACGCGATGATCGACAATTCAAGCCGGGCCAGTCTCGACAGGCTGCAGGAAGAGACCGGGCGCTGGCGGCAACGCCTGATCCGCTGGCGTTGCGATGCCGTGCGAACACAGGATTGCGACAAGCTCGAGGTCAGGCTCGTAAGGCTGTCCCTGGCCGATATACGCGCGCCCGAGGCGAGAGCCCGCATTCTCCGGCTCCGCTACAAGCTTTCGCTCAAGGCCGACGAGGTCGATTTCCTCTCCGGCCTCGGGCGCGACCTTCTCGCTGCCGGTCTCCGGCACGATCGGATCATCGCCACGCGGTGATCCCGATTGCGGAGCCCTATATCGCTGACCGCGCGGAGGGCGTTTGCGGGACCGCGTGACCGATCCCCGCTATGCGTCTAGCGGGAAGATCGGGCGGCGCGCGCGGCGATAGGGCAGTTTGGTGAGATCGGGCGTGCAGAGCGCGCCACTGTCGCAGACGATGACCTTGCCAGCGATCGGCTCGAAGGCGGCACGGAAATGCTGCATCGACTTCAGCGCCACCACGCGCTTGGCAGCGGGATCGATCCCGAAAGCGCGGAATTGCTGGAGATCGTTCATCTGCGCGCGGATCGTCGTGACGAGGATCTCGACGTCGCCGACGTGCAGGACCGCGCAGGGGCCCCAGCTCGCATGCAGCCCGCCCATCATCGGCCCGTCGCCGACATAATCGCCGTCGCTCAGGCTGAGGAGCGTGCCGGTGAGCGCAAGCGGCCCCCCGCCAATCTCAGGGTCGACCTTGCCGCCGAGCCGGATGGATACTGTCGAGCCCGGTTTGGCCCGGTGCAATTCGGCCGCAGCCTCCGGATCGACGATCGGTCCGAAGCAGGCATCTTTCAGATCGGCCGCGATCATGCCTTTCAGCAGTCCGGTCGCGTCGCCATAGCCGCCGCCACCGGGATTGTCGGCATAATCGGCGATGATGAGCGGGCCGGAAGTCGCGACATAGCCGGCCGCCTCGGCAACCGCCTCCTCGACCGTAAGGAATGGCGTGACCTTGTCGTGGCGGCGCTGCCACATATCCTCGACGAGCGCTTCGGCAAAGGCACTGTGGCGCTCGTGATCGCCCTGGCAGGTGACGAGGACGGTCGGGCCGACCTCGGCGATATCGGCGTTGCCGAAGCCGCCATTGACGCTGACCGCGAAGACATCGGCCTCCTCCTCATAGGCCTTGGCCTTGGCGATGCGCTCGACCATGGGGCCGATATCGGTGCGCCCGCCATTGACCTCTTCCAGCATCGGCCGCTCGGCGCGCAGCGTCACCGGCCTGATTTCCCCGGCCATCGTCCGCTGCATGATGCCGGCCGCCAGCCGCCCGGTCTCGCGGACATCGACATGCGGATAGGTCTTGTAGGAGACGACGATATCAGCCAGCTCCGTCATTTTCCGGGTGACGTTGGCATGAGGGTCGAGCGTGATGCCGATCGGCACGTCGCGTCCGAGCACGGCGCGCAGGCGCTCCAGCAGTTCGCCTTCGCCATCCTCGCAGAAACCCGTGACCATCGCGCCGTGCAGGCCGAGCAGCACACCATCGATCGCCCCGCGATGCGCCTTCGCCGCATCGACGATGACGCCGGCGATGTGATCGAAGGCCTCGCGCGTCACCGGGCCGGAGGGCTGCGCGGCGGCGCTGATCGCATGGACCACCTGCCAACCGGCCGGGCGGCCGATATCGAGGAAGCCGGCGATCGGCGTATTGGCCTCGCCGCGCTCGGCGATGGCAGCCTCGCCCAGGCTGATGCCGCGGTCCTCGAAGGCGGACAGGTCGGCCGGGCAACGGCTGAAAGTGTTGCTCTCATGCGAGAACTCGGCGGTCAGCACGGTGAAGGTCATGGCGTTCCTCGCGGTTTTTTCTGCTTCTCGGTGGTGGCAGGCGTCAGCCGTCGCGCAGCGGCCGGCGGATATCGAGCGCCTCGATCAGCGCGTCGCCGAACAGGTTGATGGCGATCACGGTCGTGGCGATCACGAGGCCGGGAAAGATGATGATCCAGGGCGCGATGAAGATCTGGGCGGTGCCGGAACTCATCATCGCACCCCAGCTTGGCACCGGCGGCTGGGCTCCCAGCCCGAAGAAGCCGAGCGTCGCCTCGAGCACGATGGCATCCCCCGTCGCCAGCATGCCCGCGACGATGACCGGCGTCATCGCGTTCGGCAGCAGATGCAGGAAGAGCACGCGGGCGGGGCTGGCACCGGCCGTCACGGCGGCATCGACGAAGAGCTCTCCTCTCAGCGCCATGACCTGCGCTCGCGTCAGCCGGGTGAACTGGGCGAGATAGGCGATGGCGATGGCGATCGCCGTCGAATGCAGGCCCGGCCCGAGGATGGCGATCAGGATCAGCGCCAGCAGGATCTCCGGAAAGGACCAGGTCAGGTCGACCACGACCGTGACGGCCCGGTCGAACATGCCGCCGAAATAGCCGGCAGCGGCGCCAAGCGTCGCCCCCGCGATCACCGAAAGGGCGATGGAAAGCACGCTGACGCTGAGCGAGGTGCGGGCGCCCTGGATGATGCGCGAGAGCAGGTCGCGCCCGAACTCGTCGGTGCCGAGCCAATGCGCAGCCGAGGGGGGCGTGTTGGCGAGGCTGAGCTTCTGCGCGGCATAATCATAGGGCGCGATCCAGGGTGCGAAGATGGCGCAGAGCACGAGCGCGATCAGGAACAGGGCGCAGAGGGCGCCGCGCGGCGAGCGCGCGAGCCGGGACACGAGGGACGAACGGCTCATCGGGCACCCATCGCTTCGCGCAGGCGCGGGTCGAGCGCCGCCTGGGCGAGGTCGCCGAGCAGCGTGCCGAGCATCACCGCAATGGCGAGCATCAGGAGGCAGCCCTGCACCAGCGGATAATCGCGCTGCCCGAGCCCCGTGATCAGCAGGGAGCCGAGGCCCGGACGGGCGAAGACATATTCCACCGTGACGGCGCCGCCGAGGATCCAGCCGATGCGCAGGCCGAGAATGGTCATCACCGGCAGCATCGCCTGCTGGAGCACGTGCCGGAGCTGGATGCGCCAGAACGGCAGCCCCTTCGCCTTGAGCACGCGCACGAAGTCCCGGCCGGATATCTCGACCATCGCAGCGCGGGTGACGCGGGCGATCAGCGCCGTGCCGCCAATGCCGATGGTCAGAGCCGGCAGCACCAGCGCCTCCCAGCTCCGGGCGCCCGAGACCGGGAACCACTCGAATTGCACCGCGAACATCAGGATCATCAGCAGCGCCAGCCAGAAGCTCGGCAGCGTCGAGCCAAGCAGGATGAAGCCCATCACGGCCCGGTCGAACAGGCTGTCGCGGAAGGAGGCGGCCAGCACGCCCGCGGTGATACCGACGGTGGTGGAGAACAGGAGCGCCGTGCCGCCGAGCGCGAGGCTGTGCGGCATGTTCTCGGCGATCAGCTGCGCGACCGGCTGACGCATCACGATGGCGTCGCCGAGATCGCCGGTCACGACCTTGGCGAGCCAGCGCCCGTACTGGACGAGCAGCGGCTGGTCGAGGCCGTAGCGGGCGATCATCTGCGCTCGCTGCTCGGGCGACGAGCCGACCTGGATCAGATGCTCCAGCGGGTCGCCCGGCACGAGATGGATGATCATGAAGATCACCAGCGAGACGGCGAGGAACACCGGCACAAGCATGGCGAGCCGCCGGATCGCGAAACGCAGCAAGGGTCTCTCCCGTGTGCGGCCGTGGCCTGGAGCATCGGACCGAAAAGTGGGATCCACTTTTCGGAAGAATCCGATGCGGCAACAAAGAAATTGGTCGCCGTTATCGCGTCCTGTCGGACGCGGCGATCAAGGCTCAGTTCGCCGGGGCGATGTCGAGCATGGTCGGCCCGTAGAGCCCGGTGCCGCGGATCTTCCCGGGCATCGCGATGCGCTTGCCATAGGCGAGGCTCTGCGCCGGCTGGTAGATCGGCACGAACGCGTACTGCGACAGTACGTACTCATGATACTTGGTGAAGTTCGCGACGCGCTCGTCCCAGGTCTTCGACTTGTTCATGGCGATGTCGTTCAGCCGCTCCGCCTCGGGATCGTTGAACATCGAGACATTGGGGTAGCCGGCGCGCTTCGCAGCGAAGAACCAGTCGACGATATCGGCATTGGTCCACTGATAAGAGCGGATCGCCAGCTGGTGCTCGGTCTTCTTGCGATACTGCGCGTTGATCGAGCCGGCATCGATGATGCTGATATCGGCCTGCACGCCGACAGCCTTGAGCTGGGCCTGGACGATCTCGACGAGGCGCTTGAACTCGGTGCCGTTCTGGGTCCAGAGCTTCACCTCGAGGCGCTTCCCGTCCTTGACGCGGATGCCGTCGGGGCCGGCCTTCCAGCCGGCGTCGTCGAACAGCTTCTTCGAACGCTCGGGATCGAAGGAGATCTTGAACTTCGGATCGACCTGCGACTCCTTCAGCGAAGAAATCAGGAAGGTGTCCGCAGCCGCACCGTTGCCGCCATAGAGGCTGGTCAGGATCTCCTTCTGGTTGACGGCGAAGGCGGTGGCTTCACGCACCTTGATGTCGGTGAACGGCTCGACGCTGGTGTTGATCGGCATATAGACCAGCTCGTTGCCGGGAATGGTGACGAGCTTCACCGCCTTGTCGGCCTGGATGCGCGGCAGGAAGTCGGTCGGGACATTGACGAGCAGGTCGGCGCCGCCGGTCTTCAGTTCGAGATAGGCGGTCGATTCCTCGGCGATCTCGCGGAAGGTCAGCTTCTTGAACTTGGCCGGCCCCTTATTAGCCGACAAATCCGACGCCCAGGCATAGTCGTCGTTGCGAACCAGCACGGTCTGCTGGCCCACGGTGAACTGCTGCATCTTGTAGGGGCCGGTGCCGACGGCCTCCGTCACGCCGAACTTGTCGCCGAGGGCCTGATAGGCCTTGGGCTCGGGAATGCACATGAAGGAGCTGGCGAGGTTGAACAGCAGGTTCGGGTCGGGATGCTTCATGTGGAAGCGCACCGTCAGATCGTCGACGACCTCGACACGGTCGACCGCCTCGACGGTGAAGGCGTTTTCTGTGCCCTTGAACTGCGGCACCCACCATTCGATCGTCCTGGCGTTGAACGGCTCGCCATTGTGGAACTTCACGCCGGGCTTCAGCTTGAAGGTCCACTGCATGCCGTCGGGGCTCGCTTCCCACGACGCAGCAAGCTGTCCATGGAAACTCTGATCGGCATCCTGCACGACCAGCCGGTCGAAGATCAGCGTGGTGGCGGTGTTGAGCTTGGTCGCCTTAACCGGATTGTAGGTCGGCGCGCCGACGAGGCGCGCGGTCATCACGAACGTCGCCTCCTGCGCCGGCGCGGCGGTCGCGGCGAGGGAGACGAGGCCCAACGCCAGAAGGCTCCCTTTGATCATCGTCTTCATCCCGTTTCCCCTTATGTTTCGAGATGTTGCGAAAGGCTTGGATGGTTCAGCCGAGAGGACCTGAGCTGTCGCCGACATGGCCGGTGAAGCGGCCATAGAGTTCGGCCATCCGGTTCAGCCGCTGCTCGACCTGCGGGCCGAGCTCGACGAAGACCGCGTTGATCAGCAGATTGCTCAGGCTCGCCATATGAGCGGTCGAGTCCCAGAACAGGTTGAACTCGGTCGAGACGACCAGCATCTCGTCGACGAGGCCGCGGCCCCAGTCGCAGAAGGAATCGGTGACGAGGGTGGTCGGAATGCCGGCTGCCTTCGCTTCCTGCGCCAGCACCTTGGCCATGCGCGAATAGCGCCGCGCCTCGAAGATCACGAGATGGCGCCCGGCCTCGCCCGAGAGCAGGAGGTCAGAGAAATTGCCGGCCGCGAGGTCGACGAGATGCACACCGTCACGCAGATACTGGAGCTGGTTGGCGAGGTATTGCGCGAGGCCGCGCTCGGTCTGGAAGCCGGTGACGTAGACGGAGGATGCCGTCGCCAGGCGGCGGGCAACCCGCTTCCACTCTTCGCTCTGGGCGAGTTCGTAGAGCCTGACGAGACCGGCGATCTCGAGCTGGAGGCTGCGCGCGAGCTGGTCGTCGCCGGCGAGGCTGCGCTGCTGGAAATCGCGCAGCCGGTCGCTGATCAGCCAGGGCCGGTCCCCGATCTCCTCGGCGAGGCTGCCCTTGAGGTCCTTGAGGCTCTTGTACCCCAGCGTCCGGCAGAAGCGCCCGACCGTCGGCTCGCTGAGAGAAACCTTCTCCGCCAGGCTGGCCGCCGTCTCGAAGGGCAGGCTCGGCAGCTGCGCCAGCATGTAGCTCGCCAGCGCCTTGTCGGCCTTGGAGCCGTTGGCGAGGCAAGCCTGCAATCTCTGGCGAAGGGTTTGAGACATCGAAACTCCCGGCGATGCCTCATCAAGAAATTTTTCTTTCACGTCGTCAAATGATTTTTATTTTCTTGCAAACCCTCTCCGTTTGAGGCTCGTCTTGCCGGTGCCCGCTTCGGGCGGATGGAGACGGGCATTCCCGCGCGATGAGCACTGCCATGCGACATGCCGATGTGATCGTGCTCGGCGCCGGAATCGTCGGTGTCAGCGTTGCGCTGCATCTGCAGGAACGCGGCCGCAGGGTCTTGCTGGTCGACCGCGGCGAGCCCGGCGCCGAGACGAGCCACGGCAATGCGGGGCTGATCGAACGATCCTCGGTGGTCCCCTATGCCTTTCCCCGCGACTTCGCGACGCTTGCCGCTTTCGCGTCGAACCGCTCGATCGCGGTGCGCTACCGCCCGGCCACGCTGCTGCGGATGGCGCCGTGGCTCGCTCGCTATTGGCGGAATTCCGCGCCCGCGCGCCTGGACAAGCTGGGCCGCGCAATCCTGCCGCTGATCGAGCGCTGCATCGAGGAACACAACCATTGGACGAAGGCGGCCGGAACCGAAGCGCTGATGCGAAGCGGCGGCTGGATCGAGCTCTATCGCGACCGGCGCGGGTTCGAGCAAGCGACGAGGGCGGCTTCGGATCTCCAATCCTACGGCCTTGCCTACGACGTGCTCGATGACCAGAACCTGCACCACCGCGAGCCCGGACTGCTGCCGGACGCGATAACCGGTGCCATTCACTGGCGCGACCCTGCGACGGTGACCGACCCCGGAGCGGTCACGCGCGCTTACGCAGCGCTCTTCGCGGCCCGTGGCGGCATCGTGGCAAAGGCCGACGCGCAGGGCTTGAGGCAAGAGCATCCGGGCTGGCGTCTACCAACCGAAGCAGGCGAATGGCAGGCATCCGAGGTCGTCGCCGCTTTGGGGCCCTGGTCGAAGGAGCTTTACGGGCGCTTCGGCTATCGCTTCCCGCTGGGATTCAAGCGCGGCTATCACATGCACTACGAGATTGCGTCCCAACTGGCTCCGCGCCACCCGCTCTGCGATGCTCGGGCCGGCTTCGTGCTGACGCAGATGCAGCGCGGCGTCAGGCTTACGACGGGGATCGAGCTGGCCGGGCGCGACCAGCCCTCCGACACCTGGCAACTCGACCGCGCCGAAGAGATCGCGCGAGGCATCATGCCATTGGGGCGGCGTCTGGATGCCGAGCCGTGGCGCGGTGCACGTCCCTGCCTGCCCGACATGCTCCCCGTAATCGGCCGTGCACCCCGGCACCCCGGCCTCTGGTTCGCATTCGGCCACGCCCATCACGGCTTCACGCTTGGCCCCGCGACAGGGCGGCTGCTGGCGGAGGCCATGACCGGCGCTCCGACCTTCTGCGACATGGCGCCTTTCGCGGCCGAGCGTTTCCTGGCGAAATAGCTCGGTTCAGGCGGGTCATGACCCAGCCTTCTCACTCTATGACGGGCGCACCCTCCACGAGCTGCAGGAACACGGCGGCGCAGGCGAGGTAAAAAATCCCGACATAGATCACGGATGCCCCTCCGAGCTATTATTGTCTATCGAACCCGAATCCGTCCGGTCAGACTGCCATATCGGGGCAAAAATCGAATAAAATTCTCAAGCCTATCCCCATTGATCGATGATGCGGCGCATCATGAGCCCCCTGCCGGAGGCAAGGCCGGCAGGAGACCGGGCTGTCGCGAATTTCGCCGAAGCCTCCTCAGGCCACCCCACCGATCGCCGCGCCGACGATGCGCCGCGCATCCTCCTGGATGGCCGCCAGATGCGCCTCGTCGCGGAAGCTTTCGGCGTAGATCTTGTAGACCTCCTCGGTGCCGGAGGGGCGAGCGGCAAACCACCCGTCCGCGGCGGTTACCTTCACGCCGCCAATCGCAGCGCCGTTGCCCGGCGCCTCGTTGAGAATGGCGGTGATGGGCTGACCCGCGAGTTCCTTGGTCGTGATCTGCTCGGCGGACAGGGTCTTGAGGATCGCCTTCTGTGCCGATGTCGCGGGGGCATCAACCCGCGCATAGCGGGGGTTGCCCAGCTCGGCCGTCAGCTTTCCGTAGAAGACGCTGGGGTCAGCGCCGGTCTTCGCGGTGATCTCGGCCGCGAGCAGGCCCAGGATGATTCCGTCCTTGTCCGTCGTCCAGACCGTGCCGTCCCGGCGCAGGAAGGAGGCGCCGGCGCTCTCCTCGCCGGCAAAGCCGAACGCGCCCGAGATCAGGCCGTCGACGAACCATTTGAAGCCGACCGGCACCTCGACGAGGCCGCGCCCGAGCTTGGCCGCGACGCGATCGATGATCGCGCTCGACACCACGGTCTTGCCGATAGCGGCATCGCGGCTCCAGCCCGGCCGGTTGGCGAAGAGATAGGCACTCGCCGTCGCCAGATAATGGTTGGGATTCATCAGCCCGCCGCTGCGGGTGACGATGCCATGCCGGTCGGCATCCGTATCATTGGCGAAAGCGACGTCGAACTTATCGCGCATGCCGATCAGGCTCGCCATGGCATAGGGCGAGGAGCAATCCATGCGGATCTTGCCGTCCCAATCCGCGGTCATGAAGCCGAAGGTCGGATCGACCTCCGTGCTGACGATGGTCGCGTTCAAACCATAGCGGTCGATGATCGGCTGATAATAGTCGAGCCCGGCCCCGCCGAGCGGATCGATGCCGATGGAGACGCCGGCCCTGGCAATCGCCTCCATGTCGACGACATCGGCAAGATCGGCGACGTAGCCGCTGATGTAGTCGTGCCGGCGGACATGCTCGCTCTTCAGCGCCCGCTCATAGGGGATGCGGCTGATCCCGGCGAGCTTATCGGCGATGAGGGCGTTGGCCTTCTTCTCGATCCAGCCGGTGGCATCAGTGTCGGCCGGGCCGCCATGCGGCGGGTTGTACTTCAGGCCGCCATCCGCCGGAGGGTTGTGCGAGGGCGAAATGACCACGCCATCTGCTTTGCCGGAGGTGCGGCCACGATTGTAGGTCAGGATCGCGTGCGAGATCACCGGCGTCGGCGTAAAGCCGAGCTTGTCGTCGATCACCGTGGCCACGCCATTGGCAGCGAAGACCTCCAGCACCGTTTCGAAAGCGTTGCGCGAAAGCGCATGGCTATCAATGCCGAGGAAGAGCGGCCCGTCTATGCCCTGCGCCTGGCGATAGAGGCAGATCGCCTGGGCGATGGCGAGAATATGGGCCTCGTTGAACGACAGCGAGAAGGCCGAGCCACGATGGCCGGACGTGCCGAAAGCCACCTGCTGAGAGCGCTGCGACGGGTCTGGCTGCTCGAAATAGGCATTATTGAGAGCCGCCACATCGACGAGCATGCCCTGCTCCAGCCGCTTTCCCGCAAATGGACTGACATCATTGGACATGCTGAATCTCTGAAATCCGTTCGAGGGTCGTTGCGTCCGGCAGAAGAATCGCCAGACGCCAACCGGCGCCGGGAGAGACTCCCCAGGGTACATCGCAACCTAATGTCTCGGAATCATGATCGTCCAGCCGACAGCTGCACGGCCGCACGTCTCTTTGGACGCGAAGCGCGATCTAACCTGATGTTTAGGAACGGGATTTCTCCGAAAAGTGGATTCCACTTTTCGGTCCGGCGCCCTAAGCCGCGTCGATCGCCTTGGCGGGCGCGTCCGGCGGAAGGCCCCTCCCCACATCGACATAGGTGAAGCCCTTCGCGCGCAGTTGCTCCGGCCGGTAGATATTGCGCAAATCCAGGAGAACCGGAGCAGCCATCAAGCTTTTCACGCGGTCGAGGTCGAGCGCGCGGAAGATGTTCCACTCGGTCACAATGACGGCGGCATCCGCCTGGGCCACGCAATCATACGCATCCGCGCAGTAGGTCACGCCGGCAGGCAGCACCGCCTTGGCCTGCTCCATGCCTTCAGGATCGTAGGCGCGGATCGCGGCCCCGCCATCCTGCAGCGCCTGAACGATCGCCAGTGAGGGGGCATCGCGCATGTCATCGGTGTTGGGCTTGAAGGTCAGACCGAGCACCGCGACCGTCTTGCCGCGAACCGATCCGCCGCAGGCCGCCACCACCTTTCGGCCCATGGCGCGCTTGCGCTGATCGTTCACCGCCGCGACGGTCTCCACGATGCGCGCCGGCGTGCCATGATCCTGGGCCGTCTTGATCAGAGCCAGTGTATCCTTCGGGAAGCAGGATCCACCGTAGCCGGGGCCGGCGTGAAGGAATTTGTTGCCGATCCGATTGTCGAGCCCCATGCCGCGGGCCACGTCCTGCACGTTGGCGCCGACCTGTTCGCACAGATCCGCCATCTCGTTGATGAAGGTGATCTTGGTCGCCAGGAACGCGTTCGCCGCATATTTGGTCAGCTCGGCGGTGCGACGGCTCGTATTCAGGATGGGCGCGCTGTTGAGGTAGAGCGGGCGGTAGACATCGGCCATGATCGTGCGCGCCCGCTCCTCCTCGGCGCCGATCACGATGCGGTCCGGCCGCTTGAAATCCTCGATCGCCGCGCCCTCGCGCAGGAATTCGGGATTGGACACGACAGCAAACTCGGCGTCCGGACGCAACTCGCGGATGATCCGCTCGACCTCGTCGCCCGTTCCGACCGGGACCGTCGATTTCGTGACGATGACGGTGTAGCCGCTCAAAGCCTGCGCGATCTCGCGTGTCGCCGCATAGACATAGGAGAGGTCGGCGAAGCCGTCGCCGCGCCGGGACGGGGTGCCCACCGCGATGAAGACCGCATCGGCCTGCCCGACCGGACCTGCGAGATCGGTCGTGAAGGACAGCCGGCCAGCCGCGGCATTGCTGCGCACGAGATCGGTCAGACCCGGCTCGAAGATCGGGATCTCGCCCCGCTTCAACGCGACGATCTTGCTTTCCTGCTTGTCGACGCAGACGACATCATGGCCGAAATCCGCAAAGCACGCGCCCGACACCAGGCCGACATAGCCGGAACCGATCATAACGATCTTCATCATTCACTCCTCGGCAGCATCGACGCTCCGGCCCAGAAAGGCGCCGCCTTCCGAAACACGCACGCATCGGCTGTTCACATCTCGCCTGGCCGCCCCAGCCCGCAGGCCCTGGCGTATATATCCTCGATCCGCACGATATCATCCTCGCCGGTATAGCTGCCGACTTGGACTTCGATGAGCTCGAGGTCAATCTTTCCGGGATTGGCCAGCCGATGCGTGCAGCCGATCGGCAGATAGATCGATTCATTCTCGTGGATGTAGGTGACGCTTTCATCAAGGGTGACTTCCGCCGTTCCGCGGACCACGATCCAGTGCTCCGACCGATGGAAATGTTTCTGCAGGCTCAGCTTGCCGCCGGGTTTGACGTTGATGCGCTTGACCTGGAAGCGCGAGCCGATGTCGATCCGCTGATACCAGCCCCAGGGGCGGTACATGCGCAGATGCTCGCTCGCCTCGGGCCTCCGCTGTTCCTTGAGCTGCTCGACAAGCACCTTCACCTTGGCCGCCTCGGACCGCGGAGCGACCAGGACGGCATCCCGTGTCGCGATGACGATCATGTCGCGCAGGCCGATGCCGGTCACGAGCATGTCGTCGCTGCGCAGCAGGGAGCCTGAAGTGTCGATGGCAACGACCGGACCATGCATGACGTTACCGTCATCGCTCTTGATCCCCACCGCGTGGATCGAATCCCAGGCGCCGACATCGGACCAGTCGAACCCCGCAGCCAGGACACCCGCCTTCGTCGTCTTCTCCATGACGGCGTAGTCGATCGAGGTTTTCGTGATTTCCGTGAACGCCTGCGGATCAAGCCGGATGAAGTCGAGATCGGTCTTGGCGCTGCCCAAGGCGGCGCGCGCGCCGGCGAGAACCTCCGGCGCAAACCGCTCCAGCTCTTCGATCATGGTGGCGACCGAAAAAACGAAATTGCCGCTGTTCCAGAGGAAGCCCCGATCGAGATAATCCTGCGCCGTTGTCGCATTCGGCTTCTCGACGAAACGCGAAAGACGCTTCGCTTTCTCGGCACCGAGCACTTCGCCCGGTTCGATATAGCCGTACGCTGTCGAAGGCGCCGTCGGGACGATGCCCAGCGTCATGATCAGCCCGTCCGCCGCGAGCTCGGCAGCCGCCAGACAATCGCTCCGGAAAGCATCCGCGTCCATCACGACATGGTCGGCCGCGAGCGCGATGGCGACGGCGTCAGGCGACCGTCGCTGCGCGAAGAGGGCGCCGACCGCGACAGCCGCCGCGGAATCGCGCCGCTCCGGTTCAAGAATGATGTCGCCGGCGATGCCGAGCGCCTGCATCTGCTCGGCCGCGACGAAGCGGAACTCCTGGTTCGTGATCACGACCGGGCGCCCGAACGGCGCGCCCTGAACCCTGAGGAGCGTGGCCTGATACGTCGAGAGTCCGTGGCCCAGCAGATTGATGAACTGCTTCGGCATCGAGTCGCGCGAGACCGGCCAGAGTCGCGTTCCTGCCCCGCCGGCCATGATCAGAGGTGTGATGATCATTTGTCGATTTGGCTCCTCGGCGCAGCGAGTGAAAGTTGTCCTGAAACGAAATCAGCCGAGATGCAATCGATCCGGTCGCATCCCGGCGGAGGTGCCCGTCGCGAACCAAGACGATCGCCGCTCGGCCGTGCTTTCGGCGATCGGCGTCCCCCTGCGCCGCCGCAAGCGCCCCCGAACAAGCATCGCCCCCGTCTGCACGTCAAAATCGTCGCGCAACGCTTGCGACGTTGAGGCGCATCGCGAATAACACGCCAGAGCCGCACGAACGAAGATGATCGCATGAAAGCCAATCTGCCGTTTGAACGTGTACTTTTGACGGGCGCTGCCGGCTTCGTCGGTTTTCACGTCGCGCAGGCTCTCCTGGATGCGGGTGTAGAGGTGTTCGGCATCGATAGCCTCACCCCCTACTACGATCCGGCACTGAAGCAAGCGCGGCTCGATCGCCTTCAGGCGCGCAACGGCTTCTCATTCGAGCAGAGCGACCTTGCCGACTATGACGGCTTCGAAGCGGCGTTCGCCGCATTCCGGCCGCAGGTCGTCATTCATCTCGGCGCTCAGGCCGGCGTGCGCTACTCGCTCGACAATCCCCGCGCCTATGCCAGCGCCAATCTCGACGGCTTCCTCTCCGTCCTCGAAGCCTGCCGCCGGCATCCGGTCGACCATCTCGTCTACGCTTCATCGAGTTCGGTCTACGGCGCCAATGCCAAGGTTCCGTTCAGCGAGCATGACCGCGCCGACCATCCGGTATCGCTCTATGCCGCGACCAAGCGGGCGAACGAATTGATGGCCCACGCCTATTCGCACCTCTACGCCATTCCGACGACCGGACTGCGCTTTTTTACGGTCTACGGCCCCTGGGGGCGTCCGGACATGGCGTATTTCAAATTCACCAAGGCTATCCTCGAGGGCCAGCCCATCGACGTCTACGCCGAGGCCGAGATGAGTCGCGACTTCACCTATGTCGACGATATCCGCGAGGCGATCGTGAAGCTCGCCGGCCTGCCGCCCACTGCCGACCCGAAATTCGATGCCTCCGATCCCGATCCCGCAACGGCGTCCGCGCCGTTCCGCCTCTACAATATCGGCAATCACACGCCGGTCCGGCTCGACCGCTTCATTGCGGTGATCGAGGAGGCCTGCGGACGCAAGGCCATCAAGAGGCACTTGCCATCGCAGCCCGGCGACGTGCCGGCGACTTACGCCGATGTCGGCGATCTGGCGGCTCGCACCGGCTTCAGCCCGGCAACACCGATCGAGCAAGGCATCGCGCGCTTCGTCGAATGGTATCGCTCCTTCTACAGCATTTGAGGGCGAAGCGAGCGTAGCAGGTTATCGAGTGACAGCGAGGGCAAGGGATGCATTGGGCTGACAGCCCGCCCCGGCTTTCGGCAGCGATCAAGGCGCCCATTTTTCGGTAAGCCTCACCCTCCTATGCTGCCCCCACATCCACGGCGCACGCGCGGTCCCGCATCCCGATGGATGGGATCGACCGCCTGCTAGGGCCTCATCGCGAAGAGTTCCTGGTGAAACCGCTCCGTCACCGGCAATCCAGCGGCGGCGAAATCCGCGCGCAGCGCCTCTCCGAAGTCCGAGGGGCCGCAGAACCACATGCTGGCGGCGCGCCATTCCGGCACGGCCGCGCGAATGCGATCCCCAGTCAGTCGGCCGTCCCGGCCGCTGACGAAGATATGCAGACGGATGTTCGCGGCCTCGGCATCCGCCTTGAGCTTGGAAAGCGCGGTCTCGTCGACATCCGTGGTCGGATGGAACAGGTCCACCTCCGGCGGCGGCTGGTCCGGACACGCCGACCGCCCCTGGGCCAGGTATTTCATCCTGGCGATGAACGGCGTGATGCCGATGCCCGCACCGATCCAGATCTGCCGCGGCTGGCTGTCGACGAAGTCGAAGCAGCCATAGGGCCCCTCGACCTTCACATTCTGGCCGACGCTCAGCTTCTCCCGCAGCCGGCTCGTGTGGTCTCCGAGCTCCTTGGCGATGAAGGTGATCCGGCGGTGATCGTCATGCCATGCCGAGGCGATGGTGTAGGGGTGCGCGCCTTCGCGAACATCCGACGTCGCGAAGGCGAACTGCCCGGGTTTATGGCCGGGCCAGCCTTCCGGCACATCGATCTCGACCTCGACGACGCGCACGCCGGGATAGTGCCGGAGCGAGGCGATCCTGCCCGCGACCTGCCGACCGGCGCCGACACGGCGCAGCAGAACGATGGTTGCCGCATAGGTGCCGGAGGCGAGGAGCAGCGCCATCACTACACCGAGCGGCGCCGCCCAGTAGTCGAAATCGGTCAGGACAACGGCGTGGAACGCCAGGACGAGGTATGCGGCCGCAAGCAGGCGATGGGTCTGGTAGAAGAAGCGGTAAGGGACGTGCCGGATGAGCGCTAGCGCGATCAGGAGAACCGCCGCATAGAACGCCCATTCGCCGAGCCACTCTGCCGAGCCGCGCAGGTTCGCGAAGGCCTGCTCGATCGGATTTTCCAGAGGCGGTCGCGCTCCCCGCGTCGGGCGCGCCAGCCAGCCCCATCCGACCGCCCATTTCGGCCCCCGGCTCCAGAGCCAGTGAATCACCGAGAGGATGAGCGCGGCGATGCCCAACCATTTGTGCAGGCGGTACATCTTGTCCAGCCCGCCGAGCCAGCGTTCCGGCCCGCGCGGCCGCAGCGCCAGGATCATCGCGACGCTCATCGCCGTCATGGCCAGGACGCCGCTGTACTGGACCATGGCGCCGCGCAGGGCGAAGAAATTGGCCGACTGGAACGCCGCCGGCTCGGCCGCCAGCCACAGAAGGCTCAACAGGGCTAACAGGCACCAGAATGCGTATTTGATGTTCCGCATCGCCGTCGAAATTCTCCATGGAGGATGAGAATTAAACGCTACGGGCTGTGAGGCGCGTCATTGATGGAGGTCAAGCCCGGCCGCAATCGAGCAGCCGCCGACCGCCATTTTGTGACCTTTCCAGGAGGCCGGCAGCACCCTGGTGCACGCTCGACCAGGGGCAAGGACATCAGAAGGTACGCCTGGCTGCCCGGATAGCCCGTGGCCACCGCCCGTACGACTTTCCTTCGCTCGTCGTTGGCGCTACGCACAATTCGAACTCCGGATGGCGCCCCGGTACCTCTGCGTCATTACCATCCTTTGAACAGCGTTCGACCTCGGGACGATCGGCCTCTCATGAGCAGCCTGAAATTCGGAACCTCCGGCCTGCGCGGTCTCGTCAGCGAACTCGTCGGCCTGCCGAGCTACAGCCATGTTCGCGCCTTCTGCTCGATGCTACGCGATGGCGATGCGCAAGCGCGAGAAGAAGTGCTGGTCGGCCGGGACTTGCGCTCGTCGAGCCCGCTCATCGCGGCCCAGGTTGCTCAGGCGATCCTCGATGCGGGTCTTACTCCGGTTGACTGCGGGGCCGTGCCGACGCCCGCACTTGCACTGGCCGCAATGACACGCGGCTGCGCGGCCATCATGGTGACGGGCAGTCACATTCCCGATGACCGCAACGGGCTGAAATTCTACCGGGCGCAGGGTGAGATCGACAAGGCCGACGAGGCCAAGATCCTGGCTTGGCATGAGCAGTTGGGCCTGAGCGCGATGCCGGCAGCGCAGGCCAAGGCGGCCCCCTATGATGCGCTGACGGCTTACCGGGCCCGTTATGTGGAGTTCTTCGGCAGCGCGGCGCTGGCGGGCTTGACCGTCGGGGTCTACCAGCATTCCTCCGTCGGCCGTGACGCGATCTGCGATGTACTGGCCGCGCTTGGCGCGGAACCGCTGCCCCTGGGACGCAGCGACAGCTTCATCCCCGTCGATACCGAAGCCTTGCGCCCCGAGGACGAGGCCCTGGCACGGGAATGGGCCGCCGGGCAGCGGCTCGATACCATCGTCTCGACGGATGGCGATGCGGATCGTCCTCTCGTCGCCGATGAACGGGGAACCTTCCTGCGCGGCGACCTCGTCGGCGCCTTGACCGCACGGTCTCTCGGGGCCGATGCGATCGTCACTCCCGTCACATCGAATTCCGCCCTCGACCGGCCGGGGCTGTTCGCGCGCGTGGTCCGCACGCGCGTCGGCTCGCCCTATGTCATCACCGGAATGGGACAGGCGGCAAGCGAGGGCGCCGCTGTCGTCGTCGGCTTCGAGGCCAATGGCGGGGTGCTGCTCGGCTCGGATGTCACCCGTGAAGGACGCATCCTGCCGGCGCTGCCGACACGCGATGCCATGCTCCCGATCCTGTCGACCTTGGCTCTGAAGGCGCGGCAGGGCAAGCGCCTGAGCGAAATCGCAACGGAGGCCGGTTTCGCGGTCGCCTTGTCGAACCGGCTCCAGGAGATCCCCCAGGATCGCACCGCCGCGCTGATCGCCAGGCTCGATACCGACGATGCGGCGTTCCGCGACGACAGCTTCTCGGCCCATGGCGGGGTGGTCGCACGCGACCGCCGCGACGGGCTGCGGTTGACCCTGGCCGATGGCAGCACGGTGCATTTCCGGGCCTCGGGCAATGCTCCCGAGCTGCGCGTCTATGTGGAGGCTGCCACGCCCGCTCTCGCCGAAGCGCTGCTCGCCGAGAACCTCGCCTTCGCAGCGGCTCAGACCCGTTGACGTGCCGAGAAGCGGGCTGCGGCCTTCGCTGAAGAACGTCCCGTCGGCAGGATCGCCGTAACGAGAGCTAGAATACCCGCTCGATGAAGATTTGCGCGGTGCTCTGCGTGCCTGAAAGCGCCGCGGCACGCGCAGACCCGACGATGTCCAGGCGCTGCCAGGCCAGTGATCCTTCCAGGCCGAGGCGCAGGCCTTCCACCGGCTTCCAAATCACATTCGCAGACGTTCGATCGATCCGAACCTGCCCCCCAATATCGCCTACACGCGGCAAGGTCAGGCTGTAACGGCTGATATAGGCGTTGCTGGACCATTCGTCCGACCAATCCCAACCGATCGAGACGACGCCGGACCACCCGCGCGTCGTCTGGTCGCCGGTCAAGAACGGTAATGCCGTGCGCCGGTCGAGCAGCGAGCCGACATAGGCCGGCGCATCGACAGCGCCGGCGATCTGGCCGGACAGGGTGAACGACCGGTCGAGCACGCTGCCTTCCCAGGTCGCGCCGATGATGGCGGCCCGGCCCGTCAGGCTGGAAGCCCCGATGCGCGGAACCTCTCGCAGGGCGACGGCGCCGTGCACGGTCAGCGCCTCCCCCTCATAGACCAGGCGCGCCACGCCATCCGGTATCCGCTGCCCCACCGTCGGCAGCGGAATGCGCCGATCGACGGAGACGTCTTCGGCCGACAGCGAGAGGCTCAGCTCTTCGGTGAGCGGCCGCTCATAGCCGATCAAGGCAACGGTGCGGCTGGGAATGCGCCCGATCAGGGCGAACTCGTCGCCAGTCCAGAAATCGAAGCGCGAGCTGGCCAGCCCGGCGCTGAACGCCCCCAGCGTGATGCTCGCCTCGCCGATCGTGACGTCGGTGCCACCGCCGCTGTTCGTGTCCATCGAGAACTCGAAGGCCGTCGCGAGATAATGGCCATTGGCAAGCGACTGACCGCTTTCGATCCGAAAGGTCGTGCTGAGCGGAAAGCTCACCGTATTCTTCGGCACGAGCCCCGTCGCGCGCGCCAGGGCATTCGCTCGATAGTTGTCGCGTTGGAGCCCGGCATTCACCGTTCCGGAGACGACGATGCAGCCGCCCAAGCCGGGCGAGACGAAGCCGGAGGGCGGAGGATTCTCGTCGTCGTCCGTCTCGTCTTCCTCGTCGTCATCTCCCGTATCGTCGGCACCCGCCTTGCCAGGGGAGATGGAGGGTGGTTCGGGCAGGAGGGGCTCGAGGTCCGGTGCCGCGATGGTGCAGCTTCGCAGAAGGGTCGGCGGCCTGCCGGCTGCCCTTGCCTCTCCGACAAGGTCTAGCAGGCCGATCGATGCCGCCGCCCCGACCGCAAGGACAACCCCTTCGCGGCCAGCCGCCCTGGCAATCTCGCGTGCAAGGCTTGCGCGCCGAGCCGGCTTGCTGGCGGCACCCTGTTTCAAAGTCTGATCGCTTCCGCAGCCCGGCCTCTCGCGCAGCCGCTGCCAGATGCCGCAACGTCGCCGCCAGCCATCCTCAACCGCAGAGCAACCACGATCCGCGCCTCGTGATTGACGGGAATGTCTTGGTACATCTTGATATCAAGACACACCGCAGACGACAATCATCATAGCCTTCCCACCAAGCACTCATCAGAACGGATTCAGGCTGGGCGCAACGCCCGAGACGTCGGGGGCACGTTTCCGTGGCGGAAGATATCGGCAAGAATGACCTGATAGTGGTCTCGACGCGGCCAATCGGCGAAGTGCATGACCTGCCCCTCTGCCCGGCCTGCCGCAGATTTTCTTGTTTTTTTCAACGCATGGGAGAGTGCAGATGCAAAGTGGAAAGCGACTGGCCGGCCTTGGGATCCTTGTTCTCGCCCTTCCCTTGCTGAGTGGTGCGGCGCACGCCGTGGACCGCATGGACGGGGCCTGGACGACGACCGCTTCGACCTGCGATCAGGTCTTCGTCAAGAGCAAGGGCAAGCTCGCGCTCAAGCGCACGCTCGATGGCTGGAGCGCCTTCATCGTCAACGGCAACCGGATCAATGGCGCGAACGCCACTTGCAACGTGAAATCCTCCAAGCAGAAGGGCGACGTGACGACGCTCCTTCTCAGTTGCGCGGACAAGATCATGTTCGACACCATGACGGTCTCGATCCGCTTCAAGGAAGACGGCACCTTCGTCCGCTTCGACCCCGAATTCCCGGAGGTGGAGACAAGCTATCACCGCTGCGACCGGTGATAGCTGCGGCGCTTCGGCGCCGGATTGGGTGGACAGGACGCAGCCAGCGACGGCGAGGCCTGCGCCGATCATTGGCCCGCACGAAGGCGCCCGGAGGCGACAGTGGCTCTGGAACCATGAACGCCCGCCGCGATTGAGCGCGGGCGCAACAGCACGCATCGGCTACGCGCCAATCCGCTATTCGGCGTCACTGCCCCCGGCATTCCGGCGCCATGCGCCCGGCGTCGCGCCGGTAAGCTGGCGAAAGACGCGCGTGAAGTGGCTCTGGTCCCCGAAGCCGCACATCAGCGCAATGTCGGAGAGCGGCAGATGCTGCTGGACGAGATGCTTCTTCGCCTCCGAGACCCGCAACCGCATGAGATAGCGCTGCGGGGCCACACCGACGCTCTGCCGAAACGCACGGGCGAAATGGCTGGCCGTCAGCCGGCACTCGCTGGCGACTTGCGCGATCGTCAGGTTCGATGCCAGGCGAGCCATCATGATCTCCTGCGCCCTGCGCTGTTGCCAGCCGGCCAGCCTGCCATGTCCGGCGCTGGCTGAGGGTTCGAGGCCGCCAAAGGCCCGGGCGAAATGGATCAGCAGGGCCATGGCGATCTGATCGGTCAGAAGCTGGTTGGCGCCGGGCAAGGCCGAGGCATGGACCAGCGCCTGCGACAGCCCCCACAAAATATCGTCCTGAGCGTCGTTCTCCGAACGCAGCGTCGAGGGAGCGCGGCCGCCATGTTGTGCAGCCATCGCGCCTAGCGCTTCGGAAGGAATGTAGAACTGGAGGGCGTCGAAACGGCCCTTGAACTGCCATTGCGGATCGTCGCGCAAATCCACGACGTCGACGGATTTCGCGTGAAGGCGACCCGATCGATAGCGCCGCCCTCCGAGCCAGCCGGAATGGCATTCGAGATCGTCCACTTGCTGGAGGATCGAAAATGCGTTCTCGCTCCGGGTCTGGTCGGTGCGCTCCCTGAAGCGCCGCCCACAGGAGAGTCTCGTCGCCGCCAACCCCAACCGGCCGTCGAGATGGAACTCGGAAACGACCCGCCCCTGCATCCCGAAATGATCGGCGATACACGCGCCGAAAAAGCCCTTCGGGTCTGCTGCTCTCGACAACCGCATGAACGCAACCCCCGGCAATGCCTTGGCCTGCCAAAGCCGCGGCGATCTCATATCGTTCGCCCTTGGATCCGGTTCCTCGCCTTGGCCAACCGCGCGGTTGTGCCTTTATCGCTCATCGATGAGAATCGTGCCCGATCGATGATTTGCGGTCACGAATAGCAACAAAGGCGATGACCTGAAAAGGGAGGCGCTCACCACCTGAACGTGTCCTGGGAACGGTATTCCGATGACGCGGTGCAGCAGCTCGCCCTGACGGAAGCCTAGCTCGGCTGGAACCTGTCGCGAGGGGGAGCGCGGATCGACGCCATCAGGATGATGCCGCCGCGAGCCCTCCGCAGCGGCATCATCGCCCGGTCAGCTCGCTCCCGGTCAGCTCGCTTTGGCAGCGTTCGGCCCGATGGTCTCGCCATGGGTGACGCGCTCCGGCGCCTTGTGGACCATCGTGTAGGCGTAGTCGACGCCCATGCCGTAGGCGCCGGAATGCTCCCTCACGATGGCCATGACGGCATCGTAGGTCTCGCGATGCGCCCAGTCGCGCTGCCATTCGAGCAGAACCTGCTGCCAGGTCACCGGCACGGCGCCAGCCTGCACCATGCGGTCCATCGCGTATTTATGCGCGTCGCTGGAGGTGCCCCCGGAGGCATCCGCGACCATGTAGATCTCGTAGCCGCCCTCGAGCATGGCGCAGAGCGCGAAGGTCGTGTTGCAGACCTCGGTCCAGAGCCCGGAAACGACCACCTTCTTGCGGCCGTTGGCGGCGAGCGCGTCGCGGACGTTCTGGTCGTCCCAGGAGTTCATCGAGCTCCGCTCCAGGATCTTGTGCTCGGGGAAGACCGCCAGCAGCTCGGGATAGGTATGACCGGAGAAGCTGTTCGTCTCGACTGTCGTGATCGTCGTGGGGACGTTGAAGGCCTTCGCCGCCTTGGCGAGGCCGACGACGTTGTTTTTCAACACCTGCCGGTCGATCGACTGGACGCCGAACGCCATCTGCGGCTGCTGGTCGATGAAGATGAGCTGGCAGTTCTTGGGAGTCAGGACTTCCAGGTACTTGGACATGTTGCCCTCCTTTGGGCGACCGGGTGAATGCTTGATGAGGCGCAGCGGTTGAAGATTTTGCGCAGGCGCCGTCCGTGCGGTCCGCGTTAGACGCAATCTCTCATGGCTCTGTTTCCCCGCGATGCTTCACCGGGTTCGGTGGCGGATCGACATGGAGGAAGTGCCGCACGACCGGCCCGCCCTCCCCGGCATGGAAGCGCGCGACCTCCTTCTGCAGATCGGCATCGGCCTTCGAAACGCGGCGGTGCTGGCGCAGATGCTCGGCCCAGGACGCGACCATGAACCATTCGACGAGCTTGTCCGGATCGGCGGTATCCTCGGTGATGCCCCAGCCATAGGCGCCGTCGCGCCGCCGCTCGGCCGAGAGGGCGTTGATCGCGCGCAGGAAGGCCTCACGATCGGCAGACGGCACGCGGTATTCGATGAGAATCAGAACCGGGCCGCGATCGTTCTCGATGGCAGCGGCGGTGAGCGGCTCCGGCCAGTGATTGGAGGGCGCGAGATCGGCTTCGCCGGCCGGCAGTTTGATCCGATGCATGATCAACCCGGCGACCAGCAGCGCCGCCGCGCCGATCAGCAGGGTGCCACGAATGCCGGCGGCTTGCGCGACCGCGCCCCAGCCGAGGCTGCCGGCGGTCATCGCGCCGTTGAACACGGTCAGGTACACCGCGAGCGCCCGGCCGCGCACCCAGTTCGGCAAGATCGCCTGGGCGACGCCGTTGAGCGTGGTCAGCGCCACGATCCAGGCCGCGCCGAGCAGCAGCAGAATGACCACGGCGAGCCATTGCGGCGGGCCCGATGTCAGCCCTGCCATGACGACTGCGGTCAGAACGGCCGAGAACAGCAAGAGCCCGTCGGCATCGAGCCGGGCGCGCAGGCGCGGCAGCAGGACGGCGCCGCCGATCGCACCAGCCCCGACCGCGCCGAGCAGGATCCCGTAGAAGCCGGCGCCGCCGCCGAGCAGGTTGCGCGCGACCAGCGGCAAGAGCGCCCAGACGGCACTGGCGCAGGCGAAGAAGATCGCCGCGCGCAGCAGCACGACATGCAGTTCCCGGCTCGCCCGGGCATAGCGCAACCCGGCGCGGAACGCGCCGGCAAAGCGCTCGCTCAGCGCATCGTCGGCTCCCGGCGTGCGGCGCCACCAGATCAGGGCGCCGATGACGATGACGTAGCTCAGCACGTCCGCGCCATAGGTCACGCTGGCGCCGAGAGCGGCGAGGATCAGCCCGCCCAGAGCCGGGCCGATGGCACGGGAAATGTTGATGCCGAGCGAGTTCAGCGCCACCGCGCTCTTGAGATCGGCCTTGCCCACGAGCTCGGGCACGATCGCCTGCCAGGTTGGCGCCATCAGCGCCGCGCCGATACCGCCGAGGAAGGTCAGCCCCACCAAAGCGGGCACGCTGAGCTGTCCGGTTCCGGCCAGGAGCATCAGCGAGAGGCTGACGCAGCCGAGCAGGATCTGGATTGCGATCAGGAACTTGCGCCGGTCGAGAATGTCGGAAAGCACGCCGGCGGGAATGGCGAGCAGGAAGATCGGCAGCGTCGCCGCCGCCTGCACCAGCGCGACGGCTGCCGGTGCGCCGGAGAGGTCGGTAACCAGCCAGGCGCTGGCGACGTCGCGCATGAACGAGCCGATATTGCCGATGATCGTCGCCGCCCAGAGCGCGGCGAAGACTTTCTGGCGCAGCGGCGCGAAGCCGGAGGACGGGGCCGGCGATGTGACGGCGCTCATCGCGTGCCTCCCCTGCGCCGCGACAGATCGTCGAGCGCGACCAGGATGAAGCCGCCGATCAGGCCGAGATGCTCGAAGAAGCCGTTCATCGCCATCATCCGCCCCTGCCCTGCCGGCATCTCCCAGAAGCGCAGGGCGAGGAAGGTCGCAGCGAGCGTGAAGCCGGCGAGCGCCAGCGCGGCGAGCCAGCGCCAGCGACCCACGAGGATGAGCGCGCTCATCGCGAGTTCGAAGACGATGACACCGACCGCGAAGAGCGGCGCCGGCGACAGGCCGAAATGATCCATCTCGGCGATCGCACCCTGAAAATCGAGAATCTTCGTGACCGGCCCCTGGATATAGGCGGCGCAGAGCAGCAGCAGCGCTATCCAGCGCAGCACGCCTGTTCGCGGCACCGCCACCGATTGGTCGCTCCCAGCCATCTCACACCGCCCAGCAGGCGCAGCCGAGCGCGCCCCAGAAGCTGCGCAGGTCTCCGACTGGCAGCTTGCTCGACCAGGCGCCGGCATGGTCGTGGCCATGGACGTTGCAGGAACTGGCGCAGCCGCAGTTGGTCATGGCCGCCCGCCGCAGCGAATTCTTGCCGGCCCCCTCCGGCTCGCCCCAGGCGGCATAGCCCTTGAAGGTGCGAACGGGAGACCAGTCGGGCATCGCCGGCGGCGGGGCGCTCTGGTCGGCGCTGACGAAATCACGGGCGCCATAGACGACCTTGCCGCCGACCACGGTGAGGTCGGCCGAGATATGCGAGATCTCGTCCTCCGGGCAGGCGAAGAAATCACGATCGGGCACGATTAGATCGGCGAACTGGCCGACGGCGATCCGGCCCTTCTTGCCCTCCTCGTTCGAGAACCAGGTGACGTTCTCGGTCCACATCCTCAGCGCCGTCTCGCGGTCGAGGCAGTTGCGCTGCGGCGTGATGCGCAAGCCGCCGACGGTCTTGCCGGTGATCAGCCAGGCGAGCGAGACCCAAGGGTTGTAGGAGGCGACGCGAGTGGCATCGGTGCCGGCGGAGGTCTTGATGCCCTTCTCCAGCATGCGCGCTACGGGCGGTGTCGCCTCGGCCGCGGCCGCGCCGTACCGTTCGACGAAATACTCGCCCTGATAGGCCATGCGATGCTGCACGGCGACGCCGCCGCCGAGCGCGGCGATGCGGTCGATCGAGCGCTCCGAGATCGTCTCGGCATGGTCGAAGAACCAGTTCAGCCCCTTGAGCGGAATCTCCTTGTCGACCTTCTCGAAGACGTCGAGCGCGCGCGAGATCGTCTCGTCATAGGTCGCGTGCAGGCGCCAGGGCCAGCGGTTCTCAGCGAGGATGCGCACCACGCCTTCGAGGTCGCCTTCCATCTCGGGCGGCATGTCCGGACGCGGCTCGCGGAAATCCTCGAAATCGGCAGCCGAGAAGACGAGCATCTCACCAGCGCCGTTATGGCGGAAATAGTCGTCGCCCTGCTTGTACTGCGAGGTCTTCGTCCAGTTGAGGAAGTCCTCCTTTTCCTGCTTCGGCTTCTGGGTGAACAGGTTGTAGGCGAGGCGGATGGTGAGCTGGTTGTCGTCGGAGAGCTTCTGGATGACGGCATAGTCGTCCGGATAGTTCTGGAAGCCGCCGCCGGCATCGATCGCGCCGGTGACGCCGAGCCGGTTGAGCTCGCGCATGAAATGCCGGGTCGAGTTGACCTGGTAGTCGAAGGGCAGCTTCGGGCCCTTGGCGAGCGTCGCGTAGAGGATGGCGGCGTTCGGCCGGGCAAGCAGCAACCCGGTCGGGTTGCCATTGGCGTCGCGGGTGATCTCTCCGCCGGGCGGCTGCGGCGTATCCTTGGTATAGCCGACCGCCCGCAGCGCCGCCCCGTTCAGCAAGGCGCGGTCATAGAGATGCAGGATGAAGACCGGCGTATCGGGCGCGACGGCGTTGAGCTCTTCGATGGTCGGAAGGCGCTTCTCCGCGAACTGGTGCTCGGTGAAGCCGCCGACGACGCGCACCCATTGCGGCGGCGGCGTCACCGCGACCTGGCGCTTGAGCATGCTCATCGCGTCGGCCAGAGAGCGCACGCCGTCCCAGCGCAGCTCCATGTTGAAGTTCAGCCCGCCGCGGATGATGTGCAGGTGGTTGTCGATCAGCCCCGGCAAGGCGCCGCGGCCCTTCAGGTCGATGATCCTGGTGTTCGGCCCGGCATGGGCCATCGCCTCGGCCTCGCTGCCGACGGCCAGAAACACGCCGTCCTTAACCGCGACGGCGTTCGCGGTCGGGTTGCTGCGGTCGAGCGTGGTGAAGCGGCCGTTGCGGAGAATGAGATCGGCGGTCATCGGCTTGTCTCCGGATGGCTGGGGCTGGCCCTGGGCGAGGGCCGAGGAAGCGAGCCCAGGAAGGGCTAGCCCGCCCAGAACGGTGCGGCGCGTCGGCATCAACCGCGTTCCTTCTCTGTCGCGGTCACCTGCGAAGGCTTCGCACCAGCTGGCAGATGGCCGAAGACATGCGGCTTGACCTGATGCTCCCAGGACTGCGCCGCCGGCGCCTTCGCCCAGAAGCCCCGCAGCAGCGGCGGCAACTGCTCGCCGATCAGGATGCCGAGCAGCCCCACCAGCGCCACCACCGGCGGCGCCGGGGAGCGCACATTGATGAGGCTGTAGATCACGCCAACCAGGAGCCCGGCGCCGAGCGAAAGCAGATAAATCTTCATGCGCGCACCCATGCCCGAAAGTGAAGGCCGCCCGTCCAACGCTCCGGACAACCGCCATGCGCGGACAGGCTGGGGCGCAGGCGGGTACAAGTCTTGTCGGTTTGAACGATCCTTTGCCTGATCTGTCGATCGCCGCGCCGCAGCCCAGCTTACGCCAAGGCGCGCGTGGATGCGCGCACGATCAGCGCGACCGGCATCAGCTTCACGCAGGCGCTCATGTCCGGATCGGCAAGACGCTCCAGCAGGTGCCGCGCCGCCGCCTCACCCATCTCGGCATGGGCGATCCGGATGGTGGTCAGCGGCGGATCGACCATGTCGACCAGCGGCATATCGTTGTGACCGACGATCGAGATGTCGCGCGGACAGGAAAGTCCTCGTCGTTTCAGCTCCTGGTAAGCACCCAGGGCGAGCAGGTCGTTGCTGGCGGCAATTGCGGTCAGGCCAGGCGACCTGCTGAGAAGTGCCGTCGTCGCCACCTGTCCCTCGGACCGGCTGTAACCTTGCGCCACCGCGACCGCCGAGGGATCAAGCCCCGCGGCCGTCATCGCCGCCTCGAAACCACGGCGGCGGAGAATGCCGGTCGAGAGCTCCTCGGGGCCGGCCAGATGTCCGATCCGGCGATGCCCGAGGCCGGCGAGATGCTCGACCGCCAGCCGCATGCCGCAGATATCATCGGAGACGACGGTGGCGGCGCGCGGCCGATCCTCGGCGCGGTTGACCAGCACGGTCGGGATATTCGCCGCCAGGCAAACGGTGAGCACCGGGTCGCTGCGCCGGGCGGTGGCCAATACGAGCCCGTCGACGCGACGCGCGATCAACTCCTCGACGATCGCGATTTGGCGGGCTTCATCGGCCCCACCCTCCGCGACGAGCATCGAATAGCCGTCTCTCGCCAGCGCCGCGCCGACACCGTCGAGGATCGGCGCAAAGACGGGATTGGCGAGATCCGGCAGCACCACGCCGACCAGGCGCGAGCGCCCGGTCCGCAGCGAGGCTGCGATCGAGTCGCGGCGATAGCCCTGCCGCACCGCCTCCGCCCTCACCTTCTCGACGACCTCCGGAGAGATTCGGTGCGCCTGGGCAGGATCGAGCGCGCGCGCGGCCGTCGACCGATGCACGCCGGATGCCTCGGCGATCGACTGGAGTGTCGCCGCGCGCGGCGGGCCCGCTGCCAGGGTCTTGGATTTCATGGGTTTTCTGCTGACTGAATCACCATTCGGAACAGAGCATTTTTCGCCTCGCTTGACAACGTGCAATCGATCGCATAGTTGAAATGCAATCGATTGCACGTCGTTGCGCCTGACACGCTCCGACAAGCGACGGAGGAAACGCCGATGAATGCGAGGGTAAGGACCGTGGCGCCGGATCCGGCGCGCCGCTCCCACATCATCGAGACCCAGGAGGCGGTGACGCCGGTGGTGCTCGACGCGATGTCGCGGGCACCGAATGCGCGACTCACTGAGGTGATGTCCGCCTTCGTCCGGCACATGCATGCCTTCGCCCGGGAAGTCCGGCTGACCGAGGAGGAATTCGAGTTCGGCCTCGATGTCCTCAACCGGATCGGCCAGGCGACGAACGACAGCCACAACGAAGCCGTGCTCTTTTCCGACGCGATCGGCTTTTCGACGCTGGTCTGTATGCTGAACAACGGCCAGAACGGCGCAACCGAGACGGCCGCGGCCCTGCTCGGCCCGTTCTGGCGGATGCATTCACCGGCGACGCCCAATGGCGGCTCGATCATCCGCTCGCCGACGCCCGGCCCCGCGCTCTTCGCCAATTGCCGGATCACCGACTCGCAGGGCCTCCCCCTTGCCGGCGTCGAGGTCGATGTCTGGCAAGCTTCCCCGGTCGGGCTCTACGAAAACCAGGATCCCGGCCAGGCGGAGATGAACCTGCGCGGCAAGTTCACCACCGACGCTGACGGCTGCGTCGCCTTCCGCTCGGTCAAGCCCGCCGGCTATCCCGTGCCCACCGACGGCCCGGTGGGGGAGTTGCTCCGGGCTCAGGAGCGTCACCCCTACCGCCCCGCCCATCTGCACTTCCTCGCCTACAAGCCCGGCTTCCGGACGCTCATCACCCAGGTCTTCGTCGATGACGACCAGCATCTCGAAAGCGATGTCGTCTTCGGCGTGACCCGCCACCTCATCGGCGACTTCCGGCTGGGCAACGGCCCCGCTCCCGACGCCGATGTCGAGGGGCCCTGGTACCTCTTCGACTACGCCTTCGTGATGGAACCCGGCGAGGCGAAGCTGCCGATCCCGCCGATCCGCTGATCCGCGCCTTTCCCCTCACACTCAAAAGCAGGGACAGCCATGTCTCATCTCGCCCAGCCGGACGCCGCCGCGCCGCTTCGGAAGCTCTATCCGCGTTCGCTCGACGGCAAGGTCGCGCTCGTCATTGGCGGCACAGGGGCCATCGGTGCAGCGACCAGCCGCATGCTCGCCGCCGCCGGCGCGACGATCATCGTCACCCATCTCGCCGGCGAGCGCGATACGCAAGCCGCCGAGGCTCTCATCGCCGATCTTGGCGACGGCCATGCGGCCTATGTCGCCGATGTCGTCGACACCGACTCGCTGGTCGCCCTGCGCGATGCCATTGAGGCCCGCTTCGGCCGGCTCGACATCCTGATCAACGCGGCCGGCTACACCAAACCCGTGCCGCATGCCGATCTCGACGCACTGACCGACGAGCTGATCGACAGGATGCTCCAGGTCAACTGGCGCGGTCAGTTCGCGACGGTCCGCACCTTCGCGCCGATGCTGAAGGCCTCCGGCGACGGGTTGGTGGTTTCGATCTCCTCGATCGCCGCCTTCACCGCCGTGGGATCCTCGATCGCCTATTGCGCCGCCAAGGCCGGCATCGACGTGATGACCAAGGCGCTGGCGCGAGTATTGGCGCCGGAGGTCCGCGTCCTCGCGGTCTCGCCGGGCGTGGTCGATACCGAGTTCGTGCCCGGCCGCGGCGCCGACTTCAACGACAAGGTCAGCGCCTCGACGCCGCTGAAGCGGATCGGCTCGGCCGAGGACATCGCCGCCGCCATCACCGCCTGCGCCACCATGCTCGGCTACTCGACCGGACACATCATCCAGGTCGATGGCGGCCGGGCGCTCTGAGAGAGAAGCACCATGCGCGCCCCGCTGCCCAAGGTCTTCATCACCTGCGCGATCACCGGCAACCTGACCAAGCCGGAGCAGAGCCCGCATCTGCCGATCACGCCCGAGCAGATCGCCAATTCGGCGCTCGAAGCCGCCGAGGCCGGTGCCGCGATCGCCCATATCCATGTCCGCGACCCGCAAAGCGGCCGTCCCTCGATCGAGCTTGCGCTCTATCGCGAGGTGGTCGAGCGCATCCGCGCCCGCAATCCGGACCTGATCATCAATCTGACCACGGGTCCGGGCGGGCGCTTCGTGCCCTCGGAGCAGAATCCGAAAATCGCCGGTCCCGGCACGACGCTGATGGTGCCGGAAGGGCGCGTCGCCCATGTCGCGGCCCTCAAACCCGATATCTGTACGCTCGACCTCAACACCATGAACTCCGGCGGCGAGGTCGTGATCAACACGCCCGGCAATGTCCGCCGCATGGCCAGGGTGATCGCGGAAGCCGGCGTGCGTCCTGAGATCGAATTGTTCGACTCCGGCGACATCGCGCTGCTGAACGACCTGATCAAGGACGGCACGCTGCAGCCGCGCCCGCTCACCTCCTTCGTGATGGGCGTGCGCTACGGCTTCCAGCCCTCGCCGGAGACCGTGCTCTACGCCCGCGGCCTTCTGCCCGAAGGCGCGCTGTTCACCGCGATCGGCATCGGCCGCTCGGCCTTCCAGTCGGTCGCGCTCTCCTATCTCGCCGGCGGCCATGTCCGCGTCGGGCTCGAGGACGGCGTCTATATCGAGCACGGCGTGCTCGCGCCCTCGAACGCCGCGCTGGTCGAGAAGGCCCGCCGCATCGTCGAGGACCTCGGCGGCGAGATCGCCACGCCGCGGGAAGCCCGCGCCCTCATCGGCCTGCCCGCTCGCGCCCCCGGCGCGAAGCGGGTGGCGTGACCCTTTGCATCAGGATCGCACCGCCATGTCCCCTGCCACCGAAACCCTCATTCGCGAAGCCAAGGCTGCCCGCGTCCAGACCGTGCGGGGCCTGCTGCTCCATGCCAAGGCCGCGAGCTATGAGGAGATCGCGCTACCGATCGAGGAGCGGCCCCTGCGCCCGCTCGCCGCTCGTGAGGTCCTGGTCGAAATCCAGGCCGCGGCGGTTAACCCCTCCGATGCCAAGGCTGCGACCGGGCTGATGCCCTACGCGGTCTTCCCGCGCACGCCGGGCCGCGACTTCGCGGGCAAGGTCATCGCCGGACCGGAAGAGCTCCTCGGCAAGTCGGTGTTCGGCTCCTCCGGCGATCTCGGCATCCGCCAGGACGGTGCCCAGGCGAGCCATCTCATCGTCGAGGCCGATGCGGTCGTCGAGATTCCAGCCGGCATCACGATGCGAGAAGCCGCCGGTATCGGCGTCCCCTTCGTCACCGCCTGGGAGGGCCTGCGGCGCGCCGGCTTGCCGAAGGCGGGCGAGACCGTGCTGATCCTCGGCCTCAACGGCAAGGTCGGCCAGGCCGCTGCGCAGATCGCGAGCTGGCGCGGCGCCAGGGTGATCGGCGTCGTGCGCCGCGAGGAGCCCTATGCCGGCCATGCCAGCACCCCGGTCGAGGTCGTCTCCGCCAGCGGGACGGATGTGCCGGCGCGGGTGCGCGAACTGACCGGCGGTAAGGGCGCCGACATCGTCTTCAACACGGTCGGCGACCCCTTCTACGAGATCGGCCAGAAATCGATGGCCGTCGGCGGCCGGGCGATCTTCATCGCTGTGGTCGACCGCTTCGTCACCTTCGACATCCTCGCCTTCTACAAGGGCCGCCACACCTATGTCGGGATCGACACCATAGCGCTGGGCTCCGTCGAGACCGGCGCGATCCTGCGCAATCTCGCGCCGGGCTTCGCCGCCGGCATCCTGAAGCCCTTCCCGATCAAGGAAAGCGCGGTCTACCCGCTCGAGCAGGCCCATGCCGCCTATCAGGCGGTGATGGGTTCGTCGCGCGACCGCGTCGTGCTGGTGCCGGGAGCCTGACGCCATGCATGTCGTCCGCTTCAACGAGGCTCCCCCCTATGACGCTCCCGGCCATGCGCTGATGGCGATGGTGCGGCTGCAGGGCCGCGAGGCCGGCCCGGCCGACACCGCCTGGCTCGGCGTCTCCACCATCGCGCCCGGCGGCGGCACCACCCTCGACGCCTCCGGCGTCGAGAAGCTCTATGTCGTGCTCGACGGCACCGTCACCGTTTCGAACGGGCAGGACAAGGTCCGCCTGCAACGCTGGGATTCCTGCCGGATCGCCCCAGGCGAAGGACGTCAGCTCAGCAACGACACCGGCGAGCCCGCCTCCATCCTGCTCGTCATGCCGCTCCAGACTCCGCCGGCCTGAGCCGGCGCGACCATGAAGAGACCGCGAACCGCCTAGCCAAGAAACAAACCAGCCGCGGGCGCACCCCGCGGTGGCGCAACCATGCGCCAAGGGAGGACCAAATGGCTGCAGATCATCTTTCCCCACGCCCGGCCAAGCGCTGGTACAATATCCTCTACGTTCAGGTCCTCATCGCCATCGCCGCCGCCATCGTGATCGGCCATTTCTGGCCATCGATCGGTGTCGAGATGAAGCCGCTCGGCGACGGCTTCATCAAACTGATCAAGATGGTGATCGCACTGGTGATCTTCTGCACCGTCGTCTCCGGCATCGCCGGCATGAGCGACATGAAGAAGGTCGGCCGCGTCGGCGGCAAGGCGCTGATCTATTTCGAGGTGGTCTCGACGCTGGCTCTGGTCATCGGCCTCGTCGTCGCCAATGTCGTCAAGCCCGGCGCCGGCTTCAACGCCCACCCCTCGGCGCTCGATGCCAAGGCCGTGGCCGCCTATGCCGGCAAGGCCGGCGAGCAGTCCATCACGGACTTCCTGCTCAACGTCATCCCCAACACGGTGGTCGATGCCTTCGCCAAGGGCGACATCCTGCCTGTGGTGCTGATCTCGATCCTGTTCGGCTATGTGCTCTCGCATCTCGGCGAGCGGGCGCGGCCCGTCCGCGACGTCATCGATGCCGGCTCGAAGCTCGTCTTCGGGGCGATCAACGTCATCATGAAGCTCGCCCCCATCGGCGCCTTCGGGGCCATGGCCTTCACGATCGGCCGCTACGGCGTCGGCTCGCTCGGCCCGCTCTTCCTGCTGATCGCGACCTTCTACCTGACGAGCCTGATCTTCGTGCTCGGCGTGCTCGGCCTCATCGCTCGCTGGGCCGGCTTCAGCATCCTGAAGTTCCTGGCTTACATCAAGGAAGAGATCCTGATCGTGCTCGGCACCTCCTCCTCCGACCCGGCCCTGCCGAGCCTGATGGAGAAGCTGGAGCGCGCCGGCTGCTCGAAGCCGGTGGTGGGGCTCGTCGTGCCGACAGGCTATGTCTTCAACACCGACGGCACCTCGATCTACATGACGCTTGCCGCGCTGTTCGTGGCACAGGCGACGAACACCGACCTTTCCCTGCACCAGCAGCTCGCGATCTTCGCCGTGGCCATGCTGACTTCGAAGGGCGCGTCCGGCGTCACCGGGGCCTCCTTCATCGCACTGGTCGGCACGCTCTCGGTCGTCCCGGCGATCCCAGTCGCCGGCATGGCGCTGATCCTCGGCATCGACCGCTTCATGAGCGAGGCCCGCGCTTTGGTGAACATGATCGGCAACGGCGTCGCGACGCTCGTCATGGCCCGCTGGGAGGGTGAGCTCGATCAGGGAAAGCTCCGGGCAGCCCTGAACGGCGAACCGCTGCCCGAGCCCGACGCGGCTGAGCATCCGGCGGCACAGCCCGGCACGATCGGGCTCGCCGTCCGGGCGGGCGAGGTGCTGAACGGCGCCGGCGGCGCGGCCTGAGATACCGCCGATTGTCGCGGGCTCGCGAGACGGTTAGCGTCTCGGGTCGGTCGCCTGTCAGGATCATGAGGAGAAAGCGCATGTCCGCCCACTCCGCGCCCGTGAACATCGCCGTGCTGGACGATTATCAGAATGTAGCCCTGTCGATGGCGGACTGGTCCGCGCTTGGCGGACGCGCCCGCGTCACCGTGTTCAACGATCATCTTGCCGATCCCGACGCGGTCATTGACCGGCTCCAGCCCTTCGAGATCGTCTGCTTGATGCGCGAGCGCACGCCGATGACGCGCGCGATCATCGAAGGGCTGCCGCGGCTGCGCCTGATCGCCTCGACCGGCGCACGCAATGCCTCGATCGATGCCAAGGCGGCCGAGGAGCATGGCATTCAGGTCGTCCATACCGGCTATTTCCCGACGCCGACCATCGAGATGAGCTGGGCGCTCATCCTGGCGAGCGCACGCGGGCTCGTTGAGGAGAACGCCTCCTTTCGCAGCGGCGGCTGGCAGCGCCGGATCGGCAGCGACCTCCACGGGCGGACATTGGGCCTGCTCGGCCTCGGCAATATCGGCGGCGCCATGGCCCGCATTGGCCAGGCCTTCGGCATGAACGTCATCGCCTGGAGCCAGAATCTGACCGCCGAACGGGCGGAGACGGCAGGCGCGACATGGGTTTCGAAGGAGGACCTGTTCCGGCAAGCGGACATCCTCAGCATCCATCTGGTCCTGAGCGGACGCACCCGCGGGCTGGTCGGCGCCGCGGAGCTGGCGCTCATGAAGCCCACCGCCCGGCTCGTGAACACGTCGCGTGGCCCGATCGTGGTCGAAGCGGATCTGATCGCCGCGCTCAAAAACAAGACGATTGCCGGCGCCGCCATCGATGTCTTCGATCAGGAACCGCTTCCGGCAGACCATCCGCTGCGGAGCCTGCCAAACCTGCTCGCGACGCCGCATATCGGCTACGTCTCGCAAAATCTGTATGAGCGCTTTTATCGCGACACGGTCGACAACATCCTGAGATGGCTGGACGATCGCGCTTCATCCTGACGGCAGAGAGATGCCGGTTCCGACGGCAGTTTCGTGGATGGAAAGCTTATTTGGTTTTGATCATGGTGACCTGTGCGTTGCTGTCGTTCCAGCGTTTCAAGATGTTGATCGTGACGTCGCTTTGGTGACGATGCACGCGCAGATCGAATTGCGAGGAACCCAGCGTCAGGCCGCGAATGATCACGTCATCGAGAAATGATGGCAGTACCGGGTCGACCAGCTTTATCTCGTTTGCCTCGGACGGAAGCTGCAGCCCGAGGCAAGCGGCCAGCATGGCAAAGGGAGCCGCAGCGGCCCAGGCCTGAGGCGAACAGGCCACGGGATAGGCGGTCGGACCACGTCGTGGCTTTCTGAGGAAGCCGCAGAACAGCTCCGGCAGGCGCTGCTGCTCCTGATAGGTCGCAACGTTGGCGAGGGCTTCGAATAATCGTGCCGCCTCGAACTTGAAGCCGTAGGCACCAAAGCCGATTGCGATCAGCGCGTTATCGTGCGGCCAGACCGAGCCATTGTGATACGACATCGGATTATAGCGTATTTCCCCGACGTTCAGCGTCCGGATGCCCCAGCCGCTGAAGCTTCCCTCGCTCATCAGGGTGCGAGCAACCCGGGTCGCGCGCTCGGGAAGGGCGATGCCCCCGAACAAGGCATGTCCGGCGTTGGACGAACGAACCCGGCAGGGCCGCTTGTCGCCATCGAGGGCGAGCGCATAGGAGCCGAGCTCCTCGCACCAGAAGGCTCGATCGAAGCGCTCCTGCAGAACCGATGCTTGCTGTGCGAGCACGTCGGCACGGTCGCGCAGCCCCAGGGCACGAGCGATATTCGCTCCGGCCCGTCTGGCGGCATAGACATAGGCCTGGACTTCGACGAGGGCGATCGGACCTCGCGCCAGCGATCCGTCGGCATGAAAAATCGAATCGTGACTGTCCTTCCAGCCCTGATTGGCCAGCCCGCTTTCCGTCTCGCGAAAATACTCGACAAATCCGTCCCCGTCGCGATCGCCGAATGTGTCGCACCAGAGGAGCGCGGCCTCGATATTGGCCCAGAGCCGTTCGACGGTGGCGAGGTCGCCAGTGCGATCGAAATACTGGCCGGCCAGCATGACGAACAGCGGGGTGGCGTCGACCGAGCCATAGTAGAACTTGAACGGAACCTCGCCGAGATTGGCCATCTCTCCGCTTCGTCGTTCATGCAGAATCTTGCCCGGCTGGGCGTCGGCAGCGGGATCGATGATCGCAGCCTGTGCCCGCGCCAACTGCAGCAGGACGCCGCGCGCGACCGAAGGATCGGCCCACAGCAGCATCATGGCGGTAATGATCCCGTCGCGGCCGAACATCGTCGAGAACCATGGAATGCCGGCATAGGGATAAAGCCCATCGGCCCCGCGGGTCATGAGCATGTACAGGTCCGAGGTCGATCGCCTGATGAGATCGGTGAAGGGGGCGTTCGACGATGTCACCTTGGAGATGTTGGCCGTCAGCGCACGAAGATCCCGCCGGGCGTCCTGATAGGCCTTGGCGAAGTCCTGGGGCGGTATGCCGGGGGCGTCGCTGAACGGCGGAATCTGCCGTTCCGAATCATTGATGAGATCGCAGGCGACGGTGACGAGGAGCGAGGTTCGCTCGCCAGGTTCCAGGCGGAACCGGAACGAGGCAAATCCTTTCGTCAAATGATACGGTTCCGGCTTGAAGCGAAGGACCGTTCTTCGCACCCTGTCGTCGAGACCACGATAGGCGAAGCGCGCGGCGCCTGAACCGATCTCGGTCTCCGTCTCGCCACGACGGGAGCGCTTCATCCCGCGGACCTCGAAGAGGTCGCGAAAATCCGCTTCGAAAGATATCGACAGCGAGAATTCGTGCGGAATCCGATCGAAATTGCGCAATCCGACGCGTTCATAGCAGACCGCGTTCCAGAGGAATTTCGTCCGCTCGATCGCGATCGCGTCGCGCGGGATCACGGTTGAACCGTCCCCCCGCTCGATTTCCGGATTGGCCAGATCGACCGTCAGGGCGGTATTGTCGTCCTGGATTACGGAGCAAAGGATCAAGGGCCGCTTGCCCTCGAAATACAGCTGCAGCCGCGAAAGATGCCTGGTGTCGTTGCAGAACAGCCCCTCGGACGTGTTCGGGGTGATCCCGATGTCGCCGTAGCTGTCGAGGACGGCGAAGGTATCGCCGGACTTCAAGGTGCGGAGCGGGCGTTCGACCAGGGACGGATGGGCATCGAGGGCATGCTCGATCGGCCTCTCATGCTGCGGCGCAATCTGGGGGTGCCCTGGCCGGGCGTTCTGTTCATGCATCGGAAGCGCCCTTCTCCGGAGGTCGCGCGGTGCGTTCAGACGATTGGTTCACGTCACTGCGTCGTTTCTGCGGCCCCGCGAGAATTCCGGGGGGACGCCAGCAAACGATCGAATGCCGCAAGATAGTCGCGCGCCATCCGCGCGGCAGTGAAATGACTCTCGTAGTGGACATGTACCCGCCAACGATCCAGGGCAGCGCAGCGCCGACAGGCGGCGACGGCATCCGCGATCGTGTCGACGATGAACCCGGATACCCCATCCTCCACGATTTCCGGCACGGAGCCGTTGCGCCATGCGATGACAGGCGTTCCTGCCGACATGGCCTCGATCATGACGAGGCCAAATGGCTCGGGCCAATCGATCGGAAACAGCAACGCCCTGGCTCCGCCCAGCAGTGTGGCCTTCCTGGCCTCGTCGATCTCGCCGATGAATTCGATCAGCGGATCGTCGAGCAGCGGCTCTATCCGGGTGCGGAAGTAGTCCTCGTCGACAGGATCAATCTTCGCCGCGATCTTGAGAGGCATCCCCGCACGCTTGGCAATCTCGATCGCGCGGTCCGGACGTTTCTCCGGCGTGATGCGGCCGAGAAACGTCAGGTAATCTCCTCCCTTCGCATCGAAGGGACACAGCCCCGGCCCCAGGCCGTGATGTACCGTGGCCAGCCAGTTGACGGTTGGAGGCATCGGCTTCCGCTGGCCCTGGGAGATCGAAATCAACGGCATCTGCGGAAAGGCCTGATAGACCGGCAGGAAATCGGGCAGATCGAGGCGGCCATGCAGCGTCGTCACGCATTTATGGGCCAGGTCCGAGAACAGCGCGTGCTGAAGCAGGTCGAGGTGGAAATGGATGACATCGAACGACGCATGCCGCTCACGGACCTTTGCCAACATGGCGAGATGACTGGCCGTATGATCGCGAATTCCTGCCAGCCGCAAACCCTGTGGCGAGCATGCGACCAGTTCGGCAGAGGTTTGGGAATCGCCCGAGGCGAACAAGGTGACGTGATGTCCGAGCCGGACGAGTTCCTCGGTGAGCCATGACGCAACGCGTTCCGTCCCCCCGTATTTTCGGGGAGGAACTGCCTCCGACAGCGGCGCAACCTGGGCGATCCGCATCTGCCTGTCTCCCGCCGCCGGCATCGCGAATGCGGCGAGCTAGCAACGCCTGTCCCCGCCGAAAGTTCGGGCTAGTTTCCCGGGGAGTGAATTTCCGTCGTCCCCCGCGGGATCGTCTCAGGCATGGCGATCAGCATCAGAACGAGAGCCGCCAGCCCCACCCCGGCGAGCACGGCGAAGGCGACTGAGTATCCGCCCCAGACGACGAGGCCTCCGGCGAACGCATAGCTCGATGCGCCCCCGATACCTTGAATGGTCCCGATGATGCCGCGCGCCATATTGTAGCGACCGCTGCCTAGGACGGCGCCGTAGAGAACCAGCGGCAACAGCACGTCGAACAGCCCGGCCCCCATCCCATCGAGAATTTGGAACGCGATCATCCAGTACGGGCTGTCGACTCCGGCAAAAAGGATACCGCGCAGCGGGAGAGCTGCGAATGCCAGGATGAGCAATGGCTTTCCGCCGATCCGGTTGGCGCGCATGACGAGGAACGCCATCGGAATCGTTGCGAGCTGGGCAACGATAATCGCCGCCGAGGTGACGGCGGACTCGAATCCCCTGGCCTCCAAAGCGAGCTTTTGGCTCGCGAGGGCCAGCATTGGCGCATTCGCGAAATGGAACAGCGCCGTGCCGATCGCGAGCACGGCAAAGGGCCGCTCGGCGAACAGGCGCCGCCATGCGTAAGGCTGACCGGCAGCTGGACGGACGTCATCGAGACCGCGAGCGCGCTGATGATCGATGGCCTTTGCCGGGATCGAAAGGACCGCGATCATCGACAATCCGGCGAACAGCGGAAGCATGTAGAACACGCCGCGTTGTCCGAATTGCGTGCCGACCGCCGCGGCGACCGCGGCGATGAACAGGTTGCCGGAACGGTCGAACGCGGCATTGCGCCCGAGCTGCCCGGCGATGTCGTGGGAGCCGAACAGCCCCAACGTGATCGCAGCGACAGTCGGCGCGAAAACGGCGCCCAGGAGCGCCATGCTGATATCCGCCGCGAACACGACCGCGAGCGTCGGATACGTCACGATGCTCACACCGAGCACCGCCAGGCACCAGGATCCAGCAACGATGAGGCCGCGCTTGGCAGGCGTGGCGTCGATCAAGGCGCCGATTGGCGTGTGAAAGACGATGCCCATCAAACCGCTGGCGGACAGCACGGCACCGATCGTCGCCTGGTCCCAGCCAGCCTCCGTCAGCAGGAAGACATTGACATAAGGCCCGAGGCCTCCGCGCAGATCCGCGAGCAGGAAATTCAGCCAGTCGAGGCTCGACCGATATGACAATTGATCCTCGCACCTGTGTTCCGAGGACGAAGGGTCAGGCGAGGTCTTCGGAAGGCACGGCACGAAAGAAGCTCATCGCCCGGAGAACACCGAAATCTCCTGCCTTCCAGCGCGGAGAGGACCTCTCGTCTTGGCCACCTGCCTTTTGCGAGCGTCTTCGGCCGATCAGCCAACCGCCGGATCGGCGCCGCGCGCCGGTCGGCGGTTCGGGGCTTCGCTGGCGGTGCGCCGCAGCTTCTGGCCAGCGGCTCGGTCCCGGGCCTTTGAAGCCCGCCCGCAAAAGTCCTTGCGGATCTCGGAAAGGTCGGCCTCGTCGAGCTCTTCGAGATCAAGCAATTCTTCGCGTGCGCCTTCCAGCCTGATGATCAGCTCGTCGAGCTTGATCTGCATCGCGGCTGTATCGCGGTTCTGACTGTTCTGGATGATGAAGACCATCAGGAAGGTGACGATCGTCGTCGAGGTGTTGATGACGAGCTGCCATGTATCGTTGAACCCGAAGACAGGTCCCGACGCCGCCCATACGGCGATCAGAGCGACGGCAGCAAAGAACGTCAACGGCTTGCCGGTCCAGCTTGCAACCGCTTGAGCCAGTCGTGTGAAGAGGGAAGCCTTGTTGTTCTTGTGGATGAGATGCTCGATGGAACTGCTCATTGACATCGTCCCGGATGCGCCGCGAGGCGCAAGTCACGCCGCCCGCTCGTTGCCTCCCGGCATCCCCAGCCCCAGTCCAATCTCTTGGTCTGCCTCATCCCGCGCGATGAAAACCCGGCCGGCTCTCGAATGTTCCGGGAAACGGCCATGCTCCCGGCGGTGCCGCCCGAGACCGCATCGGCCGTTCCGGGCGCGTGATCGTCGACCCGACCTCGGCAGGGCCCGGGATGTGACGCCGCGGCACCGAGCCTTGCGGAGTGATCCAAACCGCTCGGCCCAGTGAAAGGCGCCACCAGGATTCTGCAGGGCCCAAATCCTCACGCGGCCCGACGATTGATCGCATCCAGCGCGAGCTTGGTAAGCTTTTCGTCGGTGGAAGCTTCCTCGTCGAGATTCTGCTTCAGCAGCGATGCGCAGTCGTTTCGACCCAGCTGCTTTGCCCAGGCCACCAGCGTGCCGTAGCGCGTGATCTCATAGTGCTCGACCGCCTGTGCAGCAGCGATCAGGGCGGCGTCGAGCACCTGCTTGTCCTCGACCTCGCCCGCGACCTCATTGGCCTCATCGAGGATGCCGTCGATAGCGGGACAGGTGACGCCCTTTTCCTCGACCCCGTGCAGCCGGAAGACTTCCTTCAGGCGGGTGATCTGGCCCTCGGTCTCCCGGAGATGGTTTTCGAAACCGCGCTTGAGCTCAGGGCTCGTCGCCTTCCCGACCATATCCGGCAGCGCCTTCTTGATCTGGTTCTCGGCGTAATAAATGTCGCGCAAGGTATGAACGAAGAGGTCGTCCATCGTTGCGATGTCCTTGGAAAACCAACCCATGGCTGTCGCTCCATCTCGTAGGAGGGGTCCCCCAGCTCTTGCCTCTCTTTAAGTCGCCCCGCCAGCCCTCTCTCGAGGGCTGGCGGGGGTCCGGCTCATATGACCGTGGAACGATGCGGAGCCGCCGTTTCGTCGAAGCGGCTCCAGCCGGCTGCACGGTATTCTGCGAGGCGCGCATTCCGGTCGATCGGCGTCGCTCCGTCGAGGATGGCCTCGACTGCCGGGACCTGCTCATCGGCAACGCGGACCGAAACGACGGTGCCGCCACGACGAACCGTTTCAGCGTAGTAGTTGGCATCCTCTTCGCTGTGACCGGCGCTGGTCAGAGCGCCGACGATGCCGCCGGCTACGCCCCCTGCCGCGGCGCCAGCAGCCGTGGAGGCGAGCCAGCCCGCCGCGACCACCGGGCCGATCCCGGGAATGGCGAGCAGTCCGATACCTGCGAGCAGACCGGCCGCTCCGCCAAGCGCCGCGCCGATTCCGGCGCCTTCACCGGCATTGCTGTCATCGGCCTTGGCGTGCCGGCCGACCACGCTGATGTCGGCGGCGCTTACGCCGCCGGCTTCGAGCGCCTCGACCACCGAACGAGCGGTTTCGTAGCTGTCGTAGGAACGGGTGAGTGTCTGAGTCATTTGCTGCCTCCCGGTTTACTTGCGCGTGACGTTGCCGCGGTAATCGACGGTCACATTCACCTTCGTTCCGCCATGGGAAGCGCTGCCCTTCCAAACGCCGTCCGCATCCTTGGTCAGGGGACCGATCTGCGAATAGCCGTTGGCCTCGAGCCGGCTCTTGGCCTGGCCCTCGGTGAAACTATTCGCACCGGGGAGCGGAGCATTCTTGTCCGCGTCGCCCTTCGGCGACGGAACTGGGGAAGTGGTAGCAGTCTGAGCAAACGCACCAAACGTCGTCGACGTCGCGATCAGCGACGCGATCAAAAACTTCTTCATATTCGGACACCTCGATATTCGCGGCTCAGCCGCGGATATACTTAGAACGATCGGACCGCTGATTCTGTTCCGCTTGAATTCAACTTCGCAGAGATTTGTCGCCTTGCAGGCTCTTCTTCAGGGCATCGAACAGATTCACCACGTTGGCAGGCCTCCCGTCGTCGCGGCTGGCCGAAACCCTCGCGCCCTTCCGGCGCTTCTTCGACGCGATCAGCTTCAGCAGGTGCTCCCGGACGGGATCCTTAACCATCTCCGGCGACCAGTCTTCGCTTTTGGCCTTGATGAATTTCTGCGCGAGTTTCAGAAGTTCCGCTTCCGGCTTGTCTTTCTCGATATCGGAAAAATAGGCTTTTTCGTCGCGAACTTCGTCCCCGTAGCGCAGCGTCCAAACGACGATTCCGCGGTCGCGCGGCTCGAGCATCACGGCCCGCTCGCGCCGGTAAAGCACGACCCTGGAGATGCCCACCATCTTCGCCGCCGCCATGGCATCGCGGATGACGGAGAAGGCCTCGATCGCCACCTCGTCGTCAGGCACCAGATAGTGCGGACTGTCGAGGTAGATCCAGGGAATCGAGTCTTTCGGCACGAATTTGTCGATATCGATGGTACGGACCGTGTCGAGCCTGACCGCCTCGATCTCCTCGTCCTCGATCACGACGAAGCGACCGGGCTCCGCCTCGTAACCCCTGGCCTGGTCTTCCGTGTCTACCGGCTTGCCGCTCTCCGCATCGACATAGCGGCTGACGACACGATTCCCGGTATCGCGGTTCAAAGTGTGGAAACGAACCTTTTCGCCCTCCGACATCGCAGGGGTCATGGCGACCGGGCAGGTCACGAGGGACAGCTTGAGGTAGCCCTTCCAATAGGTCCGAGCGGGCATGGCGACGCGACTCCGCGAACGAAACTGCGGATCAATGCCGGGCATCCGAAACGGTTCCGGCGCAGCGGAACTTGGCCGGGCATCCGAAACGGGTCCGGCGCGGCGGAACTTGCCTTCGGCGGATGCATTGAATCGACGGTGTTGCGTCAGGAGTGGGTGCCATGGCTGCGGTGCGGGCGAACTGGAAGGGCTACCTGAAGTTCGGCGAGATCAGTTGCCCGGTCGCGCTCTATACCGGCGCCAGCACGGCCGAACGCGTGTCGTTCCACATGATCAACCGCGACACCGGCCATCGCCTCCGGCGCGAGTTCATCGATCCCGTTACCGACGAGCCTGTCGATAGGGATCACCAGATCAAGGGCTTCGAGATCGACAAGGACCGCTATGTCGAGATCGAATCGGACGAAATCGCGAAGGCTGTGCCGGAAAGCGACAAGACGCTGGCGGTGGCCGCTTTCATCCCCTGCACCGACATCGACACGATCTACTTCGACAAGCCCTACTATCTGGCGCCCGCGGGGCAGATTGCCGACGAGGCCTTCGCGGTGATCCGGGAAGCTCTTCGAGCGAGCAAGGTCGGCGCGCTCGCGCATGCTGTTCTGTTCCGTCGCTACCGCGCGCTGATGATTCGCGCACAGGGGCCAGGACTCGTCGCCCATACGCTGAACTTCGACTACGAGGTGCGTTCGGCTTCGGAAGCCTTCGACGAGATTCCAAAGCTCAAGATTCGCAAGGAGATGCTCGATCTCGCCAAGCACATCATCGAGACCAAGCGAGGCGAGTTCGACCCGGCCATGTTCGACGACAGGTATGAGGCGGCTCTCGCCCAGCTGGTGAAGGCGAAGTTGGCAGGCAAGCCAGTCAGGATCGCGAAAAAGATGAAGTCTCCCAAGGTCGTCGACCTCATGGAAGCGCTCCGCGCCAGCGCGGCACCTGACCGGGCTCCATCAAGGCGAAAAGCTCAGGGAAAGGCGGCCTAACCCTCGTCGTCCTTGCTTGCCCGAGAGGCGGCCTGGAGCCTTAGCCCGATCAACATGACGAGTTCGCGAACCGTCTTGCACGCCTGCATTTCTTCGTCGGGCACCATATCGCAATCGAATTCGCGTTCGATGACATTGCCGATCAGGGTCAGGTCGTCGAGAGTGAGACCGATCTCATCGATTGCCGCATGCGGCTCCAGCAATTCGGATTTTACGAGCCCCTCCCTCGCGATGATCTCCAGAAGCCGGGCGATGAGTTCTGCCTCTGGAGGATTGAGATCGGTCATCGCTGAGCTAACCTCGAAATCTGAAACAGGCCGTTGCCGAGTCGCTCCGCCAAATGGAAAGCTCGCAAAACTTACATCAACAATAAATTCTGAGACAGAATATCAGCCGATATCAACACATTTAACATCGACATGACGATCACATCGACTCGTCCAATGTTTGTATTTCCGCCGAAATACCCATTCAATCAGCGCATACATCGCATCAGAAGCTTTCCCGATGGGAGAGAGAAGATGCTTTCATCTTCATAGCGAACCGGGCTTCCGTCCTTGAGCGTGTACGACGTCATGGAGAGACCTGGCCAGTCACGCCAGACGATGACGGTGTAGTGGTCGCCGTATTCGTCCTCGCAGCGCTCCCGATACAGCTCGCGCTTTGCGGGCATGGGCCGGCGCGCGGGCGGCCCCGCAGCCTTCCTCAAAGCGACCATTTCGCACCTCACACAACGCACTGATGATGACAGCAACCCGCTCGGCGATGCGAGGTTCCGCCACCCGCTTGCTGCGAGGCTGCAGTTCCTTGCACGAGCGCAGTCAACTCGGCAATCGCCGCGATGATCATCCTTGCCGAACGATTTCCACGAAGCGGGCGGCCAGTTGCGAGAGCGGCCTGCTGCGCACGGTCATCAGGCAAATCGTGGTGGGAATCTCGGGCTGAAGCGAAAGCTGGGCCAGACCATCGAAGCGCTGCGCCTGTGTCAGCAGACTGTCGATCAGCGTGACATCGCCGGGCTCTGCGAGCAGATGCGCCGCCGAGATGCTGTAGGGAACCGTTATGAAGGGCGCATAGTCGAGCCCTTCCCGTTCATAGGCCTGAGCGATCAGCCAGCCGAGCGGCGACTTCTCTCGATCGAAGCAGATCATGCGCCGCGTCTTGAGCTGGTGCAGGTTGACCGTGCCCTGTCCGGCGAGGGGATCATCCTCGCGCACCAGAGCGATGATCGAGCCGCCGGCGAGCGGTGTCAGCGCGATATCGTCGGTGACACGAGGGGAGAACATCAGGCCGATATCGGCCGTCCCCCGCGAGAGTTCCGTCGGAGCATCGCCCATGATCAGCTCGACGCGCGCCTGGGGGTATTCGTCGGTCAGGCGGCGCAGGGCGCGGGCGATGATGCCATGGCCGATGCTCGGCGTGGAGGCGATGCGCAGCGGCATTTCCTGGCCGGCGCGCAATCTGGCCGCGGCGTTCCGCAAGGCGCGCCATTCCTGGTCGACCGCATCGAGGGCAACCATCAGGGCACTGGCCTCCAGGCGCAGGCTCAGGCGGCCTTCGCGCCGCTCGAAGACCTCGACCCCGAGGCTCGCCTCACTGCGCGCGATGATCTTGCTGATCGCGGACTGCGTCAGGTTCAGCTGGCGCGCGGCCTCGACCGTGGTGCCGAAGCGGTGCACCGCACGGAGCACGGCGGCGTGGGCTGGCGTGAACGGTCTCATGGAGCCGGGCGTTCCTGAAGCTGCGCGAGGAGCAGCCGGGCAGCCCTATCGAGCAGCGATCCCCGCCGGTAATGGGCGAAGGCCGTCACCAGCGGGCTCTGCTCCAGCGGCAAGGCGGCAAGGCCCTCGACGAGGTTGCTGCTGATGACGAAGCCATCGACCAGCGCGATGCCGACGCCCTCGCGGGCCAGATGGCAGGCGGTGTCGGTGTGGCGGACCGTGATTGCGACGCGACCGGCCAGCCCCGCGCCGATCAACGCGTCCTGGAAGCTGTCGGAGGCGCTCACGCCATCAGGCCCGTAGCTGATCAGGCGCTCGCCCTCGAGATCGCCCCGCGACAGTACCGTGCGCCCGGCATGCCGGTGCCTTCGCGAGAGCACGCAGACAAGCGGGCTGTGCCCGAGAGCTACGTCCTCGATCTCCTCCGCCGCCATCGGCCCATAGGAGATGCCGAGATCGGCTTCGCCGGCGCCGAGATGCTCGCGCACATGGTCGAACATGATTTCGACCGCGGCGGCCTCGCCGAGGTCCCGGCGCGTCCGGGTGATGGCCGGCGGCAGGATGCTATGGGCCAGCCCCGGGACCGTCGCCACCCTCAGCCGGTCGGCCATGCCGACGCGGATCATGTCCGCCTCATGTCGGGCGCGGCGCAGCACGCTGAAGAGCGGTTGAGCGCGCCCGACCAGCGACTGTGCTTCCGGCGTCGGCACCAGCCGGCCCTGGATGGTCGTGGCAATGCTGAGCCCGAACTCGTCTTCCGCCTGCCGCAGCGCCTTGATGACGGCGGACTGGCTGATGCCCAGACCCTGCGCCGCCTCGCCCGTTCCGCCGAGCCTCACGAAGATGTCGACCGCCAGCAGGGAGCCCAGCTTCATGGAGTATTCCAGACGGTTGATGATCTTGCCGAATGTTTCATTGGAAGGACTAGTTGTCGTTATGGAAGGATGCAAGCCGCCGCCGCAATGCGGCCAATGAATCAGGGGATCGGCATGACCAAGTTTCGCTCGTTGCTTTCGGCCGGCGCGCTGGCGCTCGCACTCGGTGCCCCCGCTCTGGTGGCAGCGCCTTCCACTGCCTTCGCCAAGGGGACGTTGCGGCTGGCGCAGACGCAGGACCTCGTCTCGCTCGATCCGATCGCGACCAGCGACAACGCYTCSATCTWCGCSCARCTSCTGATYTTCGACACSCTGCTSCGSCCGAGCAAGGAYGCCACSAAGCTCGAGCCYGGSCTCGCCGAGAGCTGGMAGGTCAGYGMCGACGGCAYGACCTACAGCTTCAGGCTGCGCGAGGCGAAGTTCTCGGATGGCACGCCCGTCACGGCGGCCGACGTCGCCTTCTCCCTGAAGCGCGCCGGCAGCGATGCTTCGAGCTGGAAGCGCTTCTTCTCCGGCATCGACACGATCGAGACGCCGGACGACCGCACCGTCGTGCTCAAGCTCAAGAAGGTGTTCACGCCGCTCCTCAACAACCTCGCCCTGTTTTCTTCGGCGATCCTGCCGCAGAAGGCGTTCGAGGCGGCTGGCGACAAGTTCTTCGAAAAGCCGATCGGCAGCGGCCCGTTCACGGTCGCGGCCTGGAACAAGGGCCAGGGCCTCTCGCTGAAAAAGAATGCGAATTACTGGCAGGCCGGCAAGCCCGACCTCGACGGGGCCGAGCTGATGGTCATCCCGGAGGGCAACAGCCGCGTGCTGAAGCTGCAGGCTGGCGAAGTCGACGCAGCGATCGACATCCCGCTGAACCAGCTTCAGGGCTTAGGGCGCGACGGCAAGATCAAGACGGCGGTAGCCAACGTCTTCCGCACCGATTTCGTGCTGATGAACACCCGGAAGAAGCCGTTCGACGATGTTCGCGTCCGGCAGGCCCTCAACTACGCCATCGACAAGGAAGGGCTGCTCAAGGCGCTGCTCTACGGCACCGGCAAGGTCTCTAACTCGCCGATGCCGCCGATGGCCTATGCGGATCCGGGCCTGAAGCCCTATGGGCACGACGTTGCCAAGGCGAAGGCGCTGCTGGCGGAAGCCGGCTACAAGGATGGCTTCAAGACCTCGCTGCTCGTCGATTCCAGCAAGCCGCTGCATCGTCAGCTCGGCCAGGCCCTGCAGGCCGCGTTGAAGCAGATCGGCGTCACCGCCGATATCCGCCTCGTCGAAGGCGGCACCCACTGGACCACGACGAAGGCCGGCGACTACGAGATGGCCGTGGCCTATGCGACCAGCGACACGATCGACCCGGACCAGCTCGTCGGCTTCCTGCTCGTCAACCCCGAGCGCGCCAACGCCTATCATACCGAGTGGAAGAACGAGCGCCTCAACGAGCTCTACGAGAAGGAGCGCGTGACGGCCGACGGGCCCGAGCGGGGCAAGATGTTCCAGGAGATCGTCAAGCTCGCCCATGACGGCGCGCCGTCCGTCTTCCTCTTCTATCCCGGCACCTCCTACGCCTATCGCAGCAATGTCGAAGGTTTCGAGGTGCTTCCGACCTCGAATTTCCGCCTCGAGGACGTGAAGCTGAAGTGAGGCAGGGGCGCCCCGGCGCCCCTCGGCCCACCCTCCTGCCATGCTGATCTACATCATCAAGCGCCTCGTCCAGCTGGTGCCGGTCCTGTTCGGCATCACGCTGGCCTGCTTCCTGCTGCTGCGTGCCCTCCCCGGCGACCCTGCGACGCTCCTCCTCGGCGCTCGCGGCGGCGCGGAGGAGATCGCGCTGATGAAGCAGCGGCTCGGCCTCGACCTGCCGCTGTGGCGGCAATATCTGCTTTTCCTCGCCGATATCGGCTCAGGCAGCCTCGGCCGTTCCGTCGTGCATGCCCGGCCGGTGATGCAACTCGTGCTGGAGCGGCTGCCGGCGACCTTGTGGCTCGTCGCCTATTCGACGGCGCTCGCCGTCGCGATGACCGTGCCGCTGGCGCTCTGGTCGGCGCTGCGCCGCGGCGGGCCGGTCGATCTCGCGATCAAGCTCGCCTTCACGATCGTGATCGCGATGCCCTCCTTCTGGCTCGGCCTGATCTTCGTCATCCTCTTCGCGATCTGGCTGCCGCTGTTTCCGACCTCGGGCTATGGCGAGGATGTCCTCTCCCGGCTGCACCACACCACCCTGCCGGCACTGGTCATCGCGCTCGCGACGGCCTCGCTGACGATCCGCAGCCTGCGCAGCGCCATCCTGGCCGTGCTCGGCTCCGACTATGTCACCACGGCCCGCGCCAAGGGCGCAGGCACCGGCCGGCTGATGGGCGTTCATGTGCTGCCCAATGCGCTGATCAGTTCGATCTCGGTGCTCGGCGCGCATACGAGCTGGGTGATCGGCGGCACGGTGGTGATCGAGACCGTCTTCGCCTTGCCGGGCCTGGGCTCGCTGTTCGTCGAGTCGATCTTCGCTCGCGACTACCCGCTGATCCAGGGGCTCACCATCGTCTTCGCCGTCCTCGTCGTGCTGATCAATCTGGCGACCGATCTCGCCTATGCGCTCGCCGATCCGCGCATCAGGCTGGAGTGAGTCGATGGACCGTCTTCGCTCCAATCCGAGCCTCATGGCCGGGCTCGGCATGCTGGCGCTGCTCGCCGGTTTCGTCGCGCTCGGCCAGGTCTGGACGCCGCAGGATCCCTTCGCGGTCGATTACGGCAACACGCTGCAGCCGCCTTCCCTGGCTAGCTGGTTCGGCACCGACGATCTCGGCCGCGACGTGGCATCGCGCGTGCTGGCCGGCGGCTATGTCGACCTCAAGGTCGCGTTGATCTGCGTCGCCGCGCCGGCGATCCTCGGCGTGATGATCGGCGCGATCTCCGGCTTCGTCGGCGGGCGCGTCGACACCTTCATCATGCGGGTCACCGACATCTTCTGGGCCTTTCCCTTCTACGTGCTCGTCATCGCCATCGTCGGCGTGCTCGGACCGGGCGAGACCAATCTTTACCTCGCCTTCCTTCTCGTGAACTGGATCTCCTTCGCCCGCATCGTGCGCGGCGAGGTTCTGGTTCTGCGCAACCTCGAATTCGTGCAGGCGGCGCGCAGCCTCGGCTGCACGACGCCGCGGATCGTCGCCGCCCATATCCTGCCGAATGCGATCAATCCGGCCATCGTCTACGCCATGGCCGACGTGGTGCTGACGATCCTCGCCGTGACCTCGCTCAGCTTCCTCGGGCTCGGCATCCAGCCGCCGACTCCCGAATGGGGGCTGATGATCGCGGACGGGCGGCAATTCCTGTTCGACGCCTGGTGGATCGCGACCTTTCCCGGCCTCGCGATCATCTACACCGGCGTCACCTTCGCGCTGATCGGCGAAGGCCTCGACACCGCGCTTCGGCCGAAGGGCTGATCCGTTCTTTCCGACCCGCCTTCGACAGGTGTGCCATGAGCTTTTTCGACGAGGATGAAAACCTGCAGCGCATCAGCGCGCTGTTGACCGCAAAGGCGGTCGCCGCATTCCGCGAGCGCGGTGTGCCGGAGGAGCAGTTCGGCTTCGTGCTGCTGCAACCGGGCCAGCAGGGCGAACGGCCGCGCGGTACGGCGCTGCGTGCGGGCTGGCGCAGCTATCCCTGCTCGCTGGTCAAGGTCTTCTTCCTGGTCGCCGCGCAAGCCGCTCTGGAAGCGGGACAATTGGTCGAGCATGAGGAGCTTGATCGCGCCATGCGCGACATGATCCTCTGGTCCTCCAACAGCGCGACGAACTACGTCATCGACCTGCTTTCGGGAACGAGCGGCGACACCCTCCTCTCCAGCGCCGAGATGACGGCCTGGGGCGAGCGGCGCGAGGCCGTCAATCGCTTCTTCGACCAGCTGGGTTGGCCGGAGCTCGCCGGCATCAACCTCAACCAGAAGCTGATGGACGACCTCCGCTATGGCCGCGAGAAGATCGGCCTCGACCGCTCGCCCGGCGGCCACAATGCCCTGACGCCGGTCGCCATGGCCCGGCTGATGCACGAGATCTTCCATGGCTCGGCGCTGAGCACGACAACGCGACGGGCGGTCGAACCGCTGCTCGCGCGCGATCTCGCGAGCCCGTTTGTGAAGCGCGGCGCCTATCAGGTCTCGGGATATCTCGCAGGCGGCATGCCGGCGGGCACGCAGATCTGGTCGAAGGCCGGCCGCACGCGCTGGCTCGGCGATGAGCGTGCCGATTTCCGGCGCCATGACGCCCTTCGCGCGATCCTCCCGGGCGGGCAAGAGTTCACCTTGACTGTTTTCACGCAGGGCGAGGCCATCGCGGAGGACGACGATTTCCTGCCGTCGCTCGGCGCTCTCGCCGCCGGGCAGCTGATGCCGCCGGCATCCGCCGGTCAGTAGGTTGCCCGGCCGCCTGACAGATCGAAGACGCCGCCGGTCGAGAAGGAACACTCGTCAGACAGAGCACCATCCGCGCGACTTCCTCGACCTCGACGAAGCGCCCCATCGGGATACGGGACAGGATGTCGGCGCGCCGCTCGGCGGAAATCTCCTTCGCCATCGCGGTCTCAGCCGCCGCGGGGGTGATGGCGGTGACGACGATGCCGTCACAGGCCGTTTCCTTGGCCGTGCTCTTGGTCAGCGCGATCACCCCGGCCCTGGTGGCCGAGTAGCTTGCTGGCCGCTGGCATGAGGATCGTGACCTCATGGAGGTCGCGGCCCGGCCTGGAGCGCGCATAGCCCACGCTCCATATTTGTTGGCCTCAACCGCCCAACCCCGTGTGACGCTTTACGAATGCCCAGGCGCTGGCCCAGGCGCCCGCATTCGCTTCGGCATTCGCGGCCGGCGTTCCGCCCATGGTCGAGGAGGTTCCGTTCATCGGATGGCGATGGGAGATGCGCGTCGCCGGGGTGTAGGGGAACAGGATGGAATGCCCGGCTTCGGGCCAGTTCTTCCAGACGACCTCATGCGGATGGCCGGCGGCCAGCAGGCTCGACTGCACGATCAGCGAATAGAGATCGGAAGGCCACGCCCCGTCGTCGCCGCCCGACAACAGCAGCACCGGCCCGGCGATCCGCTCGACCGGGATGCGGGCGCGGGCCATCGCATCGGGATCGCCCAGCGCGGTGCGCATCGCATCGGCGTTGCGGCGGATTTCAGTCGCCTCGTCATAGGGCTTCCAGCTCGCCGTGGCGTTGTCCTGCCATTGATGGACGAGCGGCTTGCCGCCGAGCGTCCAGCACGGACCGTCCCGGCCGAGCCCCGGGGCGGGGTCGGCTGCCGCCTGACCGCCATGGACGAAGGCGCTCGGCACATAGCCCAGCACCGCCGAGACTTTTTCGGGAAAAGTCGCGCCCAGCAGAAGCGCAAGCTCGCCGCCGCGCGATTGCCCGGCAACGGCGACGAAATCGTTCAGGGGGCTCACATTGGCACGCAGCCAGTCGAGCCCTCCGGCGAAATACTCGAGCGGCGTGTTCGAGATGTATTGCGGCAGCCCCGGAGCGCCGAAATAGCCGAGCGCCAGCGCCGCTACGCCACGCGAGGCCCACAGCGCCGCGCGTGGCTCGTTGATGCCACCGCCGGAGCCGTTGAGGATCATGATCGCCGGATGCGGCCCCTCGCCTGCCGGCAGGAACAGCGTGCCGACGAGCCCATCCTCGGCAAGCGGATGCCGGGTGACGCCCTCTGCCATGAGAATCTGCGTGAAGCCGTCCGACGCCGTAAGCTCGCCGCCGATATGGGCGGTGAGCCTGGTCTCCAGCGGCCGGGCCATGTCGGCATGGAACAGCTCGCCCTCACCTTGCTGCGCCCAGATCAGCCCCATCGCGGCGATGCCGGCATAATCGCCCCGCAGCGGCGCGTCGCGATCGAGCTCGACGGTGCCCGCAGCATCCGCCGCAAACACGGCCTGCGCCCGCCAGAGATGACCGCCCCGCTGCGTTTCCGCTGCAATGGTTACCTCCCCGCCAACCGGTAGCCCAGCGAGGGCGATCCGGCGCGGCACGTCGATCAGGTCGATCGCAGGGCTGACGGAGAAAGCGGCGGGCATGGCGACTTTCGTCTCCGTTAAGTCCGGACCGTGTTTGAGAGTGGAACCACGATGTCATCCCGGCCTTGAGCCGGGATCCATCGAAGGGCTGCGGAGCTCTACGATGGATCCCGGATCGGTGCGGCTTCGCCGCTTGTCCGGGATGACGTCCGAGTTCCCTTGGATGAAGGCTGACCTCGCAAGGCGGGCTCCGAAGTCACTTCGCCTTGCTAACCTGCATGGCGACGGTGCGGTCGCTGTTCCAGGGCACGACCTTCAGGTCCGGCCGGCTCGCCCAGATGTTCTTGTAATGGTAGAGCGGGATGATCCCGACATCGTCCATCACCACCTTGACGGCGTCCTTGATGATCGCCTCGCGCTTGGGATCGTCGAATTCGGCGCCGGCCTTGGCGAGCGCCTCATCCAGCTTCGGATTGCTGTAGCGGCCCCAGTTCGAGGCTCCCAGCCCCTTGGCCGGGTCGACCGTCGCCAGGATCGAGGTCATGGCATAAGTGCCCTCGCCCGTGCCGTTGCCCCAGCCGACGATGCTCATCGCATATTCGTTCTTGTTGGCGCCGGTCACATAGACCGGGAAGGGAACGACCTCGACCTGCGTCTCGACGCCGATGCGGGTCCAGAATTGCGCGACGGCCTGCGCGGTCTCGGGCGCCAGCGGATAGCGCTCGCCCGGCACATGCATGGTCAGCTTGAAGCCGTTGGGATAGCCGGCCTCGGCCAGCAGCGCCTTGGCCTTGGTCGGATCAACCGCGATCTTGGCGTAGTCGGGATTGTACCCGAAGGTGTCTGCCGGCATCCACTGCGTCGCGACCGTCACGCCGCCGCGCGCAACGCGGTCGGCGATGGCCTCTCGGTTGATCGCCATGTTGAGAGCCTGGCGGACACGCTGGTCGAGCAGGGGGTTCTTGTCGAGCGGCTTGCCGGCCTTGTCGGTAATGAACTTGGACGGCGCCGGGTTGAAGCTCGGCTGCAGGATCAGCGCGCGCAGGCCGGGATAGGACCAGACCTTGACCTTGGGATTCTTCTCCAGCTTCTCGATGTCGGAGAAGGAGACCTTGTCGATCATATCGACATCGCCCGAGAGCAGCGCGGCGGTGCGCGCCGCGGGGTTGGCGATATAGCGATAGCTCACCTTGTCCCACTCGGCCTTGTCGCCCCAGTAGGTGTCGTTGCGCTTCATCTCGATGCGGTCGCCCGGCGTATAGCTGACGAAGGCATAGGGGCCGTCGACTACCATCGCCTTGCCGCTGTTGTAGTCGTCGGTCGTCGCCGTCTGGCCGATATGCTTGCTGACGATGTAGATGCTGGAGATGTTGATCGGCAGCAGCGGGTCGGGTTCCTTGGTGGTGATCACCAGCGTCTGCGGGTCCTTGACCTCGACCTTGGCGACGCTGCGCAGGAAGCTCTTGAAGCTCGCGACCGAGCCCGGCACGTTCTGGGCGCGCTCATAGGAAAAGGCGATGTCCTCCGCCGTCACCGGCTTGCCGTCGGTCCAGACCGCCTTGTCGCGGATCTTGAATTCCCAGGTCGTGGGCGAGGTGCTTTTCCAGGCCGAGGCGAGACCGGGAGCCATGCCGCCGATCGTCTTCTGCGCGACGATGGCGGGGAAGAAATGCTGCGCAACCGAGTGGTCGCCGGCATAGTTGTTGAGCTGCGGGTCGATCGCGGAGACCGGGTCGGCGAAGCCGATGCGCAGGTCTTCCGCCGAGGCGGTCCCAGCGGCGACGATCAGCGCCGCGGACAGGGCAAGCGTGCTCAGTTTGGTCGTCATCCGATCACTCCTGTTAGCGCGCGGGCTTGGACCGCGGGCGTATCGTTGAGGTGGCAGGCGGAACGATGGCCCGGCGCGATCTCGCGCAGGGCGGGTTTCTCGACGCGGCAGCGGTCGAAAGCGGCCGGGCAGCGCGGATGGAAATGGCAGCCGGGCGGCGGCGCGGCCGGACTCGGGATCTCGCCTTTAACGGGAGCATAGACCCGCCGCCGCTGCTTGAGATCGGGAATTTCGGCGAGCAGGCCCTGCGTATAGGGGTGGTTGGGGTGGGCGAAGAACTGCCGCGCCGGCGCATCCTCGACGATGCGGCCGAGATACATGATGACGACGCGGTCGGCGATGTGCTGCACCACGCGCAGATCATGGCTGATGAACAGGTAGGTCAGGTCCAGATCGCGCCGGAGCTGCATGAACAGGTTGAGGATCTGCGCCTGGATGGAGACGTCGAGCGAGGCGACGGACTCGTCACAGACCAGGAAGCGCGGCTGCATGGCGAGCGCGCGGGCGATCGAGATACGCTGGCGCTGTCCACCGGAGAACTGGTGCGGAAAGCGCTGGCGATAGACCGGGTCGAGCCCGGCCCGCCGCATCTGCGCGCAGACATAATCGTCGAGCTCGGAGCGACCGACGATGCCGTGGACGAGAGGCGCCTCGCCGATCGCCGCGGCGACGCGCATGCGCGGGTTCAAGCTCGCCTGCGGGTCCTGGAAGATGAGCTGCACGTCGCGATGAACCGAGCGGTCACCCCGCGGATCGCGCCCGAAGACGCGGACATCGCCGCCGCTCGGCGGCAGTAGCCCGGCGGCGATGCGCCCAAGCGTCGACTTGCCGCTGCCGGATTCGCCGACGAGACCGACGAATTCGCCGGTCGGGATGGTGAGGTCGATACCGTCCAGCGCATGGATGACAGGCTGACGCTTGGCGAGATGCAGCTTTACAGCAAGCCCGTCCGCACGGCCGAAGCGGCGGCTCAGGTCGCGCGTCTCAAGCGCGGGGGCCGAATAAGAAGCGGTCGTCGTCATGCCGCTACCTCGGCAAGCGAAGCCGGGCCTGTGAGAGGGTGGAAGCAACGCAGCTTGTGCGCGCCCTGCGTGAAGGCGGGCTGCCGCGCGCAATCATCGGCACGGCGCGCGCAGCGCGGCCCGAAGGCGCAGCCATCAGGCGGGGCGACCATGTCCGGCGTTGTGCCGGGTATCTGGACCAGCATCGAGCCCGGTGCGCTCGCTCCCGGCAGGCTGCCGATCAGCCCGGCCGTATAGGGATGGCGGGGATTGTCCAGCACGGCATCGACGCGGCCCTGCTCGACGATGCGGCCGGCATACATCACCGCGATCTCATCGGCGATGCCGGCGATGACCGAGAGATCATGCGTGATCCAGAGCAGCGCCGTGCCGCTCTCGCGTGTCAGTTGCTGCACCTCGGCCAGGATCTGCGCTTGAATCGAGACGTCGAGGGCGGTCGTCGGCTCGTCGGCGATGATCAGATCGGGCCGGTTGATCAGCGCGATGGCGATGGAGACGCGCTGGCGCATGCCGCCCGAGAGCTGGTGGGGATAGGCATCGAGCCGCGCTTCCGGGCTCGGGATGCCCATGGTGCCCAGCATGTCCCGCGCTCTGACGCGGGCCGTCGCCGCGTCGACGGCCTCATGCGCCCGGATCGTCTCGATCATTTGCGTGCTGATCCGCAGCACCGGGTTCAACGTCATCATCGGGTCCTGGAAGACCATGGCGATGCGATTGCCGCGTAGGCGACGCAGGCTCTCCTCGTCGAGCCGCGTCAGATCCCGGCCGTTGAACAGGATTTCGCCGTCGACAACCCGGCCGGGCGGATCGATCAGCCCCATGATCGAGAAGCCCGTCACGGACTTGCCCGAGCCGCTTTCGCCGACGAGGCCGAGCGTCTGTCCCGCCCGCAGCGTGAAGGAGACGTCGCGCACGGCGTCGAGATCGCCGCGATCAGTGTGGAAACGGGTGCGCAGATTGCGGACTTCGAGCAGCGGCGCGCTCATTTCAGCGCCCTCGGATCGAGCACCTCGCGCAGGCGGTCGCCGACGAGGTTGATCGCGACGATCGCCAGCAGCAGCGTCACCCCGGGGAAGAAGCTGATCCAATATTCGCCCGAGAGCATGAACTGGAAGCCGTTGGCGATCAGCAGGCCGAGCGAGGGCTGCGTCACCGGTGCGCCGAGGCCGAGGAAGGAGAGCGTCGCCTCCAGCGTGATGGCGCGCGCCACCTGCAAGGCGGCGATGACGAGCAGCGGCGGCAGGCAGTTGGGCAAGACATGGCGCAGCAGGATGCGCGAGGTCGGCAGGCCCAGCCCCCGCGCCGCCTCGAAATAATCGCGCTTGCGCTCGACCAGCGCCTGGGCGCGGGCGGTGCGGGCGTAATAGGCCCATTCCAGCAGCACCAGCGTCAGCACGACATTGCCGATGCCCCGGCCCAGCAGCGCAAGCATCAAGAGGGCGATCAGGATCGAGGGCAGCGACATCAAGAGGTCGACGAGCCGCATGATCAGCGCGTCGACGAAGCCACCGCTCCAGGCCGCGATCAACCCGAGCATGATGCCGAGGATACCCGCCAGCACGGCCGAGCCGACGCCGACGGTCAGGCTGGTCCGCAACCCGTAGAGGATAGCAGAGAACAGGTCGCGGCCTTGTCCATCGGTACCGAGCCAGTAGGTGAGATCGGCGCCCGAGGAAGCCGAGCCGGGCGGTAGCCTTGCGTCGAGCACATCGATGGCAGCGAGGTCGAACGGGTTCTGCGGGGCGATCTGCGCGGCGAAGACCGCGCCCAGAATCAGCAGCGTCAGCAGGCCAAGGCCAATGACAGCCGTGGGCGCGCGCAGGAAACGGCTGAGCGCATTGACGGCCGGTCGGCGGGCGGTGGCGGCGGGAACGCTCGTCATGTCGAGGCCTCCTCGCGAACGCGCGGGTCGAGGATGCGGTAGAGGATGTCGACGACGAGGTTGATGATGACGAAGAGCGTCACCACCACCAGCAGGTAGGCCATCACCACCGGCCGATCGAGCGCGTTGATGCTGTCGAGGATCAACTTGCCCGAGCCCGGCCAGGCGAAGATGCTCTCGGTGACCACCGCGAAGGCGATGGTCGAGCCGAGCTCGAGCCCGAGCACCGTCACCAGCGGGATCATGATGTTGCGCAGGATATGCATCGTCATGATCCGGCCGCGGCGCAGCCCCTTGGCCCGCGCGAAGCGGACATAGTCGAGCGGCAGCACCTCGCGCACCCCGGCCCGTGTCAGCCGGATCACCAGCGAGACCTTGAAGAGCGACAGGTTGATCGCCGGCAGGAGCATGTGCCGCCAGCCGTTCAAGGTCAGAAAGGACCAGTCCGCGCCCAGGAAACGGACCGTGGTGCCGCGCCCGCTCGCCGGCAGCCAGCCGAGATAGACGCTGAAGGTCATGATCAGCAGGAGGCCTACCCAGAAGGTCGGCAGCGAGAAGCCGAGGATGCTGCCCGTCGTGATCAGCTTGGAGAGCCGGCGTTCCGGGTAGAGCCCGGCATAGAGCCCGAGCGGCACGCCGAGAATGACCGAGAAGACCGTCGCGGCGATGGCGAGTTCAAGCGTCGCCGGCAGGCGCTGCAGGATGAGCGTCACGGCCGGGACGTTGTAGACGAAGCTGCGGCCGAGATCGCCCTGCAGGGCACTGCCTGCGAAGCTGAGATATTGCTGCCAGAGCGGCCGGTCGAGGCCGAGCTGCGCCACGAGCGCGGCCCTGTCGGCCTGCGTCGCATCCGGAGCCAGCAGGATGTCGGCGGGATTGCCGATGGCGTGCATGCCCAGGAACACGACGAGCGACATCGCCACCACGACGAGGAGCGCCTGCGCGATGCGCTGGAGCAGCCAGCCGAGCATCAGACCGGTACCGCGGCCTGTTCGGGCAGGATCGGCTCCCACTCGTCGCCGAAGATTTCCGGCTCGGAATACTCCTGGCCACGCGCGAAATGCGCCTCGACATCCTCGACGAACAGTCGCGCCGCGACGGCCTGCGACAGCCGCACGGCGCCGTCGCTGATCGCCGGAATGTCGCCCGATACGGTTCCGTGGGACATCATCGCCGGATAGCAGAAGCAATGGACGCGTTCGAGGCCGGGGCAGGCACCTGGAATCTTCGGCTGGAACTCGAAGGCGGTGCCGAGATCGGGCAGAGAACCGAGACCCGCATCGGCATCGGCGGGCACGCCGCGATCGCTCCACAGCCGGGCGCTCGCCGCGATCTCGGCGAGGAAGGGGCGATTGTCCCAGTCGACCCGGAAACCAGTCGAGAAGATGATGAAATCGAAGCGCATCGTACCCGCGCTGGTCTCGACGACGATCTCGTCGCCGTCCATCCGTGCGGAATGCAACGCCGTGCCCTGACGGAAAAAGGCGTTGGGATACCGCGAGACGCGCAGCACGCTCGCACGCGGCGGCGGCACCTGCTCGCGAGCGATGTAGCTGTTGATCCGCCATTTCCAATCGTCGGGCAGATAGCGGTAGCCCGCGATCGAACCGGGATGGCCCATGCCCTTGCCGCGGTTGATGCGCGGAATGTCGCGGCGGCGGATCAGCAGGTCGACGCGCTCCGCCCCCGCCTCCAGCGCGGTGCCTGCGCTGTCCATCGCGGAGGCGCCGGCGCCCACTACGGCGACGCGCTTGCCACGCAGCGCGGCATAGTCGTTCGCGTCTGAGGAATGCGCCCAGCGCTCGCGCGGCAGGCTGTCGGCGATCGCCGGCACGAAGGGACCGCCGAGCCCGTCGCGCCCCGTGGCCAGCACGACATGGCGCGCCCGCACGCGCTGCCGCTTCCCGGCCGCGTCGATCTCCAGCGTCGCGTAGTCCGCTCCCAGATGGATCGCAGCGATGTCGTGATCGTTGCGGACATCGAGACGCAGCACGTCGCGGAACCAGCGCAGATAGTCCATCCACATCAGCCGCGGGATCTTGTCGAGCCGTTCCCAATCCTCGGCGCCGAACTGAGCTTCGAACCAGGCGCGGAAGGTCAACGACGGAATGCCGAGTGCCGGCCCGGTCAGGGTCTTGGGCGAACGCAACGTCTCCATGCGCGCCGTCGTTGCCCATGGTCCTTCGAAGCCCTTCGGCCGGCGGTCGAAGTTGACGGCACGCAGGCCGATGTTGCGGAGCGCCCCGGCGGCGGCCAGCCCGGCCATGCCGGCGCCGATGATCGCGACGTCGAGCAGCGGCTCGCCCGCAATGTCGCGCTGCGGAACCCAGGGCGCTGCCGGAAGGGTCAGCAACTCAAGCTCACGGGCGACGCGGCGGTTCAGCGCTGCCAGCCCTTCGGGAACCTTGCCTTGATCGGCTGTCACAGCCGCGTCTCCTGTTTGGTCAGCGAAGCGAGGAGGGCGTGGTGCTCCTCGGGCGGGATCAGGGTGAAATCGTCCAGCCGCTGCTGTGCCACCATCTGCAGCGCCGCGATCAGCTCGCGGACCTTGTCGGGGACGGCGACGCCGCGTGCCGTCACCACCCCGAAGCAATAGGGGATCGGCGTCGCCAGCGGCAGGATGCGGACGCCCGGCGTCGGGCGGCCGGTCAATGTCAGCGGCTCGACGATCGCCACGCCCGCTCCGGCCTCGATGAAGGAGAGCGCATTGATCGTCGAGGTCGTGCGGACGCGGACGCGGACATCGACACCGGCCGCGTTGAGAGCTGCGCGAATGCGCGCCGGCACTCCGCGGCGCATCGACATCCCGACGAGGCTGCGCCCGGCCAGCGCTCGCAGCTCCACCGGGCCTTCGAGACGCGCCAGAGCGTCGCCTTCGGGCACGGCCAGCACGCAAGGTGCGGTGCCCAGCCATTCGACGGTCAGGTCGCGATGCAGCAGGGGCGCGCTGGTCGCGCCGATCTGGGCCGTGCCGGACATCACGGCGTTCTGGACGCGGTCGGGATTCTCGACCTCGATCGCGAGCCGCGGCGGCTCGTCGAGGCATCCGAGCGCCTTCCAGGCACCGGTCAGCAGCCCGAAGGCCAGCGCCGACACCGCCGCCACACTGATGGGCGGCTCGGACTCGCCGACGACTTCGCGGGCACGCTCCCAGAGATTGACGAAACCGGCCAGCGCCCGCTCGACATCGTCGCGCAGCACCACGCCTTTCGGCGTTAGGACCAGCCGTTGGCCGGCGCGCTCGAAGAGCGGCTGGCCGAGGTCGCGCTCGAGCTCCTGGATCATGCGGCTCACCGAAGGCTGCGACACGCCGAGATGGCGCGCGGCAGCGGTGACGCTGCCCAGGGAGGCAACCTGCAGATACGCCTCGAGGGTCTTGAGGCGGCTCATCGCGTCAGTCGTTGCGGACGGGGTCGCCGAGCACGTGCATCAGCCGGTTGGCCCAGCCGAACAGCGCCGTTGACAGGATGAGGTCGACAGCCTCGGCCTCGCTGATGCCGGCCTCGCGCAGCTTGGCGGCATCCGCTTCAGTGACCGCCGGCGGCGATTGCGAGAGCTTGACCGAAAAGTCGAAGATCGCCTGGTCGCGCGGCGAGAGCTGTGCCTGCTCGCCACGCGCGAAGAGCTCGTCGGTGACGGCGGTGTCCTTGCTGAGCTGTGCGTGGCGGGAGGCGTGCACGGCTGCGCAGTAGATGCAGCGATTGACGATCGAGGCGCCGATGGCACCGAGCTCCCGCTCGGCCCGGCTCATGCCGCCCGGATCGTACATGATCGCGTTGAACAGCGGCGAGCGTACCGACAGCGTCTCCGGATCATGCGCCAGGACCAGCACATAATCCGAGACCTTGGTGTTCGACGGCGTGATCTTCAGCGCGTCGCGTTGCTCGGGAGTGGCGCTGGCCAGATCGACCGGGGTGACCCGCGGCTGCCATTCAGGAACGGTGCGGGTGAAGCGATGGACGATCCGGCTCATGCCACAGCTCCTTTGAGGACAGCGAGCCCGGCGAAGACCCGGCACTGGTAGCTCATAAAGGCGTTGAGCTCGCAAAGGCGCACGATGTCGGCCTCCGCGACGCCGGCTGCCTTCAGCCTCTCGATATCCTCGGAGACGACCGCACGTGGCTCGGCTGCGACCTTGTCCATAAAGGCGATGGCAGCCCGTTCCCGCGCGTCGCTGCTGGTCTGAGCCGGATCGGCGAGATTGCGGACAGCCGGCTCGGCAATCGCCGCGAGGTAGTGCGAGGCCAGTTTCGTCTGGCCATTGAGGGTTGCGATGCGCGCGGCCATCGCCGTGCGCCACTGAGCTGGAAACCCACCGGGATCCCGCGGCTGGATTACCGCGGCTTCGGCTTGGCGGCTCATCTCGATGATGTTGGCGCGCGCGTGCGCCGCGGTCAGAGCTTCCGCTTCGAGCCAGGGAGACGCCTCGGGACCGACGGTCTGGGTCATAGCAATTCCCTTCATGCATCAACTTATCGAGTTAATGCTTATAACGAATGAAGCCCGCCGTTTGCGCTATGTCAAGGATCGATCGCTGTCGGTATGCAAGGGCGCGGCCGTGCCCGCGCGCTGCGCGCCAGACCCGTGGGATCCGCGTGCACGCGATTGCAGCCGGCCCGCCCTCGACACGCACCGCTTCGGGCACTCCCGGATCGACACTCCTGCTGGAGAAGACCAGCCGCGAGATTCCCGCTCGCGAACTGTTCGCCATCGACGATGTCGATGCCGCGACCGCGTTTCCCGCGGATGATGCAGCTCGGCTCGGCACTGGCCAGCACGCCTGGATATGGTACGAAAAATGCTGGCATGAGCGCCGCTGAACGACCTTCGTACCCGAAACGCCTTAGAGGATTTGCGATGGCCCACAGCCTCAACCCCAAGTTCACGCCGGCGGCCGTGCGGACCCAGGACAATCGTCCGGACTTCTCCTCGGAGGCGATCCGGACGGTTCGGGAAGATCTGGCAGCCTGCTTTCGCGCCGCGGCGCGCCACGGCTTCGAAGAAGGCATCTGCAATCACTTCTCGGCCGTGGTGCCCGGGCACGATGATCTCTTCATCGTCAATCCCTACGGAAGGGCTTTTCGCGAGATCACCGCCTCCGAGCTTCTGATCTGCGATTTCGAAGGGAATGTCATCGCGGGCGATGGCCAGCCTGAGGCGACGGCCTTCTACATCCACGCGGAGATTCACAGGCGCGTTCCTCGGGCCAAGGTGGCCTTCCATACGCATATGCCCTACGCGACTGCGCTGAGCATGACCGAGGGCGATCCGCTTATTTGGGCCGGCCAGACCGCTCTGAAATTCTACGGTCGCACGGTCGTCGACAGCGATTACAACGGGCTGGCGCTCGATCATGGGGAGGGCGCACGCATAGCCAACGCGGTGGGCCACGCGGATATCGTGTTCATGCGCAATCATGGGGTGATGGTGCTGGCTCCCAATGTCGCGGAAGCCTGGGACGACCTCTACTATCTGGAACGCGCAGCACAGGTCCAGGTTCTGGCCATGTCGACCGGCCGCCCGGTCAGATCCGTCCCGTCCGATATCGCCGAAGCCAAGTATCGACAGATGCGCGAGGGAGATCCCGAGTCAGCCCGGCTTCATCTCGCATCCATTCGGCGGCAGCTTGATCTGGAGGAGCCGCAATATCGTCATTAGCGGCAAACTGGCGCGGCACCGCAGCATGTCGGGCAACGGCGACGCCTGGATCTGGAAAGAGCATCCAAATGCCGCCACCGCGGAGCCTGGGAGGATCTCCGCTTGTGCTCGGCATGTACGAGCACCTACGTGAATAGGATGCGCTGGGTGGACCGAATGTGAACAGCCGACAGATCGAGGTATTTGCCGCCGTGATGAAGGCGGGCACGGTCTCGCGAGCCGCGGAGATTTTGGGCGTCACCCAGCCCGGTGTCAGCCGGCTGATAGCCGAGCTCGAAAAGTCGCTGGGCTTTGCCCTCTTCGACCGGGTGCGCAACCGCATCGTGCCGACTCCGGAGGGACGCACATTCTTCGCGGAGGTCGAGGCGAACTTCCGCGGGATGGACCGGCTGCGCGCCAGCGCGGCACGTATTCGCGACTATGGTGCCGGTCAACTTCGCGTCGCCACCCTCTCGGCGCTGAGTTCTTCGATCGTTCCGAACGCCGTTCTGCGCTTTCGCCAATTGCGCCCGGATGCGACCGTCACGCTTATGGTCCTGCCCTCGCGCGACGTCCGGGATGGAGTGGCTGCCGGCATCTACGATGTCGGTCTTGCCGCCGACGAGATCGATGTCACCGGGGTCGTCCACCAGGTCTTCGTCCAGCCGCGCGCCCTTTGCGCCATCCCGCTCGGCCACCCCCTCGCCTCGCGGGAGACGATCGGCCCCCACGATCTGTCCGGCATCGATTTCGTCGCCTATGTTCCGGAAGATCGCGCCCGGCAGCGCTTCGACATGATCATGTCAGAGGCAGGAGCAGTGCCGCCGCGTGTCGTCGTCGAGACGATCTACGCCGCCACCGTTTGCGCGCTGGTGGCACAGGGGGTAGGCGTCGGGCTGATCAGTCCTTACGCGATCGCGGGCCATGATCAAAGTCGCCTCGTGCTGCGGCCCTTCGAGCCGCCGGTGCTGAGCCGCAGCTTCCTCATCCTGCCGCCCGACCGGCCTAAATCGCAGCTTGTACGCGATTTCATAGGCTGTCTCATGGAAGCGCGCTGATAACCTGGGCTTGCGAAAGCGAGCCATGCGCTGGCTCGCACCGTCAGGCGGCAAGCGCAGCTTGCGCGGGCGTGTACGGCAGGCGCAGGCTCTCCGCGACCTGAGCGTTGGTGATCTGGCCGCGATGCACGTTGAGGCCCGCGGCGAGATGCGGATCGTTGCGGATCGCATCCAGACCGTTTGCGGCCAACGCCAAGCCGAAGGGCAATGTCGCATTGTTCAGCGCGTAGCTCGACGTCAGCGGCACGGCACCCGGCATGTTGGCGACGCAGTAATGGATCACGCCGTCGATTTCGAAGGTCGGGTCCGCATGCGTCGTCGGATGGGAGGTTTCGAAACAACCGCCCTGGTCGATTGCGACGTCGACGAGGACCGCACCGCGTTTCATCCTGGACAGCTGGGAGCGCGACACCAGGCGCGGCGCGGCCGCGCCGGGGATGAGCACCGCACCAATGACGACATCCGCGGCGAGGACCTCTTCCTCGATCGCATGGAGCGTGGAATAGCGTGTCCGCGCCCTGCCGCCGAAGTGCTCGTCGAGCTGCCTGAGCCGCGGCAGGGACCGGTCCAGAATCACCAGATCCGCTCCCAGGCCCGCCGCCATGCGCGCCGCGTGAGTGCCGACGACACCGCCTCCGATGATCGCAATGCGCGCCGGAGGCACCCCCGGCACACCGCCGATCAGCACGCCGCGCCCCCCAGCATGCCGCTGCAGGCAGGCCCCTGCAGCCTCGATCGAAAGCCGGCCTGCCACTTCGCTCATGGGCGCCAGCAATGGCAGGCCGCCGGCCTTGTCGGTCACGGTTTCGTAGGCGACTGCCGTGACCCCCGACTTCAGGAGCCCGGCCGTCTGCTCTGGATCAGGGGCGAGGTGCAGATAGGTGAACAGGATTTGTCCCTCGCGGAGCTGCACCCACTCCGACGGCTGCGGCTCCTTGACCTTCACGATCAGGTCGGCCCTCGCGAAGACTTCTGCTGCATTCGCAACGACCCTGGCGCCCGCGGCCTCATAGGCCGTGTCGGGTGCAGAAATGCCGGCTCCGGCGGTTGTCTCGACAAGGACTTCATGGCCCGCTGCGGTGTATTCGCGCACGGCTTCCGGGGTCAGCCCGACCCGGTATTCGTGGACTTTGATCTCCTTGGGTACACCGACGCGCATTGCTTCCTCCTCGTTATGGTTGGAGCTTGGCTAGTCGCGCGCCGGTGCCGGCGCGGGACTAAGAACGCGAGTGAATGGCTCTCCAGATGGTCTGCGGCGTCGCCGGCATGTCGATATGGCGCACTCCATGGGGCGAGAGTGCATCGACGATCGCATTCATCACCGAAGGCAGGGAACCGGCGCATCCGGCCTCCCCGCAGCCCTTGGCGCCGACAGGATTGGTTCGGGTCGGCACGCCCTCGCTGATGAAGGTGAAGAAGGGCACGTCCGCCGCGCGCGGCATCGCATAATCCATGTAGGAGCCGGTCATCAGCTGGCCGCTTTCGTCATAGGAGGTCATTTCGCAGATCGCCTGGCCGATGCCCTGCACGACCCCGCCATGGAGCTGCCCCTCGACGATCATCGGATTCACCAGCACCCCGAAGTCGTTGACCATAACATAGCTCGCGATCTCGACATGCCCGGTATCGGGATCGATCTCGACCTCGGCGATGTGGCAGCCATTGGGATAGGCCGAGGGCGCCGCCTTGAAGACATGGTCGACATCCAGCGCCCGCGGCAGGTCATCGGGCAAGGCTGCGCCCGCCTGCAGCTTGCGGGCGAGCTCCATGATGCCGACCGAGCGGTCGGTGCCAGCGATGCCGAAGCGGCCATCGGCGAATTCGATATCGGCGACACCGGCCTCCAGGAAGTGCGCGGCCAGCAGCTTGCCTTTCTCGATGACGAGCAGGCTCGCCTCGATGATCGCCGAGCCGCTCGCCATGATCGATTTCGAGCCACCGGTGCCGCCGCCGGCGATCAGTCGATCGCTGTCCCCCTGAACGAGGCGAATCTTCTCGAAGGGCACGCCCAGTTGGCTCGTCAGGACCTGGGCGAAGGGCGTCCAGTGTCCCTGCCCATAGTCGAGCGTCCCGGTCACGATGGTGACCGTTCCGTCCGGCTCGAAATGGATGCCGCCCATCTCGTTGGTCGGAGGGGCGGTGACTTCGAGATAGCAGCCGATCCCGCGGCCGCGCAGCTTGCCGGCCTTGCGGCTGGCGCGCTCGCGCGTCCGGTAGCCCTTCCAGTCGGCGGCCTCCAGCGCCCGCGCGAAGAGCGCCGGGAAGTCGCCGCTGTCATAGACGGTCCCGATCGGGGTCTTCCACGGCAATTGCTTCGGCGCAATCAGGTTGCGCTGCCTGAGGACAGCCCGGTCGATGCCCATTTCCCGGGCCGCGGTATCGATCAGCCGCTCCATGAAATAGTTACCCTCGGGGCGTCCGGCGCCGCGATAGGCCGCGATCGGCACGGTATTGGTGACGGCACAGCGCGTCTGCACCTCCACCAGCGGCGTGCGGTACATGCCGACGCTGTTCTTGCCGATGTTCAGCGTGGCCATCATTGGGCCGGGGGGCGAGAGATAACCGCCCATATTCCCGGTGCCGGTGAAGCGCGTCGCCAGGAACCGCCCGCGCGCATCGAGGGCGAGCTCGGCCTCGAAGATCATGTCGCGGCCGTGATGGTCGGAAACGAAGCTCTCGGACCGCTGGTCGGTCCATTTCACCGGCTTATTCAGCAGCCGCGCCGCATGTAGCAGCACGACATATTCCGGGAACACGGCCGACTTCATGCCGAAGGAGCCGCCGACATGGCCGGTCAGCAAGTGCATCCGGTCATGCGGGACACCCATCGCCGCCGCCAGGTTGTTGCGCATGCCGAAAGCGCCCTGGCTCGGGGCGTGGAGCGTGTAACGCTTCGTCTTGCGGTCATAGGTACCGATCGCGGCGCGCGGCTCGATCGGATTCACGATGATGCGGTTGTTGACGATCTGCACCCGCGTGACATGCGCGGCCTTGGCAAAGGCCGCCGCGACCTTCGCAGCGTCGCCGAAATGGTAGTCGAGGATGAGGTTGCCGGGAACCTCATCGAACAGCTGCGGCGCGTCCGGGGCAAGCGCCGCCTCCACCGAGGTGACGGCGGGCAGGATGTCGATATCCAGCGATATGGCCTCGGCGGCATCGCGCGCCTGCTGCGCCGTGCGGGCCACGACCATCGCCACGGGGTCGCCGACGAAGCGCACCTTATCCGCGGCAAGTGCCTTGCGGACCGGCTTCCTCATCGCGGTCCCGTCCCGGTTCGGCAGGTCCACCTGGCATTTCAGCGATCCGTAGTTCTGCCCCTCCAGATCATCGGCCGTGTAGACCGCGACGACACCCTTCATCGCTTTCGCAGCTTCGGTATCGATGCCGCGAATGACGCCATGCGCATGCGGGCTTCGGACGAAAGCCGCGTAGAGCTGTCCTTCCAGCGCAAGATCGTCGGTGTAGCGCCCTTGACCGCGGACCAGCGCGGCATCCTCGTTGCGCGGGACAGACTGGCCAATTCCGACGCGGCCGGTCGCGCGATCGACCCGAGACACATGCATATTCATCGCAAGGCACCACTATCGAACAGAAACCGAGGCGCTGGCTCAGGCAGATAGCTGCCTTTGCCTTCGACCTCGCGCGGCGCCACCTCATTGCGAGCGGCGGACCCGACGGCGCACAACCATATGCGTGCCGGATCGAATTGGCGCCTGGGGCTGCGGCATGGCTCCATTGACCGTGTCGGATAGCGCGGCGCGACGCGACCTGAAGCTTTGCCCTTGTGGAAGCGCCAATGACGTAACCTGATACTGCGCCGATCCGACGCACGGTCTGCAATGTTCAACTTCCACAGCATGCTGCGCCGGCAGCGATCATGTTCGCGGTTGACGAGCCTGTTCGACGCAGGAGCGCGTTTCGGAGGGCAGCCGAAGCCATTTATCGTCCGCATCGACGGACGGCATCGGCTGCGCGCGACGCAAGCAAAATTCTATACGAAAGCGCTTCTACAAATAATGATTTATGTCAAAAGAGGTTTCTTTAGAATAAAATTGCCACCGTTGATTCCGATGGCCAAATCTGCTTATCAAACGCCGCCGATAAGCCGAGCAAAACAAGAATCGTCGCCAAGGAAAAAGCGGTCCGATGAGCAATTTCTACGAGGAGCAGGTTCTCAGCGTTCATCACTGGACCGATACGCTGTTCAGCTTCACGACGACTCGCGACGCGGCATTCCGCTTCAAGAACGGCCAGTTCACGATGATCGGACTCAAGGTCGACGAGAAGCCGTTGCTGCGGGCCTACAGCGTCGCGAGCACCAACTATGACGAGTGCCTGGAATTCTTCTCGATCAAGGTACCGAACGGGCCTCTGACGTCGCGGCTCCAGAACCTCAAGGTCGGCGATCCTATCGTCGTCGGCAAGAAGGCGACGGGCACGCTCGTCCTCGACAATCTCCGTGACGGCAAGCGCCTTTTCCTGCTTGGCACCGGAACCGGCCTCGCACCCTTCCTCTCGCTGATCCGCGACCCCGAGACCTATGAGCGCTTTGAGAGCGTCGTGCTCGTGCATGGCTGCCGGCAGGTCGCGGAGCTGGCCTATGGCGAGCGGATTCAGAGCCAGTTGCCGCAGGACGAATTCCTCGGCGACATGATCCGCAAACAGCTCGTCTACTACCCGACGGTGACTCGCGAGCCGTTCCGCAATCGCGGACGCATCACCGACTTGCTGACCTCCGGCCAGCTCTTTTCAGATATCGGGCAGCCGGGCTTCGATCCACGCAATGATCGCTTCATGCTCTGCGGCTCGCCGCAATTATTGGCCGATCTGAAATCGATCTTCGCGGCGCATGGCCTGCACGAGGGCAATCACGGGGAGCCGGGCGACTACGTGATCGAAAAGGCTTTTGTCGAGAAGTAGCCGCCATGATCCGGCACATCGTATTTTTCAGCGCCAAGGCTCCGGAGAATATCGAGGCGATTCGCAGAGGCCTGTCGATCCTGACAGGCATCCCTCATGCCCTCAGGCTCGAGATTGCCAAAAATCGGAAGTCGGATCCGCTGAGTTCCGAAGTCGACATCGTCGTTTACGGCGAATTCGCGGATCACGCAGCCCTCGCGGCGTACAAGGCCCACGAGCTCTATGCCGAAGCGATAAGACGGGTGCGGCCCCTGCGTGAGTTGAGGCTTGCTGCGGATTACGTAATCGCCGAGGCGACGACGGAACCTGCGGTCGCCCGCTGAAACGCCGGCCGCGGCGCCCCTTCAAGCTTCGGGTGCCGACGGGGGCCGCTGGTCCGATGGTGGGGCCGCTTGCCCGTGACCGAAGGACTTCGATCGCGTCGCGCGTCCCTACCGACAGTGAAGGCACATGCGGTCGAACCGCAGGGGTGATCCGGCCCACGCCTTGGACGAGGCCGCATCGATTTCTGTCGGAGGCGCGCCGCGCCTCCTATGCGGCTGTGCGGTTCAGCAAGCGGCGAAAATGATCCGCCTGCTGATAGAAGCGTTCAGCTTCAACGCGATCGCCTGTCGCTTCACGCTTTCGCGCGGAGCCCATGGCGCGCTCGAAATGCGCCCGAATATCCAAATCCGCCGCTCGCCCTGCCCGATTGCGTATATCGCCAGCCGGCAGCTTGCGGTGTTGGAGGTCCATGGCTTTCTCCTCAGCCCATGATCCGCGCGACGATTTTGCGCAATTCTTCGCGCGAGAGGCCACAAGGTTCGGGCTTCCAGCTTGATGAAGCTTTCGGAGGCAATGGCTGCAAGGCCGTGACGGCTACGCGCAATTTCTTATGTTCGTATCGAGTCGTATTTTTCATATGGTTCCAGTGGCGCGCGGCTTGTCCGCGCTGCCTGTAAGGCTGCCGTGCAGAATGCAGGCAGCGGTAAGCTGCGAAACGGCGTTCGATTGTCGAAAGAGTAAAAAATCGGGCAACGCGCCTGTCGCGGCGAGGCCAGCCGAATAGCTCGGTCGATGAAACCTTCTAGTGAACCATTGTGGCCGTTTGAAGTTGCCGCAGCTGCGTCAGGGGAAATAATTCGCAGGCCTGACAGCTGCACCGTGCCGGCAGGAACCATGCAGGTTCTTCCCGATGGCAGTCATCGCGCCATCGATCGCCTCGAAAGGTCCACGCAACACGTCAACCATCCGTGGAAGCTCGTCGATGGTCAGGACGATCCAGAACTGGTCATGAGGATCGCGGACGATCGAGCAGACCGAGCGCTCCAGCAGGTCGGTGACGCCCCATCGATTGGATAGATTCGGGCGAACTGTCGTATCCATAACCACCTCCTGCTTCACGATCAGGGAGAAGTCGGTTTCGTCCGTGCGCTGCGCTTTGGCTTCGGTTGCATTGCAGCTTCGCCAGCTGCCTTGGCGTCGGCGGCCTCCTTGGCGAGCCGCTGTGCTCGCAATCTCGCCGTTCGCTCGCGAATGGCGATCTGTTCCTTGCGCAACGCGTCAAGAGCGGTTTCAGCCTCGGCGCGACGTTGCGCTGCCAGCGTCGCCCTGCTCTGGGCTCGTAGTCGGGCCTCTTCCGGCGAGATCCTGTTATCCGACATCGGCTAACTCCTTCCTGCCCGCGCGATGCCAAAAGCGCGAGCGTCATTCCCGCGCAGCGCGTTCCTGCAGTGATCGAACGGTTTCGAGCGGGGCGTTCCGAGGCCGCTCGACGCCGACCCACGACAGTTCAGCCCGTCGCGGGGCATGGCGCACACGCCCCTCTCGGCGGCTCGGCCGGGCGATGCGCTCACGTTCGGCCGCTGGGAGGCGCTCCGTATCGGCGAGCCCGGCCGTCTTCTCCGCCTGCCGCTCGGCCCCGCGCCGGACCCAGAGCGTCTCATCGCCGTTGGGGCGTGTCTCGAAGCGCTGCAACCGCGCCTGTTTGGCAGTGGTCGGGCTGGTCCGGCGATCGGCGACATTCTGCAGATCGAAGCCCAAGCCACAAACCTCGCTTATTATGCCAGCGCAGGCCGCGCCGGACGAGCGGGCCGCTCCACGCGCTTCGGAGCCGGCAGCAATCCTTCACGCTGGGCCTGCTTGCGAGCAGCCTTGCGAGCGCGGCGAATGGCTTCCGCCTTCTCGCGGGTGCGCCGTTCAGACGGCTTCTCGTATGAGCGGCGCGCCTTCATTTCACGGAACACGCCTTCGCGTTGCATCTTCTTCTTGAGAACACGGAGCGCCTGATCGACATTGTTGTCGCGGACAAGAACCTGCATTCGAACTTCCCTTCTGGTGAAAACAAAAAAGGGCCGGGTTGATCCCGACCCTCCGTGGCCATCCGTCGCTCAATCGTACGGCGCCGGTGCATCCGCGGTCGCCGCATATCTCGATTGCCGCGCCAGACGGCATCTCAGCTCACTCGGCCTGCAGGTTATCCGCAGAGACCTTCCCGGAGCGCTTGTCCTGCACCAGCTCATAGGAGACCTTCTGGCCTTCCCGGAGCGTGCGCAGCCCTGCCCGCTCGACGGCGCTGATATGGACGAAGGCATCCTGGCCGCCATCTTCCGGCTGAATGAAGCCAAAGCCCTTATCGGTGTTGAACCATTTGACTGTGCCGCTGGCCATGCTGACCTCCTGTAAAAGCGACCGCTCACACGCTGCGGAATGCAACGCATGTCTCGATTTGAGCAGGAAGTTCGTCAGCAAAGCGCGATGGTGCGCGGGGCCAATTCGTTCGGCCTAGATCGATTCCTCTAAGATGGTGTTTGGCGAGCGCATTGTCAAATGAGTGCCGATTCGCATCAGTATTCTCGGAACATTATCGGGTGACTGCCCACTCGGTCGAAAACGAGCCGGCCTCGTGGCGAGAGCGGGGCCGATCCGGACTGCCACTCGCCATCGGAGCCTCCCTGGACTGGCCGCCTGTGGAGCGGCGGGCACGCCTGGCACGCACGCTCAAGCAGCGTTGAGGCCGAACTTGGTTTGGCCGAATGCCTGTGTTCACCAATGTCAGCCCGGGCAGCTGTAGCCTTCACCAAATGCCAGGGATCAGCCGCCACCGAACCCGCGCAGCGTAGTTCGCGTAGCCTGCGAGCGCTGCCTGAAGAACTCGATCCTCCGTGATCGTGCGATAGAGCAGAAACGGCAGGCTGAAAATGGCGACGAGCGCGGCTGCGAGCCACGACCCGAGTGCTGGTCCGCTTGCCAGCAGAATCAGGATTCCGGCGGCATATCCGGGATGGCGGACGAAGGCGTAAGGGCCGGTGGTGACCACGTGGTGACCACGGTCGGTCTGGATGCGAACGACCGAGGAGAAGAAGCGGTTCACGCGCATTGCCCAAAGCGCCAGGGCGTAACCGCCCGCGACCGCGCTCAGGCAAATCGCCTGCAGCCAGCCAGGCAAGTCGTCGCTCCAATGGAATCGGCCGCGATCGAGCCCGGCAACGACCCAGTGCACGAACAGAACCAGTGAAAAGGCCCGCAGTGCGAGCGGCGGCTTGCCGCCGCCAGGCCGCATGCGTTCGCGCAGGAGGTCCGGATCGAGCGCCGCGAATGAAGCGATCACGACGACGGCAATGATTGCCAGATACGCCCAAAAGCCCGGAATGGCGACCGTACCGGCGGCGGCAAACAATGCGATGGCCGCAGCGACCACGAACAAGACGGCCTGGAGATACGCCGAGATTGGCATCCCCAATCATACCATGTCAGAGGAGACGAAATACCGCTGCGCATGATCCGCCCGTCACCGCGGCCCTACCGGCGCATAGGCCAACGCCCGCGTTTCGCGCACTCCTTCAGCCGAAGGAAGGCACGTCGCGGACCGACCGTTCAAGCCACGTCGTGACAATGGCTCGCACGCTGCTCGACATAGCTGCGGCGTGTCTCGGCCGTGTTCGGAAGGCCGGCCTCCGCGAGCCACGCCAGAAACTCGGCTGGCCGAACGGTAACGATTTCCAGCGCCCGGCCTCTTGCGAGCCACGCATTCATGACGGCGACGGCATTCCGATGCCAGGTCTCGTAATCGGAAGGCATCTCGTCACGATCGTGGGCGAGTTCCCAAAGCTGCTGGAAATCCTCCGGCTCGTACCAAGGCATGGCCAGGGTGTACGCCTCGATTGTCGGTTTCATGGGCTCGCCAGTCAGTGATTAGGGGGCCGCAAGCGAGCGCGCAGAAATTCTGCGCATACTGCCCTCCCCCAAACGTACGGCAGAAACCTGCGGAAATCAACAAAAATCAAATATATTCAACAGCTTAATGACAGATAGCGGCGCTTCTTTAGCAACAGTGTCAGGTCGGCTCTCTTGAAACAAAATCGCTTCATGGGCATTCTACCTATAATGAGGCAACAGCAGCAAATGAGTAAGTCTGATGTCTGAGAGCACCGCGAAGGGCAATGATCTCGCGCGAGGCGAGCGCTTGCAGATCATGGTCGATAGCGAGGAACTCGCAGCCCTCGAGGATTTTCGGTTCAATAACCGAATGCCGAGTCGCGCAGCCGCTGTCCGCGAGCTGCTTCGTCGCGGCCTGGCCGCGACGGGGTACCGGCTGGATGAAAAGCGAGGGTCCTCCAGCGAATATGGGGTGACCCGTGGCTATGATGTGAATGGCGCTGACGAAGGCGCCGGCTGACGCTCCTCTCGGCGACATGAGCTGCTCGATCGCCGCCATTCTCAGAAGCTGTCGGCAGCCCCCTCGTGCGGCGACGGCTAACCACCCGGCCCGAGGAGCGCGAAGCCGGTGATCACAAAGCCCCCCGGCCACAGCGAAAATCGACGTCTGGCCGCGAAAGGCGCATCGGCGTGACTTTTGCCGCCGGAGGTGCCTGACACCGAACATCCGATAGCTGCGCCGCTCAGGAAAGGCCAACCGCGTTCCTTGCGGTGTTTGCATCCATTCTTGCGCGTCGGGGGATCTGGGGACTGGGCTGGACGGCCCTTTTCGGGCCCTTCCGTCAGCGGCTGTCAGCGCGACGCGGCGATCAACTTCGACACGTAGACGAACGACAGCCGCCTCGCCGTGGTGTCGCTTGATGTGCGTTGGCCCGCCCTGTCACGCCGAGCGCTTCTTGCGGTCATCCTTGCGCTTGTCCTGCTCGACTGCCGCCTTAGTGGACCGTGCGATCGTCGCTATTGCCAAAGGTGGCTTGCCGGACCGCTCGGATATCGCGCGATCCTGCTCCATAATCGTCGTTCGCGCGGGCTCGTCGCCGTCCAGGCCACCGAGCAAGGATGTGGGCACGCGCCGGTTGGAGGTTCTCGATCCGTCTTCGTAAACGACATCGAACATCGTGAACTCGGTGTCGAGAGCTTTGGATTTTGTACGTTTAGACATTTTCGCCTTCTTGGCCCGCAGCTTGCCGAATGCTCACAGGCCCCTGGAATCCGCCCGCTGCCGCTGGAAGTGGTAAGATGCACGAGCATAGGGCATGCGCCAGGAGATCAACGGACAGCGAGCCTTATTTTTGCGCCGTGACGCAAATGGCCGGGCAGCGGCCGATTGTCCAGTCACCCGATTGAAATTCAATCGATTAGCGGCAGAGAGCGGCGGATCATGCGGGAAATAGTTCGAACTTTCCTGACGCTTCCCATCCGCATTTTTCAGGCTCCGGCTGACGGGAATGAGCAACTCAACCAGTTCATTTTCGCGTTTCCGGCGGTCGCCGTAATCCCCGCGAAGGCCGAGAGGCTCTTCAGACCCAAGTTTCGGCATGCTGCTCGGGCCTCATCGCCCCCTCGATTTCAGGCTGAGGGGCATCGCGATCCAACAGACGGGTTCCGATCGCCGTGGCTCACGTCCATGGGTCAGTTCGGCCGTGTAGAGTCCGTTGATCGCCTCGGCGACAGCGTTGTCATAGCCGTCGCCGACGCAGCGCAGGCACCGCAGCTTCAGCCGGGCAGCCATTGAAATCGGCGTCAGCGCCTCCGCGTTGAGCCACGCGCTCAAGGGCCTGGAGGGCAGGCTCGGCGTCAGGCTTCTGAACCGGACCACCAAGAGCGTGACCCTAACCGCTGCCGGTGAGGTCCTCGCGGCAGCGATCGGCGAGCCAGCAATCGCATGGTGGATGTGACGGACGCGGGCTTCGATGCCGGCATCCGCTATGGCGGCACAGTGCCGGAGGATATGATCGCGCAGCGGCTGTCGGCCGATATCCGCTGGGTGGTCGCGGGCTCGCCCGATTACCTCGACCGCTTCGGCACTCCGGAGCATCCCGACGATCTGCACCGGCACCGATGCATCAGCAACCGGCTCGGTGACGATCGGGTCTATCGATGGGAGTTCGAGCGCCGCGGCGAGGATCTGCAGGTGGCGGTGCCGACATCGATCACGGTCGACCAGGCGGAAACGGGTCTCGTGGCGATCCTCGGAGGGCTAGGCCTGATGTATTTCCCCGAGCCGCTCATCGCTCCGCATCTCGCGGACGGACGGCTGCGCCCAGTGCTCTCGGACTGGGCTGCTCGCGGAGCAGGATTTCACATCTATTATTCGAGCCGCCGTCAGGTCCCGACAGGACTGCGCCTTCTGATCGACCTCATTCGAGAGTTGCAACCCATGGGGTTGTAAAATGCCGGGATTTGTCCGTCATCATCTTGCTTCGTCGGATGATCAGCTCAAGACATCGATGGGGGCGCTTTTCGGATCGAACTACCTGCCTGGAAACAGGGTCGATACGCTGGTCAACGGTATCCAGATCTCACCTCCCTCGGCGCAGACTCGCTGCCATTTTCGGGGTGGTATCTCTATCGCCCGACCGGCGCCCGATTGGGCAGCCGCTCGCTCAACGCTTCAGCTGAGCGCAGCTTGAAACTGCACTGGCGCGTTTCAGCTCCCTAAGAGCTGGCTCGGGAAAATTGGACAGGCCGGATGAGTGGAGTTTCTGCCTGAAGGCGGCACGATGGCCGCGACAGGAGAGACATGGCGAAACGACCGCGGCGGAACCACACGCCGGCCTTCAAGGCAAAGGTGGCCCTTGCAGTCCTGAGGGGCGAGAAGACGATTGTCGAGCTGGCACAGCAGTTCGACGTGCACCCGAACCAGATCACGCAGTGGCGCAATCAGCTTCTCGATGGGGCAGCAGGCGTCTTCGATGGCGAGGCGAAGACCGCAGCGCCGGCGCCGGCGGTCGACGTAAAGACGCTGCACGCAAAGATTGGAGAGCTGACGCTGGAGAATGATTTTTTGTCCGGCGCGCTCGGGAAGGCCGGCCTTCTGAGCGCAAAGCGATGATCGACCGTCATCACGATCTGCCGCTCAGTCGACAGGCGAAGGTTCTCGGGATCAGCCGGGGCAGCATCTACTACCTGCATCGCGCAGTCTCTGGCGCCGATCTCGCTCTGATGCGCCGGATCGACGCCCTGCACCTGGAGTATCCCTTAGCCGGCAGCCGCATGTTGCAGGGCCTTCTGAGTCTCCATTTCGCCGCGCTCTCTATCGTGCCGGTAGAGACGGAAGTTGGAATTTACGGGCCACCTCAATGCTCCCCGCTCCTGCCATCGGCCCGCTTCGCCTTGCGCACCCAAGCGCCGCCGCCGTTCTCGGGGATGTATTCGACCCCGGCTTCAAGCGCTGACCGAATTGCCTCCACCGTTCGACCTTGAGGCCCAGCGGACCAAGCTTATCTTCCAGCCGCTTTATCGAAGGCAGCAAGACTTTCGAGGCTTCGGCGAAATCCTACGCTAAGGCTTTTGGCGTCGAGGGATTCGCGCGTTTCTTATCGCGATGTAGATTGGCAACTGGGAACTTCCTCTGATAGACGAAATTTCCGACGCCATCCCACAATTTTGCCGACCAGGTCGATGGCAATTGCGCAACCCCGACATGGCGCTGGCCGCAACGAGCATGGTCCCATGTTCCGCATCGACGACCGGATCGATACTGAGACGCAACGCTCCATAGGCGCCAGTGCCCTCAATGCCAAATCTGCGTTGTTCCCCTCCCCAGCGCTAACGTGATCGACAGGTGTATGATTCAGGGCGCGCGATGCGAAGGCCGCAGTTGCAATGACATTGACGCCTTCGGCACGGCTAACGACGGATCGCGCGTCGTCGACCTTCCCCGAGGCGACCGGATTCGACGTTGTGCAGGCCAGTATCGAGACCACAGCTCCGGGATCGATTGCAATGGCGGAGAGCGCGTCTACGCCGCCGATCGCACCCGGCAGCAATCGCGGGCGATGCGTCTGCCGCGAAACCTCGCGTAGATCCCGTTCGAGTTCTGCAGAGACGAGGGCCGCAGCTCCAACGGTCCAAACATCAGCGAGCCGGAGAAGGTCGGCTCCATAATCCTTGATTGCGCTTGGCCCAGTGAAGTCAATTAGAAGGCCCGGCCCTAATGCTCCAAGGCAGGCAAGCGTCTCGACAACTGGAAATCGCCGCTCGTCTGATGTTGCGGCATTTCGCTTCAGGGCACCGACGATTTCCCAGCGCCCATTGTCTTCAGCCGTTCGCAGGCTCAAAAACGTCCGAGTGATACGACCGAGACCGACAAGATCTACACGAAGCTTCGTCCTATCCTTGCGCTCCGAGGCATGTTCCCCAGCGGCGCGACACGCCGCCGGATACCCACTTTGGCCGATCGCCCAAAAACCGTCTCGGCTATTTCTCGAATGCGGGGTCGATCGGGACGCGATAGCCATTGACCAACCGGTTCGTCTCGTTCGCCATGCCAACGACGGCGAGGAGCTCGTGGTACTGCTCCGGCGTCATTCCTGCCTTGGCCGCCGCAGCACTATGGCTCGCGATGCAGTAGCCGCAGTTATTGGTCACGCTGACCGCGACATAGATCATTTCCTTGACGAGGGCGTCGAGTGCGCCCGGCGCCATGACCTCGCGGACGCTCTCCCAGGTCCGCCGCAGGGTCTTCTCGTCATTGGCAAGGTATTTCCAAAAATTGTTGACGTCGTCGAGTTTCCGAGCGGTCTTTATTTCGTCGTAGACGGCTTTGACTGCATCGCTGGCTTCGTTGTACTCGATCGCTCTGGGGCGAGGCATCGGCTTTCTCCTCGGGCTGTGTCTGAAATGTCGGGCGTCGGTCAAGCGGAGGCGACGACCATGATCTCCACCAGAATATCGGGGTAGGCCATGTCGCCGGTAACGCAGGCGCGCGCCGGCGCATGATCGGGATCGACCCAACCGTCCCAGACCTCGTTCATGGCCTTGTAGTCGTCCATCGACTTCAGCCAGACGATGCTCGACAGCACCTTCGTACGGTCGCTGCCGCAACGTGCGAGCATGTCGTCGACCTTCGCGAGCGCCTGTGTGGTCTGTCCGGCTACGGAGAGGGAACGGTCATCCGCGACCTGCCCTGCCAGGTAGACCGTTCCGTTGTGCACGACGGCGCGGCTGCGGCGCCCATTCGAATCGGCTCTCGTGATCGGCATGGAAATCTCCGCGCAGGTTGCGTCGTTACGAACGGTTGACGATCAGGGGAGGATCGAAAGCGGTCACGGGCGGCAGTTCGCCTTCGTAGCGCTCGATCTCGACGAGACAGGATTGTGCACTCGGCCCCTGGCCTAGACGCGACGTGCCCAGATCATGCGTCAGGACATTGGGATTGCCGTGCTTTTCGAGGACCCCGGCCTTGCCGGGCATCACCGGGTCGTACCAGGCACCGGTGGCGAGCTGCAGGACGCCGGGACGAACCGCGTCGCACAGGACGGCCGCCGCAAGGCAGGCGCCGCGCTCGTTGAAAAGGCGGACGATGTCGCCGTCGCCGATCCGCCGCGTCGCAGCATCGGCTGGATGGATCCGGACGGGCTCACGGCCGCGTATCTTGGCAGCCCGGGAATGCACCCCCTGGTCGTACTGGCTGTGGAGCTTGGTCTTGGGCTGATTCGAGATCAGATGCAGGGGGAACTGCCTCGCCTTGGAGGCCCCGAGCCATTCCCTGGGTTCGAGCCAGGCGGGATGGCCGGGGCAATCGTCGTAGCCGAAGGAAGCGATCCGGTCAGACCAGATCTCGATCCTGCCGGAGGGCGTCGGCAAGGCGTTCCCGACCGGGTCCCGCCGGAATTCCTCGAACAGGGTCGGCTGCTGCTCCGGCTCGGGAAAGAGCAGCGCCCCTTCCTCCCAGAAGGTCTCGAAATCGGGCACGTTGAAACCCAGCGCCGAGAGGCGCTCCTGCGCCTTCTCGTAGAGGGATCGGAGCCAGTCCTCCTCGCCCCGCCCCTCGGAGAAGACCGCCGCCGCGTCGAGTTCGGCAGCCAGCGCGCCAAAGATGTCGTAATCGTTCCGCGCTTGCCCAAAGGGCGCACTGACCCGATGCGAAGCGGCAATCAGCCGGTCGCGGCTGGAACAGACGATGTCATTGCGCTCCAGCTGGGTGGTCACCGGCAGCACGATGTCGGCATGGCGTGCGAGCGGGTTCCACCAGCTCTCGTGGACGATCGTCACTTCCGGTCGCTTCCACGCTTGGAGGAAGCGATTGAGGTTCTGCTGGTGATGGAAGGGATTTCCGCCGGCCCAATAGACGAGGCGGATATCGGGGTAGCTCCGGTCTTGCCCGTTGAACTGATAGCTGCCGCCCGGCTTCAGCAGCAGGTCGGATATCCGCGCCACAGGGATGTAGTCGTCGACTGCATTGATCCCCTGCCCGAATGACGGCCAGGACAGGTCGAGTGTCGGGTTGCCGATGCCGTTGACCGAGCCGTAGCCGATGCCGAAACCGCCACCGGGCAGACCGATCTGGCCCAGCATCGCGGCCAGTGTGATCGCCATCCAGCAGGGCTGCTCGCCATGATCCGCCCGTTGCACGGCCCAGGCCAGCATGATCATGGTCCGCTGCGCCGCCATCTTGCGTGCGAGCCCCCTGATGGCCTCCGCCTCGATCCCGCAGATCGCGGCCGCCCACTCCGCCGTCTTCGCGATGCCGTCACTCTCGCCCGCGAGATAGGGCAGGAACCTGTCGAAGCCGGTGGTGCAGCGCGCAAGGAAAGCCTTGTCGTGCAACCCTTCGCTCCACAGCGTGTGGGCGAGACCCAACATCAGCGCCGTATCGGTGTTGGGCGCGATCGGAAGCCAGGTGGCGCCGAAGCGCTCCTCGACATCGTCCCGGATCGGCGTGACCGATATGAGCTCGCCCCCGGCTGCCCTGAAAGTCTCGAGGCTTTCGGCCAGGATATGACGGCCTATCCCGCCGGAACTCACCTGGGAATTCTTAAGCGGCAGGCCGCCGAACATCACCAGCAACCGGGCGTGGCGGACAATAACGGGCCATGAGGTATGCTCGGTGACGAGCCCGCGGCGGTCGCCGACGACATGCGGCACGATCGCGTCGGCGGCGGCGTAGCTGTAGTTGCCGACGGAGCGCGTATAGCCGCCGATAGCGTTCAGGAATCGATGGATCTGGCTCTGCGCATGATGGAAGCGCCCCGCGCTCGCCCAGCCATAGGAGCCGCCGAAGATGGAGCGGTTGCCATGCTCCTTGCGAACCCGGTCGAGCTCGCCGGCCGCGATGGCGATGGCCTCGGACCAGTCCACGGCGACGAAAGGCTCGGCGCCGCGGCCAGCCCCCGTCGCCCGAAAGCCCTTCTCGAGGAATGAGGCGCGGATCATCGGGCGTTCGATCCGGGTCGGATCGTCCAACGCTCCGATCATTGACCCGGCAATGGGAGACGGCGCCGGATCCTGCTCGAAGCCCTCGAGCTCGGCGGGACGCCCCTCGGACATCCGCACTCGATAGGTGCCCCAATGCGTGGCGACGGTCGGTCGTGCGGGTGTCTTCAACATCATCGTCGCCAGGGCTTTGGAGGTCGGCGTTTGGTCAGGCGGACCTCGCCAGATCGGCGGGCTTCGCCTCGGTCCGATCGACGGCGTCAGGCGAAACCATGCGCCAGGCGAAGCCGAGATGCTCCGAGACCAATCGAGCCAACAGGGGGCCATTCCGGTCGAGGAAAGCCTGGGCAATGGGCTCATGCTCGTTGAAGGCTTTCGCCCAGTTCTCCGCCTGCAGGACGCCGAGATAACGCGTGCGATAGAGGCGGAGGTTGAGCTGCGCGTGCATCTCGATCAGCACGGGATTGTGGGAGGCCGCAGCGATCGCGAGATGGAAGGCCTGGTTGGCATCAAAATAGGCGTAGCGGTCGCTGACGCGGTAAGCCTCCGCCATGGTCTCCAGATGCCGACGGATTGCCTCGTCATCCTGCTGCGTCGCCTGGTCGCAAGCGAGTTCGGCGGCGAAGACGTCGAGGCGAACGTAGACCTGCAGGAGATGGCGGATCTCGTCGTCCGACAGCGCCGCCACAACGGCGCCGCGGTTCGGGATAATCTCGATCAGCCCTTGCGTCGCCAGGATCTGCAGGGCCTCGCGCAACGGGGTTCGCGAAATCCCGAACTGGTCGGTGAGCGCCTTCTCCCGGATCCATTCGCCCGGCTTGATGTTGTCATGGATGATCTCAGACCGGATGTGATCTGAGATCTGCTGGGTTAGCGATTTGGGCGCCACGATCGCCGCGGCCCGCCGGGCCCCGACCGCCGTCACAGCACCTCCCGGCATCGCCGGCTTGTTCATGCCCGTCTCCTCATTGAGTCGCTTTCCACATTGCGAATGTGGGTGCGACGCAAATTTGATGTTGTAAACCTACATGCCTTGCGTATTGTCGACAACATGAAATCGACAATGACCTCGTGATGGAGTCGATGGCCGCATCCTCGCTCCTCAGCCGAAGGACAGTGGCGGAGCCAATTTCGTCCGCCTCGGACTCGGGCCGGCGCGATAGGCGGCTCGATCGACGTCCTCTTGCACCGCATATCGAACCCCGCATGCGATGCAGCGGCCGGGACATAGCGGCGGTCGTTCCCAGGATTCAACTTGCCGGTGTTGGCATGCCGCCAATCGGGACAGCCACCCTCTCGCTAAACTTTTCCTACCCCAGCTCTGATGAGCGTATCACTTTCCTGAAAGCGCCCGGACATAACGTATTCATAGATTATTCTACCACAAACAGTTTAGAATTCAGTAATTCAATCCCTCGCGGAAGCAGAGAATCGAGCGTAAATGGATTTGTCCGCCTCGAAAAACAAATTGGACCTGTTTGCAGAACAGTCTCCAATTTCGACGCAGGCATAGATGACCATCGAAGACCATTTCTCCACCTGACTCCAAAAAAAGGGGAATGTCATGCCGGATCACTCGTTCGTTCGTAATGGAATTTCGCGGCGCGGACTTCTGAGCGGTGGCGCCGGCCTCATCGCCGCGCCGTTCATCATCCGTCCGGCTTACGCCGCGGAGCGCATCACCGTGGCCGATCCGGGCGGCGTCTACGTCACCGGCTTTACGCCCGCCTTCTATGCGCCCTTCCGCAAGACCGGCGCCGAGCTTGTCAACGTCTCCCGCGACTCCGAGCCGACCAGCCAGGTAAAGGCGCAGGTCGACGCCAAGTCCTATGTCTGGGACGTCGTCTCGATCACCCTGTCATCGCGCAAGCTGCTCTCGGATGCCGGGCTGCTCGAGCCATTGCAGTTCTCGGGAACGGATTACGACGAGCTTCTCCCTCTGGCGAAGCAGCCAGACTGGCTGGGCACCAACGTCTATGGCAGCGTGCTGGGCTACCGCACCGACAGCATGAAGGCCCGCCCCTCGAACTGGGCCGATTTCTACGACGTTGCCAAATTCCCCGGTCGCCGCGCCCTGCCGAAGAGCCCGATCCATACGCTCGAAGGCGCCCTGCTTGCTGACGGCGTCGACCCGAAGAAGCTCTACCCCCTCGATGTCGACCGGGCCTTCAAGAAGCTCGACACGATCAAGCCGCATATCGCGGTTTGGTGGACGAGCTTCACCCAGACTACGCAGCTCCTGCAGAGCGGCGAGGTCGATTTCCTGCCTTCCAGCAATGCGCGCATCCAGGCGGCGATCGACAACGGCGCGCCGGTCGAGATCATCTGGGATGGCGGGCTCTACGGCATGGAAGGCTGGGCCATCCCGAAAGGCTGCCCGCGCGCGGAACTCGCCAAGAAGTTCATCGCCTCCTGCGCCAATGGCGAACGGCAGGCGCTCTATACCAAGGCGCTGGCCTATGGCCCGACCAACCAGACCGCGTTCAAGTTCATCGACCCCGCCCGCGCCAAGCAATTGCCGACGGAGCCGGCCAACTTCAGCAAGCTGATCCCGAGCAACGACGAATGGTGGGGCGCGAACAAGGACAAGATGTTCGAGCGCTTCAACGCCTGGCTACTCCGTAGCTGAGGCACTGGCCCGATGTCGGAGAAGCTGCGAACCGAGCAGGTCACCAAGCGCTACAGCGAAGTCGTGGCGCTGCAACCGACGACACTCTCGATGCGCGACGGGGAGTTCCTGACGCTGCTCGGGCCGTCCGGCTCGGGCAAGACCACGCTCCTGTCCCTGATCGCCGGGCTGACCGAGCCGACGGGCGGCGACATCTGGATCGACGGGCGGCGCGTCACCGACGAGCCCTCAGCGAAGCGGGGATTGGGCATGGTCTTCCAGAACTATGCCCTGTTCCCGCATCTCTCGATCTACGAGAACATCGCCTTCCCCTTGCGCATGCGCCGGATGGGCGCGGCCGAGATCGACGCGGCGGTGCGCCGCGTGCTCGACCTCATCCATCTGCCCCATGTCGCCGAGCGCCTGCCGCGGGAACTCTCCGGCGGGCAGCAGCAACGGATCGCGCTGGCGCGCTGCATCGTCTACGAGCCCTCCATCATCCTGATGGACGAACCGCTCGGCGCCCTCGACAAGAACCTGCGCGAGCACATGCAGACCGAGATCAAGCGGCTGCATGTCGAGCTCGGCATCACCATTCTCTACGTCACCCATGATCAGGAGGAGGCGCTGTCGATGTCCGACCGCATCTGCCTGATGAACAATGCGCGGGTCGAGCAGATCGGCACCCCGGCGGAGCTGTATTTCAAACCGGCCTCCGTTTTCGCGGCCGGTTTCCTCGGCGAATCCAACATCGCCCCGGCGAAGGTGCTGTCGACCGGAGCCGAGACCCTGCTCGGTTCGGTCGACGGCTCGACGATCAGGGTGGCGGCCGATGCCGGCCACCGCACCGATGAAGACGTCAACTGGATGGTGCGGCCGGAACGGCTGAAGCTCATCCGCGACGGCGAGGCGCATGAGAACATCCGGCGCGGCCAATTGCTCGATGCCGTCTTCGTCGGGGGCTTCACCAAGATCAATGTCCGGCTGGACGACGGCACCACCCTCCTCGCAAAGGAGCTGACATCCGGGCGGCCGCTGCCGGAGCGCGGGCAGAACGTGACGCTCGGCTGGTCGGCCGCCGACGCCATCGTGCTGCCGCCGGGCGCGTGACATGACGACCATGTCCACGCGCGATTGCGAACCTGCCCCGACGGCCGAGCCCGCGATATCAGCCCTTCAGCCGCGGCTGCGTCGCGCAAGGCCGCTCCTGCCACTGGTTCCGCTCCTCGCCTTCCTGGCGATCTTCTTCTTTTTCCCGGTCGCACAGATCCTGTCGCTGTCGCTGTTCGACCGGGGCGGAGCCGCCACCTCCGCCAACTTCGCGAAGGCCTTCTCCGACCCTCTCTATTTCGACGTCCTGCTCATCACCTTCAAGATCGCCGGCTGGACCACGGTGATCTCGGTCGTCGGCGGCTTCCCGGTCGCCTACTACCTCGCGAACGCCGCGCCCCAGAGCCGCAACGCTCTGATCATCTGGGTCCTGCTGCCGTTCTGGACCAGCTTCCTGGTGCGGACCTTCGCCTGGATGATCCTTCTGGGGCGGAACGGTGCGGTCAACCAGCTCTTGCTGGCACTTGGCATCGTCGACGCGCCGGCCTCGCTGATCTTCAACCTGACGGGCACTCTGATCGGCATGTCGCATGCGATGCTGCCGCTTGCCGTGATGACCATGCTGCCGGTGATGCAGACGATTGACGGCAACCTGTCGCGCGCCGCGGAAACGCTCGGCGCCGGTCGCGCCCAGATCTTCTGGCGCATCTACATCCCGCAATGCATGCCGGGTATCAGCGCGGCCGCGATGATGGTGTTCATCAGCTCGCTCGGCTTCTTCATCACCCCTGCCCTGCTCGGGGGCGCGCGGGAGACCATGCTGACGCAGGTCATCATCACCCAGATCCAGGAATTGCTGAACTGGCCGGCGGCCAGCACGCTCTCGGTCCTGCTGCTCGCGGCCTCGATCGTGGTCTTCGTCGCCTATGACCGGGTCATCGGGCTGTCGAGCCTGGCCGGTGGCTCCTCGGACCGCTCGGCGCGGACGGTCTCGGCCTGGTCGTGCATCCTCGACGTGATCGGCCGGGCGATCGTCAATGGGCTGGGAAGCCTCTGCGCCGGAATCGGCGCGGTGTTCGCCGGACTGCTGCCCGCGCGCGCCTTCCGCGGGCTCGGCCGGGGCAGCAGCCTCGCGCTGTTCCTCATCGTCGTCGCCTTCCTGCTGATCCCGACGCTCTTCGTGATCCCGGCCTCCTTCACGCCAGGAAATGCGGTCCAGGCCAATCCAAACGGCTTCTCTCTGCGCTGGTACGAGGCCGTCTTCGCCTCTTCCGACTGGACCAGCGCGGCCTGGAATTCTCTGATCGTCGGTCTGGCTTCGGGCGCGGTGGCGCTGGTGCTGGGCACGATGGCGGCCTTCGCGATGGCCTGGAACCGCTTTCCCGGCAAAACCGCTGCGCTCGCCGTGATCCTGTCGCCATTGATCGTGCCGCGTATCGTGATCGCGGTCGCCCTGTTCTTCCTCTATTCGAAGCTGGAGCTGGTCGGGACGGTGACGGGGCTCGTTATCGCGCATGCCGTGCTCGCCGTCCCCTATGTCGTCATCACCGTCATGGCGGTGCTCGCGACCTATGACCGGCGGCTCGACCAAGCGGCAGCGGTGATGGGCGCAAGCCGGTGGCAGACTCTGCGCCGGATCACCTTGCCGATCATCAAGCCGGGCCTGCTCTCGGCCTTCCTCTTCGCCTTCGTCACCTCCTTCGACGAATTGACGGTGGCGCTGTTCATCACCGGCGGCTCATTCAACACGCTGCCGCGCCAGATGTGGTCGGACCTGCTGCTCCAGATCAATCCGACCCTGGCAGCCGTCGCGACCCTGCTGCTGGTGCTGATGACTGGTCTCCTGTTCCTCAACGAGCGTTTCCGGCGTTCAGCCGGCCGCAACTGACGCCCGCGTGGCGCGATCTGGAAGGCTTCGATGGGCAACAACCTTCGCAAGAAAACCTATTACGGCGTCACCGTCGGCATCCTCATGGTCAACAGCCGCTTCCGGCGCTGGCCCGGCGATATCGGCCATGCCGGCACCTGGGATTTTCCCGTGCAGTACAGAATCGTCCACGACGCCGTGCCCTCGCGCATGACGGAGCTGCACGAATCCAGCCTGCTCGAACCGTTCAAGCGGGCGGCCCAAGAGCTGATCGATGCCGGCGTCGACGGCATCACCACGACCTGCGGCTTCCTCTCGATCTACCAGCGCGAGCTCGCCGATTTTTGCTCGGTGCCGGTCGCGACCAGCGCTCTGCTACAGGTGCCGATGGTCGAGCGCATGCTGCCGACGGGCAAGAAGGTCGGCATCCTCACCTACAACGCCGAGGTGCTGAACGGCCCTTATCTGCGCGCCGTCGGCATCGCCGAGGACACGCCGGTCGTCGGCCTGCCGCAAAGCTCCGAATTCGTCCGCAGCATCCGCGAAGGCGACGACACCGTGCCTTATGACGTGCTGCGCGGCGAGGTCCTCGCGGCCGCAGGCGACCTGCTCAGCCGGCATCCCGATGTCGGCGCCATCGTCGGGGAATGCACCAATCTGACGCCCTTCAGCGCCGATATCGCCGAACGTTACGGCGTGCCGGTCTTCGACGCGGTGACGATGGTGAACACCTTCCATGCGGCGCTGAAGCCGCGACGCTTCGGCACGGACTGATCGCCGGCGCCACGATGGAAAGCGGCCAGAACAGGACGGGTATCGCCGTCATCGGCGGGGGCATCGTCGGCGCGAGCGTCGCCTACGGTCTCGCCGCCCACGGCGAGACCGTGACGCTGTTCGACGAGGGCGACATCGCCTTCCGGGCGGCGCGCGGCAATCTCGGCAATGTCTGGGTGCAGGGCAAGGGTGCGAGCGGCCCGGCCTATGCCGATTTGACCCGACGGGCAGCGAAGGACTGGGACGACTTCGCCCGCGACCTCGGCACTGAGAGCGGAATCGATCTGCATTTCCGCCGGCCGGGGGCCTTCTTCTTCTGCTTCTCCGAGCTGGAGTTGGAGCGCCGCAGCAAGACGATGGCCGATCTGGAAGCGCATGCCGCGGTGCCGAGCCAGTTCGAGGTCATGGACAATGACGGCATCCGCAAGCTCCTTCCCGAAGTCGGACCCGCCGTCGTCGGCGCGACCTTTTGCAGCGACGACGGCACGACGAACCCGTTCCATCTGCTGCGCGCGCTGATCGCGGTGTTCGAGCGGCACGGCGACTACCGGCCCCGCCACGCCGTCGCGGGCGTCGTCCCGGACGGCGCGGGCTTTCGGGTGAAGACGCAACAGGGCGACTGGCTCGCCGACCGCGTCATCCTGACCGCCGGGCTCGGCAACAAGGAGCTCGCTCCAGGCCTAGGCCTGTGCGCTCCCATCCGCCCGGTGCGGGGACAGATCCTAGTCACGGAGAAGTTGAAGCCTTTCCTGCGCTACGGAATCAGCTTCATCCGCCAGACCGCGGAAGGCGGTATCGTGTTCGGCGAATCCTCTGAGGAGGCCGGACTCGACGACCGCACGACGCCCGATGTCATTCAGACGACGGCCCAGCGGGCCGTGACGGCCCTGCCGCTGCTCGCCAATGCGCAGGTCGTGCGCAGTTGGGCCGCTCTGCGCGTGATGTCGCCTGACGGCATGCCGGTCTATGCCGAATCCGCGGCACATCCGGGCGCTTTCTTAGTGACGGTCCACAGCGGCGTCACGCTTGCGCCCTTCCACGCCGGGCCGCTCGCAACCGCCCTCTCCGCCGGGCGACTCGACCCGGCCTGGCAGCCCTTCTCATCGGATCGCTTCAGTGTTCCAGCGCCTTGATCTCACGGAATTCGACACCGCCTTCAGCTTCGGCGGCACGACCGTGCCCGCCCGCGAGGGCGAGAACCTCGCGGCAGCGATCCTGCGCGCGGGGATCAAGACCTTCCGCAGCACGCCTCGTTCCGGGGCTCCGCGCGGCCCCTATTGCATGATGGGGGTCTGTTTCGAATGCCTTGTCACGGTGGACGGGCAGCCCAACCGGCAGGCTTGCCTCGAGACCGTACGCGCTGGCATGGTCGTCGAACCTCAGACAGGCGCCGCGGAGCTCAGCCAGTGAGCGCGCCCTTCGACGTCGCGGTGATTGGCGCGGGTCCGGCGGGCATGGCGGCCGCTGTCACAGCCCGCAAGCACGGACTGAGCTGCGTGGTGTTCGACGAGGCCGGCAAGCCCGGCGGCCAGATCTACCGAGCCATCACCGAGCGCCCGGCACCGGACCGCGCCGACATTCTAGGACGAGATTATTATGCGGGCCGCGATTTGGTCGAGGCCTTCCAACGCTCCGGCGCGGAGCACCGGGCCGCGGCGATGGTCTGGTCCGTCGCGGAGGGTGAGATCCGTTGGCGCTCGCGCGAAGGCTCCGGCGTCACCGGGGCACGCCGGATCGTCGCGGCCGCCGGTGCTATGGAGCGCCCATTCCCTATCCGCGGCTGGACGCTGCCCGGAGCCATGACTGCCGGCGCGGCGCAGATTCTGCTGAAAACCGCTGGTCTGTTGGAGGACGATCTCGTCTTCGTCGGCGGTGGCCCGCTGCTCTATCTCGTCGCTGCGCAATACTGCCGCGCAGGGCATCCGCCGCGGCTTATCATCGAGACGACCCCGCGGAAGAATTTGGCGGCCGCGCTGCCCTATCTCCCGCGGGCGCTTCTGGCCGCCCCGTATCTCTCCAAAGGACTTGGCCTGCTCCGCGAACTACGTGCTGCCTGCGTCCGCATCGAACGCGGCGTCGAGCAGGTTGAGATCGAGGGCGAAGATGCGGTGCGCGGCGTGAAATGGTTCAGCGGCGGGCGCTGGCAGCGCACTGATGCAAGCCGCGTGGCGCTCCATCAGGGCATCGTGCCCAATGTGAATCTCGCCATGGCGCTGCGCTGCCCGCATGTCTGGGACGAGCGTCAGCGTTGCTGGCGGCCGGAGCTCGACGCATGGGGGCGCTCCAGCCAGCCCTGGCTCTGGATCGCGGGTGACGAGGCCGGCATATCCGGCGCCATTTCGGCGCGTTTGAGCGGCACGCTTGCCGCGCTCGACATCGCTCGAGACCTCAGCGCGATCAGTGCAGCCGAGCGGGATCGGGCGAGCAGCTCCCTTCGCACCGCGCTCTGGCGAGACCGCGCGATCAGGCCGTTTCTGGAGGCGCTCTACCGTCCGGCTGATGCTTTCATCGCGCCCGAGTCCGACGATGTCGTCGTTTGCCGCTGCGAGGAGGTGACGCGCGGCGAAATCGCCCAGGTCGTGAAGGAAGGCGCGGCCGGACCGAACCAAGCGAAAGGCTTCCTGCGGTGTGGCATGGGTCCCTGCCAGGGGCGACTTTGCGGGCACACGATCACTGAGACGATGTCGGCGTTGAGCGGGCGCAGCCCGGGTGAAATTGGCTATTTCAGGTTACGCATGCCAATCAAGCCCGTGACGGTCGAACAGATAGCGGACTCCTGTGTCGATTCGGGTCCCAACTTCGGCGCCGAAGCATCGTAAAGTCGTCGGGGCGCAGATGGCGGTGCGATGATGGGCTAATTTCGGGTGGCGCCGGACGCTGCCCTACGAACTCAGCCCAGAGCGGCGTGCCGATGCCTTACGTGCGGTCGGCCGCTTCTTGGATCTATCCGGCAAATTGCGCCGGAAATCGATCTGAAGGATCAGTCTGCGGGTATGGTTCCGGTCCATTTCGCTGCCCAGACAGCAGCTGCGTCAGCGCCTCGTCATCAACCTGTCGTGAAGCCATTTGCAGAACCGGATCTCCAACTCCGTGATCGGGCCAGATGCTTCGCTTTCTCCTTCTCCGCTCTCTGCGCGCCCTGCTGACCGTCGCCATCTGCGTCTCGGCCGTGTTCGTCGCGCTGCGCCTGGCGGGCGACCCGGCCCAGATCATGTTGCCGAGCGACACCCCGCCGGATGTCGTCGCCTATTATCGCGAGGCCTGGGGCCTCGACCGGCCTCTGGCCGAGCAGTACCTGCTCTATATCGCGAGCGCCGTCCGCGGTGATTTCGGCCTCTCATTCGCGGATGGCAGGCCTGCCTTCACCGCCGTGGTCGAAGCGCTGCCGAAGACCTTCCTGCTCGGCTCCTCCGCACTGATGCTGGCGCTCCTCGTCGGCCTGCCGCTCGGCGTCCTCGCGGCGCTGCGCCATAATCGCGCCGCCGACCGGCTCGCCATGGCGGTCGCGGTGTTCGGCTACGCCATTCCCGTCTTCTTTCTCGGCATCCTGCTCATCCTGCTCTTCGCGCTGAAGCTGCGCGTGCTGCCTTCGGCCGGATCTGACAGCCTCTGGCATCTCATCCTGCCAACGGTGACGCTCGGCCTGCCGCTTGCCGGCCGGCTGGCGCGCTTCGCCCGCACGGCGACGCTGGAGGTGCTGGGCAAGCCCTATATCCGGGCGGCGCGTGGGCGCGGCGTGATGCCGCTCCGCGTGATCCTCCGCCACGCCCTTCCCAATGCCGCGGTGCCGCTGCTGATGTTCATCGGCATCGAGATCGGCCATATCCTCGCCGGCAGCGCGGTGGTCGAGACCATCTTCGCGTGGCCGGGCATCGGCCGGCTGCTGGTCGACTCCGTCTCGACGCGCGATCTCTCCGTCGTCCAGGCCGTGATTTTCACGGTGACGGTTATCATGGTCGGCGCCAATCTGCTGGTCGATATCGTGCATATCCTGATCGATCCGCGGCTCGGCGGCTTCGCCCGCGCGCTTGGCGGGCAGGCCTGATGAGCGCCGTCGGTCTCTCCTCCGCGCCTGCGGCTCCTGCGGCCAGACACCGGATGTCGCCGGTCGTGATGCTCTCGGCCGGCTTCCTGCTCGCCGTCGTTGTCGTCGCGCTGCTCGCGGACTGGCTGGCTCCGCTGCCCTATACCGCGCAGAATCTCGCCGCGCGATTGAAGCCACCTTTGACCGAAGCCGGCGGCACGATCTACTGGCTCGGTACCGACCAGCTCGGCCGCGATATCCTGAGCCGGATGATCTTCGCTGTCCGCACCTCGATCCTGATCGCCGTGATGGGAACCCTGATCGGAGCCGTGTTCGGGACAGCGCTCGGCTTCCTCGCGGCGCGTCTGCGCGGCTTCGTCGATCAGGCCATCATGATGCTGGTCGATGCCCAAGCGGCAATTCCGGCGCTGTTCCTGGCGCTGACCATGCTCGCCTTCTTCGGCAACAACATCGTTCTCTTCATCCTCCTCGTCAGCATCGACGGCTGGGATCGCTATACCCGGCTGGCGCGCGGCCTCGTCATCTCCGAACAGGAGAGCGACTACATCAATGCCGTCGAGGCGCTGGGCGCTGGCCCGTCGCGGGTCGTCCTGCGCCACCTCCTGCCCAATATCGCCGCCGCGCTGGTGGTGCAGGCCACGTTGAATTTTCCCGGCACGATCCTGCTCGAAACCTCGCTCTCCTTCCTCGGGCTCGGCGTGCAGCCGCCGGGCACCTCGCTCGGCCTGATGCTCGGCGAAGGCCGCCGCTACCTGCTCAACGCCTGGTGGATCGCGGTCTTTCCGGGGCTGACGATCTTCCTGACCACGCTGTCGATGAGCCTGTTCGGCGACTGGCTGCGCGACCGTTTCGACCCGACCAGCGAGAGGAACTGAGACGATGCGACCCGGCCTCCTTTCGGATGCGGGCCGGCCGCTCGCCATCGCCCATCGCGGCGGAGCCCTGCTCGGGCCGGAGAATACGCGGGAGGCCTTCTCCGCCGCCATCGCAGCCGGAGCCGAGGTCGTCGAAACCGATCTGCGCTTCAGCGCCGACGGTGCGCTGGTCTGCCTGCACGATGCCGACCTCATGCGCCTCGCCGGGCATCAGGGACGGGTCGCCGAGACCGATCTCGCGACGCTGAGGGCGCTTCTGCCCGGCTTGCTGACGCTGGACGAGGCGATCGCGTCTTCCGCGCCGCTCGGCCTCCTGCTCGACGTCAAACTGTCCGAACCCCGCATCCTGAACCCGATCCTCGCCGCCCTCGATGCGACGGATGCGCTTCCGCGCTGCCTGCTCGGCCTCCGCGACATCGACCTGATCGGCGCGGCGCGCCGGCTGTCGCCGGAGATCGCGATCCTCGCTCTGGTGCCCGATCCCGATTCCATCGCGGCAGCGCGATCCGCCGGCGCCGATTGGTTCCGGCTCTGGCAGGGCGATGCCACGCCGGAGCGGCTCGCCGCCGTGCGGAAGGCCGGTCTGGGTTCGGTCATCATGGTCGGTCAGCCGCGCTCCGTGGCGGAACCCGGCTATCCGCCCTTTCCGGTTGGCCGGATCGATGCGGAGGGCATCACGCGCCTGCTGGCGCTCGGCCCCGATGCGGTGATGCTCGACGATCCGCGACTTCTCCTTGCGGCCCGGACTGTCACCGGCCCGTCGTCAATCTGATGCAAGGCAGCCGCATCGCGGCGCCGCTGTGCCGGCCCCGCCCGATGTCTTGCGAGGATCTCCATGCCCGTCCTGTCCCGTCGCCGCTTCATCGAGGCTGCTGCCGCCCTGCCGGTCGCGCTCTCCATGCCGACCGCCTTCGCCGCCGGTGACAGCCGCCCGAGCTTTACCGTAGCGGTCGCCGACCTGCCGGCGACGCTGGAACCGGCGCGCGAGCTTTCCAATGTCGGCACCCGCGTCACCTATTCGATCTTCGACACGCTGATCCGGCGCGATTTCCTCGGCGCGGCCGATGGCGGCGGCTCGGAGCTCAAGCCGCATCTGGCGGTGAAATGGGAGCGGGTCTCGCCGCAGGAACTCGTCGTCACGCTGCGCCAGGGCGTGAAGTTCCACAATGGCGACGAGCTGACCTCGGAAGACGTCGCCTACACCTTCCGCGACGGCCGGCTCTGGGGCGACAAGGCCCAGATCCCCGGCGGCAAGGCCTATTTCGGCATCCTTGCCTCGGTCGAGCCGGTCGATCGCTACACGGTCCGCTTCAAGACCAAGGTCGCCGACGTACTACTCGAACAGCGCCTCGCCTCCTGGTGCGCCTGGATCGTCAACAAGCGCGCCTATGAGGCGATGGGCTTCGAGGCCTATTCGCGCAAGCCGGTGGCGACCGGCCCCTATCGCGTCGTCTCGCATTCGGCCGCCGACGCCACGGTTCTGGAAGCCTTCGACGACTATTTCATGGGCAAGCCGACGGCTAGGCGCGTCAGCTTCAAGCGCGTGCCGGAGCTGGCGGCGCGCGTCGCCGGCCTCGTCGCCGGCGATTACGACCTGATCACCAACATCCCGCCCGACCAGATGAGCGTGGTCGGCGGCTACAAGGACATCGACGTGCGCTCGGTCGTGCTCGCGAATGTCCATGTCCTCGCCTACAACGATCAGGACAAGGTGCTCGCCGACAAGCGCGTGCGGCAGGCGCTGAACTACGCGATCGACCGCCAGAAGCTGGTCGAGGCGCTCTGGCAGGGCACCGCGCAGGTGCCGGCGAGCCACAATTTCCCGGAATACGGCCAGATGTTCATCGAGGGCCGCAAGCTCTCCTACGACCCGGCGAAGGCCAAGGCCCTGCTCAAAGAAGCCGGCTACAAGGGCGAGCCGATCGTCTACCGGACGCAGGCCAACTACTACACCAATGCGCTCGAGGCCGCGCAGATCCTGACCGAGCAGTGGAAGGCCGTCGGCATCAACGCATCCTTGCAGGTCGTCGAGAACTCGACCCAGATGCGCGGCTCCAACACGCAGATCTTCAACTGGTCCAACTCGACACGCCTGCCCGATCCGCTTGGCTCGATCTGGGTGGCCTGGGGGCCGGCCGGCGAGATCCAGGTCTCGAAGTTCTGGACCTCGGCGCAGGCCTTCAACAAGGCGGGCACGGCGCTGGAGGCCGAGACCGATCCGGTGAAGCGCAAGGCGCTGTTCACCGAGATGCTCGACATCTGGGAGGAGGAGGCGCCGGCCACGATCCTCTACCAGCCGAGCGAGGCCTACGCGATCAAGAAGTCGATCGCCTGGCGGCCGACGACCTTCTACTTCATGGATCTGCGCCCGGACAATCTGAGCTTCGCCAAGGTTTGAAAGCGACTATGCTTCAGGGCTGCGCCGTAGGCACAGGCCCGAGCCGATAAGCGCGGCGCTATACGTCATGGTCGGCCTTGTGCCGACCATCCACGTCTTCATTCGTGCAATGCGGTGTTCAAGACGCGGATGCTCGCCACAAGGGCGAGCATGACGACTGGAGCGAGGTCGTGTTCATGGGTTCCGGGCTCAGGCTTGCGGCCTGCCTCGGAATGACGGCGCGGTTTCCTCGAAACCAGCGAGCTCTACTGCCCGCCACCCAAAATAAACCGCCGCCCGTCCTGCTCGACCACATCGACATGCTGGACGAAGGTGCCGCTGCCGGCCGAATGCCGAAGCTCACGCCCCTCCTCGCGGGCTGGAACGGCAAGATTGCGCCCCATCATCGTCGCCGCGGGCTGAAGCCCGAGCAGGCCAAGCACGGTCGGCCCGATATCGATGATGCCGGCCGGTTCCTGCGAGACGGCGCCCTGGCCGCTGGCATCGCCGAGGATCAGCACGGTGTTCAATTCATGCGGGTTGATGCCGCCATGCATGCCGCCGCCGAGTGGCACGTCGCCGGGCGTCATCGCCCCGAGACCGGGCAGCCCATATTGATCGGCGTCGAGCGTCGATTTCAGAATGAACATCAACTCCGGCTGGCGCTCGGCATGCCCCGTGTTCATAAGGCCCAGCGAGAGCGTGCCCGCGATCTCGCCTTCGACGCCGTTGCGGTCGCGCGAGAAGACATGGCCGATGGCAGGATGCTCCATCAGCCAGGCTGCGACGCGCTGGATCTCGGCGTGCTCGCCTTCCCGCAGGCGGATCTCTCCGCTCATGCCGCCGGTTGCCACGATAGCGGCGCCGTTGATTGTCTTTTCCGCGCTGAGGTCGAAGCCGGCCTGCTGCGCCGCCTCGAACAGCGGTTCGACCGTGCCGGTCGAGATCTGCCCATGATCGGAGGCCGCGATCACCGCGATACGCTCCGCATCGGGCTGAGCCTCGACCCAGTCGAGGATCGCACCGAAGGCTCGGTCGGCCTCGCGAAGGCCAGCCATAGCCTCAGGCGAACCGAGGCCGCGATAGTGGAAGGTCGTATCCGGCTCGTTGAACCAGATCAACGCGACGTCGGGCCGTGTAGGCAGCACCAGCTCGGTCATCACCCGCCCGCCATAGGCGAGTTCCTGCATCCGCGGCAATTCGCGCTCCGGCAGCGGGCCAAGACGGGCGATCGCGGCTTCGACCGCTTCCGGCGTCTGCGTCGCCCCGGCGCCGTGCATCGAGAAGGTCCAGTGCCCGTTGGCGCGGGCGCGCGGATTGATGAAATGCGCCGAGCCGGCCGAGCCGGTATGCACCACCGCCATGCGCTTGCCGGCACGGGCCAGCACGTCTCCGAAGCTGTCGGCGGCGAGCAGGCGACCGTCATGATGCGCCTCGGCGCGGCGGATCAGGCCGGCATCGCTGGTGTCGAACATCCTCTCGGGGATCGCCGCGCGATGATAGAAGGCATTGCCGACGATGCCGTGGACGATCGGGGGCGCGCCGGCCGCGATCGAGCTCGTCGCCACGCGGGTGACCGACGGAAAGACGCTGCGCGCGCGGCGGAACCAGGTTCCGCGCGCGGCAAGGCGCATGATGTTCGGCGTGAGCTCGGGCGTGACGAGATCCGGCCGCAGACCGTCGAAGACGGCAATGATGACGCGGTTGGCGGTCGGTTGGTCAGGGCGGCTCATCTCGTCTCCGGGGTCGGCGTCGTTTCGGATCAGGCTGCGGCCGCCGCGGTCGGTGCGGTTGCCAGATGACAGGCGGCGAGGCGGCCGTCAGCCACAGGCTTGAGCACCGGAACCTCCTCCCGGCAGCGGGCCACGGCGCGCGGACAGCGCGGATGGAAGGCGCAGCCCGAGGGCCTGTCGACGGGATTCGGCGGGTCGCCCTGCAGGATGATGCGCCCTTGCGTCCCGCGCAACGGCGTCGGCACGGCCGAGACGAGCGCCTCTGTGTAGGGATGGGCCGGGGCGTGGAACAGCGCATCCGGCGGGCCTTGCTCGACGATGCGGCCGAGATACATCACCGCAACCTTGTCGGCGATCTGGCGGACGACCTTGAGATCATGGCTGATGAAGAGATAGGCCATGCCGAAGCGGGTCTGCAGGTCCTGCATCAGGTTGATCACCTGCGCCGCGACGGAGACGTCGAGCGCCGAGATCGGCTCGTCGCAGACGAGCAGCGCCGGCTCGAGCACGAGCGCCCGCGCCAGCACCACGCGCTGGCGCTGCCCGCCGGACAGCTCGTGCGGATAGCGTTCGAACAGATCGGTCCGCAGGCCGACCGCATCGAACAGCGCGAGCGCCTTCTGCCGTTGCGCGCCGGTGTTGCCTTCCAGCCCATGGATGACCAGCGGCTCGACGACCTGCTCACCCACTGGCAGGCGCCGGTCGAGCGCGGCCAGCGGGTCCTGATGGACGAGCTGCATGCGCCGACGCAGTGCGCGCCACTGGCGATCGCGCAAGCCGGTCACCGGCTCGCCCTCGAAGCTGATCCGCCCGCGTGTCGCCGGCAGCAGACCGAGCGCGAGCTTGGCGGTGGTCGACTTGCCGCAGCCGGATTCGCCGACGATGCCGAGCGTTTTCCCGCGTTCGAGCGAGAAGCTCACGCCGTCGACCGCGTGCAGGATGCGGCGCGCTCCGCCGGCAGTCGCGACCGGGTATTCGCGGGCGAGATCGCGGACATCGAGAAGCATGGTCATGCCGTCGCCCCGATTGGCGCGGGCACCGACAGATCCGGAAAGGCGGCGCCGCGAGGCGGCAACGCTTCGTCGAGCCGCAGGCAGGCGGCGCGCTGGTCTTGCGCCGCGAGCGTCAGTTCCGGCAATTCATCGCCGCAGCGCTCGATCGCGATCGGGCAGCGCGGCGCGAAGGCGCAGCCCGGCGGAATGCTGGCCGGGGCCGGCACGGTGCCGGGGATCGGCGTCAGCCGCCGGCGCGGACCGTCGAGCGTCGGCAGTGCCGCCAGCAGACCTTGCGTATAGGGGTGGCGCGGCCGGGTGAGCAGGTCCTGCGTCGCCGCCGTCTCGACGATTCGCCCTGCATACATCACCGCGATCCGCTCGCAGAGATCGCCGACGACACCGATATCGTGTGAGATCAGGATTAGCGCCATGCCGGTCTCGCGCCGCAGCTCGCGGATCAGGTCGAGCACCTGCGCCTGGATGGTGGCGTCGAGCGCGGTCGTCGGCTCGTCCGCGACCAGCACATCAGGCTCGCCCGCCAGCGCCAGCGCGATCATCACGCGCTGGTTCATTCCCCCCGAGAATTCATGCGGATATTGCTTGAGGCGGCGCGTGCCGTCGGCGATGCCGACCCGGTCAAGCAAGCGCAGCGCCTCGCGGCGGGCCGGTTCTCCGGTCAGGCCGCGATGAAGCCGGAGGACCTCCGCGATCTGCGTCCCGATGCGCTGCACCGGGTTCAGCGCACTGCTCGGATCCTGGAAGATCAGGGCGATGCGGCCACCGCGCACCCGCGCCAGCTCGCGCTCGGGGAGCGTGCCGATATCCCGTCCGTCGAGCAGGGCCTCCCCGCCGGTCGTCACATTGCGCCCGAGCAGGCGCAGTGCGGCAAGCCAGGTAATGCTCTTGCCGCAGCCGGATTCGCCGACGATGCCGAGCGCCTCGCCGCGCCCCACCGACAGGTCGATGCCGCGTACGATCGGCATCGCGCCGGACACGGCAACGGTAAAGCCATGCAATCGAAGCAGGGGGGATACGGCTTGGCCTTCGATGAAACTCGAGCCGTGTCTGTTGAAGCGATGCTTCGTCAAGGTCGATGATGACTGCATGACGGCCGACATATCGCCGGGCCCGTGACCGTCTTGTGACGTCGCGGTCGAGTGTCGGATATCGACCGTCATTGACCTGGAACTGCACGCGAAGAATTTGTCGAAGGTGCTGCTAAGGTCACCGTTTTTAACATCCGCGACCATCAGCGTTTTCATGATTTTCGTGCAGTCATCCGCAACTGTGCGGATGTCCTTGAGCATCGAGACGACAGCGATACCCGCAAGATGCCGGTAATGCGCCTGCCGAGCGCGTCGGCGCCAACGCTCATTACAATCCAATTGTCGGAGGATACGATTTGCAGATGCGCGACGCCGCTTAAGGGCGCGATTAAATTACCATGCCCGCAATTCTAGTAAAAGTTGTAATTAGTCAATGTCGGCTGCCATGGAAATAACTTGCTTTACCGAATGTATTCATTGATGAAGTGGGCAAGTCGAACCAGCGACTCAGGAGACTGAAGATTGTCCGAAAATAACGAAGCGATCGTCGACATCGTCGCCAGCATCGTATCTGCATTCGTAGCGCACAACAGCGTGCCGATGTCTGAGCTGCCGGCATTGATTGCTAGCACGCATGCTGCATTGACTAATCTTGGCAGAGAGAAAGAGCCTGCCGTCGAAGAAAAGGCCGTTCCAGCTGTCGCCATCAAGAAATCAATTAGCCTGAATTTCTAATCTGCTTGGAAGACGGAAAGAAATTCAAGTCGCTGAAGCGACATCTTCGGACAGCCTACGACATGGCCCCGGAACAGTACCGGGCGAAGTGGGGCCTGCCGAACGACTATCCGATGGTCGCGCCGGCCTACGCAGAAGCCCGCTCGAATCTTGCGAAATCCATGGGCCTCGGGCAGCGGCGTCGGAAGGCCGCGCCTGTGCCTGCGCCAACTCCGAAAAGAGGGCGCGCGAAGAATCCCGCCTGATTGCTGGCGGCGGGCGCTTTTGAGCGCTCGCCGGAACTACATCGACCGCTGATGGTTCAAGGCACGTGGCACAAGGAGAAACCTATGCGCGACGGCCCACCTGACCAAAAATTCCAACCCAGGTCGGTTGGCGTCACCCCCGCGCGGCGCATGAAATCGGCCATTGTGCCGCCAACGGGCGCGCTGACGGTATCCCCCGACAGGAACGTCTGCTGGGCGTTACCCGATTGCGTCGGAGTGTACCGACTTCTTCGAAATCGGGAATCCGCAATCCGGCTTGGTCGTGATTGAAGATCATGCCGGGTACCTGGCTCGGGAGCGATGCGCCTTCGGCGCTCGACCAAAACCTGACATTCACAGCCGTGGACGGGAATGGACCTTCCCACCAGGGGAGCCCTCTCTGGGCCATTCATAATGGGACGATCGGGTCGATACCGTCGTGGAAGATCCGGGCGCGGCTACGCCCGACTCATTCGCCGCGCAATTCCCGATGGAGCCCTGCTGCCGACAGCAGTTCTAGATCGAGCATGGGCAGCAAGTCGTTCTCGGCGCGGAAGTTCCGGGCGCAGATCGCGTCGAACAGCGCGATGCCGGCCTCATGCAGGGGCAGCGGCAAGCCGATCACCCGCCCCAAAGCTTCCAGAGGGACTAGCCCGAAGGGGACGTCCTCAGTGATGAAACGGGTATCCAACGTCTTCGGGCCAAGAAGCTCCGGACGGTTCTTGTAGACCGCCGCGGCCATCTCTCCGACGGGCCCGGGCGCGACGCCGAAGGAATGGACATAGTGGTCCTGCACGCTGCGGACCGAAAGGCCAAAGGCCTTGGCGAGCGCCAGGCGCTCGCCATCCATGGCATCGACGATGCGACCCACACCCTGGGTGATCGAGCCGTAATTCGGCCAATCCTCCCCGCGCTCGGCGCGGGTCAGATTGCCGAGCATATTGGCGACATGGGCCGGAGGGTTGAGATTGCTGAGCATGATGGCCAGCACGTCCTCGCGCAGCTCGAAACGATTGCCGAAGAGTGCCTGGCAGGTTGCGAGGCCTGCCTCCGCGTGGCGGACCGGCAAGGTGGCGACGTCGAGCTTCGCCCGTATACCGGAGATATGGACGCTGCGTGGCCCGCTCTTGCGCGCGGTCAGAGCCGTTGTGGCCCAGGCGGCAACCGGAATATCGATCCCCCGCGCCTTCAGCAGTCGGTGCAGATAGAGCGCGGCGAACGAGCAATGGGCGCTGATGATGACGGTCTGCCCCGCCGTGAGATGAGGGGCGATCGCGTCGATCACCGTCTTGAAGCCGTTGGCCTGCACCGCGACGATGATCGTTTCGGCTCTGGCAAGCGCCTCGGCGCAATCGCGGGCGATGCGCGGCGGCACGGCGGCTTCGAGCTTACCCGTGGTGGTCAACATCGCGTCGCCCGCGAAATCGGCAAGCGCCGCGCCGCTCGGCGACCAGATGACCGGCTCGTGCCCTTGAGCGGTCAGGTAGGCGCTGTAGCCGCGCCCGATCCCGCCGAAGCCGATGATGGCAACGCGCATGGGTTCGATCCCCTTTGATGGTGTCAGACGATTTCGAGGCCGCCGAGCACGTGCTTATGGACGACGGCTTCAAGGCCGGGCCCATCGCGTTGAAGTAGGCATTCGACGATCTCGTAATGCTCGCGCACCGTGTTCGCGAGCAGCGCTGCGGTGTTCTTTTCACGCGTCAGCGTGACTGGAACGCGGCTGCGCAGGTCGAAGATCATCGAGACGAGATCGCCGTTCGGGCAAAATTCGAGCATGGCAGCGTGGAAGGCGTAGTTGGCCTCCTCCTGCGCGATCACGGTTCCGGCACTGACAGCATCGGCGAAATCGTCGGCCCGCTGCCGCAACCGCTCCAGCCCCGCCTCATCGATGTATTTCAACACCTCGGCGGCGGCCGCGACCTCCAGGATGGCGCGGATCGTCACGACGTTGCGGAAGCGCGCCTTGTCGAAGGTCTCGACGCGGTAACCGCGATTGGCCTCCAGCTTGACGAAGCCCTTCTCCTCGAGCCGGTCGAGCGCCTGACGAATATCAAGCCGCGAGGCGCTGTATTGCGACTCGAGATCGACCTGCTTCAGCCAAGAACCGGCGCTGAGGCGACCGGTGCTGATATCCTTCTCGATCAGCTTGGCGAGCTCGCGGGCCCGCGACGCGCTGCCACCGGCCGTCCGCGCGCTACGCGCGCCGGCGCCAGCCCTACCGCTTTGTCCCGTATCCAAAGTCATCAGCGCCATGTTCCGCAGACGAATCCCTGCATCTTCGCAACCATCTTCACCTGCGTTGCCCCTGGACCGCAATTCATTGGCACGGCCCTCCGGGATGGCGGAGATGAAATCCTCTGCCGATGCACCTTCATTGAGCAAAACATCTTAAGACGGGCGATTGACAGATGCCAATCATGAACGCAGGATTGGCGCCAAAGTCAAGAACAGGGGATTGTCATGCACAAGGCCTTCGCCCACCGGCTCGTCGCCACCCTCGCTTTCGGGTTCGGCTCAGCCGCCCTGCTCATGCCAGCGGCGGCGCGCGATCTGACCATCGCCCTGTCGAGCAACGTCAACACGCTCGACCCCGACAAATCGACGACCGTCGGCACGGATCTCAGCGTCGCCGCGCATATTTATACGCCCCTCGTCGATCGCGGTCCGAACCTGAAACTTCGTCCCGGTCTGGCGACGGAATGGGAAGCGATCGGCGATACGGCCTGGCGCTTCACGCTGCGCGAAGGCGTGACCTTCTCGAACGGTGAAAAGCTCGATGCCGAGGCCGTGAAGTGGAATGTCGAGCGCGTGCTCGATCCGAAGACCGGCGCGCGCAACAAGCCGTGGTTCGCAGCGATCAGCGAGGTCAAGGTCGTCTCGCCTACCGTCGTCGAATTCGACACCAAGGGCGCCTATCCCGACCTGCCCGACCAGATGTCGATGTTCCTCCTGATGCCCCCGAAATGGACGGGGGAGTACAACCCCTCCGTTGCTGCACTCGGCAGCGGGCCCTATGAGCTCGTGCGCTTTGCCAGCGGCGACCGCGTCGTGTTGAAGGCGCGTAAGGACTACTGGGGCGAGAAACCCGCCTTCGACAACGTCACCTTCCGGATCATTCCAGAAGATTCCTCGCGCATCGCGGCGCTGGAGGCCGGCGATGTCGACCTGATCACCGCCTTCCCGACCTCCGAGATCGCGCGCATCAAGGCCGGTGGCAAGGCCGATGCCAGCTCCGTCGCCGGCACGCGCGGCATGTTCATCAAGCTCAACGCGTTGAAGGCACCCTTCAAGGACAATCCCAAGCTCTGGCGCGCGCTCAATCTCGGCATCGATCGCAAGGCGATCAATGACGGGCTGGCCCAGGTCAGTGCTTGCCAGCCGCTCTCACCGGTCTATTTCGGCTACAATCCCGATCTCAAGCCGATCACCTACGACCCGGCGCAGGCCAAGAAGCTGCTGGCCGAAGCCGGCTTCGCCAACGGCCTGACCATGGATCTCGAAGTTCCGACCGGGCGCTACATCCAGGCCTCTGACATCGCCCAAGTCGTCGCCTCCCAGCTCGGCGAGATCGGCGTTACCGTGAAGCTGCGCGAGATGGAATTCGGCGCCTTCATGAACAAGTACATCGTGGGCAAGAACCTTGGCGACGCCGCCTATTTCGGCCTGGGATGGCCGACGCTGGATGCCGGCGGGCTCCTGAACTTCTGGGAGAAGGAGAACCCGCAATCCTATTGGGAGAACGTGAGCTTCAACGAAGCCGCCCAGGCTGCCCGCTCGACCAATGACGCGGCCAAGCGCACCGAGCTCTACCGCAAGCTCACCAAGCAGCTCTGCGAGGACTCGCCCTCGATCTTCATGTTCTTCACGCCGATCACCTACGCCCAGTCCAAAGGCATCGCATGGCAGGCGCGCGGCGACGACTGGGTACGCGCGATCGACATCAAGACGCGCTGACAGTGACAGAACGACCCGAGCGGCGGGCTTCACCGGCCCATCGACGGCGGAACCTTGCCTGAATTTCCGATCAACCGGATCGCGACAAAGTCATGACCGTTCAAGACGAAACCACCTTGAAGCTGCGCGTCGGCGTCGATTCCGGCGGCACCTTCACCGATGTCTGCATGTTCGACGAGACGCATGGCGAGATCCATGTCTGGAAGGTGTCGAGCACACCGCAGGACCCTTCGCTCGGCATTGCCGGCGGCATCGAGCAGGGCGTCGCCGAAGTTGCCAAGGCAACGGGGCAGAAGGTCGACGTCGTCTATTTCGGCCATGGCACGACGGTCGCTACCAATGCGCTGATCGTCGGGCGCGGCGCCGAAACGGGTCTGATCACCACCAAGGGCTTTCGCGACGTGTTGGAACTGCGCCGTCAGAAGCGCGATTCCCTCTACGACATCCAGACGCAGAAGCCGCGCATCCTGGTGTCGCGCGACAAGCGCCTCGAGGTCAGCGAGCGCGTTCGCTTCGACGGCAGCATCCACACCCTGCTCGACGAGGAGGAAGTGCGCGCCGCCGCCCGCAAGCTCAAGGCGGACGGCATCACGACGGTCGCGGTCTGCTTCCTGTTCTCCTTCGTCGAGCCGGCGCATGAGAAGCGCGTCAAGGAGATCCTGGCCCAGGAGATGCCGGGCGCCTTCGTCTCGATCTCGCACGAGGTCGCGCCCGAGTTCCGCGAATATGAGCGGCTCTCGACCACGGTCGTGAACGCCTATCTCGGCCCGATCATGAAGTCCTATCTCTCGAAGCTCCAGCCCCGGCTGGCTGAGATCGGCATCGACGCCCACCCGCATCTGACCCAGTCGAATGGCGGTGTGATCTCGTCGGAGGTGGCGCAGAACTTCCCGGCCCGCACCGTGCTCTCGGGGCCGGCGGCCGGCGTCATCGGCGCGCTCTCGGTCGGCGGGCTCGCCGGCTTCGACAACATCATCACCTTCGACATGGGCGGAACCTCGACCGACGTTTCGCTGATCGACCGCGGACGGCCGCAGATGTCGAACGATGCCGTCGTGCACGGCTATCCGCTGAAGCTGCCGATGCTCGACATCCACACCGTCGGCGCCGGTGGCGGCTCGATCGCCCATATCGATGCCGGCGGCCTGCTCAAGGTCGGCCCGCGCTCCGCCGCCGCCGATCCCGGCCCGGTCTGCTACGGGCGCGGCAACGAGGAACCCACCGTCACCGACGCCAATGTCGTGCTGCAGGTGCTGAACCCGACGCATCTCCTGAACGGCCGCATGAAGATCGACCAGGCCCGCGCCAAGGCCGCGATCGGGCGCTTGGCCGACCAGCTCGGCCTCGGCGTCATGGAGACGGCCCAGGGCATCATCAGCGTCGTCATAGCGAACATGGCCAAGGCCATCCGCGTGATCTCGGTCGAGCGCGGTTACGATCCGCGCGACTACGTCATGCTCGGCTTCGGCGGCGCCGGCCCGATCCATGCCTCCAGGCTCGCCCGCGAGCTGGAGATCCCGCGCCTCGTCGTCCCGAAATATCCGGGCATCATGTGCGCGCTTGGCCTGCTGCTGACCGATCTGCGCACCAATCTCTCGCTGACGCGGCTCCTGCCTCTGAGCGAAGCCGGCGTGCCGGGCATGGAGAGCGGCTTCGCCGGTCTCGAGGAGCGCGGGCAAGACTGGTTCGCGCAGGAGGCGATCCCCGAGGAGCGGCGCTCGCTGATCCGCTCGCTCGACATGCGCTATGGCGGCCAGGGTTACGAGCTCACCGTGCCCTGCCCCGCCGGCCCGATCGACGCGGCCGCCCTCGTGACGCTGCGCGCGGAGTTCGAGCGCATCCACAAGCAGGTCTATGGCTACGTCGCCACCGAGGAGCCGGTGCAGGTCACGACCCTGCGCATCGAGGCGGTCGGCCTTGTGCCGAAGGCCGACCTCAAGGCTTATCCCCCGGCGGCTGGTCCAGTGGAAGCGGCCGTCACCACCCATCGCGACGTCTGGCTGCCGGAGACCGGCGGCTTCACCAACTGCCCGATCTACGACCGCGAACGGCTCGGCCCCGGCCACAGGGTCGCCGGCCCCGCCATCATCGACCAGATGGATTCGACCACCCTCGTCCTGCCCGGGCAGGTCGCGACGGTCGATGCCCATCTCAACCTCATCCTCGAGGGCTGACCATGCTGGACACAGTCAAGACACAGCTCGATCCGATCACCGTCGAAGTCATCGGCAGCGCACTCACCACCATCGTCGAGGAGATGGGCAAGGCCATCATCCGTGCGGCCTATTCGACCAACATCAAGGAGCGGCAGGACTGCTCGACCGCGCTGTTCGACGCCCAAGGCCATACCATCGCCCAGGCCGAGCATATCCCGGTGCATCTGGGCTCGCTGCTCGGCATCGCCGACCACGTCTTCAAGAACCACGACCTCTCGACGGTCAGGCCCGGCGACGTCTTCGTCGGCAACGACGCCTATACCGGCGGCGGCACGCATCTCAACGATATCGTCTTCCTGGAGCCGATCTTCCATGGCGACAAGCTCGTCGCCTGGGTGACGAACCTCGCCCACCACTCCGACTTCGTCGACCGCGGCCACGCCCATATCTTCCAGGAAGGTTTGCGCATCCCGCCGGTGCGGCTCTATCGCGAGGGCGTGCTGCAGGAAGATTTGATGCAGCTCATCCTGCTGAATTGCCAGGTGCCGCGCGAGCGCATCAACGACTTCCGGGCCCAGATGGCGGCCAACCGCCTCGGCGTGCAGCGCTACCAGGCGCTCTGCGACAAATACGGCGCCGAGACGGTGCGTGCCGCCGGCGCGCAGGTGCTCGACTATACCGAGCGGCGCACGCGCGCCGGCATCGCGCAGATTCCGGACGGCACCTACAGCTTCCGCCACGACTTCGACAGCAACCTCGTCGATGGCGTAATGGACTTGAAGGTCGTGATCGAGGTCAAGGGCGACGAGATCTCCATCGACTTCCCCGACGCGCCGCCACAGGTACGCGCGCCGATCAACATGGTCTACACGGCGCTGCTCGCCACGGTGTATTTCGCGGTGAAGGCGATCGTCGATCCCGATCTGCCGGCCAATGCCGGCTTTCACCGGCCGATCCATGTCTCCGCTCCGCTGGGCTCGGTGCTCAATTCGACGCCGCCGGCGGCCGTCTACAGCCGCACCGATATCGGCCAGCGCCTCGTCGACATGATCTTCGCCGCGCTCGCCGATGTGGTGCCCGAACGCATCGCCGCAGCCTCGACCGGCGGCACGCTGCTGACCACCAGCGGCATCCATCCGCGCACTGGCCGCTTCTACGTCTATAACGAGATGCATGGCGGCGGCATGGGCGCGCGCGCCGACAAGGACGGGCTCGACGGCGTGCAGGTGAACACGACCAACACCGCCAACCTGCCGATCGAGGCGCTCGAGATCGAGCACCCCGTCATGGTGAAGTGCTACGAGCTGGTGCAGGATTCCGGCGGCGCAGGCGAATACCGCGGCGGCATGACCTTGCGGCGGCGCGTCGAGATGCTCGACCACACCGCCCGCATCTCGGCCGGCGGCACCAACAGCATCGTGCCCCCCTTTGGCCTCAAGGGCGGCCAGGACGGCCTCACCGCCCGCGTCGAGCTGTCGCCCGGCGCCAAGCCGCTCGACCGTCGCGCCGGCATCCTGCAGCCGGGCGAATGGGTCGGCATGGTGGCGGCCGGCGGGGGCGGCTTCGGCGATCCGAAGCAGCGCGACCGTGCGCTGGTCGAGCGCGACCTGCGCGAGGAGCGCATCTCGCGGCAGGCCGCCGTGGAGATCTACGGGCTGAAGCTCTGAGGACCGTCGTGACGAAGGAGGCCGCCGGATGCCGCGCCACCTGACCTCCCGCCTCGGCGAAGGCCTGATCGCGATCTGGGGCGTGGTGACGATCGTCTTCATCGTCTCGCGGCTGCTCGGCGACCCCGCCGTGCTGCTGCTGCCGATCGGCGCGACGGAGGCGCAATTGCAGGAGCTGCGCATGCAGCTCGGGCTCGACCAGCCGCTTCTACAGCAATATCTGACCTTCCTGCTCCATGCGTTGAAGGGCGATTTCGGCCAGTCCTTTTAGTTCGCCCGCCCGGCGCTCGACGTCGTGCTCGAACGGCTTCCCGCGACGGCGCTCCTCGCCGGCTGCGCCCTGTCGATCGGCGTGCTGGTCGGCGGTCTGGCCGGCGCGCTCGCGGCGATCTATCGAGGTTCCGCAATCGAGGGGCTGGTCCTGCTGGTAGCACTGCTCGGCCAGGCGACGCCCTCCTTCTGGCTCGGGATCATGCTGATTCTGTTATTCGCGGTGCAACTCGGCTGGTTTCCGACGGGTGGCTACGGCGAATGGCAGAACCTTGTCCTGCCCTCCGTGACATTGGCTTGCTTTACGACGGCCAGCATCGCGCGCCTGCTGCGATCCTCCATGCTCGACGTGATGCGCGACGACTATGTCCGCACCGCCTACGCCAAGGGCCTGGCACCGCGTCGGGTCTATATCTGGCATGTCGGCCGCAATTCGCTGATCCCGGTGGTGACCATGACCGGTATCCTGGCCGGCGAGCTGCTCGGCGGCGCCGCCGTGACCGAGACCGTCTTCGCCTGGCCGGGCGTCGGGCGGTTGATCGTGCAGGCGATCGAGACCAAGGATTTTCCGGTCGTCCAGGCCGGTGTCGCCGTCGTCGCGACGATCTTCGTCGTGGTCAATCTTCTGGTCGACCTGCTCTACACCCTGATCGACCCGCGCATCCGGCAGGCGTCATGAGACTTTTCTCGTTCCTGCACCGCCAGCGCGCGAACTGGTTGGGGCTGCTCGGCGCCGGACTGCTGATCCTGCTGCTGGCGCTGGCCCTTGCCGGCCCCTGGCTCGGCCTGCCCGACCCGACGCGCGGCGACCTGCGCGCCCGCATGCTGGCGCCGACGCTCTCCTGGGCCGGGCTGGGAGCCCATCCGTTCGGCACTGACCAGCTCGGTCGCGACATTCTGAGCCGCATCATCGCTGGCAGCCGCGTCACCCTGACGATCGCAGGCTCGGCCGTGATTCTCGGCGGCATCGTCGGCGTGCTGCTCGGGCTCGTCGCCGGCTATTTCGGCGGCTGGTATGACCGCGTGCTGATGCGACTGGTCGACATCCAGCTCGCCTTTCCGCTGATGTTGCTGGCGCTTCTGGTCGTCGCCGCGCTTGGCCCCAGCCTGCACAACCTGATCGCCGTGCTCGCCCTGACAAGCTGGGTCCGCTACGCCCGCATCATCAGGGCCCAGGTTTTGACGGTCCGGGAACGGGAATTCGTCCAGGCGTCGCTGGCCATGGGGGCGGGCCATGCCCGCCTGCTGCTGCGCCACATCCTGCCCAATGTCCTGACGCCGGTCTTGGTGGTCGCGACGCTCGAACTCGCGCGCACCATCGTGCTCGAAGCGGGCCTGAGCTTCCTCGGCCTCGGCATCCAACCGCCCTCCCCGAGCTGGGGCCGGATGCTGGCGGACGGGCGCACCTATATCGCCAGCGCGTGGTGGATCATCACCCTGCCCGGCTTGGCGCTGATGCTCACGGTACTAAGCGTCAATCTCCTGGGCGACTGGCTGCGAGACTGGCTCGATCCACGCGCGGATCGCCACTGATTTCGACACCTTTGCGCGGCTGTCTGCGCGCGAGGATTGAGCCGAATTGGCTCAATTCCTGAGGTTGCCACGCAGAAGTGCATCTGAACCTCGCTTATCGGTGGTTCTGCCGGCTCGGGTTCGAAGGCGATGTGCCCGAACACTCGACTTTCTCGAAAAACCGGCACGGCCGCTTCCGCGAGAGCGATCTCTCGAGAGAGCTATTCAAGACGACCGTGCGGCGCTGCATCGCGGAGAGGCTCGACGACGGCGAAATCTTCGCCGTCGGTGCCGGCCCGATCCGGGCAGACGCGAACAAGCAGCGCTGTCCCGCGCTCCGATCCAGCGGCGCAATGGACCTGAGCCCTGAAGGGCCATGCCAGGTTTCGGCTCGATCGCGGCCGGACGCGACGATCTCACTCCGGGCACTCCAGTCCACGTGCTCCTGCGGCTGGAGACCATCCGCCTCTCCAAAGAAGAGCAGTCTCCCGAAAACATCGGCTCACCGTCGGCGAGATCGTCAATTACGGCGACAGCTTCCTGGTCATCGGCAAGAGCGCCGGTCAGGAGCTGCGCGCCCGCGTGCCAGGCCTCGACATGCCAGTGCTCGCTCGGGGGAGCGCTGTGGCATCCGGTGGTCCAAGGAGCGCGTCCACATCGTTCCTAGATGATTGCGGTGCAGATCAGCCCGTCCTGCATCTCGAAGTGGCGCCAGCTGACCGGGGAGGACCAGAAGGCGATCGCCGTTTACCTTTAAACTGTTTTGCCTATTCGAGATCCGGCCGACACGAAGCCATTCTTTGACTGAGGCGGACCATCAGAGGTTGCATTGGAGATCGGTCTCATTTGAATGCTGTTCGGTGCTTTCGTCCGGATGTGCCAGGATTTCGCGGGCGGATTCGTCATGATCGCCATCGAAACCTTTGTGCGAATTCTCGATCTGGGCGGCACCTTCGTACTCGCGATCAGCGGGGCGGTTGCCGCAGTCAATCGCCGCCTCGATATCTTCGGTATCCTCGTCCTATCGTTCGTCACCGGCAATTTTGGCGGCATCACTCGTGACGTCGCGCGAGCTCGGCTTCTTGCGCCGGGGCCGGCGAGCGGAATCCCGCCCGAATTTCCTCGCCCCGCGCCGAACCGTCCCGTTGGCAGGGTCCGGCTAAGCGGCGTCGAGTGCCCCGAAAAACTCGCTGACTTGACTTCTGATCCGCCGTGCTTCGCCATCGAGGTCGCGAGCAAGCGCCATCACCTCGGTCGCGCTGGTGTTGGACAAGTCGGTCGCCTGGCGCACGGCCCTGGCGCTGGATAGAGCACCTTGCGCATCGTCTGCGGCCGCCCGGATGGTCAACGCGATCTGGGTGGTCGAGCGGCTTTGCTTGGCTATCTCGTCGGAGACACCCTGACCGCTCGTGCGCGCGCCCAGCATCCGACCCCGGATACTCTGGAGTGCCTCGATGCAGCGTTGGCTCGCCAGTTGGATCGCCTCGATCTGGCGACTGATCTCGTTGGTCGCGCCGCTTGTCTGCGCAGACAGCGACTTCACCTCGGAGGCGACGACCGAAAAGCCACGGCCAGCCTGGCCGGCGCGAGCCGCCTCGATCGTGGCGTTGAGCGCCAACAGGTTGGTTTGGCTGGCGATTTCGCGGATCAGCGCTGAGACGCTGTCGATCTGGTTCGTCGCTTCCGCCAGTTGCGCGATGGCAAGGTCGGTCTGGTCGGCTTCCGCGATCACGTCGGCTGCGGTGCTCACCGAGGCCGCCACGCGCGCCGCGATCTCGTGCCCCGCGCTGGAAATGCTCTCGGCATCGGCAGCAACGCTGGCGACATGGTCGGCTGCGCGGCTGGAGACCACCTCGGCCCGCTCGCTGCCTTGGCGCGCGTGCCCGGCCGCCGCCATCATGCTCTGCGACAGGCTCGCCACACTTTCGATCATACGGCCGAGCCGGTCGAGCGAACTGCGCAATTGCGCGTCGAAGGCTGTCACGCGGGATTTCATGGCGGCGTCGCGCCGCAGCAGGGACTCGCGCGCGTCGCGGAGCTGTAGTTCCTGCATGTGATCGGAGGCCGTCTTTTCGGAAGCAGCTAGTTCAGAAAGCACGACACCGTGCTGCCGTAGTAACTTGGCGATCCAGATGGTCAGGAGGCTAATCATAAAGACGAAGAAGGTGACGATGCTTCCGAGGAGCAGCGCGCGCTTCTTCCAGTACTGAAAGACCAACTCTCCAGGCGCCGCGATACTGATCTGGAGTGGGTAATCGCGAACAGCCTGCACTAAGATCAGCCCCTGCTCGCTGTCTCGACGGCCGGCAATCTGGGTCCCGACGAACAGGGTTCCGATGGATTCGGCCGCCTCGGGCAGGTCGTGGAACAGGACGGAACGGCCGGCGGGCGAGAGAGCGACAGCGTCGTCATTGTTCGGCAGGCTGGCAAGTAACACGCCATCACGGCGAAAGAGCGCGACATGGACAAGCGGATCGGCCCGCGCTTTGTCGTAGAAGGTACTCAGGAAGCCAGTCTCGATTTCGGCCATGGCAAGGCCGACCACGGCTCCGCTCCTGTTCTTGATCTTGCGGGACAAGGCCATCGTCCCCCCTGACGCGCTTTGGCCGAGGACGGGGGCGGCCAAATGCAGCGCAAGCGCAGGATCGGCCATATGGGCCAGGAAGGATTCTCTGCCCTTCAGGCTGACCGCGGGTGGGGGAAAGGACCGTGTCGAGTTGACGACTTCGCCGTTGATATCGACGATCGTCACCGCTGCGATCTGCGGAATTGCGCGAGTGCGCTCAATCAAAGCATCGAAATTCTGGCGCGTGCCGAACTTCGTACGAATATCGCCAGGCGACGCGATATCGGTCTCACTGGCGGCTTCGGACCAGCCGCGCAACACCAGATCTGCAGTCGCGAGCGTCTGGTGGGTTTGTTCAGAGAGCAGCGCCGCGAGCGTACTGAGCTGCTGCCGTGATACGTCGGTTGCTGTCTGGCGCCCCTGCCAGAGCGCAAAGCCGGCAGTCACCGCAATGATGGCGGCGGCGACCAGGCCACTCCAGGCCATCAGGCGGGCACGTTTGGCGATGGTTTCGCGCATGTCGGGCGCCAGCAATCGGCCAGCCGGCCTTGCGGTATCCGTCTTCACTGGCGTGAACTCTCGTCCAAATGAGGGGGCGCGATTGCTGGACAATTCAATGTGGCGGAGAATGGTAACGCTCGCATTAAGGCGTGTTGTGTCTTGAGTGCGACTGCCAGGCGCACCGGATGGATGTGTACCAATCCTGAGGCGCTGGGCTTCCAAGATCCGTACGGAGGATCGCGCGCCGGTCATGAAGGATAGGGCCGCCTGTCCTGCGACACCGGATTGTCGCTATTTGGCGATCCACCAATCCTGACCTGCCAGTAGACCGCCGTCATCAGCTTGTTGCCGAACTGATGGATGCTCGGCGGGCTGTCAAAGAAGCCAAGCGCGGAAACGGCGAGTTGAAAGCCGCACGCGCTCGCGTCGATTCCGCCAAGGTCGCCGTCGGTGAGAGCGGGCCGGTCTGGTGGAGCGACGGAGCCCCAGACCTCAATCGCCATCTCGTGAAGAACACGCCCTACGCCGAGTGGTTGGAAACGCCGGAAAGGCAGGCGTAACGTAACGCGATCCGCACCTGAAAAGCAGGAGGGCGACATGCATCAGGCTGTCGTCGCCGTAACGACCCCGGTTGGGCTCAAGGGCGACTTCGACGTCGACTTGCCCCTCGACACAGCCACGCTGAACGAGCGCCTCTTTGCCATCGGGCTATGGCTAATTGAGCGCCATAATTCCTCATCAGGCTCGCATCCTCTGGGAGCCATATCATCGGCGGATCCGTGTAAGTTTTCCCGATGCGGTCGATGCAAAGGCTTTCCGCAAATGCTTTGGGACACCGCTGCATTAATTGTGCACCAATGACCATAGAATCCTGGCATTGAGAATCGACCGGCGGCCCTTAGGGCGGGACGACCGATCTATCCGATGATCCCCCGATGGACGGGACGAAAAGCATCCCTGTCGGCATGATGCTGGAAAGCCAGGCCGCATCGTGACGAGCGCCTCACCCCGCATGGATCAAGCAGCTTCTCGAGGCGTTCTTCCAGCTCTCGGCTTACTGCCCACATGACCCGCGTCATCGAACACCGAAACGGAACGGCGCTCGGGCCGTCCGACTGGAAAATGCTGCCGCCCCGAGTTGGCGCTATGGTTTGGCGATCGCCCGGAACGCATGCACCAGCTTCCTGACCGCGATCTCGATCTCCATGGGCGTATAGGCGGCAAAGCCCATTAGGAACCCGGCGGCAGCATCGCTTCTGGCATGAAGTGCGGACAATCCCAGGAGCTCGATGCCGGAACGTCGCCCTGCATCGATGGCGATGCGTTCGGATAGATCGCCCGTCAGTAGGCAAGGCATTTGTAGCCCGCCGATGGGGACGCGCGGCTCGATAAAGTCGGCCAAGTGCTTACGGACGAGATCTGCAAGCGTATCGAGCCGCTGCGCATAGATGCCGCGCATGGTGCGGACATAGGCACCGAAATGCCCGCCCTCGATGAACCGGGCCAGCGTCAGTTGGGCCATCGGGGCGGAATGCCCATCGAGGAGAGTGCGCGCGACGGTCATTGGCTCCACCAGTTGCGGCGGCAGTACGGCATAGCCGATCCGCAGGCCCGGAAAGAGCGACTTAGTGAAGGTGCCAATATAGATCGTCCGGTCATGGCGATCGAGCCCTTGCACGCAGGCCATCGGCTTGCCTGCATAGTGGAATTCGCTGTCGTAATCGTCCTCGATGATCCAGGCCTGATGCCGCGCGGCCCATTCGATCAAAGCCAGGCGCCGGTCCAGCGCCAGAGTCGCGCCGGTCGGGAACTGGTGGGACGGCGTCAGGGAAACCGCTTTCGCCTTGCGGGAGGCAGCCAGGATCTGCTCGATGGCGATCCCCTGTGGATCCACCCGGATCGGAACGCATTCCAGCCCGGCTGCATCGAACCCCTTGCGGGCGCCGTAATAGGCGGGGTCTTCGATGAAAATCCGGTCGCCAGGATCAAGCAACATGTTCGCGCACAGCATCATGGCCTGCTGTGAACTGGTGAGAACCAGCACCCGGTCCGCCGTGGCGCGCGCGCCGCGTTCGACGTTCACGTAATCGGCGATGGCACGGCGCAGCGCTTCGGTCCCTTGCGGATCGGAATGTGCCAGTGCCTGGGTTCCGGCCTCCCTCCGGACCTGCCGTTCCAGCCTCTCCCAGAGCTGAAGTGGAAAGGTCCGGGTTTCCGGAACCCCGGGTGCGAAAGGCCGCGGCGACAGCATCTCGCGCCCCCCGCCGCTGCTGAACATTGCATTTCCGCGCTTGCTGAGATTGGGAGCCTGGTGGCGCAGTAAAGCTTCCCTTCGAACGGCCCGATGGCCGGCCGTGAACTCCGAGATCTGTGCCACGAAGCTACCGCTGCCGACACGGCGCTCGATGAAGCCTTCGGCATGAAGCCGGCCATATGCTGCTTCGACGGTATCCCGCGACACGCCCAGCGATGCGGCGAGGGCTCGCGAGGCTGGCAAAGGCTTTCCCGGTCCAAGCGCGCCATCGACGATCAGCTGCCGAATGGCGCGCTGGATTCGCTCATGCAGGGGCATGGCCGCGTGAGCAGGATGAGCGATCCACGCCTTCGCGGATTCCAACTGGGAATGCCTGAACAAATGGTCTGAACCCCTTGATCAAAATGGATGGGAACACCGAGCCATTCACTGGCTATGTGTCAATACGGTTTGCCGTCCCGCGCGCGGGGCTCCAGGAGGTTTTTTCAGGATCATGTCGCCTCGCACTGCATCTTCTTCCATTCGCTTGAACGACCTGCCGCATCCAGTAGTCGCTGGCCTGATCTCCGTTATCGTCAACTATGGCGGCACCTTCATTCTGGTCTTCCAAGCCGCGAAGGTCGCAGGGTTGAGCCCCGAACTGACAGCTTCCTGGGTCTGGTCTGTCTCGATCGGCGTGGGAGTGACGGGTCTATTTCTGAGCTGGCGCTACCGAGAGCCAATCATCACAGCCTGGTCGACGCCAGCGGCTGGTTTTCTCGTCGCCGCGCTCGGCAGCACGCCTTATGCCGAAGCCGTCGGAGCCTACATGGTCTCGGCAGCGGCCTTCGTCGCGCTGGGGCTGTCGGGCTATTTCGAGAAAGTTATCCCGTTGATCCCGCCGGGTATCGCTTCCGGTTTGCTGGCCGGTATCCTGCTCCAATTCGGCATCGGCGCGTTCGGCAGTGCGAGCATCGATCCGCTGCTCGTTGGCTTGCTGATCGTCGCCTACGTGGTGCTGAAGCGGTTCTCAGCGCGCTATGCCGTGGTCGGCATCCTGGTCATCGGACTGGGGCTCCTGCTCATACAGGGACGCGTCGATCTGTCGGGGCTGAAGCCGGCCTTCGCGATGCCCGTCTTCACCATGCCGGCTTTCTCGCTGAACGCTCTCCTGTCGATCGCGCTGCCGCTCTTCCTGATCACTTTGAGCGGTCAATACATGCCGGGGATGCTCGTGCTCCGGAATGACGGTTTCAAGACCAGCGCCAACCCGATCGTCACCGTGACGGGCCTCGGCTCGCTCGTCATGGCTCCGTTCGGGTCCCATGCCTTCAACATCGCAGCGATCACAGCTGCAATCGCTACGGGCAAAGAAGCTCACATCGATCCGTCGAAGCGCTGGATCGCGGGTATCGCGGCGGGCTGCTTCTATGTGCTCGTGGGGATCTTCGGTGTCACGCTCGCTGCCGTCTTCATGGCGTTTCCGGCAGCCTTCATCACCACGCTCGCTGGCCTGGCGTTGCTGGGGACGATTGGCGGAAGCCTTGCGGGAGCGATGGCCGATCCGACGTCCCGCGAAGCAGCGCTTATCACCTTCCTGGCCTCGGCAGCGAACATTAAGCTGCTTGGGATTGGCGGAGCGTTCTGGGGGCTGATCATCGGGCTCGTCGCCCATTTCGTTCTGAATAGTCGCTTGCCGCGCAACGGGCTGGCCGGGAACGGGGCCGCTGCGAAGTAGCGGCAGAGCCACGCGCTTCCCGTTTCGGGTCGGAGACCGTGATGTGCCTGGTTTCAAGCGGGACACGAAAGCTCTCACCCATCGAGAGCCGTGCAGCGCAGTTTCGAGAGAGCGCACTCCGGTCCGATCGCTCTCTCCCGTGTAGGCGGATAATGCCGGAATCAGGCCAGGTCCTTGCGATAGACAATGAAGCCAGAGCGCAAGGCGACATCGTCATAGAGCCCGCGTGCGGTCGCATTGCTTTCATGCGTGTGCCAATAGACGCGCCGGGCACCAGCATGGCCAGCACGCTCGTAGACGCCAGCGATCAACCTCCGGCCGACGCCCTTGCCCCTTGCGGCCTCTCGCGCGAACAGGTCCTGCAGATAGCAGGCCGGCCCGATCATCGTCGTGCTGCGATGGAAGATGTAGTGCATGATGCCGACGAGTTCGCCGGCACACTCCGCGATCAGACCGTGGACCGGCTCGTAGGAGTCGAAAAAACGTGCCCAGGTGGTCGGTGTGATGTCGCCCGGCAGCGCGGTCTGGCCAGCTCGGCCATAGAAACTATTATAGCCGTCCCACAACGCCCGCCATTGTTCGAAGTCGCGGCGCTCGACATTTCTGATTGCAATATCCATCACGCAGCCTCTCCCTGCCTGCTCCACGGTTCGCCGGCGATGAGTTTCGCGGCCAGCAGCTCCGCCGCAATCGTGCGGATGCGCTCGCCCTTTTTCGCCGAAGCGCGCCGGGCGTCGCCGCGAACGCCGCTGGGGCAGAAATCCTTGAAGGAGGTCCAAAGCAGCAGGGGATCGTTGAGCGGTGATACATCGCCTTTGCTGTACCCGGGTTGAAATGCTTCCCCCAACCGATCGGCCCGAACCAGATCGGGCCTTACGGCCATCATCATGGAGGTTTCGGCCTCGCAGGCATGCTGCAGGATCAGCTGATCTTCGAGGACCGCCTCCAGAGCGCTCTGCTGACTAGGCAAGAGCGTGTAGGTCGTGCTCGCCACCGCCAGCCCGGTCTCCTGCGTCAGGGCATTGGGCGACGCTGACGAGCTTTCAGTCGCGATATCCTTCGGGAAGCGTCACATCATAGATTGGGTGATCCCCCTTCCGTTGGGACCTGTGCAGAAACGTAGGCCAATACGCCGAACGTGACGGTGATGACAGCGAAGGCGCAGGCTAGGGTTGCTTGCATGCGATCCTCCTTCATTGGCGCGAGGCGATGAGCCCGATGGCTTGCCGACCGAACTGCTTGCGCGGGGCCAATGACGATGTAGCTCCGGAAGTGTATCGCAGCGGTCGACTTCTCCCCGCGACACAGGGGCTGCCATCCTCAGAACCCGAAATGGCTGAGACCCTGGTGGTCGTCTGGGCGCCGGCCGAGAGGCCATTTAAACCTGCGATCCGCCTCTGCGATCGGATGCTCGTTGATGCAGGCGAGCCGTCGGCGCATCAGCCCGTCTCCATCGAACTCCCAGTTCTCGTTTCCGTAAGCCCGGAACCACGTGCCGCTGTCGTCATGGAACTCGTAGGCGAAGCGCACCGCGATCCGGTTGCCGGTGAAGGCCCAGAGCTCCTTGATCAGCCGGTAGTCGAGTTCACGCGTCCATTTCCGGGCAAGAAAGGCCTCAATCTCGACGCGTCCATTGATGAACTCGGCGCGGTTTCGCCAGGTGCTGTCAATCGTATAGGCGAGCGCGACCTTGGCGGGTTCGCGAGTGTTCCAACCATCCTCGGCCAGTCGCACTTTCTCGATGGCTGTCTGCTCTGTGAACGGGGGTAAGGGAGGTCGTGACATAGTGTGGATCCCTGTAAGAAACGCAGGACGGCATTGGATTGCGCGGGATCGATGTCGGCGCGCCGCGCATTGTTAAATTTGAGCCGAACCACCATCGACAAAAAGCTCGCTCCCCGTAACGAAGCTACTGTCATCTGAGGCAAGGAAAAGAGCGGCCCGCGCAGCTTCCTCCGGACCGCCAAGCCGTCCGAGCGGTGTCGTCGACTTCACGAACGCGATCATTTCCTCGTGGCTCTCCTCAGAGCTCGCAAGATTATGCCAGCCAGGCGTCGAAGTGGCGCCGGGCACAAGCACATTGACTCGGATTTTTCGGGGAGCGAGGTCGAGAATCCAGCAGCGAGCAAAGTTTCGAATTGCGGCTTTGCTTGCGCTGTAAACACTGAAGGCTGGTGTACCGGTTACTGCCGTGGTGGAACCAGTAAGAATGATCGAGCTTCCGTCCTTGAGCAGAGGAAGAGCCTTCTGGACGGTGAATAGTGTTCCTCTGACATTGGTCGAGAATGTCTTGTCGAAGTGCTCGGTGGTGATAGAGCCGAGCGCGGCGAACTCGCCGCCGCCAGCGTTGGCAAACAGGACATCGATCATGCCAGCCTCGTCGCGTACGATCGCAAATAGGCGGCCCAGGTCGGCAAGGTTGGAGACATCGCTTGGAACACCGCGGGCGTTACTTCCCACGTCGGCGACCGCCGCATCGAGTTCTTTGCTGCGACGCGCTGTCATAAAAACGCGAGCCCCCTCCTGTGCGAAGAGCTTGGCGCTAGCCAACCCGATACCGCTATTGGCGCCGGTGATCACGGCGACTTTGCCCTGAAGTCTACCCATTGGAGCGCTCCTCGGCTGGATTCGGTGCATCACGACGAACTGATGGTGGCTTGTCTTTCTCGCTAGGCATCGCACGCCGACCTGGTTGCGCCCCCACAAGCACTTGGCGCCAAGAACTCCCCCCGATCGCCGGATTATCCTTTAATGAAGGCGAGCAACTCCGGATTGATGACGTCCGCATGGGTGGTGCACATGCCGTGCGGGAAGCCCTTGTAGACCTTGAGGACACTGTTCTTCAGCAGCTTGGCCGAGAGGGGCGCCGCGTCGGCGAACGGGACGATCTGGTCATCGTCGCCATGCATGACCAGCACGGGTATATCGATCTTCTTGAGATCCTCCGTGAAGTCGGTCTCAGAGAAAGCCTTGATGCAGTCGTAATGGGCCTTGGCGCCGCCAATCATGCCCTGACGCCACCAATTGTTGATGACCCCTTGCGATATTGCCGCTCCTGGTCGGTTGAACCCATAGAAGGGGCCCATGGGCACGTCGATATAGAACTGAGCGCGGTTGGCTGCGAGGGTTTCGCGGAAGCCGTCGAATACCTCGATCGGCAGGCCGCCAGGGTTTTTGTCAGACTTCACCATGATCGGCGGAACCGCACTGATGAGCACTGCTTTGGCTGCGCGCCGAGTGCCATGGCGACCGAGATAACGCGCTACTTCACCGCCGCCGGTCGAGTGGCCGATGTGAATGGCGGCGTTGAGATCCAGCGCTGCCGCGAGTTCCGCAACATCGTCGGCGTAGGTGTCCATCTCGTTGCCGATGGCCGTTTGTGTCGATCGACCATGGCCGCGGCGGTCATGCGCAATGACGCGATAGCCGTGCTGCAGGAAGAACAGCATCTGGTTATCCCAGTCATCGGCACTGAGCGGCCAGCCATGGTGGAAGACGATCGGTTGGCCCTTGCCCCAGTCCTTGTAAAAGATTTCCGTGCCGTCCTTGGTTGTGATCGTGGGCATGGTTCACTCTCCTATTTCGAGCTTTGAACTACGGTTTGGCGACACCCTGCGCGACGCCGGTGACAGGGACGAAGTGGCAGAGAACCACGGTCGAGCGACGAGCAGGATCGAGGCGATCGCGATCAACCCGACGGTCAGGTTCGCGCCGATGAACAGGTACGGGGCCAGAACAGCCGCGGCGCCTGTTTCTCCGTGCTCGATCATGCGCAGCGGCGCTGCCCCAAGGGCGGTCGCCCCGAAGGTGAAGGCCCAATAGGAAGGCGCGAAAGGTTGTTGCATGATCCAGGGCAACATGCGGAGGAGCAGAAGCGCCTGCAGTAGGCCATATCCAAGAAGCGCATGGGCGACGATATCGGGGCTTCCCTCGGACACACTGAGGTATGCGATCAGGCCCACGACTGGCGGGGCGAGCTGAATGCCGAGCGTCGGACGAAGAGCCGGCAGAAGCGCGGGCCCCGTATAAAGCCGATGCAGCAGGACGGATTCGATCGCCAGCCAAGAGAAGAAGCCGGCACCGAGAGCAAGTTGCCCCCAATCTGAGTGCCCGATGGCTCCGAGAGCCGTTGCACTGACGAAGGCGCCCGCGACGAGGGGCAGGTAGAGAACCGGCGTCGTCGTGCCGGGATCACGTTCGCCGTGCCAGAGCCGTCCGGTTCGCCACAGCGCGAAAGCTAACGTTAGCAAGGCGCCGAGCAGCGTGAGGATCCTGGCCGCGGTGGCGGAATAGGGAAGCGTTGCCAGTCCGATCAGCATGGTCGAGACACCGATCAGCCCGACGAAGCAGCACTGCACGGGATGGTCGAGCTCGGCGATGGCCTCATCGCGCGCGAGAAGCCATTTCATAAAGTAGAGCAGGAGGAGACATGCCCAGATCAGGCTCGCGAGCAGCATCAGCATTTCTCCCACGATGGGCGGCATTCCCCAGATCCGGTGGGCCAACCGCCAGGCGCCACCGAGCCCTGCCAGACCAAGAACCACCCCGAAAAATGACGCTGGAACGGAAGGAGTGCGCATGGCTCAGCGGTTCCCGCGCTCGGGCACGGTGAACGTAACGGTCTCGCTGGTAATGACCCTGTGGGTGGGGTCCGCCAGCTCGACAAGAACCTGATGCGGCCCGGGTTTCAGGCCGACAACGATAATAGTCTCGCCGCTCGAGTCGACGAAATGCCACGGAGCGTCGTCAACGGTGATATGGACATGGCCAACCCGCGGCGACACGTCCAGCGCGCCCGCTCCGAACACCGGGGCGATGCGAAGATTCTCGGTCCGATACTGGATGAATACCGACCCTCGCGACAATGGCCCTTCTAGCGGCTGGTCTACGATGAGCTTGGGCGCGGGCTCATCTTGGATGGCGATCAGCGGCGATGGACCGAGAATTGCCCTGGCCGTCCGAACCGAAGCTGCCCCAACGATGGGCATGGATGTGGCCATTGGTACGAAATTTTTCGGAGCCGGGTTCATAGCGGTTGCTCCACGACTGTCGCCGAAACTACGAAATTGCCCGGGTTGAGAGCCTGTGAAGCTGGCTGCTACCCGACTTTGCGCTGGAGGAAGTCGCGGATCAGTGGGACCATCTCGTCGGCCTTGTCTTCGAGCGCGAAATGGCCGGTGTCGAGGAGATGGAATTCGACCTCCGGCAGGTCGCGCTTGTAGGGATGGGCGCCGTCAGCCGGAAAAATTTTGTCGTTCTTGCCCCAGACGATCAGAGTCGGTGGCCGGTGGTTACGAAAATAGGCCTGTACCGCAGGGTATAGTGGCAGATTGGTGCGGTAATCATAGAAGATGTCCATCTGGATATCGGCATTACCCGGCCGGTCGAGTAGCGCCTGGTCGTGAACCCAGTTGTCGGGTGAGATGCGACTGAGATCCGCCACACCGTCAGTGTACTGGAACTTCGTGATCTCCGGGGTGACCAGCACATAAAGGGCTTTGCGATGACTTTCCGAATGATCCGACCAATAGGCCTTGATCGGGTCCCAGAATTCCTTGAGCCCCTCGTCGTAGGCATTGCCGTTCTGGACGATGAGGCCCGTAATCCGCTCGGGGTGTCGGAGGGCTAGCCGCCAGCCGACGGGCGCCCCATAGTCCATCACATACATCGCGTAGCGCGCCACGCCGAGCTGATCGAGCAGTCCGTCGACGAGTTGCGCAAAGCGATCGAACGTATAGGCGAATGTGGCGCGGTCGGGCATGTCGCTCTGGCCATAGCCGGGATAATCAGGCGCGATGACGCGATAGCGATCCGCGAGCGCGGGGATCAGGTTGCGATACATATGCGACGAGGTCGGGAAACCGTGCAGCAGCAGCACGACCGGCCCGTCTGCCGGCCCCGCTTCGCGGTAGAAGATCCCGACCCCATCGACAGTCCTGGTATGGTAGCGGGGTAAGGGCGAACCGGCTTGGGCGTTGCTCTGGCGCGGCTCGGCCGTGGGAGTTGCCTGCGCTGCCGCAGTTCCGGCGGCCAGGACCGAAAGCCCGACCAGGAGTCCGCGGCGATCGACTGCGGGAGATCTTTGGGAAATGCTCTCGGTGTTCATCTGATCCTCCAGGTCGGACTCCTGCGAAGTCGGGATGGCTGGCGATCGGCACTCACACGCCCGCGTAGACCAAGCGGGTAAAGAAGGCGGGATCGATGAGAAAGTTGCCCCATCTGGCATCGAAGGCGGCGGTGGGCCTGGCGGCGACAGTCTCGTCCCGCGACCGGCCTTGTTGCTTGAGCTTGGCGACGTTCTCCCGGATCGCGACCAGCATGTCGCGAAAGTCCTTGAGCTCGGCCCTGCTGCTGACGGGCTTGCCGTGGCCGGAAATAATGATCGTCTTGTCAGTGGTGGCCGCCAGGTTGGCGTCGGATGCGGCGATCATTCCGTCGATACTGCCGCCAGTCGAATAGTCGATAAAGGGATAGATGCCGTTCCAGAAAGTATCACCGAGATGGACGATGTCGGCTTCGGCAAAGGTGACGGAGATGTCGCCGTCGGTATGGGCCGGGCCGTAATATTTCAGCATGATTGATGCTCCGTTGAGCTTGAGGGAGCGCGTGGTGGCAAAAACATCGTCGGGAACGCCTCCCTGCGGCAGAGGCAGGAAGTTATAGTCCCAATCGGCGACCCGCTGGACCTGCGACAGGTATTTTTGGGTGTTCTCCTGGGCGATGATCTTCGCACCGAGCTCGTGCAGCCAAGTGTTGCCATCGGCATGATCGAAATGCCAATGCGTGTTGATCAGATGCGTGACGGGATCCGCGGACAGATCGGCCAAAGCCTTTGTCATCTGCGGGCGCGAGACGCCGATGCCGGCGTCGACGAGCACCTTGCCGTCCGGCCCGGTCACCACGGCGACATTCCCGCCCGAACCTTCGAGCACGCTGATATTATTGCGCAGCTTATGGGTGACGATGGGCGCGGCGGCCGCGCTGTCCTTGATCAGGCTGACGAGGCCGCGCGCTTCGGCGTAGGCCTCGCACGGACTGAGCCATCCACGGGCGGCGGCACCGGATGCGGCAACGCAACAGAGGCAGAAGTGCCGGCGAGACATGGAGCGCGACAGAGCAGTCATGGCGACCTCGTTCGGTTGCAGGACAGCAGGCAGCGAGCCGACCTCAAGCCTTCAGAAAGGCAAGCAGGTCCGAGTTGAACTGGTCTGCATGCGTAGTCGTCAGGCCGTGCGGAGCGCCCGGATAGACTCTCAAGGTCGCCTGCCTGATCAGCTTCGACGACAGAAGCGCCGAGTCCGCGATCGGGACGTTCTGGTCGTCGTCACCATGCACGATCAGCGTGGGTACGTTGATCTTCTTGAGATCCTCAGTGAAATCCGTCTCCGAGAACGCCTTGATGGACTCATAGGCATTCATCAACCCGGCTTGCATGCTCATCAGCCAGAAGGCGTCCTTCACACCTTGCGGCACCTTCGAGCCCGGGCGGTTGGCGCCATAGAACGGACCGTCGCCGAGATCTCTGTAGAATTGGGTGGGGCTAGCGGCGAGGCTGGCGCGCGTAGTGTCGAAGACCTCGATGGGTAGGCCGCTGGGGTTGGCAGGCGTTTTCAGCATGAGCGGGGGTATGGCCGACACAAGAACGGCTTTGGAAACGCGGCGCGTGCCGTGCCGGCCCATATACCTTGTCACTTCCCCGCCGCCGACGGAGTGTCCGACCAACACAACGTCTTTGAGCTCAAGCTCTTCCAACAGGGCGGAAAGATCGTCGGCATATGTGTCGAAGTCGTTCCCGTTCGCGGGCTGGCTGGACCGGCCATGACCGCGCCTGTCGTGGGCAATGCAGCGGAAACCACGCGACATCATAAAGAACATCTGGGGGTCCCACGCATCGGCGGTCAGCGGCCAGCCATGAGAAAAGACGATCGTGGGACCACGGCCCCAATCTTTGAAGAAAATCTTTGTGCCGTCTTTTGTTGTGATTGTATTCATGCTCTTGCCCCTCTGAGAGGCACGCGATACCGGCTGCGACATCAAGTAATTTACCGGGCTCGTCAAAGCGGAGAACACCAGAATGCCGTTGGCGCTCGCCAAAATCGCTCTTCGAGAGAATTTAAGCGAAAAATTGTGAGTCATGCGCATTTTTCTACATGATATAATTATGGGCGCAATCATTTAGCGGTAATCTTTACCCCTTGAACGGCTACATATATTAAATTTTACAACCGTTTTGATAAATTTAAACTTTTACGAACTAAGTACAAATACGTGAGAATTGGTTAGACGCTCTGATCGGATCTGTGGTCGCCCCGCGCGACATGCGCCAAATTCCAAAGTCGCCAGAATGCCGAACCCACGAGGCCCAAGTGAAACTGGGTTCATCGGCGCTCCATAGAAGCCTTCGAATTACAAGCAGACTGAACGTTGGCGCGCCGCGTGGAGTTGCTGATTACTCGTCAAACAAACTGCCGGCTCGCTGGCCAGTCACAACAAATATTCACGCATAGGCTGAGATTCATCCGTGGCACGAAGTCGGCCAATAACGATCGCCTTAAGGGCGCTAACAAGCTCGTGCCGTCCCGCCATGGTTAGACGATTGCGGCACACGAGGGCAGTCCATAAATTTGAGAAGGTTCTTTTCAAACATGAGAGAGCGATCAGCGCATGAATCGCCTGGAATCGATGTCGATCATCATCGCTGTGGCTGAGGTGGGGAGTCTTTCCGCAGCCTCCCGTAAGCTGGCTATGCCGGTCGCGACCGTAAGCCGCAAGCTCGCCGAACTCGAGGCGCACCTGAACACCGAACTATTCCAAAGGTCTTCACGGCAAATGAAATTGACCGATGCCGGAAGATCCTACGTTGAAACTTGCCGACGGATCATAGAGCAGGTAGAAGATGCCGAGAGAGAGGTGTCCGGAGAATATAGAACACCTAGTGGAGACCTTACGGTCACTGCACCTTGGGGACTAGGGCACCTACACTTGCTGCCCATCGCCAGTGAATTCCTTACGGCTTATCCCGATATCGCACTCAGACTCTTGTTAACCGACCGCGTGCTTCGACCGCTGGAAGACCACATCGACGTCTTGATCCGTATCGGGCCCCTTGCGGATAGCAGTATGATAGCGACTCGGATCGGTTCTGTCCGGCTCGTGGCCTGTGCAAGCCCTGCGTATCTTTCAGCGCGCGGACACCCGGAAAGACTTGAAGATCTCTCAGGTCATGATTGCATAACGATCGATGATTTTGGCGCGCCGCGCAGTTGGAAGTTCATCAGAGACAACAAGGAGGTCGGCGAGCAGATTCGGTCGAGACTCACCGTGAATACTTCCGAGGCAGCCGTGGGGGCAGCCATTGCTGGATCGGGCATCGCGAGGGTTATGTCTTACAAAATGGAGGCAGCAAGGCGCGCGGGCCTCCTGACGATCGTGCTTGAGGCGTTTGAACCGAAACCGATGCCCATCCACATTATATACGCGGAGCGAAAACCCATGCCGCTCAAACTGCGCGCCTTTCTCAATTGGACGACCCCGCGCCTCAAGGCTCGCCTCGCCGGCCCGTAGACGGACCTCCGCAGGACGATCCAGTTCGGCAACATCCAGCGGGTCGCGCATGGCGAGGGCAGCGGCTATGGCGTCATCGGCCATGCCATCGCCGGTTATCGGCTCGCCTCGCTTGCCGGTCTCGACCTGTCGCCTGAAGCCGGCGTCAGCCTGAACTATTTCCAGCAGGACAGCCTGACCGAGACCCAGGCCGGCGCTTTCGCCCTGACCTTGCGCGGCCAAAACCAGACCTCCGCCCGATCCCTGGTCGGCGCCCGGCTATCGACACCATTGGCGGCGATCGTTCTGACGACAGGGGCGGACCGGCCGTTTTCGGGAGTCGAGGATTTCGGTCGTCGACCGGCGGCCCGTCGGCTTGCGTTTCACCAACGATCTGGCGATCGGCTGGAACGCGCGCTCCTATTCGCGCCTCAACACGACGGTGACGATCGCGCGCTATGCGGAGCGCTATCATCTTCGCGTTTTCATTCCCATCATCGCCGTGCTCGCGGTCTCATTGTTCGTGCTGTGGACCCCGGGCTTTAACGAGCCGGACAAGGGCGGCCTGATCTTCTCCTCGCTGCTGGCCCTCGCCGCAATCAGCTTTACCTTCGAATCCTCGGTTCCCGGCTCGATCTCTCTCAACACTCCCGTGGCCGAGATGATTTCGCTCGGTTACCTCTATCTTGTCGTGGTGCTGATGTTCGAGATCGTCCTCTCGGTCGCCATCGCCCACCCCGGCTCTCGCTGGCGCGGCCATGCCGCGGACCTGCGCTGCCAGTTGCGCTGGGCGGTGCCGGCGATGATGTTGATCATCTGCGTGGGGGCAGCGGTGCGCGCCCTGCCCGGATAACCCGGACGATATCGAACGCCCGGAATATCTGGCTTATGGAGCGGATCTGCATCTTACAGAACCGAACTCATTCCTCCGTCGACGTAGATGATCTGCCCGTTGACGTAATGCGATGCAGGGGCAGCAAGAAATACCGCCGCACCGATCAGTTCTTCGGGCCTGCCCCAGCGTTTTGATGGCGTGCGGCCTTTGACCCACGCATCAAAGGTCGGATTGTCGACCAGCGCTTGGTTCATATCGGTCAGCATATAGCCGGGGCCGATCGCATTGGCCTGAATGCCATGCTCGGCCCATTCGGCCGCCATGGCCTGGGTCAGCATTTTTATGCCGCCTTTGGCGACGGTGTAGGGCGCGACGGTCGCGCGCGCCAGCGCGCTGGTCAGCGAGCCGATGTTGATGATCTTGCCGTGGCCGCGCGCGATCATCCGCTTTGCCGCTTCCCTGCCGATGATGAAGGCCGACGTCAGGTTCGTGTCGATCACGCGCTGCCAGTCGGCCGTCGCCAGTTCGACCATCGGCTTGCGGAACTGAATGCCGGCATTGTTGACGAGGATGTCGACCGCGATGCCGGCAGCATCGAAGTCGGCGAAGGTCTGCACAATCTGCTCCTCGGAGGTCACGTCGAATACCGCCGGAGCGGCCTCGAAGCCGGCCTCGCGCATTTCTCGCACCGCTACGTCGACGCGGCTGGAGTCGGTGCCGTTGATCAGGACGCTTGCGCCGGCGGCCGCAAGGCCTTCAGCCATCGCCCTCCCGAGGCCCCGTGAGGAACCCGTGACGAGGGCGGTGCGCCCGGTGAGATCGAACAACGGATTGGTCATCCCGGAAACCTCAGAGGCTCGACCGACGATGATGCAGATCAGGCCGCTGGAACACGGCCTCCAGCAATTCGACGCCGAGGCCCGGCGCCTCCATCGGATAGACATAGCCGCCCTCGATCCGCGGCATCTCGGTGACCAGTTCCTTGTACCAGCCGGTGTAGAAGGCGCGAACCGATTCCTGGATCAGCGTGTTCGGCTGGCTGAAGGAGGCATGGATCGCAGCGACGAAGCCGACCGGGCCGATGCAGTCATGCGGCGCGAAGGGGCGGTGATAGGTCTCGGCCATCGCCGCGATCTTGCGGCCCTCGGTCAGGCCGCCGGTCCAGCAGAGATCCGCCATCACCACATGCATCGCGTCGCGGTCGAGCATGTCCTTGTAGGGGAAGCGCGAGCCCAGCGTCTCGCTCGCCGTCACCGAGACCGTCGTCGAGCGCGCGAACTCGGCCAGCGCCTGCGGCGAGTTCATCCGGATCGGATCCTCGTACCAACTCGGCTCATACTGCTCCAGAAACCGCGCGATCTTGATCGCGGTCGGCAGGTTCCAGAGCGAATGCATCTCGACCATGATCTCGATCTTGTCGCCTACCGCCTTGCGGATCTTCTCGAAAGGCTCACATGCCTTCCGCATCTGCTCGGGCGTGATGAAAAGGCCCTGGTTCTCGATCGCGGGCGGATCGAAAGGCCAGATCTTCATCGCGGTGATGCCCTGCTCCAACAGGCTCTCGGCCACCGCGTCGGCGCGGTTCATGAAGCCGTCCAGATCTTCGTAGGGGCCTTGCGTCTCGCCGAGGTTCCAGGTCGAGACTGGCTTGATGTTCTGCGAGCGGACATAGCGGTAGCCGGCGCAGGTATTGTAGATGCGCTGCCGGTCGCGACACAGGCCACCAAGCATCTGATGCACCGGCTGGCCGCAGACCTTGCCGAAGATGTCCCACAGCGCAATGTCGACCGCAGATGTGGCGCGAGACTCCACGCCAGTCGAGGCCTGCGCCATCGGCAGGTTCGTCATCTCCTTGTGCAGCGCCTCGATATGCAGCGGGTTCTTGCCGAGCAACCGCATGGCGAGGGTGTCATGGAGATGCGCCTCGACGGCGGCAGCACCGTAGAAGGTCTCGCCGAGGCCGATGACTCCGGCATCGGTGTGCACGCGGACCCAGAGAACATTGGCGAACTCGTCCGTCCGCAGCGTTTCGATCGCGGTGATCTTCAAATCGGCCTCCCGGAGCTGCGCTCTTCTGCGAGACGATCTCGGGAGCGCCTTGTTCGCTTGCTGCGCGGGCTGCCCATGAGCGCTGGCGGCCTCGCACGGCGAGACCATAGGAGCGCTTGTAAAATTTCACAACATGTTTATCGTCAAGCGCAAGATGGCGCCGTTTCGAAGCGTCACGCGGGATTCGAAACGAACATGGGAGGAGCACGGCATGGCGAGGCGCCATAACCAGCCGCGACTGGTCTCGGCCGACGATCCGGCAACGTCGAAGCGGCGCAATCGCGTCAACCTGTTCGAGCTCGCCTATGGCCGCATCGAGGAGATGCTGGTGACCTGCGAGCTCACCCCGGGCCGTTTTCTTGCCCTACAGGACCTGCAGGATCTGACGGGCTTCGGCCGGACCCCCGTCCATAATGCCGTCAACCGACTCGCGGCCGACACGCTGATTATTATCCGCCCGCGCCATGGCCTGCAGATCGCCCCGATCGACCTCGCGCGCGAGCGTCTGCTGCTCAAGCTTCGGCGCGATCTCGAGCGCTTCGTCATCGGCCTCGCCGCCGAGCGTGCCGGGCCTTCGCACCGCAACCAGATGCTCCATATGGAGCGTCTGCTGAGGGAACGCCGGGCGGAGCTGACGCTTGCCGAATTCAACATCCTCGACAGGCGCATCGACCAGATGGTGCTGTCGGCCGCTGCCGAGCCGTTCCTCGAGCATACGCTGCGCCCCCTGCATACGATCTTCAGGCGCATCGGCTTCATCTATCACAACTACATGCCCCGCCGCGCCGGCCTGGAAGGCACGATCGACCACCATCTCGCCGTGCTGAACGCTATCGCGATGCGCCATGGCGACCGCGCCGTCGCAGCCTCTGATGCGCTGATCGGTTTCGTCGACGGCATGTTCGACGAGATGGAAGCTGCCATCGACCCTTCGTTGCTGGATTGCAGCGTCGAGCCGCTGCTAAATACCTGACCTAAGGAAAGCTGCCCGATCATGCGCATCGTCTTCCACGGTGAGAATGCCGCCTCCTTCAGCCATGGCTTTGCCGAGTTGGCGGGTGCGGACGCCGACATCACAATTCTTCCGGATCAATTGGAGGCCGAGGCGGATCGTCTCGCTTACGCAGGGGCGGACGTCATCATCGGCGTGAAGTTCGACGCCGCGCTCCCGACGCCGGTCCACCTTCGCCTGTTCCATGTGCCGGGAGCTGGGTACGACGCTGTGCGGCTCGACGAGCTTCCGCCAGGGGCAAACCTCTGCAATTGCTTCGGGCATGAGCAGGCGATCGCGGAATATGTGATGAGCGCGCTGCTGGCGCGGCACATCCCGCTCGCCGATGCCGATCAGCGATTGCGGCGCGGCGACTGGGCCTATTGGGCCGGCTCCCCCGAGCGTATCCATGGCGAGATCGCCGGCAAGATCATCGGCCTGCTCGGCTTCGGACATATCGGGAAGGCGGTTGCGCGGCGCGCCAAGGCCTTCGAGATGGAGGTCAATGTTGCCAATCGCAGCCCGGTCGCGACCTCCGAGGTCGTCGACCGCTCCTTCACGCTCGACAGGCTCGGCGAATTCTGGGGCTCGGCCGACGCGATCGTGGTGTCGCTGCCGCTGGCTCCCGAGACGCGGGGCATTGTCGGCGCCGACGCCTTCGCCGCGATGCGCCGAAATGCGACCATCTTCAATGTCGGGCGCGGCCCGCTGCTCGACGAGGCGGCTTTATACCAGGCGCTCAAGCAGGAACGTATCGGCGGCGCCGTGATCGACACTTGGTACCGATATCCCGGCCCCGGGGACATGAATCCCCTGCCGGGCTCGTTGCCTTTTGAAGAGCTGCCGAACATCGTGATGACGCCGCATATGTCAGGATGGACAAGCGGCACGATCCGCCGCCGCCAGCAGACGATCGCCGACAATATCCGGCGCTGCTATGCCGGCGAGCCTCTGATCAACCTCGTACGCCAGGGCAAACGCGCAGACTGATCTTCGATTTCCGAGCCGGACGCCAAGAAGCCGGCTGGGCCAACCGCGGGCAATCCGCCAACAGCAGGGAAACGCACCATGGGTCTTTTCAAGCATTTCAGGATTGCCGGCACGCTGCTGGCGCTGGGGGCAGGCATGCTGGCCGCCAGCCAGGCTTCGGCCCAGACGATTACCGACATCATCAAGCGGGGCTCGGTCAAGATCGGCGTGCTGATCGGCGCGCCGCCTTATGGCTCGGTCGACTCGCAGGGCAACGCCGTCGGCTATGATGCCGACGTCATCGCGCTGATCGGCAAATATCTCGGCGTCAAGGTCGAGATGGTGCAGCTCACCCCTCCGGCCCGCATCCCGGCGCTGGAAGCCAACAAGGTCGACTTCCTCGTCGCCACGCTGGCGCCGACGCCCGAGCGCGCCAAGGCGGTGATGTTCTCGATCCCCTACAGCGCCTTCCAGACCGGCATCTACGCCAAGAAGAACGTCGCCATCAAAACCTGGGACGATCTCAAGGGTCGCAAGGTCGGCGTCAACCGCGGCTCCAGCGTCGAGCGCGAGTTCACCAACCGGGAAAAGGAGCTGAACCTCACCATCCTGCGCTTCGAGGACGACGCCACCACCATGCAGGCGCTGTTCTCCGGCCAGGTCGAGGCCATCGCCGGCCCCGATGCGCAGGCCAATGCCGCGATGAAGGCGCGCGGCGAGACCGAGACCGAGCTCAAATTCGTCTTCGGCATGCAGCCGAACTCAATGACCATGCGCAAGGACGCCTGGGAGCTGCGCCAGTGGCTCAATAACTTCATCTACTACGTCAAGCAGAACGGGGAGCTCGACGCGATCGCGCAGAAGTGGGTCGGTAGCCCGCTGCCGCCGCTGCCGACCTTCTGATGCCCCTTCCTGACCGGATCTGCTGACCAGCCGGCGCGCCCTTGCGCGCCGGCAACCCTCGACCTCACTCACAGGCCGAAGGAGCGCGCCATTGCTCTTCCAAGACGTCCTTTCCAAATGGCCGATGATCCTGCACGGGGTCTGGCTTACGATCGCGCTATCCTTCGTCGCGATCGCGCTCGGCCTTGTCCTAGCGACGGCGATGACCGCGCTGCGCAGCCTCGCCGGCAACTGGGCCGGCTATATCGTCGACGCCTATGTCGAGCTGATGCGCAACACGCCGTTCCTGGTGCAGCTCTTCATGATCTTCTTCGGGCTGCCGCAGCTCGGCATCCGGCTGAACGGGCTCGAAGCTTCCGTCCTGGCGATGACGCTCAACCTCGCCGCCTACGCCACCGAGATCATCCGCGCCGGCGTCGACTCCATCCATAAATCGCAGATAGAAGCCGGCCTCGCTCTGGCGATGACCAAATGGCAGGTGCTGAAACACGTCATCCTGCAGCCGGCCTTCGCCCGCGTCTGGCCGGCGCTGTCGAGCCAGTTCGTGCTGATGATGCTGGCCTCCAGCATCTGCTCCTTCGTCTCGGTGCAGGAATTGTCCGGAACGGCCGCGATCATCGAGCAGGACACGTTCCGCTCGTTCGAGACCTATATCGTCGTGACCGTGCTCTATCTCGCGCTGGCGCTCTCCTTCAAACTCTTCCTGAACTGGCTCGGCCGGAAACTCTTCCCGCAGGTCTCGGGCCTCGCCCGCCTCACCGAAGCGCATGAGGAGGCCGCCTGATGCAGACCTTCGGTTGGCCCGAGGCCCTCTTCATCCTGCGCTCCGCCGGCTGGACGCTGGCGCTCACCGCCATCGCCTTCTTCATCGGCAGCATCATCGGCGGCATCTTCGCGATCCTGCGGTTGTCGCGGATCCGGTGGCTGCGCCGCTTCGCGGCCGGCTACATCCTGATCATCCAGTCGATCCCGGTGCTCATGGTGCTGTTCATGAGCTATTACGGGCTCTCGGCGCTGGGCATCGAGCTGCCGCCCTTCCTTGCAGCCTCCACCTCGCTCTCGATCTACGTCTCCGCCTATCTCGCCGAGATCTGGCGCGGCTCGATCGAGTCCGTGCCGCGCCAGCAATGGGAGGCCTCGGCCTCGCTGGCGCATACGACGGCACAGACCTACGCTCATGTGATCCTGCCGCAGGCGGTCCGCATCTCGCTGCCGCCCACGGTCGGCTTCCTCGTCCAGCTCGTGAAGAATACCTCGATCGTCCAGGTCGTCGGCTTCGTCGACCTGATGCGGGCCGGCATGCTGGTCAACAACGCGACCTATCAGGCCTTCCAGATCTTCAGCCTGGTTGCCCTGATCTATTTCGCGATCTGCTTCCCGCTGTCCCGGCTCAGCCGCCATCTCGAAAAGGTGATGAATGCCAGCCGTTCTCATTGAAGACATCCACAAGCGCTTCGGCTCCCTGGAGGTGCTGAAGGGCGTCTCGCTCAGCGTCGAGACCGGCCAGGTGGTCGCGATCATCGGGCGGTCGGGCTCGGGCAAGTCGACGCTCTTGCGCTGCATCAACGGGCTCGAGAGCTTCCACGCCGGCAAGATCGAGGTCGCCGGCCACAGCCTGACCCAGGACCCGAAGAAGCTGCGCGAATTGCGCAAGGACGTCGGCATCGTCTTCCAAAGCTACAACCTGTTCCCGCATCTGACCGTCGGGCAGAACATCATGCTCTCGCCGCGCATCACCAAGAACGTGCCGCAGGCGGAAGCTTTGTCCCTCGCCAAGGAGGTGCTGGCGCAGGTCGGCCTCTCCGAGAAGTTCGATAGCTATCCGGACAATCTCTCCGGCGGCCAGCAACAGCGCGTCGCCATCGCCCGCTCGCTGGCGATGAAGCCCAAGGTCATGCTGTTCGACGAGGTGACCTCGGCGCTCGACCCGGAACTGACCGGCGAAGTCCTGCTGGTGATGGAGAAGCTCGCCAAGGGCGGCATGACCATGCTGCTCGTCACCCACGAGATGAACTTCGCCCGAACGGTCGCCGACACGACGGTGTTCATGCATCGGGGGAAGATTTGGGAACAGGGAGCGTCGAAGACGCTGTTCTCAGATCCGCAGACGCCTGAACTCAGAAACTTCGTGCGGGCTGGCGCTCACTGAGCGCTTGGCCCGATCCGGGCCAAGCTGGCCGACCACGTCGGGGCGCACCTCAAGTGGGTTCAGCCTGCCTGTCGAAATCAATGGCGGTCCGCACGCGGGTCAAGCCAGTCGCAGCTGGAGGCTGTCGATGACCGCGCGCCGGCTGCGCCATTGCAATCCGGGACGTCTACCGAAATCGCGATGCCGCTGCCGAACTCGTTATCGGCTGTCCTTATCAGGCAGCTTCGTCACGAGATTGAATCGGCCTTCGTCCTCTCCGAAAGCAACCGCCTGACCACCACCGATTTTCGACGCAGGGGAGCACCTGCCCGCCCGGTTCCGGCAAGAGACATCCCCACAGTCCAAGACCAGGTTGCCCCGATCGAGAGCGGTCAGAATTTGAAAGACACCCTCGATCGGATCGAGAACAAGCTCATCAATGAGACCCTAAAGATGTTCAAGGGCAACAAGAAGAAGGCGGCTGAGCACCTCGGAATTTCACGATCCTATCTCTGTAAGAAGATCGAAGAGGCCCAGCAAAACTGAGGCACCCTGCCACCAATGCAGAGTGCCGCACCTGCTTCAGGTCCTCAGGCGACCTTTGGCAGCAGCTCGTCGAGGCTTTTCTTGGCGTCGCCGTAGAACATCCTTGTATTCTCCTTGTAGAAGAGCGGGTTCTCGATGCCGGAATAGCCGGTGCCCTGGCCGCGCTTGGAGACGAAGACCTGCTTCGCCTTCCAGACCTCGAGGACGGGCATCCCGGCGATCGGCGAGTTCGGGTCCTCCTGCGCGGCGGGATTGACGATGTCGTTGGAGCCGATGACGATCGCGACGTCCGTGTTCGGGAAGTCCTCGTTGATCTCATCCATTTCCAGCACGATGTCGTAGGGCACCTTCGCCTCGGCGAGCAGCACGTTCATATGGCCGGGTAGGCGCCCGGCGACCGGGTGGATCGCGAAGCGCACCTCCTTGCCGGCGGCGCGCAGCTTGCGCGTCAGCTCGGACACGGATTGCTGGGCCTGCGCCACCGCCATGCCGTAGCCGGGCACGATGATGACGCTGTCGGCCTCGTTCAGTGCCGCCGCGACGCCCTCGACATCGATCGCGATCTGCTCGCCCTCGATCGCCTGCGCCGGCCCGGTGGTGTTGCCGAAGCCGCCGAGGATGACCGAGACGAAGGAGCGGTTCATCGCCTTGCACATGATGTAGCTGAGGATCGCACCGGACGAGCCGACCAGCGCACCGACGACGATCAAGAGGTCGTTGCCGAGCGTGAAGCCGATCGCCGCGGCCGCCCAGCCCGAATAGCTGTTCAGCATGGACACCACGACCGGCATGTCGGCGCCGCCGATGCCCATGATCAGGTGGTAGCCGATGAAGAAGGCGAGCAGCGTCATCAGGATCAGCGTCCAGATGCCGGCACCCTGCACGTAGAGGATCAGCATCAGCAGCGAGAGAGCCGCTGCGCCGGCGTTCAGAAAATGGCCGCCGGGCAGCTTCCTGGCCTTGCCGTCGACCTTGCCAGCGAGCTTGCCGAAGGCGACGACCGACCCGGTGAAGGTGACCGCGCCGATGAAGACGCCGAGGAAGACCTCGACCTTCAGAATACTGATCTCGACCCCTGTCTTGTGCGCCAGCACGGCGGCGAAGCCGGTCAGCGCCTCGCGGGCGGCGGGTTCCAGCGCCTGCACATAGCCGAGCTCGATATGCGCGTTGAAGCCGATCAGCACGGCGGCGAGGCCGACGAAGGAGTGCAGCGCCGCCACTAGTTGCGGCATCTCGGTCATCTGCACCTTCATCGCCACCTGCCAGCCGATGGCGGCTGCGATGGCGAACATGACGATGACGAGCCAGAGCTTGCCGCTGCCCGGCCCGAAGACCGTGGCGACCATGGCCAGCGCCATGCCGGCGATGCCGTACCAGACCGCGCGCTTGGCGCTTTCCTGGTTCGACAGGCCGCCGAGCGACAAAATGAACAGGATGGCGGCGGAGATATAGGCCGCGGAAACGATACCGATGCTCATGTCCGAGCCCCCTCAGGACTTCTGGAACATGGCGAGCATCCGGCGCGTGACCAGGAAGCCGCCTACGATATTGATGGACGCGATCAGGACCGAGATCATCGCCAGGACAGTGACGAGCCAGCCCGAGGAGCCGATCTGCAGGAGCGCGCCCAGCACGATGATGCCGGAGATCGCGTTGGTGACCGCCATCAGCGGCGTGTGCAGCGAGTGCGACACGTTCCAGATCACCTGGAAGCCGACGAAGCAGGCGAGCGCGAACACGATGAAATGGCTCATGAAGCTCGCCGGCGCATAGGCGCCGACGATCAGCATCACGACCGTTCCGATGCCGAGCAGCATCAGCTGCGAGCGGGTCTGCGCCTTGAAGGCGGCGGCCTCCTGCGCCCGCTTTTCCGCCGGCGTCAGTTCCTTGGCCTTCTCCTTCGGCTTCTGCGCGGCGATGGCGGCGATCTTCGGCGGCGGCGGCGGGAAGGTGATGGCGCCCTGGAAGGCGACCGTCGCGCCGCGGATGACGTCGTCTTCCATGTTGTGGGCGAGCTTGCCGTCCTTGCCCGGCGTCAGATCCGTCATCATGTGGCGGATGTTGGTGGCGTAGAGCGTCGAGGACTGCGCCGCCATCCGGCTCGGGAAGTCGGTATAGCCGACGATAGTGACGCCGTTCGGCGTGACGATCTTCTGGTCGGCCTTGGTCAGTTCGCAATTGCCGCCGCGCTCGGCAGCGAGGTCGATGATGACCGAGCCCGGCTTCATCGCCTCGACCATGTCCTTGGTCCAGAGCACCGGCGCATCGCGGCCGGGGATCAGCGCGGTGGCGATGACGATGTCGATCTCGGGGGCGAGCTCGCGGAACTTCTTGAGCTGCGCCTCCCTGAACTCGGGGCTCGACGGCGCGGCATAGCCGCCGCTCGAGGCGCCGTCCTGCTGCGCACCCTTGAAGTCGAGGAAGACGAACTGCGCGCCCATCGACTCGATCTGCTCGGAGACCTCCGGCCGCACGTCGAAGGCGTAGGTGATGGCACCGAGCGAGGTCGCCGTGCCGATCGCGGCGAGGCCAGCGACGCCGGCGCCCACGACCAGCACCTTGGCCGGCGGCACCTTGCCGGCGGCCGTGATCTGGCCGGTGAAGAAGCGGCCGAAATTATTGCCGGCCTCGATCACCGCGCGATAGCCCGCGATATTGGCCATCGAGGACAGCGCATCCATCTTCTGGGCGCGCGAGATGCGCGGCACCATGTCCATGGCGATGACGTCGGCGCCCGTGCCCTTGCAGAGCTCCAGCAGTTCCTTGTTCTGCGCGGGATAGAAGAACGAGATCAGCGTCTTGCCGGCCTTCAGGCGCTCCGCTTCCGCCGCCTCGGGCGGGCGCACCTTGGCGATCACGTCGGCCGCGTCCCACAACGCGGCGGCGGTCTCGACCACGCTCACGCCGGCGGCGCGATAGGCCTCGTCCGCGAATCCGGCAGCGACACCCGCCCCGGTCTCGATCAGGCAGTCATAGCCGAGTTTCTGGAGCTGCAGCGCGCTCTCGGGCGTCATTGCAACCCGCGCCTCGCCAGCCACAACTTCCTTCGGTGATCCGATCCTCACGGTGCCCCCCACTGGTAAATTGGCGTTGTGATGGATGAAAGCCCCATCACAGCCAAACGATTTTTGGTCGCATTCCACCTCCGGCAGATACAGGCGCCGGACCGTGACGGGAACCGCTGCCTTTTCACCTGCCAATTCGTCAAGTCGCTGAAGGGTTCGTAGCTGGCTGCAGATTCGCGAGCGTCCTCAAGACCCCGTCCAGCATCGTCCCGTCCTCGTCGGCGAGCGCAGCGCGAACCAAGCGGTTCAGCCAGCCGGCCGCGTCCGGCAGGCTGGTCAACATCGGCACAGCCGCGAGGACGCGATCGAATTTCGATAGACCCCTCGCGTGAGTATCCGAATAACCCTTCACCAAGCGCCTGCTGGCGAGCACTTCGACGGCGAGGTCATAATCCCCGATCAAGAGCTCCTCGGCGCGCTCCAGCCACTCGCGGATGTGCTCCATTTCGCGCTGATGGCGCAGGAGGCTGCGGCGAACCGGGCGCAAGGCCGATATCCCATAGAGCAGCAGGAACCAGGAGACCGTGCCGGTGCGTACGCGCCGTCCACGATCGGTCAGGCGGCCAAGACGGCGCAGCAGGCCGGGGCGCTTTTCCAGGCTGCGGCCGAGGGCAGCGGGCAAGGAGCCCACGACCTCCTCGATGCGCGGATGCATGAACTCGGTCATGTAGAGGATCTGGTCGGGCTTGCGCCCGGTCTCGCGGTCGATCCGGGCGAAGCGAGCGGGGCGGGTCTTCAGATCGGCAACCCGGATGACGTCGTCATAGCTCATCGCGGCGGCGAGATACTTGGCCGCCGCCGCCGCGAACGCATAGGCCTTTTCAGCGCCACCGGCCGCACGGTCCCGTTCCAGCAATCGCGACAGTTCCGCCAGATATTCGGCTCCATAGGCCGTATCCTGGTAGTCGACGCAGCGCCGCAAGCCGGCGAAGAGGATCGGGTGCAACTGCTCGGGAAACCCGTCATGGAGCCGGCCGAGCAGTGCATCAAGCTTCGGGGCTCCGACGCTGCGTGGAGGCGGCAGCAGAGTTTTTCCGACAGGTTGCGGCAATTCGATCGATCGTACTGCCGCCCGCTCCGCCGCCGCCGCGAAGGCGCGCAGGCTGGGCTCGACGCCCTTCCCCCCGGCGCGTATCGCCTCCTCGAAGGCGCTGCGCGGAAAGGGGAGTGCAGCCGCGCCCGCCAGCGCGCCGAACAGAGCCGCTGAAATCACGCTGCCATTGCGCTCCGCCAGCGCCTGCATGTCGAACATGACGGAGCGCTGCGCCGCGATGGCGACCGCGGCCGTCACCGTAGCGGGGTCGGCGATTCCGCCGCCCGGCTTCTCCTTTTCCGCCACCGCGAAGGAGCGATGGGTCGAGGCGATCAAGGTGGTCCGCTCCGGCGTGACGAAGCCGCGCAAAAGCGAGCGGCCCGCTTCCATGAACTCGGCCGCCATCACCACATCGACATCGCCCGGCGTCGGCGTCAGCGACAGCACCGGCGGGCGCCCCGCGCGCGCCGGGAGCATCTCGATATAGTAGATCGTCGCGCCGGTCCGCTGGGCGACGCCGGGAACCGAGGTGGATTGCGCGACCCAGCCTTGCCGCTCGGCCAGGTCGACGATCCAGTCGCAGAGCACGCCGCCGCCCTGGCCGCCCATGGCGAGGATCGCGATCGAAATCGGCCGTTCATGCCGCTCGCCGGCTGCGGCGGGGGGAGCGATGTCGGTCATGGCGTTCAACCGAAAACGATGCGGCGGCGATCGCGCCGGCGCTGCAGGAAGCCGATCACAGCGCTCCGAACCCGGGACAGCAGCCGGTCGCGCACGGACGGGTTGTGGATGATCTCGGCGCGGTAGAAGGAGGGGCAAAGCACCGCGGCCTCGGCTACCTCGCCGCAATTGCCGCAGCCGACGCAGCTATTGTCGATCGACGCCACGGGATCGTCCCTCAGCGGATCGTCCGTTTCCTTGACCGAGAGCGAAGGACAGCCGGACAGGCGGATGCAGGCGTGATCGCCGGTGCAGACATCCTCGTCGACCCCAAAGCGCTCCTTGACCATGCGCCGGCCGTCCTTCACCGCGCGATTGAACAGCGGCTTTTCGCGGCGCTGGCGGTTCAACATGCATTCCGAGGAGGCGACGATGACCTTCGGGCCTGGTTCGGTCGAGGTGAGCGCCGCCTTCAAGGTGTCTCGCATCCGGCCGACATCGTAGGTGCGCTCGATCTGGCGCACCCAGCCCGCGCCGATCCCCTTCACCGCCTGGACGATCGAATGCTTGGTCGAGCGCGTGTCGTTCGTCGCACGCGACGATAGGATGTCCTGGCCGCCGGTCGCCGCAGAATAGAAGTTGTCGACGATCAGGATGACCTGATCCTGCTTGTTGAACACCGCATTGCCGACGCTCGATGTCAGGCCGTTGTGCCAGAAGCCGCCATCGCCGAGCACCGAGATCGGCTTCTTCCCGGCCGGCACGTTGAAGGCGGAGGCAGAAGCGCCCGCGAGCCCGTATCCCATGGTCGTGCCGCCGAGATTGAACGGCGGCAGGATCGAGAACAGATGGCACCCGATATCGGACGAGATGTGGTGCGGACCGAGCTCCTTCTCGACGAGTTTCATCGCCGCGAAGATCGGTCGCTCCGGGCAGCCGATGCAGAAGCCGGCGGGGCGCGGTGGCACGACCGCTGCCAGTTCCTTGACCTCGGGGGCCATGAGGACCGCATCGGCATTGGGCGGTGGCGCCCGGTTGCCCAGGAGCGGACGGGCATGGGCGGCCAGAAAAGTGTCGATCCCCTTGGTCAGCACGGCCGCCGTATAGTCGCCGCCGAGCGGCAGCACGTCCTTGCCGGCAAGCGTCGCGGATAGCCCGTGCTGGCGCAGCACCATCCCGACGGCTTGTTCCAGATAGGCGGGATGGCCTTCCTCGACCATGAGCACGGCGCGCTTGCCGGCGCAGAACGCGGCGACTTCGCCGTCGACCAGCGGATAGGTCACGTTCAGCACGTAGAGTGGCACGGCGGTTTCGCCATAGGCGTCGGCCAGGCCGAGATATTGCAGGGCGCGGATCACGGAATTGTACATGCCGCCCTGCAGGATGATGCCGACATCCCCTTGGGCCGGTCCGAAGAGCTCGTTCAGCCGATGCGTGCGGATGTACTCGACGGCTGCGGGCCAGCGCTCCTGCAGCTTCTGCCGGTCCTGGAGCATCGAGGCCGGCGGCAGCACGACGCGGTCGACATCGCGCAGCGGTCGCTCGAGGGCTTCCCGGAGCGTGAAGGCCGGCGGCTTGTTCGCCTTGGCGATGAAATGACCATGGACATGGCAGGCCCTGATCCGCACCTGCAGCATGACCGGCGTATGCGAGGCCTCCGACAGGGCGAAGCCGTCCTCCACGGATTTGACGATGGATTCGAGATTGGGGCGCGGATCCAGCAGCCAGATCTGCGATTTCATCGCAAAGGCGTGGCTGCGCTCCTGCGGGATGGAGGAGCCCTCGCCATAATCCTCGCCGAGGATGATCAGCGCGCCGCCATTGACGCCGCTGGAGGCGAGATTGGTCAGCGCGTCGCTCGCGACATTGGTGCCAGCCGTTGATTTCCACGTCACCGCGCCGCGCAGCGGGTACATCACCGATGCCGAAAGCGTCGCTGCCGCGGCCGCCTCCGAGGCGGACGACTCGAAATGAACGCCGAGCTCGTCGAGGACATCCTTGGCGTCCGCGAGCACATCCATCAGATGCGAGATCGGCGAACCCTGATAGCCGGCGACATAGGCCACGCCGGATTGCAGCAAGGCCTTGGTCAGCGCGAGGATACCTTCGCCGCGGAAGATTTCTCCTTCCGTCAGGCGCAGGTCCTGCACTTCCTTCGCGAAGGACCGTTCGGCCATGGCGCACCCCTGATCGCGCGATTGAAATTTATATGCACATTCATCTAATAAGCATCGCCGGCTGTCAATTGGCCTGCTTGCATGCAAAGAACGGCTGACGCCCGGCGTTTTCAACCAAAACGCTAGGGAAGCCTCCGGCGAGCGGGCTGCTCGCTAAGGCGCCGCATCCGCCATTGTCGCGCGATTTGTCGAATTTATTTGCATTATCATATTTATCGGCGACAATCGCCCGGTGGCCTGCATGCTGTCGGCCGCGAGACAGAAAAAAGGGGATGCTGACATGAACGCTTCGGCGCTGATCTCGGGCGTCGCCACGGCCATCGCGTCGGGCGCCATATCTGTGGTGGATCTCACCGCGCCGCTCGGGCCGGACACGCCGGTGCTGTATCTGCCGCCCCAGTTCGGCAAGAACACGCCGCGTTTCAAGATGCACGAGATCTCGGCCTATGACGGCAACGGTCCCTGGTGGGCCTGGGGCTGGATGGAGCTGGGCGAGCATACCGGCACACATTTCGACGCGCCCAGTCACTGGATCTCCGGCAAGGACCGGCCAGACAACACGACCGACAAGCTGCCGCCGCGCGATTTCGTGGCCCCCGCCGTGGTGATCGATTGCAGCCGCGCCGTTGCGGAAGATCCCGACTTCCTGCTGACGGCCGCAGGCGTGCGGGCCTGGGAAGCCGAGCATGGCGAGATCGAGCCCGGTTCCTGGGTGCTGATGCGCTCGGATTGGCACCACCGCAACACGAATGCCCAGGCGTTCCTCAATGCGGACGAAAACGGCCCGCATTCGCCCGGTCCGAGCGTCGACTGCATCGAATATCTCCTGTCGCGGGGTGCGATCGGCTTCGGCAGCGAATGCGTGGGCACCGATGCTGGTGGTGCCGCCGCTTTCGAGCCGCCCTTCCCCGCGCATGCGCTGATGCTTGGCCAGGGCAAATACGGGCTCGCCAGCCTCTGTCATCTCGACAAGCTGCCGCCGAAGGGCGCGCTCCTGCTGGTGGCGCCTTTGAAGATCGTCGGCGGAACAGGTAGCCCGGTGCGCGTTCTGGCGCTGACCCCGGCGGGCTGAGTGCCGGGGTTGCCTGCGCCGGAAACTCCGGTACCTATGCCGTCAAGCTTGAGCATGCGGACCCGATTTCTTGGCCAGTGACGTCAAACGCAAGAGCGCTTCGCGGCCCGCTACCCGGCGGGCCGTCACGGGCGACGCGACCCGGCACCGTCCTCCGACCATCGGGGAATTCGGGTTGGAGAATTTCGCGCCCTATCTGATCAATCGCACCGCGATGCTGTGGAATGCGCGCATGCTCCAGGCCGTCCGCGGGTTCGGCCTCACGACCACGAAGATGCGCGCGCTCGCGGTCCTGAGCATCTACCCCTCGCTGACGGTCAACGAACTCGCCCAGCATGCCGCGACCGAGCAATCGACCATGAGTCGCACACTCGACGCGCTGGAGAGGCAGGGCTTCGTCAGCCGCCAGATTCATGAGCAGGACGGGCGCGTGCGCAGCATCGCCATTACCGCCGCCGGAGCTGCCTTCTTCCAGCAGTTCTGGCCGACGATGTTGGCCATGCATGCGGACCTGATGGACGGCGTCGATGAGACGGAGTTCGCGGCCTTCGCCGCGACACTGCACAAGCTCCTCGCCAACCTCGCCCGCTGACAATCAGCCGGGCCGCCAGCGAATCTGTTGCCCGATATCCAAGGCCTGCGCCTTGCGAAGGGCGCAAACGGCCGCCGCCATGTCCTCGATGGCCATGCCGAGGGATTTGAAGACCGTGAGCGCTTCGGGGCCGGACCGGCCCGGCCGGGAACCGACCAGAACCTCGCCGATCTCGGCGCGGACGTGATCCTCGCCGATCACCCCTTCTCGCATCGGCAGCAGCAATTCCCCGCACTCGACCATCGCCTGCGCCCGCGAATCCACGAAGAACTCGGCTGACGAGACGATGTCCGAGCCGAGCTCACGCGCCTGGGGCGAACTCGCGCCGACGGCGTTGACGTGGCAACCGGCCTTGAGCCAATCGAGCCGCAGCAGGGGCTCGCGGGCGCCTGTGACCGTGCAGATGATGTCCGCTTCGACGACGGCACCTTCGATGCTCGAGGCCAGGCGGCACCCGGTTTCCTCGGCCAGTTTCTCGGCCTGCTGGGGAGAGCGGGCGCAGATGACGATCTCGGCCTGCGGCAGGGCCAAGCGCAGGGCTTCGATATGGGAACGAGCCTGCGTTCCGCTTCCGAGGATCGCGATCCTCAGGGCGTCCGGGCGCGCCAGGGCCAGCGTCGCGACCGCGCTGGTGGCCGCCGTCCGCAAGGCTGTGATCGCGGTCGCGTCGACGAGCGCCAGCGGTTCGCCCGTCGTCCCGTCATGAAGCAGGATGGCGCCCTGATGACTGTCGAGGCCGCGTGCGCGGTTCCCCGACGCGACCAATACGTCCTTCAGGCACCAGATCGGCGCGTCACCGCCCTGAAACGCCGGCATCAGCCCCATCAGCGGCCCGTCCGTCCCCGGCTTGAGCTGGAAGCGCGGAAACTGCTCGCAGTCTCCGCGCGCGAAGGTTTGCAGCGCCTCGCGTACCGCCCCGATGCAATCCTCCATCGTGAGCGCGGCACGAACGTCCATTCCATCGAGGATCAGCACCGTCAGAGCCCCGCCTGCTTGTCCTGCCAGCGCGCCTGCGCGATCGCGAAGGACGGCGCGGCCACGGCGAGCGAGCGCAAGGGAATCCCACCCGGATGCGCCAAACCGATCGGCAGATCCTGGAGCCGGGCGCCTCCCGCGGCTGCGGCCATGACCTCGCCGAGCATGGCGGTCAGTGCGATACCGCGCCCATTGCAGCCGATGCCGCCGAGGAAACCCGGACCAAACTCGTAGAGATGCGGCAGAAAATCGGTCGTCATCGCTGCGGTGCCGCGCCAGACGAAGGCCGCCTCGGGCCTTTCCGGCAGGGCGAGCTCACGCTGGAGGCGCGCGACGATCATGCGCGCCATGCGCTCTTCGGCCCGGACCGGCAGCATCGCCATGCCGCCGCTGATCAGGCGATTATCCCGGTCGAGCCGGTAAGTCAGGAGGTTCGCACGCGTATCGGCCACGGGATTCCGGCGGGGCGAAATCCTGCGGACGGTCGCCTCGTCGAGCGGCTGCGTAGCAACCTGATAGACCGTAAGCGGCACGGTCGATCGGCCGAGACGGCGCGCCGCGCCCTGCTCGAAGGCATTGGTGCAGAGCAGGACCTGTCCGGCTTGAATCTTGCGCTCGCCGCAGACGAGGCGCCAACCGCTTCCCGAACGCTCGACGCTGTCCACTGGACAGCCCTCATGGATTTGCCCCCCGGCGGCGATCGCCGCGCCAGCGAGGCCATAGGCATAATTCAGGGGATGGAGCATGCCGCCGCTCGCGTCGAACAGGGCTCCGGCGCAATGCTGCAGGCCGGAACGGCTGCGCGCTCTCGCCTCGTCCAGCATGACGACCGGCCTGCCGAGATTCTGCCAGGCTTCGGCTCGGCGCGAGAGCACTTCCGCCATCGCCGGCGAATGGGCGACTTGCATCCAGCCGACCCGTTCGGCGTCGCAAGCTATGTCATGGTCTCGGATCGTCGCGAAAACCCGTTCGGCTCCGGCGCCGATCATGGCGAGGAGGCGCTCTCCGCGCTCGCGTCCGAGCCGCGCGATGACGGCGGCCGGGTCGGCCTTGGCGAAGTTCGGGACAACGAACCCGGCGTTCAGGCCGCTGGCCCCCGAGCCGATTGCGTCCGCCTCCAGCACGACCACCCTGGCACCTGTCCGGCCAAGATGCAGCGCCGCGGTGAGGCCGGTAAAACCGGCACCGATGATAGCGATATCCGCAGTGATATCGGCCCGGAGCGGGCTCAAGTGCGGTCGCGGTGCAGCCGTGCTCCACCAGACCGTCCTTCGGTATTGTGGCGTCCCCGGCTCGTATCGCCTCGCTGGCGTCATCGCGTCGTGAACTCCGGCAGATAGAAGGCGGTGACAGGGGGGACCTCCCCCCTCCAGGGAGCGATCTCGACGAGGCAGCTTTGCGCACTGCAGCCCTGGGATAAGGTCGAGGCCGGCTCGTCAAGCGTCAGCACATTCGGGTTGCCGTGCCGGTCGAGACCCGTCGCGGGATCGGGGTCGTACCAGGCACCGGTAGACAGGCGCGCGACGCCCGGCATGATCTCGTCGCTCAGGATCGCCCCGGCCAGGCAGCGGCCGCGATCGTTGAAAAGCTCGACGATTTGCCCCTCGGCTATGCCACGGGCGGCGGCGTCGGCCGGGTTCAGATAGACGGGCTCGCGCCCGGCGATCTTGCCGGCGCGGCTATGGAGGCTCGCATCGAGCTGGCTGTGCAGCCGCCGCGCCGGCTGATCGGTCAGCAGATGCAAAGGAAAGCGCTGTGCCTTCTCGGCACCAAGCCACTCTGTGGGTTCCCGCCAAACGGCGTGGCCCGCACAATCGGGCAACCCGAAACCGGCAACACGCTGCGAGTGGATCTCGATGCGGCCGGACGGCGTTCCCAGCGGATTGCGCTCGGGATCGGCAACGAAAGCCGCGAGCATCGTCGCAGGGCGATCATGTGCCGTCAGATCGACGAGCCCCTTCCGCCAGAAGCTCTCGAAATCGGGCAGCGTGATGTTGCGCGCCTGATTGATCTTGCGGCTTGCGTCATAGAGGCGACGCAGCCAACCCATCGTATCGAGGTTTTCGGTGAAGGTTTCGGCGCAACCCAGCCGGGCGGAGAGCGCCGCGAAGATATCGTAATCGTCGCGGGCTTCGTTCTCGGGAGGCATGGCGCGCTTCATCGCCACGAAAAAGGCTTCCAGCGTCGCGGAGCCGATATCGTCGCGCTCGAGTGTCGTCGTGGCAGGCAGGACAATGTCGGCGCGCTTGGCCGTCGCGGTCCAGTATTGCTCGTTGACCACGATCGTCTCCGGCTTTTGCCAGGCCCGCCTCAGGCGGTTGAGATCCTGATGATGGTGGAAGGGATTGCCTCCCGCCCAGTAGATCAGGCGGATGTCGGGATAGGCGAAGGTCCCACCGTCATAGGTGAAGGGTTCGCCCGGCCCGAGCAGCATGTCGGCGATCCGTGCGACGGGAATGAAGTCGGGGATGCCCGGGCGTCCCTGCGAGAGTGTCGGCCCCTTCACCCTGGCATGTGCGCTGCCCACCAGATTGGCGGCGCCGTAGCCGAGGCCGAAGCCGCCGCCGGGGCGACCGATCTGCCCGAGCATGGCTGCCAGCGAGATCACCGCCCAGAACGGCTGCTCGCCATGGCTGGCGCGCTGCATCGACCAGGAGACATTGAGCATGGTACGCGACGCGGCCATGCGCCGCGCCAGCGCGCCGATCGTCGCGGCCGGCACGCCACTGATCTCCTGCGCCCATTCGGGAGTCTTGGCGATGCCGTCGGATACCCCCTTGAGATAGGCCGCAAAGGCGCTGAAGCCGACGCAATAGCGATCGAGGAAGTCGTGATCGACGAGGCCCTCCGAGAGCAGGACGAAGCCGAGCGCGAGCATCACGGCCGTGTCGGTATTCGGCCTGCACGGAAGCCATTCGGCTCCCGCCCGCGCTGCGCCGATATTGTCGCGGACAGGGCCGATATTGACGAATTGCACGCCGGCCTCCCGCATCATGGCGAGGCCCTGCGCTACGCCGTGCAGCCCGACGCCGCCGGCGTTCATCTGCGCATTCTTCACCGGCACTCCGCCGAAGGTGACGAACAGCTCGGTATGCTCAGCCATCACCTCCCAGGAGGTGTGGCTCGCCATGAGCTCGTCCATGCTGGCGACGATGTGTGGCAGCACCACATTGGCGGCGCCGAGGCTGTAGGAATCGACGTGCCGGACATAGCCGCCGACTGCGTTGAGGAAGCGGTGCACCTGGCTCTGCGCATGGTGGAAACGCCCCGCGCTCGACCAGCCATAGGAACCGCCGAAGATCGCGCTGTTGCCGAAACGCTTGCAGACACGCTCGATTTCGCAGGCGACGAGGTCGAGCGCCTCGTCCCAGGGTACCTCGACGAAAGCATCCTGCCCGCGTCGCTCCGGTGACGCGCCAGGTCCATCGCGCAGCCAGCTTTCGCGGATCGCTGGCCGCCGCACCCGCAGGCGCTTCAACGCGGGATCGAGCTGGTGCAGGCCGATCGGGTTCGGGTCGGGATCGCGCCGGAACGGAGCGATGGCGGGATCGGTCCCGGTCCGCGGCTCGACCTCGTAGAGCCCCCAATGCGACAGCGTGTAGTTCGTCATGGCCTTCTCAGCCGGACGGGCCCGGGCCGCGAGCGCGGCCCGGGCCCGTCCGGAACCTAGCCCCCAATGTGTCAGCCATCGATCTGCTTGAACAGCTACTGCATGTCTTCGGTCGAGAAGCTGCGGTCGATGACGAGATTGGAGCCGTCGACACGCCAGGCCAGGGCCGGACCGCTGACGTCGCCGTTAGCGTCGAACTCGACCGGGCCGGTCGCCCCGAGATATTTGATCGGCGCGCCCTTCGCGATCAGCGCGAGCGCCTTCTTGAACTCGGCAGGACCGGTCGAGACCATTTCTCCCCCCGCCGCATGGCTCTTGCGGATCGCGTCGCGGATGGCGGTTCCCGAGAGGTCGGGGGCGATGTTCATCGCGAGGCCCAGCACCATCACGGCGTCGTAGATATTGTAGATGCCCGGGCCAGCCGCGCTCGCCTTGAACTCGGCCTCGAAGGCTTCCTTGAAGACGTTGACGGAAGGTCCAGCCGCCGAGGCATTGTCCGTGCCGAACGCCTTTGCGAGGTATTTGTCGCCGACCGCCTTGACGAAGTCCGGGCTGCGCAGGGCGTTGTTCAGGATCAGGTTCTGCGTGCCCCCGAGCGATATCCATTCGCGCGCGATCGTTGCGCCATCCTGCGGGAAGGCGACGAGGAACATCGCATCCGGCTTCTCGGCGAGCGCGGAGGCGACCTCGGCCCGGTAGGAGGCCTGGTTCTCGTTGAAGCCGACGGTCTTGACGACCTTGCCGCCGAACGCCTCGGTCGCGCGCGTGAAATCCTTGACCAGGCTCGTGCCATAGTCGGTGTTGACGTAGATCATCGCGATGCGCTTCCAGCCGCGCTCGGCCGCGATTTTCGCCGGTGGGTAGGCGAGGTTCTTCACTGTCGGAAAGGTTCGGAAGAAGAAGCCGCCGGTCTTGCCTTCCTGTGCCATCGTCGTGAGGATCGGTGCGGACGAGCAGCAGGCGATCTGCGGAATCTTGGATGGCACCGCAACCGAAGTCAGGACGGGAATGGTGACGCCGCTGGAGATCGCCGCGGTCAGCGCCGCGACCCGCTCGACCTCCACGAGGAACTTGGCGGCGTCGACGCCGACATTGGGCTGCCCCTGATCGTCCCGCAGCACGAGTTGCACCGGGCATCCCTTGACGCCGCCGCCGGCATTGATGTGCTGCACGGCGAGTTGAGCGCTGTTGGCGATATTCTTGCCCACCGCTCCCATCGATCCCGTCAGCGACAGGACGCCGCCGATTTTGACCGGGCAGGACACGGTCTGAGCCAAAACCTGCGACGGCGCCAGCGCCGACCCCGCAGCGCCTACCGCGCAGGCGAGCAGCAGGCTCCTGATTATGCTCGACATGGCTTTCCCCTCTTTTATGCCTTGGTCGAAACGGCTTCCCGGCAGCCCTCCGGACGCGTCGGGCCACCTGAGGTGATCTTGCATCATTTGATCATAAGAGCACACAAACGCCATGCGGTAAAGCGCCCGCCGCGCGCCCTCTGCAAGCGTGATATCAATTTGATACTTATGCGGTTTTATGCGCGATAGCTGCCGTTCGACTTTGGCTTCAATCTCGAATTCGAACGCCTCGAAGCGAGCCTTCACGCACTCGGGAACCAAGCGACGGCTTGTCCCAGCCAGGCTGGCACCCTATGCTGCAAATCGAAGCATCGTTTGATCAAAAAGTGATCCGGAATGGCCATCGATTTCCTTGAGCCGGTCTCGTCGCGTTCGACGATCCAGGACGGAGTCTACAGGCAGCTGCGGCATGCGCTGATGTCCGGACATTTCGAACCCGGGCAGACGCTGACGATCGCCTTTCTGGCGGAGACGTTCCAGACGAGCCACATGCCGGTGCGCGAAGCGCTGCGCCGCCTGACCGCGGAGAATGCGCTCGTCGTGGTCGCCAACGGGTCGGCCAAGGTGCCGACCGTCAGTCTTGCCGGCCTGAACGATCTGTGCCTGACGCGCATCGCGCTGGAGACGCTCGCCGCGAAGCTCGCCACCGAGCGCAGCACGGCCGAAGACCGCAAGCGCTTCGCCGCGCTGATGCTGGAGCATGAGGCGGCCACGGCCGAGCGCAACCTCGCCAAGATGCTCGGCCGGAACCAGGAATTCCACTTCGCCGTCTACGACAGCTGCGGCTCGCCCGTGGTGGTGCAGTTCATCCAGACGCTCTGGCTGCGCTTCGGCCCCTATATGCGCATGCTGTCGAATTATATCGAGCCTCTGCTCGTATCGGACAGCTACAGGCCGAGTTCCCATCACCGCGACCTCGTGGCGGCGATCGAGGCCGGCGATGCACGCGCCGCCGCCAAGGCGGTGAAAGGCGATATCGAGACGACACAGGATCTCCTGCGCCGGCTGTGTCGCGACGAAGTCGAGAATTCACCGCCGAAGCGCAAGAAAGGAAGCTGAGCCGAGATCGCGTCGCGGCTGGCCTCGATCAGGCCGCGTGACGGGACGTCGTGCTTCGTTCGCCGATCAGGCCGCGCGGGCGCAGCAGCAGCGTCAGCACGAGGATGAGGCCGATGACCAGGGACTGGAGCGCTCCGCCATAGGCCTGATATTGCGCGGGAACCAACTGGGCTGTCGCGGCGCCGATCAGGGTCCACAGTCCCCAGACCAGGATCGCGCCCAGGATCGCGCCCTTGTTGTTGCCGCTCCCACCGATGATGAGCATCGTCCAGATCTGGAAGGTCAGGATCGGCATGAAGTCGGAGGGGCTGACGAAGCCGACGAAGCCGACATAGAGCGCGCCGCCGAGCCCCATCAGCATCGACCCCAGCACGAAGGCCTGGAGCCGGAACAGGCTGACATCCTTGCCGAGCGTCTGCGCGGCGATCTCGTCCTCGCGGATGGCCTTCAGCACGCGCCCCCAAGGCGACGCGACGATCCTCTGCAGGCCACCATAGACCAGCGCGACGATCGCCAGAACGAGCCCGAGATAGTAGAGATTGTTGACGATGGGCGAGCCGGACAGGCCGCGGGCGGGGTTGGGGATCGATGCGATGCCCATCGCGCCGCCGGTCAGCGGCTCGGCGTTCAGGGCGAGGAGCTGGATCGTCGAGGCAATGCCGAAGGTCGCGATCGCGAGATAGTCGTCGCGCAGCTTCAGCGTGGCGAGGCCGATGATCAGCGCGGCGAAGGCCGAGGCGGCCATCGCCCCTGCCAGCCCCACCAGCCAGGGGAGCCCGAAGTTGCCGATGAGCTCAGGGCGAGGCGGCGCGGTGAGGATCGCGAAGGCATAGGCGCCGATCGCATAGAAGCCGACGATACCGGCGTTGAAGAGGCCGGTGGAACCCCACTGCAAATTAAGACCCAGCACGACCACCGCGAAGATCAGCGCGACGCTGGTGAAAAAGACGAGATAGGATAACAGACCGATCATTCCGCCCTCACGCGCGCGTCGACTTGGCGAAGAGCCCCTGCGGCCGGATATAGAGCACGAGCAGGAGCAGCAGGAAGGGCACCGCCGGCTTGAAGCTTGCGGGAATGACCAGGACGGAGAGGCTCTCGGCCAGCCCGACGATGAGCCCGCCGACGACGGCGCCGAAAAGGCTGCCGGACCCGCCGAGCACAGCCGCCGTCAGAACGGCGAGCAGCATGTTGAAGCCGAGCTCCGGCCGGATCTGGACGGTGAGTCCGGCGAAGACGCCGGCGCAAGCCGCCAGCATGCCGGCCAATAGCCAGGTCCAGCGAATGACGCTCGCCGTATCGATGCCGCAAGCCTGCGACAACGCCGGGCTGTCCGCCATCGCGCGCATCGCGATGCCGACGCGGCTCGACTGCAGGAAGAGATGCAGCGAGAGCACGAGGATGAAGGTTAGGACCAGCACGAAGACATGATCCGGCATCAGACGGACGTCCGGCAGGATCTCGACCGCGATCTGAAGCTCCTGGCCGTAGTAGTGCGCGTCCGGCCCCCATAGCAGCAGGATCAGATTGCGCAGCATCAGCGCGACGCCGAAGCTGGCGAAGACCAGCGTGAGAGCCGCGGCCCGCCGTGAACGCAGCCGGCTGAAGACGAGCCTGTCGATCGCGATCGCAACCAGCCCGGTCCCGATGCCCGCGAGCACTGTTGCAGCGATCAGCGGCAGGCCGAAGGACAGGGGGCCGATCGGCTCCGCCGCTCCCATCAGGCTCACCAGCGCCAGCGCGAGATAGGCGCCGACCGTCAGCATCTCGGCATGGGCGAAGTTCGCGAATTTGAGGATTTGCGCGCTGAGCGAATAGCCGATCGCGCCGAGCGCCAGAATGCCGCCTGTCAGAAGGCCGTCCGCAATCGCCTGGCCGATCATGGCGTTCTCCGGGATCCGAGAAAGGCTTCGGCGATGGCGGCGTCATCGAGCAGCTCGCGCGCAGTGCCGGCCATGTGGTTGCGCCCCTCGACAAGGACGTAGCCCCTGTCGGAGACGCGCAGCGCCGCCTTCGCATTCTGTTCGACCATCAGCACGGCGACGCCGCTATCCGCCAGCGCGCGCAGATCGGCCAGAACCTCCTGGACGATCTTCGGCGCAAGACCCGCCGTCGGCTCGTCCAGCATGATCAGCCGGGGCTCGGTCATCAGGGCGCGGGCCACCGCCAGCATCTGACGTTGACCGCCCGACAGGACGTTGGCGGCCGAACGCCGGTGGCTGGCGAGCGCGGGGAACCGCTCGAAGGCGCGCGCGAGCCGCTCACGCAGCAGTGCCTTGGGAAGGATGTGCCCGCCCGCGATCAGATTGTCTTCGATCGAAAGCGTGGCGAAGACATTGCCGGTCTGAGGTACGAAGCCGACACCGGCCGCGATGATCGCGTGGGTCGATCGTCCGGTGATGTCATGATCGTCCAGATGGACGGCCCCCCCTTCGATCATCACGAGCCCGGCGAGCGCCTTCATGAAGGTCGACTTTCCGGCGCCGTTGGGACCGACGAGGGTGACGAGCTCGCCGGCGGCGACATCGACCGAAATGTCGTGGACGATCGGCAGGCCGCGGCGATAGCTGGCGCGCAGGTTGCGGGTGACGAGAAGCGGCCCGCTCATAGCGCCAGCTCCGTCACATCGCCCAGATAGGCATCGACCACACGCTGTTCGCGGACGACGTCCTGCGGCCTGCCGGAAAAGATCAGCTGCCCTTGCGCCATGACGATGATCGATCCGCAGATCCGCATCACCATGTCCATGTTGTGCTCGACGATGAGGAAGCCGATGCCCCTCTCGTTCAGCGCCACGATCTTCTCGATCAGCGTCTCCAGCAGCGCCGGATTGACGCCGGCCGCCGGCTCGTCGAGCAGGATGAGCCGCGGCTCCACCATCATCACCCGCGCAAGTTCGAGCAGCTTCTGCTGACCGCCCGAAAGCACGCCCGCGGGATCCTGCGCCTTGGCGGCCAGCCCTGTGAAGCCGAGCACCTCCATGGCGCGCTCGCGGCAGCGTCGCTCCTCCTCGCGGACGAGCGACGGCCGAAACCAGTTGTTCCAGAAGCGCTCCCCGGCCTGCGCGACGGGGGCCAGCATGACGTTTTCGAGCACCGTCATCTGCGGGAACGGGCGCGGAATCTGGAAGGTGCGGGCCAACCCCTCGCGGAATATCCGGTCCGGTCGAAAACCCGTGATCGGCCGGCCGGCAAAGGTGATTTCTCCCGAGCTCGGTCTGACCTCGCCAGCGATCAAGCCGAAGAGCGTGCTTTTTCCGGCCCCATTCGGGCCGATGAGCCCGGTGATGCCGCCATTCGCGATGGAGAAGGTGACGTCGTCGACGGCGCGCAAGGCGCCGAAGCTGCGGGAGAGGCCGCGGATTGCAAGGATGATGTCGCTCATCTCGTCGTGCCGCCCCGAATGCTGAATGGTCGCTTTCTGGCAGTCATCGCCGGGATCACAGCCGATTGAAGAAGCTGCTCAGGCGATCCATGCCCTCTTCCAGCCTCGCAAAGCCTTCCGAGCCGAAGCAGATGCGCAGATGCCCTTCGCCCGCCGCACCATAGAAACTGCCGGCCTCGACGACGACATGTGCCTGCTCGAGGATCATATCGGCGAGAAGCTGGGATGGCAGGCCGGTGCCCGAGATATCGGGAAACGCATAGATGGCGCCTTGCGGCAGGGCGCACCGCACACCCGGCATTTGGTTCAGCCGCTGCACCACGAAATCGCGTTTGCGGCGATCCTCCTCGACCAGCGCGGCGAGAACATCGCCCGGTCCGGTGATGGCCGCATGGGCGCCGGCCTGGATGAACGTGTTCACATGCGTGACATCGTTCGCCGTGATCTTGAGTAGTCCCGCCATGGCCCAGGCCGGTGCGGCGAGATAGCCGATGCGCCAGCCATCCATCGCGAAGGACTTGGTGAAGGCGAAGGCCGAGAAGGTCCGCTCGGCCATGCCGGGAAGCGAAGCGATGCTGACATGTTCGCCCTCGTCATAGACGATGTCCTCATACACCTCATCGGCGAAGACCAGCAGGTCGTGCCGGCGTGCGAGTTCCGCGAGCCCCTCGAGCTCCGCCCGCGTGAACACCCGCCCCGTCGGATTTACCGGATTGACGAGCACGATCATGCGCGTCCGGCTCGTGATCCGGCATTCGATACGCTCCGGCACGAGCCTGAAATCATCGGCCGGGTCGAGCGCCGCGAAGACGGGCTTGGCTCCGGCGAGCTCGATCTTGCCGATATGCTGCGGGTAATGGGGATCGATCAGGATGACCTCGTCGCCCTGGTCGAGCAGCGCCATGAAGACGGCGAAAGCCGCATGCGTCAGCCCGTTCGTAACGAGGACGGTCTCGGGCTCGGCTGCGATGCCGTTGCGCGCCTGCAGCTTCTCCGCGAGGACATTCCGCAACCGTGCCGTTCCCGGCAAGTCGCTGTAGTGGACGTCACCGGCGAGCAAGGCGTCGATCGTGGCCCGTTTGATGTGCTCCGGCGTGTCCGCTGCCGGCCGCCCCAGCTCCAGATGAATCAGATCATGGCCTGCACCGCGCAGCGCCGCCGCCTTCTGGTACATGCCGAAGGATTTCTTCGGCGTTCCCGAAATCCGCTGAGCCACTCGTTTCATCGTCCGGTCTCCTTGGACGCGATGGCGCTCGCGTGTGTCCGCCGCGCAACCGCTTCGATCTCGACCTTGATCTCCTCGACCGGAAAACCGCAGAGGATCGTCGTATTGGTCGGCCGCGGATCGACAAACTGCTCACCGAGGACCTTGGAAACGGCGAGAACATCGCCGCGCTCGGCGAGGTAGACGCGCACTGACACGATATCGGCGAGGGTCGCATCGGCCTGCGCCAACGCGTCCGCGATGGTCTGCAGGGCACGGCGCGCCTGATCCTCTGCCGAAGCCGGAAAGGCTCCGCTCACCGGGTCATAGCCAGCCGTCCCCGACACGAAGATCCAATCCCCGTCGACGAGCGCGCGCGAATAGCCGGCCAGCTCCTCAAATTTCGAACCCGAGTAGATCGCTCGCCGGCTCATGGGCTTCCTGTGAGTGCTCGTTTGATCAAATAATCGATTCCGCTTTTAGCATATCCGGAACGACATGCAACGGGGGGAGCGCAGCGTTTACGGAAGCGGAATGTCAGGCGGCCGGCCCGGCACGCACCGCGACCAAAGGCGTCAAGCTGCAGAGCCGATCGAGCGGGGACGGGACGCGGCGCACCTTGGCGAATGGCGTCGTCTTGGACGGACTGCGCGCTCCGAGAACGATAAGGGCAAGGCTCGACGTCCACCCTTCGGCGGCTCGTCAACGTGATGCGCTGATTCTCTCGGAACAGACCGGGACAAGGGACGTCGCGATGGAAACCGTCGCACCGTTGCTCATATGAGCAATGGGCCGTCCGAAGTCGGCGACCGATCGTGCGCGTTCAATTCGAACCCACCAGACGACGATATTGTGCCCCGCTTGGGCCAGCGTCCGCTGCACCGCTTCGACGATAATCCATCGGAGACTGTCCTTCCCAGCGCTGGAACGCCCGGGTGAAATGCGACGCGTCCGAATAGCCGAGCATCATCGCGAGTTCCGTCACGCCTGTGCGGCTGTCCTTGAGCCATGTTGTCGCGAGTTTATGGCGCCGATCGTCGAGGATTTTCTCGAAAGGTGCTCCGCGATCGTCCAGTCTGCGTTGCAATGTGCGCGGCGACAGCCCCAGGATGCGGGCAGCTATCTGCAACGTCATTGGCCGATGCGCGAGAGACGCATCGATCATCCGCCCGATCGCGAGCTCGATGTCATCCACGCCCGGCCGGAAGGTGCCGATCGGTTCCTGACTTGTCGGAGCGGACGCCCGACCAAGCATCGAGCCTTTCGTGTGCAGCGGCGTAGAGAGAGCGGCCCGCTTCATGTGAATGAGCGTTTCGCCCTGGTTCCCGAAGCTGACCGGCGCCTGGAAATGATCTTCGTAGCGCGCTCGGCGCCCCTTGCAGGCATGCGCGAAGCTGACGTGCCGGGGCGCCCAGCCCTCGCCTATCAGATAGCGAAGCATACCGACATTGAACGCCGCCGCTCCTTCGTGAAGCAGCCAGGCCGACTCGTCGTCGCCGTCGAGACGATGGCTCCAGATGATCTCGTCGTCCCGCTTCAGCAGCGCGATGGAGACGTGCGATTGCATCGTGGGCATCAAATTGATCTGGTTCTGAAGGCAGGCCTCGGGCGTCGCGCCACGTTCCATCGCCTGGCCGATCGCTCCAAGCTTGGCTGGGTCGGCAGCCTGGCCGAGAGATAGCCCGATCTCTGCGACCCCCAGGCAACGCGCAGAGAGCGCCAGGGCATGATTGACCTGTGATCGCGCAACCACTTTCGCCGAGGTTACGTCATCCAGGCTCATCCCAACCTGACGGAAGATGCCGTCAGGGTTCACGCCGGCTGACGTGAGATAGGTCGGCAGCATGTGGAGCAGGGCGGCACGGGCCGCAGCGCGTGACATATTGCTCCCCCCTGCCCATGTCGTCGCATTTGGGCCTGCCCCAAAACCTTACGCTAAGGCAGTCGCCGCCATCATGACGAATCACTCCGCTGATGCAAATGAAATTCACGCGCTAGTCATGTGAATCGCAGTTGAGCGTCTCAGCTAATCTCCTTGAGAAAAGAAGGCATCATCGTTGGGGAATACGGGCGCCGGTGCATGGCGGCCGAGATAGGATTTGAAAGTCGCCTGAAAGAACAGTGACGGTTTCATCTCCTTGGCGAGGTCGTCGATGCGCTTCTGCAACGCTGCAACCATTGCCGGGTTCTCGGCGGCGAGGTTCTTTGACTCGCCGGGATCCTTCGCGACGTCGTAGAGTTCCAGCTTGGCCGGGAGGGTTGCGCGCCAGGACAGCTTCCAGTCTCCCTGGCGGACTGCGCCCCGAAACATCTCGATATTGTAGACAATCTCCTTCCGGGGCGACGGGGCGCCCTGACTGATGGTCTGCCACACGTCGCTGCCGTCGAGCGGCTGGGTGCCGGTGACGGCCGCGCCGGCCTGCTTCGCGAGCGTCGGCAGCATGTCGACGACGTGGAGAGGCTGGTCGACCTTGCCAGGTTTGACGTGCCCCGGCCAGTTCACCAACGCCGCCGCGCGGGTTCCTCCCTCGTAGAGTGAGCCCTTGCACTCGCGGAACGGGCCGTTATTGGCGGGCAGATCGCCCTTGGTCTCGATCTGCCCGGCAAAGGCAGCCGATTTCACTCCGCCATTGTCGCTGTGGAAGATCACCAGCGTGTTCTCGCGCATGCCCTTCTTCTTGAGCGCGTCGAGCACGGCGGCGATCTGGTCGTCCATCGCGGCGATCATCGCCGCATAGGTGCGCCGGTTCGGGTCCGAGATCGACTTGAAGCGGTCGACATACTGCTGCGGCGCCTGGAACGGAGTGTGCGGCGCGGTGAAGGCCAGATACATGAACATCGGCTTCTTGGCGTCGCGCTTCTCGATATAGCGCACCGCGTCCTTGCCGAGCAGCGTGGTGACGTAGCCGGGCTCCTCGAGCTTCTTGTTGTTGCGGTACCAGTCGGTGACGCCGTGGACCTTGTGCGTGAAGTAGTCGATCTCGCCGATCATGGCGCCGTATTGGTAGTCGAAGCCGCGCTGCTTCGGCCACAGCTTGGTGTCGCCATGGCCAAGATGCCATTTTCCGATGATGGCGGTGTCATAGCCGGCTTCCTTGAGGATCTGCGGCAGCAGCTTTTCGTCGAGCGGGATGCCGAAATTCTGCTCGGGCAGGATGACGAAGCTCTGCAGGCCGTAGCGCATCGGATAGCGGCCGGTCATCAGCGCCGCGCGTGTCGGCGTGCACATGGGCTGGACGTAGAACTGGTCGAGCACCGCGCCGTCGCTGGCAAGCTTATCGATCGTCGGCGTGGCGAGGTCCTTGCTGCGGAAGCCGACGTCGTTCCAGCCGAGATCGTCGGCGACGATATAGAGGATGTTGGGCTTCGGCGCCGATTGCGCCATCGCCGCGGCAGGGGCCAGCAACGCCAGGGTGAAGCAGGCGGAACGAACGGAGGGGAACATATTGTGGTCTCCCATCAAGTCAAAATCGCGCTTTGCCGCCGAGCACGGAACCCTGCTGCAGCGCGTCGAAGATGAAATTGTCGTTGCGATAGTCGACCGTCACCAGAACCTGCAGAGTTCGGACGAAGGGGCCTTGGATATGCGGTTGACCGCCGCCAGGATGATAACGGTACCGTTGGTGACGGCGGCCACCACGCAGCCCCAGGACCGGAGGCGTACTGCCGGAGCGGGCCGAATCGCAGGCTAACACCATCGTGCGGGGATGATGGACCGTCCGCCGCCGCGTATGACGAACCGCGCAATGGTGAGCCCTGCGCGTGGCGGCGGGCTGCGCCTGCGCCTGCGCCAGTCGACCGAGAAGCGGAGGAAGGGAGGGAGTTGCAGCCAGAAGAGAAGCCCCGAGCGCAGGGAATGAATTGCGTGATGTCATCGGAGAACGCGGACGATGCGAATATCAGCGCTCACTCCTAGCCGCCGGCCGCGCGCTCGACTTGCCATTTCGCGCCAAATCCAGGCACGCATCTTCGCGCGACGCCGTGACGATGCGGCACGGACAGCTGCCGATCAGGGCAGATGACGCGCCTCACGGCTCCCGGAGTTCAAAGAGTTGCGCTTCCTGGCGCCCTGGTTCGCGTTGGTGGTGTTCGCCTTCTCCGCGACGGCCCGGTGAAGTCAGGGCCACCCACCATCACGGCCGCCCGCGCGCCCGAGCAAGTTCCGATCGCAGGCCTGTGCGGGCTGCCATGCGCCACAGGCGGCGGCCTGGGCCACATCCCATCACCCCCACCGTGGGCGGCGACTTCTCGGCCCAATTGCCGACGAATTTCCAGATAGTCCGGGACACGCTCGCGGAATCGATAGATGCCGGTCTTGATATGCTTTCAGAGGCACGACACTGCGCGCCACCTGCGCGCACCCCTCCGACGGCCAAGCTCTTGCTTTGCCTAGTCTCTCTGGAAAATCAATCCCTTGGCGGGATGATGGCGGACAGGGAGGGATTTGAACCCCCGATACCCTTGCAGGTATGCCGCATTTCGAGTGCGGTGCATTCAACCACTCTGCCACCTGTCCGCGGTCGCCTTCGGTCGAAGCGAGGCGGTTACTACACAAGCCATCGCCAGGGGGCAAGCCTCTCCGCCAGGAGAAATCCACTCTTCCCCGCCGCTTTTGCTTGACCTCACGCACGAGCCCGACTATCGAGCACCGTCCGGCGTGGGGAAACCCGCGCCTGATCTCTTTTGGCCTGCGTGATGCGTCGCAAGCCGGCAAGAGCAAACCAGACCACGCAACCGACTGCCAAAAAGCCGTCCCGCATGCGCGTCCTTTCCGGAGGCCATGACAGGACGGGGCCGAACATGGAGGACAAAATGTTCGCAGTCATCAAGACCGGCGGGAAGCAGTTCCGCGTCGCCGCCAACGACAAGATCACCGTTGCCAAGATCGAGGGCAACCCGGGCGACACCGTCGCCTTCGGCTCCGTGCTGATGCTCACCGAAGGTGAGAAGACCACGCTCGACACCAAGGCCCTTTCCGAGATCACCGTCGCCGGTGAGATCGTCGAGCAGGCCCGTGGCGAGAAGGTCATCGCCTTCAAGAAGCGCCGCCGCCAGAACTCGAAGCGCAAGCGCGGCTTCCGCGCCGAGCTGACCGTCATCCGCATCACCGACATCCTCACCGGCGGCAAGCAGCCGGAGATGAAGAAGGGCGATGTCTCCGCCGAGCCGGCTGCCGCCAAGGCGAAGGCTGCTCCGAAGGCCGCCAAGGCCGAGACCGGCGAGGAAGGCGACGCGCCGAAGAAGGCTGCGGCCAAGAAGGCCCCTGCCAAGAAGGCCAAGGACGAGGCGTCCGAGGCCTGAGGTCGGGTTTCCCGGCGTCAACATTCGCGCCGGATCATCATTTGCCCAGGCTTCGGCCTCGGCCTGTCGCTCCTGACAGAATGGTGCTCCGGCATTTCGTATCCGAGACGGGTGGCTTTCGCCGCCATTTCGGGTTAGAGAGACACGACAAGTTTTGAGGTAGGGCGTTATGGCTCACAAAAAGGCAGGCGGCTCGTCGCGTAACGGCCGCGATTCAGAGAGCAAGCGACTCGGCGTGAAGCGCTTCGGCGATCAGGCCGTCGTTGCCGGCAACATCATTATTCGTCAGCGCGGCACGAAGTGGCATGCCGGCGCCAATGTCGGCATGGGCAAAGACCATACCCTCTTTGCGACGACGAATGGCCGCGTCCGATTCACGACGAAACTCGGCCGAGCTTTCGTGAACGTAGTCCCGGCCCAAGAGGCCGCAGAGTAAAAGGCGGATAGGGAAATCTCTCGATCCGCCGGTTCCATCGAACCGAACGGATCAAGGGGTAAATGGCCCGAAGAGGGTCTCCCGAAGGTCAGCGAAGGGGAGATGGGACCAAAGTCCCAGCTCCCTTTTTTCGTTTGCGCCGACGGAGAGACACAATGTTCCCCGAACTGACCCGCGACGATGTCTTCCGGCTCGAGACCCGGCGTCTCTGGCTGCGTTGGCCCCGCATGGCCGATGCCAATGCCATCCTTCGCCAGGCCGGCGAGAAAGCGGTGGCGGAGATGACGGCGTCGATCCCACACCCCTACCCGCCCGAGGCGGTCGAGCCATTCATCTTCGCCATGCGCAAGGGCAATGCGCTGGGCGAGCATCTGGTGCTGGCGATCACGCCACGTTCGAAGCCGAACGAGGTCATCGGCATGATCGGTGCGCACAAGCAGGCTTCGGGCGTGCCTTTCATCGGCTACTGGCTCGGCACGCCGCACTGGAGCAAGGGCTACGCCACCGAAGCGGTGCAGGCGCTGATCGACACCTTGTTCTCGCTGGTCGACCTGCCGGCGATCGAGGCCGATACCCGCGTCATCAACCCGGCCTCGCGGCGAGTGCTGGAGAAGTCCGGCTTCCGGCMKGARGGCTCSTTCCTGAAGTCGCTGCCGGCGCGCGGCGGGCTGTTCCCCTGYGAGCAGTWCCGGCTCGACCGCTCGACCTGGGCSGCGCTSAAGAGCTGGGGTGCCAGCGGCTGGGCGCATGCGCCGGAGCGGGAAACTGGCGAGGAGCGGGCGCACGCGCCGACGCTCGGCATGCCCCCGCGCCGCCAGCAGGAACAGGCCGAGCCTTGCCCGGCTTGAAGACCACACAGCCGTCATGCTCGCCCTTGTGGCGAGCATCCACGTCTTGAACGCAGCCCTGGAGCAAAGAAGACGTGGATGGTCGGGACAAGCCCGACCATGACGGTGCCGCGACGTCGCGCTACTTGACGAAAGTGCCGTGCAATTCGTCTTCGATATGCACGCGGATGATCTCCTCGAAGCTCGACTCGCTTTTGAAGCCGAGCGCCAGCGAACGCTGCGGATTGAAATCGCGCGGCCAGCCCGCGACGATCCCATCGATCACCGGATCGGGCACGCGCTTGATCCGGGCTGCGACATTATCGCCGGCGACCTTGCGCAGCGCTTCGATCTGCTCGGCGACCGTGCAGGAATAGCCCGGCATCGTCAGCACCCGGCGCGGGCCGATCGCAGCCGTGTCCATCGTCGCGGCATGGATGAGGAAGCCGACMGCCGAACGCGGCGAGGCATGCCAGTGSCGSACCTGATCSGARACCGGCAGCACCGCCTCCTCGCCGTTCAGCGGCTCGCGGATGATGTTGGAGAAGAAGCCCGAGGCTGCCTTGTTGGGCTTGCCGGGGCGCACGCAGATCGTCGGCAAGCGGATACCGACGCCATCGAAGAAGCCGCGCCGCGAATAGTCGCTGAGCAGGAGCTCGCCGATCGCCTTCTGCGTGCCGTAGCTGGTCAGCGGCGTGGTGAAGAACTCGTCCTCGATCTTGTCGTGGAACGGCGCACCGAACACCGCGATCGAGGAGGTGAAGACCAAGCGCGGCTTGTAGCCGCCGCCGGCCTTGCGGATCGCCTCGAAGAGATGGCGCGTACCGTCGAGATTGATCCGGTAGCCCTTGTCGAAATCGGCTTCGGCCTCGCCGGAGACGATGGCCGCGAGATGGACGATCAATTCGGGCCGCGTCGCGATCAGGCTCTCCGCCTCGCCCTCGATCGAAAGATCGGAGATCACCGCCTCGAAATCGAAGGGAGCGGCCGGCGGGGGTGAGGCGACGACGACATCCTGCGCGGTCACGCGGGTCACCGGCTTGCCGCCGAGCGCGCCGTCGCGCGCCAGCCGCTCGATGAACTTGCGTCCGACCATGCCGGCGCCGCCGAGAACGAGAATATGCATCGAATCTGTCCTGAAGGTTGGGTCTGATTGGTTGGCGTCGGTCAGTTCGGAAGATGGCCGTCGAGATCGTCCTCGATATGGACGCGGATGATCTCGTCGAAATCGCGTTCAGCCTTGAAGCCCAGCGCCAGCGCGCGCTTGGCGTCGAACCGCGTCGGCCAGCCGGCGATGATGGCGGAAGAGGCAGGATCGGGCGCGCGCCTGATCAGCTTGACCGCCCGGTCGCCGGCAACGCGCCTGAGCGCCTCGATCTGCTCGCCGACCGTAACGCAAACGCCCGGCATGGTCAGGTTGACGCGCGGGCCGAGTTGCTCGCGCGAGAGCCCGGAAGCATGGATCAGGAAGCCGACGGCCGCGCGCGGGCTGGCATGGGTGAAGAGCACTTCGTCGCCGACCGGCAGCAGCGCCTCCTGCCCCTGCAATGGCTCGCGGATGATAGCTGAGAAGAAGCCGCCAGCCGAGGCGTTCGGCTTGCCCGGCCGGACCACGATCGAGGGGAAGCGGATGCCGACCCCCTCGACGAAGCCGCGCCGCGTGTAGTCGGCCAGCAGCAATTCCCCGATGGCCTTCTGCGTGCCGTAGCTGGTCAGCGGCGTGACATGGAACTCATCGGAGATTACGGAGGGGAACGGCGCGCCGAAGATGCCGCTCGAGCTGGTGAAGACGAGCTTCGGCACGTAAGCCGCGCCGCCCTCGTGCCGGATCGCTTCCAGCAGATTGCGCATGCCGTCGAGATTGACGCGGTAGCCCTTGTCGAAATCGCGCTCGGCCTCGCCGGAGATGATCGCGGCAAGATGGAAGATCAGGTCCGGCCGCAGGGCGGCGAGTTCCTTCGCCACGGCAGCGTCGCCGGAATCCTCAACGCGGATCGCAGCCCGGTCTGCGAGCTCGGGCGGCAAGGAAGCGGGCACGACATCTGTCAGAGTGAGCTTGCTGATCGCCTTGCCGGCGCAACTTCCCTCGCGCGCCAGACGTTCCGCCAGTTTCCGGCCGACCATGCCGGCCGCCCCCGTGATCAGAACATGCATGGGCGCTCCCTACCCGTTCTCGTGCCGGGGCGCTTCTTGTCGCGCCCTTGAACGATGGCGGACGGAAGACCGCCCGCCATCCGCAGTCGCGCTCAGAGCGCGAAGCCGCCATCCGCCAGATGGATCTGGCCGGTGGTGTAGCTCGACTCGTCGGCGGCGAGATAAACCGCGAGCCAGGCGATCTCCTCGGCCGTGCCGAGGCGGGCCATCGGCTGGCGATCGATGAAAGCCTGCCGGGCGGCGGCCTCGGTCGTCCCGGTGGAAGCAGCGAGGTCCTTGATGCGCTGGTCGAGCGAGGGCGACTGGATCGTGCCCGGGCAGATCGCGTTGGCGCGGACGCCCTTCTTGATGTAGTCGGCTGCGACGGCCTTGGTCAGGCCGATCACCGCCGCCTTGGTCGCGCCATAGGCGTAGCGATTGGGGATGCCGCGCACCGAGCCGGCGCCCGAGGCAATGTTGATGATCGAGCCGTTGTGCTTCTCCAGCATGCCCGGCAGGAACGCCTGGATCGTCCGGTGCATCGCCTTGACGTTGAGGTCGAAGGAGAAGTCCCAGGCCTTGTCGTCGGTGTTCAGCACCGTGCCGTGATGGACGAAGCCGGCGGCGTTCACGAGAACGTCGATCGGGCCGACCTTCTCGGCGAAGGCGTTGACCGCCTTGGTCGAGAGCACGTCGAGCTTGCGCTTCTTCGCCTTGGGAATGCCTTCGAGCAGGCCGACATCCTTGTCGGTCGCCCAGACGGTGGCTCCCTCAGCCACGAAAGCCTCCGCGATGGCCCGGCCGATCCCCTGCCCCGCGGCGGTGACGACCGCTACCTTGCCCTTCAAACGTCCTGCCATGCTCGCTTCCTTTTATTAGCCGGCTTTTGCAATAGTCTTGCGCATATGGGTCAGCCGCCGGTCGGCCATGTCCTCATGATGCGTGATGGCGAAGCCGAGGCGCTCGTACCAGCCGATGCGCTGGGCCAGTTTGGCGTGGGTGTAGAGGTGGACGGAGCCGTAGCCGAGCGCCCGCGCCCGCTCGTCAGCGAAGGCCATCAGCGCTGCGCCCAGCTTGCGGCCCCCGGCCTCCGGCGCGACCGCGATGCTCCAGACCGTGAAGTCCTGCGGCTCGACCTCGAGAACGATGGCGGCCTCGAGGCCATTCTCGCCATCCACCAGCCAGACCTCATGCTCGGAGACGACCTGCCGGTAATCGGCGATGCGCGGCAGCGAGGGAACGCCGATGATGCTCTCGTTTGGAGTATACGCCGCGTTCTTGAGGGCGAGGATGGCCGGAATGTCGGCATAGCCCGCGCGGCGCAGTGCGGCAGCCCCCGCCTGTGCGGCGATCTGGTTGAAGGCGCCGAGCGAACGCTTCTGGTTGCCCTGTCCGTCAAAATTCTCCGGCGCCAGCCAGCGACGGAAGGCCTGAGCGCGCACCGGCCACTCGCTATCGAGGATCGAGAACCAGGCGGTGTCGCGGTTCTCGCCCTTCACCACCATGTGCTGGCGGAACAGCCCCTCATACTGGAAGCCGAAGCGCAGGGCGGCGCGCTTGGAGGGCTCGTTGAGGTTGTTGCACTTCCACTCGTAGCGGCGATAGCCGAGCGAGAAGCCGTAGTCGCCGACGAGATAGATGGCTTCCGTCGCCGTTCGCGTGCGCTGCAGCGCCGGGGAATAGGTGATCCAGCCGACCTCGAACACGCCATGCTCGGGCCGGATCTCCATGATCCAGAGATGGCCCTTGGCCTTGCCGTCGGCCTTGTCGATCACGGCGAGCGGGACGATGCCCGCCTTCGCCACCATCGAATCCAGCAAGGCGCGGTATTCGTCCTTGCTCTTCGGCGGGGTGGCGGGCAACCAGTCCCAGACGCTGTCATGCCCGGCATTGGCAGCCCAGATGCCATCGAGATGGCGGCTGACATCGAGCGGCTCGAGCCGGCAATATTGCCCGTCCAGAACCTTGGCCGGCGGGAATGGCGGCGCCTTCCAGTCGAGTGTCATGACAGTCCCTTCCCCCGCCAGCTCGTGAAATCCTGCTGAACGCTCCAGCCCGAGCCGAGCTCTTCCGCAATGGCATGGGCGAGCGCATGCCCCTCGGCCTCCCAGGCCATGCGCTCGACCTGATCGGCGAAGTCGGACGCTACCGGATCATCCTCGTCATAGATCGCGTCGAACGCATCCATCCAGGCTTCGAGCCGATCTCCGATCGCCTCGGACAGGCCGAGATCCTCGGCATCAACGGCCTTGCGCTTGCCCTTGGCGTCGACCTGCCAGAGCCCGCTACGCCCGAGCCATTCCGGTGCGATCAGGAGCGTGCCGCTCATGAGCGCTCCCCGAGATCCTTGGTGAAAAACGGATTGAGCGGCACCGAAGCGCCGTTGCCGGCAAAGCCCTTGAAACTCCCCTCCTCCGCGATCAGCCGCGTCGTCTCGATGAAGGCGGCCCATGCTGCCCTTGCCAAGGCGGCGCCGATCGAGATGCGCCGCACGCCAACCGCCGCGATATCCGCGACAGAGAGCCCGAAATCGCCATAGACCAGCGCGTTCACCGGCTTTCCCCCGGCCGCGGAGACGATGGTGGCGATATCGGCCGCGGTCTTCGGCCCGGGGGCATAGAGCACGTCGGCGCCTGCCGCCGCATAGGCTTCGATCCGGCGCACCGCTTCCTTCAGCGGCTCCGAATGACCGGTCAGGAAGCATTCGGCGCGGGCCGTCAGCACGACGCCGGAGCCGGTGTCGTCGATTGCCTTGCGCGCGGCCTTGACCCGCTCGACCGCAAGCTCGAAGGCATAGAGAGGATCGTCCGTGCGCCCGGTTGCATCCTCGATCGAGAGGCCGGCGACGCCGGTCGCGACGCAGAGCTTGACGTTGGCGGCGACGCCGTCCGGCGTATCGGCATAGCCGTTCTCGAAATCGGCATTGACTGGCAGATCCGGCACAGCCTTCACCATCTCGGCGATGTGGGCGAGCATCATGTCCCGCGGTACGTCTTGGTCGGCACGCGCCTGCGTGAAGGCGAAGCCGGCGCTCGTCGTCGCCAGCGCCTTGAAGCCCTGTCCGCGCAGCCAGCGCGCCGAACCGAGATCCCAGGGATTGGGCATCACGAAGCACTCAGCCTCGTGCAGCTTGCGGAAGGCTTCGACTTGCGGGCTATGTGCCATTTTAAATCGTTTCAAATGGAGACCGATGCGAGGGTCGCATAGTGTCCAGCGCGCACGCATTTGTCAGCCCCGAAGCCGCGCATCGGCGGACGGGCGCCGTTGCGCATGGCGAATGCCGCCGCAGCCGTCATTCTCGGGCGGCACGAAGGGCCGACCCGAGAATCTCTCGCCGGAAGAGGCGCATTCTTCGGCACGAGATGCGCGGGACAGGCCCGAGCATGACGCGCCAGGGAGCGCCGCGCTCAGTGGTTGTCGCGCGGAATGCCGAACTTCTTGTGGATCTTCTGGTACTTGACGGCCGGCTTGAGGACCATGCCCTCGGAGAGCTCGCCAACGATCTTGCGTTGGATCTCCTGCCAGGGGGTCTGGCTCTTCGGATATTTATAGCCGCCCGACGCCTTGAACGCCGCCTTGCGCTCAGCCAGTTCCTCATCCGAGATCAGGATGTTGGCGCTGCGTTTCTTGAGGTCGATACGGACCTTGTCGCCGGTCTTCAGCAGCGCCAGGCCGCCGCCGGTCGCCGCCTCCGGCGAGGCGTTGAGGATCGAGGGCGAGCCGGAGGTGCCGGACTGGCGCCCGTCGCCGACGCAAGCGAGCGCGGTGACGCCCTTCTTGATCAGGTAATCCGGCGGCCGCATGTTCACCACCTCGGCCGCGCCGGGATATCCGATCGGGCCGACGCCGCGGATGAACAGGATGCAATGCTCGTCGATGGCGAGCGCGGGATCGTCGATGCGGTGGTGGTAGTCCTCCGGCCCGTCGAAGACGATGGCGCGGCCCTCGAAGGCCATCGGGTCCTTTGGGTTCTCCAGATAGCGCTTGCGGAATTCCGGGGTGATCACGCTGGTCTTCATGATCGCGGAATCGAAGAGATTGCCGGAGAGGTTGAGGAAGCCGGACTGGGCCTTCATCGGCTCGTCATAGCTCTTGATGACCTCGCGGGCGATGGAGAAGGCACCCTTGCAGTTCTCTTCCAGGGTGTTGCCGTTGGCGGTGATGGCGGGCTTCAGCTTGCCCTTCTCCACCAGCTCCGCGATCACGGCCGGCAGGCCGCCGGCGCGATAGTAATCCTCGCCGAGATACTCGCCGGCCGGCTGCAGGTTGACCAGCAGCGGGATCTCGTAGCCGATCTTGGTCCAATCCTCGTTGTCGAGTTCGACGCCGATATGCTTGGCGATGGCGTTGACGTGAACAGGCGCATTGGTCGAGCCGCCGATCGCCGAATTGATGACGATGGTGTTTTCGAAGGCCTCGCGCGTCAGGATCTTCGAGGGGATCAGGTTTTCCCAGACCATTTCGACGATGCGCTTGCCCGTCAGATAGGCCATCTCATAGCGGTCGCGATAGGGCGCGGGGATCGCGGCGGCGCCGGGCAGCGTCATGCCCATCGCTTCCGCCAGCGAGTTCATCGTCGAAGCCGTGCCCATGGTGTTGCAGTGGCCGGCCGACGGCGCCGAGGAGGCGACGAGTTCGACGAAGCCCTTATAGTCGATCTCGCCCGCCGCCATCATCTGGCGCGCCTTCCAGACGATCGTACCGGAACCGGTCCGCTCGCCGCGGAAGGAGCCGTTCAGCATCGGCCCGCCCGGCAGTGCGATCGCTGGGATGTCGACCGTCGCGGCCGCCATGATCTGCGCCGGGGTCGTCTTGTCGCAGCCCGTCGTCAGCACCACGCCGTCGAGCGGGTAGCCGTAGAGGATCTCGACGAGGCTGAGATATTGCAGGTTGCGGTCGAGCGAGGCGGTCGGCCGCTTGCAGGTTTCCTGGATCGGGTGGATCGGGAACTCGAAGGGCACGCCACCCATCTCGCGGATGCCGTCGCGGACGCGGTGCGCCAATTCGATATGGTGGCGATTGCACGGGGCGATGTCGGAACCGGTCTGGGCGATGCCGATGATCGGCCGGCCGGACTGCAACTCGTCGCGCGACAGGCCGAAATTCATGGTGCGCTCGATATAGAGCGCGGTCATATCCGCATTCGCGGGATTGTCGAACCACGCCTTGGAGCGCAGCTGCTCGGGCTTGATGCGCCGAACCGGCTTCTTGCCGGGGGTCTTGCCAGGTGCCTTGGCCATCTCGTTTCCTCTCGCGCGGCACGGCGCTGACGGCCGTTTGCCGATCTCTCATTCAAACGATTTGAGACAAGCCATCATGCCGATCGCCGGTAGCTCGGCAAGGGCCATTCTGCTTGATAGTCATACTAATTATTCATGCTGTATGCAGTATGCAACAACGTGTGGTGCGCGGCACACGCTTGCCAGCCCTGCCGGTTTGGCGCCAAGAAAAGGCGGGTCAGAAGGCACGCCCTGACAGAACCGGCCAATCTGACCGTCCGAAAAGCGCCGCCGAGGAAACGCGCCATGTCCCTTCACGTCGTCCCATCCTTCGCCCGCATCGGCGAGGAGAACGCCTTCGCCGTGCTGGCGCGCGCGACCGAGCTGCAGCGACAGGGCAAGGACATCATCAATCTCGGCATCGGCCAGCCGGACTTCGCCACGCCCGAGCACATCGTCGAGGCCGCGGTGAAGGCACTCCGCGACGGCCATCATGGCTACACCCCGGCGAACGGCATCCTGCCGCTGCGCGAGGCCGTCGCCGCCGACCTGCACAAGCGCTTCGCGGTCGAGGTCTCTCCCGAGAGCGTAATGATCGTGCCGGGGGGCAAGGTCACCATGTTCATGGCGATCCTGATGTTCGGCGAGCCCGGCGCCGAAATTCTTTATCCGGACCCCGGCTTCCCGATCTATCGCTCGATGATCGAATATACCGGCGCGACGCCGATCCCGGTGCCGGTTCGCGAGGAGAACGGCTTTGCTTTCTCCGCCGAGGAGACGCTCGCGCTGATCACGCCGAAGACCCGGCTCCTCATCATCAACTCGCCGGCCAATCCGACCGGCGGCGTGACGCCGAAGAGCGAGATCGACAAGCTCGTCGCGGGGCTGGCTGATTTCCCGGACGTCGCGGTGATGTCGGACGAGATCTACGACCAGATGGTCTATGACGGCGAGAAGCATGTCTGTCTTCTCAGCTATCCCGAGATCCGCGACCGCCTCATCCTGCTCAATGGCTGGTCCAAGACCTATGCGATGACGGGCTGGCGCCTGGGCTACTCGGTCTGGCCGAAGCCGCTGCTCGACAACGCCCGCAAGCTTGCGGTGAACTCGCATTCCTGCGTCAACGCCCCCGCGCAATGGGCAGGTCTGGCGGCGCTCACCGGCCCGCAGGACGCCGTCCACACGATGGTCGCCGAGTTCGACCGGCGCCGTAAAGCGGTGGTGAAGGGGCTGAATGGCCTGCCGGGCGTCTCCTGCGCCGTGCCGAAGGGCGCCTTCTATGCCTTCCCAAACATCACCAAGACCGGCTGGAAGGCGAAGAAGCTCGCCTCGGCCCTGCTGGAGGAAGCCGGCGTCGCCACAATCGGGGGACCCGATTTCGGCGTCCATGGCGAAGGCTACATCCGTCTCTCCTACGCGAACTCGCTAGAGAACATCGAGAAGGCGCTCAAGCGGATGGGCGCTTTCCTCGAGAGCCGGCACGGAGCCTGAACATGGTAACCTGTTATCTGCGCTATATCATCGATCCCCATCAGCTCCCGGCCTTCGAGGCTTACGGCAAGCTCTGGATCCGGCTGGTCGAGAAGTTCGGCGGCAAGCACCACGGCTATTTCATGCCGTCGGAAGGCGTGTCCAACGTGGCGCTCGCCTTGTTCAGCTTTCCCACACTGGCGGCCTATGAGGATTACCGCAAGCGCTCCTTCGACGATCCCGAATGTCAGGCCGCATTCGCGATGAACGAAAAGGACCGCTTCATCATCAGCTACGAGCGGTCATTCTTCCGGCCGGTCTTCGAGGATGATCAGGGCGTAAAGCGCGCGCCCTGAGAGCCCCCTCAGTTCCGCGCCGCGCTCGCGGTGACGCCGGGATCGACCTTGAAGCTCGAGGCCTCGATCACCGCCGTTCCGATCATCGTCTTCACGGAGATGCGCACCGGCACCATCACATCGGTGCCGGCGACCGGCGCCAGCCAGGCTGTGATGTCTCTGTTCTCGGTCATGAACTTGGTGCTGGGCCGGAGCGCCCGGTGGCCCGAAATCGGCGCATAGCGCGCCTGGCAAATGGAAACCGGACCGCTATAGCCGTCGAGCTTGACGTTGCGGGTCCCGGCGCTGCTGAGCTTGATGTCGTAGCGCGCCGCGCCGTCGAAGATCGGCAGTGTGCGGTTGCAGGCGCCGTCCCTGCCCTTGCCGTTGACCGGCATAAGGAAAGCGCTGAGCGGATCGACGATGTTGCGCTTGTGCCCCTCGGTGACCGGCACGCGGTCAGGCTTGTCGTCGATCGGCGGCTCGATATCGATGCCCGCGACGCTGTTATCGGCGAGCGCCATGCGCACGGTGCGGCTCTCGCTGGAATTGGCGGAGCTGACGGCGAAGGTCCTGGGCGCGAGCTTGCCGCCCACCAGTGCCCCGGTCGCCGCGCCGGAGCCGCGGCCGCCGGTCACGCCGCCGACGATTCCCGTCAGCTTCGCGGCCATGTCGAGCTTGTAGCTCGATCCGTCGATACCGCCGGAGAGGCTCGCGGTGCCCAACGTGATGCCGAGAAGGGAGACGTCGTAGCGCGCATCGAGCGAGGCCGCCTCGGCCATCTCGGCCAGACAGGCTGCGAGAACCAGCGCTGCGAGGGACGATGCGACGGCGGATTTCATCCATTGCCTCCGGAACGGCGCGATCCTGCGCGACATGCACTCTGAATCGGTCCGAATCGTGACCGGTTTCCCATCGCAGCGAAGCGACGGCCGGACGAAGCATCCGATGCCGATCTTTACACCTCGTTAACGCTGAAGGCGATGTGAACAGGCCGCGGGAGTTTTCCTTGACGAGGCCTGCGAGCTTGGCTATGGAACCACGACTTCAATTTGACTTCCGGTGCTCGCCGGCACGTCGCGTGTCGGTTTTTTTGTTTGAGCGACCTGGGGATGTAAGGAACGATTGCCATGGCCCGCCGTTGCGAACTGACCGGGAAAGCCACCCAGACCGGCCACCTCGTCAGCCACTCGAACCGCAAGACGAAGACCGTCTTCCGCCCGAACCTCGTGAACGTCACGCTGCAGTCGGACGCGCTCGGCCGTTCGGTGCGCCTGCGCATTTCGGCCAACGCCCTGCGTTCGGTCGAGCATCGCGGCGGCCTCGACGCCTTCCTGCTCAAGGCTGCGGCCGGCGACCTCTCGGTCGGCGCGCTCACCCTGAAGCGCGATCTCGAGAAGAAGCTTATCGCCAACTGAGCGGGCTTCCCTTTCGGGGTTGAACGAAGCGGCCGAAAGGCCGCTTTTTTCGTTTGGGCCACACCTGCCGTCATTCTCGGGCGCGGCGAAGCGGAGACCCGAGAATCTCGGGCGGGAAGAGGCTCCTGTTCCACTGGTCATGAGATGCTCGGGTCAAGCCCGAGCATGACGTTCTCTCTACGAAAGCAGCTCGAATTCCAGCAGCACCGTCCGCTGCAGGAAGGAGAAATTGTCGTCCGAGATCAGGGTCAGCACTGTGCGCCCGTTCTCCTGATGGACGGACAGCCCTTCCATATTATCGATCTCATAGCCGAGATCGGCCTCGATCAGGCCCGGTCCATCCACCAGCGCGCCCGGCCGGATGTCGCGCCCGGCGATTCGCCTCATCCTCATGCCGACGCCCCGCAGCGGCTGGTACCAGCGCTCGAGCAGCAGCATGTCGCCAGACGGCAGAAAGGCGAGATCGGTGATGTCATAGCCGTCATGCCTGGCGACCTTGAACAGCCCCGGCTGGGGACCGCCGAGAATCGCGCCGAGGGTCGGCTCGTCCTCCTTGCCCGATCGCTCGGCGACCGCGACAAGCGCGCCCTTCAGCGGCCCTACCGGCACCACACCCAGCGCCTCCAGCCCGCGATTACGCGGCAGGCGTTTGATTTCGGGCGGCACGGGCACCGATCGCGCCCGCGCTTCGGCGCCCTCGCCCGCCCAGTCGAAACGCACGATCTCGTGCCGGCGTTCGATCCCGACATGGGCGACGCCATCGGCGATGCAGAGGCTCTCGGTGTCGAAGAGCCCCGAACGCGCAAGCGGCCGTCCGGAGGCGCCGAGGATGGCAGCCATCTCGGCATCGGCGAGGCCGGTAAGCTTGCCCCCTTGCGAAGCGATTCTCGCCGTCAGCCAGTAGCCGCGGTCGGTCACTGCGACGAGATCGCGTCCTTCTTTGAGTCGAGCCATGCCGGAGAAACCGCCAAAGCGCGGATGCCCGGACGACAGCACGAGGCCGCTGCGGAACTGGAGCGCGCCGAATCGGCGCCGCTCGGGGTTGCGCGGTTCGAAGGCCGCGAGCGGCCGGGCTGAAACCGAGACTGGAAAGCGAGTCTGCTCGGCGGCCTGCGCCACCCCCGGCAGCACCAGGCCGCCGAGGCCCGCAAGCGCGGCACGCCGTGTCAGGCGCATCAATGCAGGCGGCGCGACGTGGGACCGGCGGCTGGCCCGTCCTCTTCGAAAAGCTCGGCGAGCTTCTCGGTCATCACGCCCCCCAGTTCCTCGGCATCGACGATGGTGACGGCGCGGCGGTAGTAGCGCGTGACGTCGTGGCCGATGCCGATGGCGATGAGTTCGACCGGCGAACGGCTCTCGATCTCGGCGATGATATGGCGCAGATGCCGCTCGAGATAATTGCCGGCATTGACCGAGAGGGTGGAATCGTCGACCGGCGCGCCGTCCGAGATCACCATCAGGATCTTGCGCTGCTCCGGCCGGCCGAGCAGGCGCTTATGCGCCCAATCCAGCGCTTCGCCGTCGATGTTCTCCTTGAGCAGACCCTCGCGCATCATCAGGCCGAGATTCTTGCGCGCGCGCCGCCAGGGCGCGTCGGCGGCCTTGTAGATGATGTGCCTGAGGTCGTTGAGGCGGCCGGGATTGGCTGGCTTGCCCGACTGCAGCCAGGCCTCGCGCGACAGCCCGCCCTTCCAGGCGCGCGTCGTGAAGCCGAGGAGCTCGACCTTGACGCCGCAACGCTCCAGCGTGCGAGCGAGGATATCGGCGCAGGTAGCGGCGACCGTGATCGGCCGTCCGCGCATCGAGCCGGAATTGTCGATCAGCAGGGTCACCACCGTGTCGCGGAAATTGACGTCCGATTCCCGCCGGAAGGAGAGCGGCTGGAACGGGTCGATGATGATGCGCGGCAGGCGGGCAGGATCGAGCGCGCCTTCCTCCAGATCGAACTGCCAGGAACGGTTCTGCTGTGCCATCAACCGCCGCTGCAGGCGGTTGGCGAGGCGTGCGACGACGCCCTGCAGATTCGCGAGCTGCTTGTCGAGATAGGCGCGCAGGCGCGTCAGTTCCTCGGCGTCGCAAAGCTCCTCGGCCGTGACGATCTCGTCGAACTTGGTCGTATAGGCCTTGTAGTCCGTCTGGGGGCGTTCATTGCCGCGGCTCTCGCGCGGACGCGGCGCCTCGCCGGCCTCCTCGGATTCGGAGCTGTCATCCTCCTCGTCCCAGTCGCCGGCCGGCGCGTCGGTCGCCTCGGAGGCGCCCTCCTGCAGCTCCTCGGTCGCGTCCTCGCTGACCTCGACCTCGGAGCGGTCCGCGCCGCTCTCCTGCTCGGATTCGCCTTCCTGCTGCTGCTGGTCCTCGGAGGACTGGTCCTGGTTGTCCTCGTCCTCCTCGGACTCGTCGCCCTGCGCGGTCTGATCGGCCATGTCGAGCGAGGCCAGCATGTCGCGCACCGTACGGGCGAAGCCGCGCTGGTCCTCGATCGTCTTGGAGAGCCTGTCGAGATCGCTCCCGGCCTTGGCTTCGATCTGCTCGCGCCAGAGCTCGACGATCTTTTCGGCCGCCTTCGGCGGCTTCAGGCCCGTCAGGCGCTCGCGCACCATCAGCGCCAGAGCATCCTCGAGTGGCGCGTCGGCGCGATCGGTGATTTCCTCGTAACGCCCGCCGCGATGATAGCGGTCCTCCAGCATCGCGGTGATGTTGCCGGCCATGCCGGACATCCGCCGCGCGCCGATCGATTCGACGCGCGCCTGCTCGACGGCATCGAAGACGGCGCGGGCAGCATCGCCCTCCGGCGCGGCGCGGCGATGGATCGCGGCGTCATGGCAGGCAAGGCGTAGCGCCATCGAATCGGCATGGCCGCGAAGGATCGCGACATCGCCGACGCTGAGCTTGCGCGGCGGCTCGGGCAGTCGCGCCCGCTCGCCGACCAGCGACGGCTTGTCCGAGGCAAAGACGATTTCCATCTCCGGCTTGCGCGCGATCGCCTTCATCGCGCCCGAGATCGCCCGCTTCAGCGGCTCGGCCGGGGCTTCCTTCGGCGTTCCAGGCTTGCGGTTCGAGATGCTCATAGCGCCTTCGTGAAGTGATGCAGCGATTGACCCGCCACCGGATAGTTCTCCATCCGGCCGCATTCGCGATAGCCGAGCTTGGGATAGAAGCCCGGCGCCTGGATGCTCATTGTCCCGAGAAAGACACCCTTGGCGCCGTGCTGGCGAGCCTCGTCTTCGGCTCGCGCGACCAGCGTCTCGCCCAATCCCGCGCCGCGATGGGCCTCGTCGATCCAGAGCAGATCGACATAGAGCCATTCCCATTTCAGCTCGCCGACGAGGCCGCCGACGATCTCGCCGCTCTCGTCGCGCAGGCTGATGGCCAGCGGCTTGGCGTTCCGGGGGCCGACCTTCGCCTGGTTATGCGCGCTCAGGCCACGCAGCACCGCGGCACGCGTCTCGTCCTGCTCGGGCTCGACCGTGATCGCGACCACAACCCCTCCTAGCGCGAACGCCCGTCATAGGCCGTCGGCGACAATTCGGTCGGCTCGATGCCGGCGAGGCAGCGCACATTGACCGCGACCATCGGCGTGCCGTCGGGCCCATTCGCCTTGGCAAAGGATTCGACGCCGCAGGTCTCGCAGAACAGATGCTGGATCTTCTGCGTGTGGAAACGGTACTCGGTCAGCGCATCCTCACCCTTGGTGAGGGTGAAGGTGCTGGCGGGCGAGAACGCGAGGATCGAGCCACGGCGCTGGCAATAGGAGCAGTTGCAGGTGAGCGTCGTCCCGAGATCGGCCTCGACCTCATAGGCGACACGCCCGCAGTGACAGCTTCCCTGGTACTGCGCCATGGCTCGTGTCCTCTCGTTAGCTCAGCACCACATTCGCCGCGCTTTCCGGCAGTTCCTTGCCGAAGGAGCGCTGGAAGAACTCGGCCACCAGCGTGCGCTCCATCTCGTCGCACTTGTTCAGGAAGGTGACGCGGAAGGCGAAGCCGATATCGCCGAAGATCGCCGCGTTCTCCGCCCAGGTGATGACCGTGCGCGGGCTCATCACGGTCGAGAGATCGCCGTTCATGAACGCGTTGCGGGTGAGATCGGCGACGCGGACCATCTTGTTGACGATGTCCTTGCCCTCCGGGCTCTTCTGATAGTGCTTCGACTTCGCGAGAACGATCGCGACCTCGTTGTCATGCGGCAGGTAGTTCAGCGTGGTGACGATCGACCAGCGGTCCATCTGGCCCTGGTTGATCTGCTGCGTGCCGTGATAGAGGCCCGAAGTGTCGCCAAGACCAACCGTGTTGGCGGTCGCGAACAGCCGGAAGGCCGGATGAGGGCGGATGACGCGCTTCTGGTCGAGAAGCGTCAGCTTGCCGGACTGTTCGAGCACGCGCTGGATCACGAACATCACGTCTGGGCGGCCGGCGTCATATTCGTCGAAGACGAGCGCGATGTTGTTCTGCAGCGCCCAGGGCAGGATGCCGTCCTGGAACTCGGTGATCTGCTTGCCTTCCTTGAGCACGATCGCGTCCTTGCCGACGAGATCGAGGCGCGAGACGTGGCTGTCGAGGTTGACGCGGACGCAGGGCCAGTTGAGGCGGGCCGCGACCTGCTCGATATGGGTCGACTTGCCGGTGCCGTGATAGCCCGAGATCATGACGCGTCGGTTATGCGCGAAGCCGGCGAGGATCGCGATGGTGGTGTCGCGGTCGAAACGGTAGTCGGGGTCGAAATCGGGCACATGCGGATCGGCTGCCGAATAGGCCGGCACTTCGAGGTCCGTATCGATCCCGAAAGTCTGCCGAACCGACAACTTCATGTCGGGCAATCCGGGCGCGGTCGTCGTCGTCATCATCTTGTCTCCAGGCGCAGGGCCGTGGCCGGCTACATGCCGGTTTGCCCAGAGCCGACCGAGGAGGGAGGCGGATCATCCCTCATTAGAGCGAAAGACCGGAAGCGGCAATTCGCAAAGCTGCACCCTGGCCCTCGCAAAGGGCATGCCGGCCACGGCTCGTGATCGCTCAGACGCGCTCGTCCAGGAGCTGTTTCACCATTGCGACCGCATTGCGGGCACCGTCGAGTGCGAGAGCGATGCCGGGCGGGTTTCGGCCGATTCCGGCGGCGACGGCGGCCGCCAACCGATCTGGTGTCAAAGCCCCCTCCCCCGAAATCCGCAGGCAACGCGCCAGCCCGGCACGCTCCATCGCTTCGGCTCTGACGGCCTGCTCCGTCTCGCCACCGGCATCGAACGGGACGACGATGGCGGGGCGCCGTGCGGCGACGAGGTCGAGCACCGTGTTATAGCCCGCCTGGCTGATCGAGATCGCACAGCCGGCGAGCAGCGCCGGGAAATCGGGCCGCACGCGCTCGACCGTGACATGCGCCGGCGCGTCTGCCCGCAGCCGGCCGAAGACGTCCCCGCCGACCGCACGCCCGACTAGGATGCGCCAGCGCCGCTCCTGCGGACCGAGCTTCGCCGCCGCGATGGCGAGTGCGAACAACGGAATGGCCGCGGCGGAACCGCCGCCGGATACGAGCACTTCGCCGGTCTCGATCGGCGCGTCGGCAGCCGGCGCTTCGGCCATGTAGCCGGTGTAGCGCAGCTTGGCCGCCAGCCTCGCATCGACTGGCCAGGAGCGGTCGAGCGGCAGGAAATCCGCATCGCCATGGACCAGCACCGCATCGAACAGCGTCGCGAGCCGCCCCTCGGCCTCCGCTATGCGCTCAGGGCGCGGCCTTACCAGCACGTCCCGGACCGAGGAGAGCACGAGGGTCCTCGGATTGGCGGCCCGCGCCGCCGCGATCAGGGCGAGAAATTCGGCGGCGAGCTGTCGGCGCCCGAACGGGAAATGTTCGACGATCACCGCATCGGGCCGCAAACCTGTCGCCAGCCCTTCCAAAGCCGCAACGCGCTGGGCCTTGCGTTCGAGGTCGATGGGCCGACCGGCCTCGTCGAGCAGCGTGCGGAAATCGATGCCCTCCGTTCTGACCGGCGGCAACTGCACGAAGGTGAAGGGCTCCTGCTCCATCGGCCACAACGGCATGCCGCCGCTCGCCAGAGTCACCGCGAACCCTTCTCGCGCCAGCGCCCGTGCCAGATTGGCCGCACGCACCAGATGGCCCGACCCGAGCAGATGCGTCACCGCGATGAGGACGGTCGCGCTCATGCCTTTTCTTCGGCAGAGGCGTGTAGCCGCGCAGCGATGCCGTCCAGTCCGGCAGCCGCCGAGAAGGCGCCGGTCAGCCGCGCCAGCGCGCGATAGCCGAGCTGCCCCCGCTGCTGCGGCGAACAGGCGAGCTCACCGAGCACCCCGGCAAGCCCGTCGATGTCACCGGGCTGCACCAGAAGCCCCTCGACACCATGCCGAACGAATTCCGGAATCCCGGCGAAATCGGTTGCCACGATCGGCAGGGCCTGGCTCGCGGCCTCCATCACGACGTTCGGCAGCCCGTCGCGGTCGCCGTCGCCGGCCTGCTTCGAGGGCAGGACGAAGAGATCGGCAGCCCTGAGCGCGGCGATGACCTCGTCCTGCGCCTTCGGTCCCGCCCAGACGACCTTGTCATCGAGGCCGAGGGAACGCGCCTTCTCCTTCAGCGTCGTCAGCATCTCGCCGCCGCCGATATGGGTCAGCCGCCAATGCAATATGCAGGGCAATCGGGCCAGGGATTCCAGCAGATCGTCGAAGCCCTTCTTCGCCACGGCTCGCCCGATGGTGACGAAGCGCACCGGATCGGCCGCATCCGAGCCGTCGCGACCGGACCTCGGGGCGGGCGGCGGAAAGCGGGTGAGGTCGAGCCCGTGATAGACGAGCTCCACTTTGTCGGGCTGGTCGGAGAGCCGCCCGAGCTCGCGAAAGCCGTCCTGCGTGCAGGTCACGCCCCAGGCGGCATCGGCGATCTTCTCCCGTTTTTCCCAGTCGGGCGTCGTCCAGATGTCCTTGGCATGGGCGGAGAAGGACCAGCTCAGGCCGCGCAGCAGGGCCGCGTAGCGGATGACCGAAGCCGGCGTGTGCAGGTAATGCACATGCAGGTGCCGGATATCCTCGGGCAGTTCTCGCGCCATCACGCAGGCCTGACCGAAGCGGCGCAGGCGGTTGCGCGTCCGGTCACGGGCAAGATCGCGCAGGAAGAGCGCCAGGAGCTTGCGGAAGCCGGGCTGGGTCAACGCGCCGAACACTGCGCGCGCCACCCGCCCCGGTTCGTCATGCAGATATTCCGGCAGGTAGCGCACCGGTGCGATGATCTGGTTGTGCATCAGGTGCTTGGCGCCGTCGGTCGGATGCCGGAGCGACCAGATCTCGAAGGCGAGGCCGCGCTGTTGCAGCCCGAGCAATTCCTGCGCGATGAAGGTCTCCGACAGCCGCGGATAGCCCTTCATCGCCACCGCGATACGCGGCACCGTGCCTGTCGTCATCGCCGGCCGATCAGCATGAAGCGTGTATAGTTTTTCGTCGGCCGTGCCCCGGCGAACCAGACCTCGGCAAGCCCCGCCTGCTCGCGGAAGGCATCGAGGGAGGCCACGCAGCTGCGATGATCCGGCTCGCGGTAATAGTCGTTGGATTGCAGCACGAGCGGCAGGCCGGCCGGCAAACTCGCGATCCAGCCCGGCACGTCGGCGAGATGCTCGCAGCTTGTGTTGACGACGAGCCCGGGCCTGGGTGACTGAGCCGCGAAATCAAGCGCCATCATGTCCGCTGTCGCTGCCCGGAAGCGGCCGGAAGCGACATGGCGGTGATTCAGGATCTCCGCGATCGGCGCGCAGGTCGGGTCGATATCGAGGCTGACCACCTCATCGATAGCGAGTCTCGGATCGTCGAGCAGCAACGCTCCGAGCACACCATACCATGCGCCGAGCACCCAGACCGGGCCTTCCGGCTTCGGGCAGGCCTCGGCCAGCGCCTCGACGAGCCACTGCTTGGAGGCGATCTGCTTGTGGTTGCAGGCGATCGACAGGTCCGGCGGCGCGCCTTTGCCATAGAGGCGTGCGACATCGGCGACGATGCGGTTCCCGGATAAGGCCGCCATGCCGCGCAGCAGGTCGTGGAAGGCCTCGCAAGGAGGTTCAGGCGTCATGGTTCCGTCGTTGTCGGCAAAAACTGGCGGGACCATAGGCAGCGGTTGCGGCAAAGGCCAGCCTCCCGTGCCTGTTCAATCGCGCGGATTCGCCTCTTCCGTCCCGGATGCCGATCCCACCGCCGGCTCGGCCGCGTCGCCCGCTGTTTCCTCCGACGCAGCGGCCGGAATCGGCCTCGCCGCCATCGCCGCATCCTCGCGCTTGCGGCGGGCAATTTCCGGCGCGCTCGCAAAGCCATAGGCCGTCAACGGCTTCTCGCGCCCCTTGATCGCGATCTTGAGCGGCACGGTTCCAGCGTAGCTGCGGCCGGTAGTGCGAATCGTGTCTTCCGACACCACGACATCGGCGAGAACCCGGCGCGTCGCGGCTTCGAGCTGGCTCGCGATCATGACCGTTTCACCAACCGTGATCTCGCGCCGGCCGAGATTGTCGTTCTCGACCGCACCGGTGATGGCATCGCCGGTATGGATCCCGATCCCGATCCTCAGCGGCAGAGGCAGCGCCACACCAAACTCGCGGTTGAGCGCGTCAACCGCCCGTACGATGTCGGCCGCAGCGCTGATCGCCGCCTGCGCGCCGCGCGCCTGCGAGCCCTCGAGGCCGAACACGGCCATGAAGCCATCGCCGTAGAAGGCATCGATGCGCCCGTCATGGGCCGTGATCGCCTGGCCCATCTCGTCGAAGAAGCGGTTGAGCAGACCGATCAGTTCGCGGGGCAGCTGCCGCTCCGAGAGCGCCGAGAAGGCACGCAGATCGGCGACCACCACCGTCAGGCCGCGTTTGTTGACGGCATCGTCGGGCTGCAACGTGCGCGCACCGGCGGCGTTCAGGCGCGAGGCGAGCAGGATCTGCACCTGCAGGTCGTCTTGCGGCCTGATCTGGCAGGCAAGCCGGACACCTTCCGGCGCGGAGATGCGCCGCAGCAACCTGGCTTCGTTCGGCCCCGGCGACGGCAGCTTGTCGATGCCGTCCATCACCAGCACGCGGCAGGTGGCGCAGCGCGCCCGCCCGCCGCAGAGCGCCGCGTGCGGAATGCCGAAGCGCCGGAACATCTCAAGCACCGTCGGCCCCGGCACCAGCCGCCGCGTACCGTGACCGACGAAACGTACCGTGATCTCCCGTCGCGTCCTGACCCGGATCTCGCGGATGCCGACGAACAGCACGAAGGCGCCCACCAGCCCGTAGAAGGCGCTCTTCGCCCACATCACGTCGCGGTCGAACATCACCCGCTGCGCGTCGGTGACGAACTCGGGCGGGAGCGCCATCCGCTCGGCCTCGCGTGCCGCCACCATGAAGCCGATCAATGCCAGCAGCGGGATCAGGATCGAGACGAGCAGGAACGGATCGCGCCAATGGCGATAGGCGTCGCGCGAACGCAGCATGAAATGGAGACCGAGGATGCCATGCGTCCAGACCAGCAGCAGCAGCAGCGACTGCAGCAGCGCACGGCTCGGCCACAGCCGCCGAAGCACGGCATGATAGGTCTCGTCGACGCCGAAATAATACCCCAGCACGCGCGTGCTGACGATGTGATCGACCAGCAGGAGCGGTATCGCGAGACCCAGCGCGATCTGCAGCATCTCGCGCAGCGGCATCTTGAAGGTGCGCCGCTGGACCACGCGCAGCAGCGCGAACACCGGATGGATGATCAGTGCGCCGTAGAGCACGATCGTCCCGATGCGGGAATGCCAGACATTGTAGCGCCAGTCCTGGACGCGCTCCATGACATCGAGGCCGAGGATGCCCATGGCATGGTTGAGGAAATGCGTCGTCGCGAAGGTCAGCAGGATCAGGCCCGAGACGAGGCGGATGTCGCGGCTCCAGGACGAGACCTGATCGATGCTCGCGCCCATGCTGCTGCGCGCCATCTGCGGGCGCTGCGTGCCGGCGGCTTGTGGCCGATTCATACGACGCTTGACCTCATCAGACGGTTTCGTGCTCGCGGAGCAAGACGCTCGCAAGACGATGAACGCGATCCGCCAGGTCGCGGCAGACCGCAAGGCTGAATTCCGGCACGGTCTGGAGCAGTTCGAAGAACAGGTCCTTCGGAATTCTCAGCGCCAGGACCGGCGTCTTCGCGCTGACCGTGCCGATGAACGGCCGGCCGCTGAGCAGCGATACGTCTCCGGTAATGCTGCCGGCGTCCTTCTGGAACCGACGCCCTTCGCCGTCCGGGCGCGACTGCGAGAATTCGACATCCCCCTCGAGAATGACATAGACGCCGTCCAGCCGGTCCTTCTGGTCGATCAGGACTGCACCCGGTTCGAAGCGCAATCTTTCGCCCATGAGGGCGACGAGCTTGAGCCGCGAGGGAGGCATGTCGCGAAACAGCGGCAGGCTGCGCAAGCAGCCGATATCGGCTTCCAGACTCATGACCGTGCCTCCATTCGCTGGGCATCCGCAAAGCGTAACGCCTGGCCGCCGACATCGTTCGCCGCCTCGAGCGCCCCGCCCGCCTCGACCGAGCCGGTCGCCCCATGGAAAACGACCCGCATCGGGACATCCTCAACGAGTCTAGCATCTCCCAGCAGAAGAAACAGCGTCATACCAGCGCAATAGCTGCGTAGCCGGGCGACGATCTTCTCCGGCTCGTCGGAGATTGCGAGCAGGGCCGAGACGTCGAGCACAGCGATCTGCGGCGCCTTGACGAGAGCCTGCGCCAGGGGAATCGCATGCAGCAGACGCGCTGGCAGATAGCGCCCGCGGATGCCGCTCTCGGTATCGAGCCCGAGGCGATACAGCGCTTCCCCGAGGCCTGAGCGTTCGAGCGCCTGCAACACGATCTCCGCCACCTTCCGGCCTGCGTCGGGGATGCCGTAGCCGATGCGGCCGAACATCAGGTTGTCCCGCACGCTGGCGCCGAGCATGACCTTATCGGGAGCATAGAAGTCCACATCGGCTGCAGCATCGGCCGGCAGGTGCTTGCGGAAGCTTGCCCGCGCTCTGAGGACACGGCGCTCGAGCCGGTCGTCGATCAGGTTCAGCCGGTGCTTGGGCTCGATATAGCCCAGTGCCAGCGCCACCAGGTCGCGCTCCGTCTCCTGGTCGAGCGGGCTTCGCATATCGTGCTTGGCCAGGATGGCCGCCAGCTCGTTGAGGCGCTCGAAATCGAAATTCTCGCCGAAGGTATAGCGCTCGAACAGCGCATGCCCTGGCGGCAGGCCGGCGAAGATCTCGACGACGGTCGCGACGATCCGCCCGCCCATCTCGGTCATCGGCTCGACCAGGGCCTCCGCCTTGAGGATCGATTGGGCGTAAGGCTCGAAGAGCAGCGTCGCATTGGCGAAGCGGGCGCTGGTCCGTGTCCCGAAGATCAGGTTTTCGGCAATCGAAGCATTTCGGTTGTAGCGGTCGAGGACGAAGGGCTCGATCAGCTCGCCAAGGTTGATGCGCTCGAGCTCCGCCGCCACGACCTGACGGGCGGTAATGATGCGCTCGGTGGCTTCCGCGCTCACCGGCGGCATCACCTTGCCGCCCAGGCCGAGCTCGAACACGTCCTGCGTGCAGCCGAACACGTCGAGCAGCTCGCGCACCCGCGCCGCGAGCTCGGCCGCGTCGGCGACCCCGACGCCGTCGTAATCCGTCCAGTCCGCTTCGAAGGGAAATGGCGAGTTGCCCGAGCGGACCGCCTCGACAAAGCGGCGATGCTCCTCCGGTGAAACCGGCCCCTCGGACTTGATCTCCGGCCGACGCCGCCGCAGCGGCAACAGGATGTTGTCCCGCATCGTCCCGGCGATGATCTCCGCTTGGTCTCCGGAATAGCCGATCAGATGGCTCGCCCGCTCGACCGACATGTCCGCGAGCAGTTCGCCATCGATGAGCACCCGCCCCGAATAATTTGTCGCCTGTCGCCCGAGGATGCGGCCGAGCACATCCCCGCCACTGCCATGGGGGCCGATCAACGCGACGCAGCCCGGGCGCTGAAGGCTGAATGAAAGCGGCGTCAGCAGCGGCTGCCCGCGATTGTCCAGCATCTGCACGGCCTCGAGCCGGATGCTTCCCTTGACCGGCAGCGGCGAGCAGCCATTCGCCTCGTCGAGGACGAGCGTGTCGTCGCTGTTGAACTGGGAAATCACCTGCTCGTATTTGATCGTGACGTCGTTGCGCTGCTGGTCCCAGTCGATCAGCTCCTTGATCGGCGAAGGCAGGTCACGATAGGCCGCGATCACCGCCACCAGCTGGCCGATGTCGAGGCGTCCCTGCAGCGCGAAATAGCCGCCTATCGCATAGAAGAAGAACGGCGTGACCTGCGCCAGCAGGTTATTGAGGAACTTGACCGCGAACTTGCGCTTGTAGAGCTCGTAGCGGATGTCGAAGAGGCGCCCGAGGCGCGCGGCAATATCCGCCTGAACGTATCCCGCAGCGCCGTGCCCCTGGATCATCGGCCCGGCATCGACGATTTCGCCGATCCTTCCTGCAAGCTGGCGGGATGCGATCTGGCGCTCGCGGCCCAATCTCAGCTGCTCGCGGCGCAGGATCGGGATGATGATGGCCTGCGCCAGCACGATCAGCAGGGCGATCGAGCCGAGCCAGAAGCTCTGCACCATGATGAAAACGAGCGCGGTCAGGGCTTGGCTCAGCAGGAAGACCGGCTGGATGAACGCGTCGCCGACGAAGCCGCCGATGGGCTCGACCTCGTCCTTGATCATGCTGGCGATCTCTGCCGGCTTGACTGCCCGGATCTCCTCCGGGCGAAACCGCAGCAGCTGGCTGAAAAGGTCGTAGCGCATGCGCCGCAGCATGCGCTCGCCGAGAATGCCCTTGCGCACGTTGACGATGTATTTGAAGGCGCCGTTGATCAGAACGAGCACCAGGAAATAGCTGGAGAGCCCCATGAGGAGCCCGACCTGATTGACCTGAAACCCTTCGAACAGCCTCAGCGTCGCCCCACCGAGCCAGGACGGCAGATGCAGCGTCATTTCCATGAAGGTGGCGGTGGTCTTGCCGCCTCTGAAGGCCCCTCCCTGGATGGCGTCGTTGACGATCCGCTTGGGGACGTCGAACGAGGCCCAGTTGAAGGGTATCGAGACAACGATGATCAGCAGGACGATGATCTGCTCGCCGCGACTCTTCTGCCAGATGTAACGGAAGAGGTTGGGCTCCAAAGGGCAATCCTGTCGCGAAACGCCGACGGCGCTGTCATCTCGGGGCAAGGCCCCTGCGAGCGACCATATGTGGTGAGGTTGCGGCGGAGTGCAATGCGAGCCACTTTGAACCTGCGGCACAGCCGGATCGCGCCGCGTCGGGGGTCGATGTGAGGCGCCTGTTGCTCCGTACGGCCATTGCCTGTGCTGCTCTTGTGGTCGCGGTTGCTTCCCCCCTTGCATCCGCCTGCGCCGAAGTCGCAGCCGGCAACGCTTCCGACCTCCTGCATGATGGCTTCGACAAGGGCGGTTTCGCCGCCGAGGGCGGGCTATTCTACAAGGAGAACGTCGAGCAGCGCGCCGGCCGGATGGTTTTCAGCCCTGCCTCGCCTTCGGCCGGCACCGGCGCGCTGACCCTCACGGTCATGGCGGCCTGCCCACCCCACCAGCTCGGCTGCAGCGAGCGCGCCGAGGTCTGGGAGCGCCCGCAGGTGCTTGCTCCCTATGGCAGCACGGTCTGGTACGGGCTGGCCCTGCGTCTCGACGCCCCGCTGCCGCAGGACGATCGCAGATATGTGATCGCCCAATGGAAGCGAGAGATCCTCCCCGGCGCCGTGGGAGACTACTCGCCCTTCCTGGCACTGCGGCTCTATCGCGGGCATCTCGGCGTCACCGTCGAGACGGATCGCATCGCGTCCTATCCAATCGGGAGCCCCGAGCGCCCGGATGGCTGCCGCCCCGGCGAGGCCCTGGTGCTCGACCGCCCGAAGGTTCGCCAGACGCGGGCTCTGGTCGCGATCGAGGCCGGCGCTGCGCGCGAAAGCTACCCCGGCTATTTCGATGCCTGTGCCCCGGGCATCCAGGTCACACGCCATGCCGATCTGCCGGCGGCCCGGAACGGTTGGATCGATTTCGTGATCCGATCGCAACCAGGCCCCCATGGCGACGGATACATCGAGATCATGGCCAACGGCGACCCGATCGTGACCATCCGCGGGCATATCGGCCATAGCGGCCCGGGTCTCGCCACCAACCAGTACTTCAAATTCGGCCCCTACCGCGCCCCCGGCCTCCAGCCCTGGAGCGTCAGCTACGGCGGTTTCCGCCGGGGGCCGCGTTGCAGCGATGTCATCCGGCTCGGCCAATGTCCGGCCGAATGAGTCGCTATGTCGAAAGTCATTGGCAAGACCGAACTTTAGACGTCTAGTGAAGTCAGGAGAATTGCGGACGGTTCCGGGGTGGCGTCAGATCGGGCTATGGATATCCTGCGCATCAGCGACCTGCGTATCGGCTTCACGGTTCACGGCCTGTCCCGCGAGGTGGTGAAGGGCGCGAGCCTGCGCGTTCCCGCCGGCAAGACCGTCGCGCTCGTGGGCGAATCCGGCTCCGGCAAATCAGTCATCTCGCAGGCCATCATGGGCCTGTTGCCCCGCGCGGGCGCCGTGACGGGGGGTGAGATTCTGTTCCGCGACCCGCTGGCGCCGCAGAGCGTGACCGACATCGCGGCGCTGCCTGCCGAAGGCCCCGAGATCCGGGCCCTGCGCGGCGGCCGCATCGGCATGATCTTCCAGGAGCCGATGTCCTCGCTCTCGCCGGTCCACACCATCGGCAACCAGATCGAGGAAGCCTTGCTCCTGCATCGGCCGATGCCGAAAGCCGAGGCGCGCGGCCTGATCGAGGCCATGCTGAAGCGCGTCGGCTTCAAGAACGCCCATCGCGCCTATGGGCTGTATCCCTTCGAGCTCTCCGGCGGCCTGCGCCAGCGCGCCATGCTTGCCATGGCGCTGATCTGCAAGCCGGCCCTGCTGATCGCCGACGAGCCGACCACCGCGCTCGACGTCACCATCCAGGCGCAGGTGCTCGACCTGATGCGCGATCTCCAGGCCGAGATGGGCATGGCGATCCTGCTGATCACCCACGATCTCGGCGTCGTCGCCAACATGGCCGACGAGGTGGTGGTGATATTCCACGGCGAGATCCTGGAGCGAGGCCCGGTCGAGGACATTTTCCGGCAGCCGCGCCATCCCTATCTCAAGGCGCTGCTGAACGCCTCGCCGCATTTCGACATGCAAGAGGGCGAGCGCCTCGTCGCGCTGCGCGAAGCCAGGCCCCGCCCCCCGGCGGCGCCCCGCCCCGCCCCGCCGCCGGGAGATCGCGAGAACACGCCGCTCCTGCGGGTCCGCAACCTCCGCAAGACCTATGTCACCGGCTCCCGCGGCTTCTTCGGCAAGGGTACGCAAAGTGTCGTGAAAGCCGTCGACGATGTCAGCTTCGACATCCGCCGCGGCGAATGCCTCGGTCTCGTCGGCGAGAGCGGCTGCGGCAAGACGACGGTCAGCAAGATCGTGATGCGGGCCGTCACAGCCGATTCGGGAGAAGTCGTCTTCGATGACGGCCATGAACGGGTCGACGTGCTCGGGCTGAAGGGCGAGGCATTGCGGGCCTTCCGCCCGCGCATCCAGATGATCTTCCAGGATCCCGTCTCGTCGCTGTCGCCACGCATGACGGTGATGAACATCCTGCGCGAGCCGCTCGCGGTCCACGACAGGGGCCACTCTGCTGCTCAGGACGAACGGGTTCGCTCCCTGATGCAGGATGTCGGGCTCGATGTCCGCTTCCTGAACCGCTATCCGCATTCCTTCTCGGGCGGCCAGCGCCAGCGCATCGGCATCGCCCGCGCCCTGGCGCTCGATCCCGAGCTGATCATCTGCGACGAACCGGTCTCGGCGCTCGATGTCTCCGTGCAGGCGCAGATCCTCAACCTGCTGAAGGATCTCCAGGCCGAACGGGACCTCACCTTCCTGTTCATCTCGCACAACCTCGCCGTGGTGAACTACATGGCGGATCGCATCGCGGTGATGGCCAATGGCCGCATCGTCGAGCTGGCGCCGCGCCATATCCTCTTCACCAAGCCGGTCCATCCCTACACCAAGGCGCTGCTGCGCTCCGTGCCTTTCCCCGATCTCGATCGCAAGCTCGACTTCAAGCTCGCGGCGCCTGGCGGTGCATCCGATGACAGCCATTGGGGTGACGCCTTCAAGGTCGGTTCCGACGCCTCTGACCTGGCGCATCTGTCGCTCGGAAGCGGTCACTACGTCCTTGCGCGGCCCAATGCCGATGTGCGGGAGATGGTCCCATGACCTCCCGTCGCTCGCACACGACGCGCCGCGGCGCCCTGCTGTTGGGAACGGTCGCGCTTGCCGGGGCCGCGCTGCCCCGCCGCGCGCTGGCTCAACCTGCCCCGATCGACAGCCCCTTCTTCGCCGAGAAGGTCGCCGCGGGGACGCTGCCGCCGGTGGCGCAGCGCCTGCCGGCGTTGCCCCGCCTCATTAACCTCGGCAAGCTCGGCCGCACCCCGGGGCGCCATGGCGGCAATATCCGCATGCTGATGGGCGATCAGCGCGATGTCCGGATGATGACCCTCTACGGCTACACGCGCCTGATGGTCTACGATGAGACTCTGGAGCTCGTGCCGGACGTTCTCGAGAGCTGCGACGTCCAGGACGGCCGCATCTTCACGCTGCGCCTGCGCACCGGCCATCGCTGGTCCGACGGCTCTCCCTTCACCACGGAGGATTTCCGCTACTGGTGGGAGGATGTCGCCAACAACAAGCGCCTGTCGCCCGGCGGACCGCCTCAGGCGATGCTGGCTGGCGGCAATCTCCCCTTCTTTGAAGTGCTGAGCGAGACCGAGGTTCGCTACAGCTGGGAGATGCCGAACCCGATCTTCCTGCCGGCGCTGGCGGGCGCGCAACCGACCTATATCTTCATGCCGTCGCGCTACCTCAAGCAGTTCCACGAGAAGCACGCACCCAAGCACGAGTTGGTCCAGCGGGTGAAGGAGAACCGCGTGCGCGACTGGGGCGCGCTCCATGAGCGCCTCTCGCGCATGTACCGGCCGGAAAACCCGAACCTTCCGACGCTCGAGCCCTGGCGCAACACCACGCCCCTGCCGGCCGAGCAATTCGTGTTCGAACGCAATGCCTTCTTCCACCGTGTCGACGAGAAGGGCCGGCAGCTGCCCTATGCCGATCAGGTCACGCTGACCCTCGGTACGAGCTCGCTGATCCCGGCCAAGGCGGCTGCGGGAGAGGCCGATCTTCAGGCCCGCTACATCCGCTTCGACAACTACACCTTCCTCAAGGAGGCCTCGAAGCGGATGAACTTCGAGGTCAAGCTCTGGAAACGGGCCGAGGGCTCCTACTTCGCGCTTCTGCCGAATCTGAACGCCATCGATCCGGTCTGGCGCGACCTCAATCGCGACGTGCGCTATCGCCGCGCGCTCTCGGTCGCGATCAATCGCGCCGACGTCAACAAAGTGATCTTCTTCGGCTTGGCACGCGAAAGCGCCAACACGGCCTTGCCGGAAAGCCCGCTCTACGATCCGACGCTCGCTTCGCTCTGGATTCAGCATGACCCCGGGCTGGCGAACCGGCTTCTCGACGAGATCGGCCTGACCAAGCACGACGATGACGGCGTGCGCCTGCTTCCCGACGGGCGCAGGCTCGAATTCACCATCGAAACSGCCGGCGAGARCACSGATGAGACGGACATCCTCGACCTCCTCAAGCAGGATTTCTTGACCGTCGGCATCAAAATCTATCCGCGCTCCACGCAACGCGACGTCTTCCGCCGCCGCATCGTCGCGGGCCAGACCGTCATGTCGGCCTGGGCCGGCATGGACAACGCGCTCGTCACCTCCGACATGGAACCTGATGCGCTGGCGCCGACCTCCTCGGCTCAGTTCCAGTGGCCGCGTTGGGGCCAGTTCATCGAGACCAGCGGCCGCGAGGGCGAGAGACCGGCCTCGCACGAGGTCAACGAACTGGTGCGGCTCTACGAGGAATGGCGGATGAGCTCGACGCGCGACCAGCGCCGCGCCATCTGGCACAAGATGCTGGCCATCAATGCCGAGCAGGTGTTCACCATCGGCGTGATCAACAGCACGCTGCAACCCATCGTCGTCTCCCGCGATCTGCGCAATGTGCCCGAGGTCGGCCTCTACAGCTTCGAGCCCGGTGCCTTCATCGGCCGCTACATGCCCGACACCTTCTGGTTCGATCGGCCAGAGACCAAAGGCTGATCCGTGCTGTTCCGCTACATCCTCAAGCGCATCCTGATCATGATCCCGACGCTGCTGGTCACCAGCGCGCTGATCTTCACCGTGATCAATCTCCCGGAAGGGGATTATTTCGAGACTCTCGCGGCCGAAATGCAGGCACAGGGCGAGAAGGCCGATATGAGCCGCATCGAATTCCTGAAACAGGAATACGGCTTCGACAAACCTCCGGTCGAACGCTATTTCTGGTGGGTCGCGGGCCTGCTTCAGGGCGATATGGGCTATTCCTTCGAATATCAGCGGCCGGTCAGGGAGATCGTCGGCGACCGCCTGCTGCTGACCATGCTGGTATCCTTCGCCACCATCATCTTCACCTGGATCGTGGCCTTCCCGATCGGCATCTACTCGGCCACGCATCAATACAGCTGGGGCGACTACGGGCTGACTTTCCTCGGTCTCATCGGGCTCGCGGTCCCGCATTTCCTGTTGGCCCTGGTCTTCATGTATCTCGCCAATCTCTGGTTCGGCCTCTCGATCGGCGGCCTCGTCGACCCGCAATATCTCAACCAGCCGATGAGCTGGGCCAAGCTCCGATCCGTGCTGGAGCATCTCTGGATTCCCGTCATCATCATCGGCGCCGGCGGCACCGCCGGCATGATCCGGGCGCTACGCGCCAATCTGCTCGACGAGCTGCAGAAGCAGTACTACGTCACCGCCCGCGCCAAGGGCCTGCCGCCCGGCAAGGCGCTGCGGAAGTACCCGCTGCGCATGTCGCTCAACTTCTTCATCTCGGATATCGGCGACATCCTGCCTTCGATCGTCTCGGGCGCCGAGGTCGTCGCCATCGTGCTCTCGCTGCAGACCACCGGCCCGCTGCTCATCCGGGCCCTGCAAGCCCAGGACATGTATCTCGCCGGCTCCTTCCTGATGTTCCTCTCMTTGCTTACCGTGATCGGSGTGCTGATCTCTGACATCGCGCTCGCCATCCTGGATCCGCGCATCCGTCTTCAGGGGGCCGCGACCAAGTGAAGGCGAACTCACTCAACACGCTCCCGCCCGACGGCGCGCCGCTGCCGCATGCGGCTTCGACCGCGCCTTTCGAGCCCTATGCCACCGAGGTGATGACGCCGCAGCAGGAGCGGGTCTATCTCGCGTCGCAGTGGCAGCTGATGTGGTGGAAGTTCCGCCGGCACAAGCTCGCGGTCGTCTCCGCCTTCGTCATCGTGGCGATCTACGCGATGGCGGCCTTCGCCGAATTCCTCGCCCCCTACCATTACACGACGCGCAATACCGACTTCATCCGCGCGCCGGGCCAGAGCGTCCACCTCTTCCACGAAGGCAGCTTCATCGGCCCCTTCGTCTACCCGTACACGATGCGGCTCAACTTGGAGAATCTGAAGCGGGAATACGAGGTCGACAGCACACAGCCGCAGAAGCTGCGCTTCTTCTGCCGCGGCGACGACAGCTACATGTTCTGGGGGATGATCCCGGGCAGCTGGCGCCTCGTCTGCCCCCCGAAGGACGGCACCTTCTTCTGGCTCGGCTCGGACCGGCTCGGACGCGACATGCTCTCGCGCATCCTCTATGGCGGCCGCATCTCGCTCTCGATCGGCCTGCTCGGCGTCTCCGTCTCCTTCGTCCTCGGCGTCATCATCGGCGGGATCGCCGGCTATTATGGCGGCCGTATCGATCTGTTCATCCAGCGCATCATCGAAATCGTGCAGTCGCTGCCGCATATCCCGCTCTGGCTGGCACTGGCCTCGATCATGCCGCCGTCATGGAGCCCAGTGGTGGTCTATTTCGGCATCACCATCATCCTAGGCCTGATGGACTGGACGGGGCTTGCCCGCTCGGTCCGCTCGAAGCTGCTGTCGCTGCGCGAGGAGGACTATGTCGTCGCCGCCCAGCTGATGGGCGCGAAGCCCGCCCGCATCATCGGCCTGCATCTGGTGCCGGGCTTCATGAGCCATCTCATCGCGTCGGCCACCATCACCATCCCGAAGACCATCCTCGGCGAGACCGCGCTCTCCTTCCTCGGCCTGGGCCTGAGACCCCCGATCACCAGCTGGGGCGTGATGCTGAACGAGGCCCAGAACATCAATGTAGTGGCGCTTTATCCTTGGCTGCTCTATCCGGTCGTCCCCGTGATCGTGATCATCCTCGCCTTCAACTTCCTTGGCGACGGCCTGCGCGATGCGGCCGATCCGTATCGCTGACCAGCCACGTTCCGCCCCTTTGCAGTATCGCCTTGCGCATTGCATTCCACACTCCGCTGAACCTGTTCGACGATGGCGGCGTCTCCGGCGACCGCCGCATGGCGCGCCAGCTCGTCGCGGCGCTGGAGACGTTGGGCCATGTCGTGGAACCTGTCCGGGCCGGCCGCGGCTACCTGCCCAGCGCCGATCCAGCTTGCCTCGACCAGCATCGCGCCGACGCTGCACGGCTTAGCGACCAACTGCTGGCGGACTATCGCTCCGGAATCCCGCGCCCCGATCTCTGGTTCACATATCACAACTACTACCGCGCCCCGGACCTGCTCGGCCCCGGGATCGCCACGGCACTCGGCATCCCCTATGTCACAGCCGAGGCCAGCGACTCCGAACGACGCGCCTTCGATGAATGGAGCGCCCAGACCGAAATCGTCCGGCACAGCCTCTCGGCAGGCGATGTCCACTTCTACTTCACCGATCGCGACCGCCAAGGGCTCGAACCCTGGCGCCGGCCCGGCACCGCTCTTCTGGAGCTCCCGCCCTTCATCACCTTCGGGGACGAGCCGCCGCGGCGCCGGAACCATTCCGGCCCTCCCCGCCTGATCACCATTGCAATGATGCGCGAGGGCACCAAGCAGAACAGCTATCTGACGCTCGCGCGCATTCTCGCCCGCATTGCCGATGCGGATTGGCGGCTCAGCATCGTCGGCGATGGCCGCCAGCGCGCCGTGATCGAAGCGGCTTTTGCGGGCCTGCCGCAAGGCCGGATCGATTGGCTCGGCCTGATACCGCGCGAGCGGGCGCTCGACGAGCTGACACGGCACGACATCTTCGTCTGGCCGGGCGTCCGCGAGGCCTATGGCCTGGTCTATCTCGAAGCCCAGGCGGTGGGACTGCCCGTGGTCGCCTTCGACAGCGGCGGCGTCTCCGCCACCGTGGTGCCGGGAGAGACGGCGCTCTTGGCTCCGGAAGGCGACGAAACCGCTTTCGCCGGCCATCTCGTCGCCATGCTGCAGGATAAGGCGCGCCGTGAACGGATGGGCGCCGCGGCGCGCCGTTTCGTATTGGACGAGCGCACCAACGCCCGCGCCGCCGCCAGGCTGGCCGAAGGGCTCGACCTCGCCTGCCGCCATCGCCGCGACAAACGCCAAGCTGCCGGTAGCGCTGCGTCATGAGCGAGACGCATTGGCAGACCCTGTCGCGGGAGCTCGATAACTGGCAGGCGGCCGGCCGCCAGTTGCGGCTCTGGCTTCGGGACGACGATGCGGTCGCGCCGACGCCGGCGCTGACGCGGCTCTCGGATCTTGCAGAACGCCATGGTGCACCTGTGCTGCTGGCGGTCATACCGATGTTGGCCGAGCCCGCCCTGGCCTCGGCGCTGGAGGACATGCCTCGCCTGCGCCCCTGCCAGCACGGCGTCTGGCATCGCAACCATGCACAGGCCGGGGCAAAGAAGTCGGAATTCGGCGCCGACCGCGCCGAGACCGCCGTCGATGGCGAGATCGCCGCGGGTCGCGACCGTCTGCGCGACCTGATCGGCAGCGACTTCCTGCCGGTCTTCGTGCCGCCCTGGAATCGCATCGATCCCGGCCACGCCGCCCGGCTCGGGAGCCTTGGCTTCTCCGGCCTGTCATGCTTTCGCAATTATCGCCACGGTCCCACCGGCGGTCCGCGCCTGCTCAACACCCAAATCGACGTTATGGACTGGCATGGCGGCCGCATGGGCCGGCGGCCGGATGACCTTCTGCCCGAGATCGTGGCGCAGATGATCGCGATGCGCGGCGATGTCCCCCATCGGGCGGCCGCGCTCGGTCTGCTCCTGCATCACCGCGACCATGACGAAGGCGCGTGGTCCGTTCTTCACGACATCTTGAGCCTCGCCGGGGCCCATCCGGCCGTGCATTTCGCTGATCCGGCCGAGCTTCTTCCTGGAAGAGTATAGGCTTGCCTCCGGCTAAGATGAATCCTTGCTCATTGCCACCGCCACGGGCTTGGTTGATGAACCTCGCCGCGCTATAAGCGCTTTCAACTGGTTCCGAGCTGCGTTCGTCCTCGCCAAGAGGTCGTCTGGCCTTTGCGGAGGGCGACATCCAATGTCTTCCAACGTCATCGATTTGGTCGGGGCCGAAAGGGCGCCGCGCAGCCCGCATGCGCCGCGGGTGCTGATCTACAGCCATGACACTTTCGGTCTCGGCCATATCCGCCGCTGCCGCGCCATCGCCAATGCGCTGATCGCCAGCTTTCCGCACATCTCGGTCATCATCGTCTCCGGCTCTTCGGTGATCTCGAGCTTCCAGTTCGGCGACGGCATCGACTATGTCCGCATTCCCGGCATCGAGAAGCAGAGCGACGGCCGCTACGAGCCGCATCATCTCAATCTCGATCTCGGCGACACGCTGCGGCTGCGCACCGATCTCATCAAGCAGACCGTTCTTTCCTTCGATCCCGACGTCGTCATCGTCGACAAGGAGCCCGTCGGCCTGCGCGGCGAGCTGAAGCCCTCGCTCGACATCCTGCGCCGCCGCGGCGCTCGCATCGTGCTGGGTGTGCGCGACGTGCTCGACGATCCAGCCACACTGCTGGAGGAGTGGCGCCATAGCGGCGCGCTCGAAGCGCTCGACACCATCTATGACGACATCTTCGTCTACGGGCTGGAGGGCATCTATCAGCCTCTGATCGGCCTGCCCGAACAGCAGCGTTTCGCCGACAAGATTCGCTATGTCGGCTATCTCAAGCGTGCGGTCCCGAGCCCGATGCCGCCGAACCGCTATCCACGGATCACGAAGCAGCCCTTCGTCCTCGTCACCCCCGGCGGCGGCGGCGATGGCGCCGGCGTGATCGACTGGGTGATCTCGGCTTATGAAGCCGACCCGACCATCGCACTGCCGGCGCTGATCGTGTTCGGGCCCTTCATGTCGCGCGAAAAGCGCAAGGACTTCGCCGAACGGATCGCCCGCAACCCGAAGCTGGAGGGCCTCGGCTTCGAGCCTCGCCTCGAGCTGCTGATGAATCGGGCGCACTGCGTCGTGGCGATGGGCGGCTACAACACCTTTTGCGAGATCCTCTCCTTCGACAAGCCGGCGCTGATCGTGCCCCGCGTGAAGCCTCGCCTGGAGCAGGCGATTCGTGCGCAGCGCGCGGACGAGCTGAGCCTGGTCGAAATGCTCTGCGACCCCTCGCAGACCGGCGAGGGCGAGCGCGATCCGCTCGTGATGGCGAGGGCGCTCCACGCCCTGGCGAAGCGACCGCCGCCATCGCAGGCCTTCATGCCCGATCTGCTCGAAGGGTTGCCGGCGATCAGCCGCGCGCTTTCGGACGATCTCTCGCAGACCGTGCGCGGCCGGGCTCTCGCGCAGAACGCTGCGACCAGCTGACCCGGTGCTGCCGGCGCGGCATCGCGCCGCTGGTCAATGCTCGGGCTCCGTTCTACAGGCTTTCAACATGACGCTTTCGAACACTCTCGTCTCGGTCGCGGTCGGCGCCGTCTCCATCGTGCTGCTGCTGGGCCTGGCGAACATGCTGCGCGGCGGCAGCGCCGACACCTCGCAGAAGCTCATGCGTCTGCGCGTCGTGCTGCAGTTCGTCGCGATCATCCTGATCGTCGCCGTGCTCTGGTACCGCAACGGCTGACCTTCCGCGGCATCCTGCCCAATTAATTGACGTCATTGATGTTTCGCGAACGCTTGGCTGTGAACGGAGCCTTGGCCGCACGGGCTCTGCCACATTCCGAACACGAGTATGTGTGCTTCACTAACGCCTGCTCTCTCACACCCCGCCGAAGGCCCATGGTTCGCGTCGCGTTGCTGCTCCTCGCCGGTTGTCTGGCGGCCTCCTCTGCTCAGGCACAGACCCGCTCTCTGTCCGGCAACGTCTCCAGCTACGCTCCCGCGACAGAGCCGCCGGCCCCGGCCTGGGAAACGCGCATCGGCGCCGGCCTCGCCAACCCAGGCGGACGCGAAGGCGGCCTCGTCAACGTGGGAGCTGAAGTGCTCTCGCCCCGCCTGATCCCCCTGCAGGACCGAATCGCCGCGGCCTTCATCCCGCGCTTCAACCTGGGCACCAGCCTGAACTTCAACGGCACGCGTTACGCCTATGCGGGAGCGACCTGGAGTTTCGACGTCACCCGGGACGTCTTCGTCGAGGCGAGCTTCGGCGCCGCCGTGAACGACGGCAAGAGCGGCTTCGTCGTTCCCGAGAATCGTCTCAATGTCGGCTGCAACACCGGCACCCGCGAGGCCGCGGCACTCGGCGTGCGGCTCTCCGATCGCTGGAACCTGGTCACCACGCTCGAGCATTTCAGCACGGCAGGCTGCGGCGACCGTGCAGGATCCTCTCCGCGAGGCCCGGCCAATATCGGCGCCCGGCTCGGCTATACGTTCTAGCAACCGGCCTCGGCAGAAAACCGCACTTCCGTCCCCGCCGCGCCGCGTTATAAGCGTGGCATGGTCAAGCTGAATCGCATCTACACCCGCACCGGCGATGACGGCACCACCGGGCTGACGGCCGGGCCGCGTCGCCCGAAATTCGACCTGCGGGTCGCCGCCTACGGCACCGTCGACGAGACCAATGCCTGCATCGGCCTGGCGCGCCTCCATGCCGCGGGCGAAGACGCCGAGGTCGATGCCATGCTCGGCCGCATCAGCAACGACCTCTTCGATCTCGGCGCCGATCTCTCCACGCCGGAAACTGGCAAGGCGCTCGCCTTCGAGCCGTTGCGGATCGTGCAGGCGCAGGTCGATCGCCTGGAAGCCGAGATCGACCGGATGAACGAGAGCCTTGCACCCCTGCGCTCCTTCGTCCTGCCCGGCGGGACGCCCGCCGCGACCCATCTCCATCTCGCCCGCACCATCAGCCGCCGCGCCGAACGGCTGATGACGGAACTGGCAGCCATGGAAGGGGAAACAGTCGCCCCGCCAGCGCTCAAATACATCAATCGCCTGTCGGACTTCCTCTTCGTCGCCTCCCGCTTCCTCAATGCGAAGGCCGGCGGGGACGTTCTCTGGGTGCCCGGCCAGAATCGCTGAGGCGCGCCATGTTCCTCCCCCTGCATGACGGAGTGCCACTTCGTTTCATGCGAACTCCCTATGTCACCTACGCGCTGATCTGTGCCTGTCTAGCAGCCCAGGTTGCGCTCTGGTTCTGGCCCGGGGAGAACGCCGAGCTCGCGATCATGGCCGGCTTCGGCATGATCCCCTCGGTGCTGTTCGGCACAGCGCAGCTGCCGGAAGGGCTCGCCCATCTGCCGCCCTGGCTGACGCTGTTCAGCAATGTGCTGCTCCACGCCAATCTGGCGCATCTGGCCGGCAACATGCTGTTCCTCTGGGTCTTCGGCGACAATGTCGAGGACGCGATGGGCCATGCCCGCTTCCTCATGTTCTTCTTCCTCTGCGGTCTCGGCGGTTCGCTCATCCACGCCGGAATGTATCCGGATTCGGAACAGCCATTGATCGGCGCCTCCGGCGCGATCTCCGGTGTCATCGCCTCCTATCTGATGCTCTATCCGCAGGTCCGCATCTGGGGCGTCGCCTTCAACTGGATTCCGATCCATATCCCGGCGATGTACGCGCTCGGCGGCTGGATTCTGCTGCAGGCCGGCTCGGCCTTGTTCCAGACCGACGGCAATGTCGGCTGGTGGGCCCATCTTGGCGGGCTTGCGACCGGGGCCGCGCTCACCCCGCTCTTCATTCATCGCAGCGTGCCCTTGTTCGGCCGCCCGACCATCGGCGGGTAAGCCCGTGCGCTTTTGCCCCTCCGACCAGACCTTGGACGACGTTGACAAGCCCAAACCGGCGTCGCTACGGTCCCTGCGCATTCCAGCCGAGGGCCGCGATGCCGCCACTCTGCCGTCTTGGACGGCGCGGCGCGAGGCGCATCTCTTCTGAACGGTGATCTGACGATGAAGATCTTGGTGCCCGTCAAGCGGGTGGTTGATTACAACGTGAAAATCCGCGTGAAGGCGGATGGGTCCGGCGTCGAGCTGGCCAATGTGAAGATGTCGATGAACCCGTTCGACGAGATCGCGGTGGAAGAGGCGCTGCGCCTCAAGGAAGCCGGCAAGGCGAGCGAAGTGATCGTGGTCTCGATCGGCCCGGCGCAGGCCGCCGAGACGATCCGCACCGGCCTCGCCATGGGCGCCGACCGCGGCATCCTCGTGAAGGTCGACGGCGTGGTCGAGCCGCTCGCCGTCGCCAAGCTGCTGACGAAGGTGGTCGAGCAGGAAGGGCCCGGCCTCGTCGTCCTCGGCAAGCAGGCGATCGACGACGATTGCAACCAGACCGGCCAGATGCTCGCCGCGCTGCTCGGCTGGGCGCAGGGCACATTTGCCTCCAAGGTCGAGTTGGCCGCGGATAGCGTCGACGTCACCCGCGAGGTCGATGGCGGCCTGCAGACCGTCACCCTCAAGCTCCCGGCGATCGTCACCACCGATCTGCGCCTGAACGAGCCGCGCTATGCCTCGCTGCCGAACATCATGAAGGCGAAGAAGAAGCCGCTCGACGAGACCTCGGCCGAGACGCTCGGCGTCGACGTTGCGCCGCGCCTGAAGGTTCTGAAGACGGTCGAGCCCGCCGGACGCTCCGCCGGCGTCAAGGTGGCCAACGCCGCCGAACTCGTCTCCAAGCTCAAGACCGCCGGGGTGATCTGATGACCACGCTGCTGATCGCCGAACACGACAACGCCTCGATCAAGGACGCCACCGCCAAGGCGCTGACCGCCGCCGCCCAGCTCGGCGCGCCCGTCCACATTCTCGTGGCCGGCCAGGGCGCCAAGGCCGCGGCCGACGCGGCCGCCAAGCTCGCCGGCGTCGAGAAGGTGCTGCTCGCCGATGACGCGGCCTACAGCCATGCGCTGGCCGAGCCGCTGGCGGCGCTGATCGTGAAGCTCGCAGGGGCTTACGATGCCATCGTCGCGCCCTCGACCACCACTGGCAAGAACGTGCTGCCGCGCGTCGCCGCGCTGCTCGACGTGATGCAGGTCTCGGATGTCAGCAAGATCGTCGCGCCCGACACCTTCGAGCGCCCGGTCTATGCCGGCAACGCCATCCAGACGGTGCAGGCGACCGACGCCAAGAAGCTGCTGACCATCCGCACCGCCTCGTTCCAGGCGGCAGGTGAAGGCGGCTCGGCTGCCGTCGAGGTCGTTTCGGCCGCCGAGAACCCCGGCAACTCGTCCTTCAAGGGCGAGGAGGTCGCCAAGTCCGACCGTCCGGAACTCGCTTCCGCCAAGATCATCATCTCGGGCGGCCGCGCGCTCGGTTCGGCCGAGAACTTTGGCAAGGTGATCGAGCCGGTCGCCGACAAGCTCGGCGCCGCGATGGGCGCCTCGCGCGCCGCGGTCGATGCCGGCTACGCCCCCAACGACTGGCAGGTCGGCCAGACCGGCAAGGTCGTGGCTCCCGAGCTCTACATCGCCGTCGGCATCTCCGGCGCGATCCAGCACCTCGCCGGCATGAAGGATAGCAAGGTCATCGTCGCCATCAACAAGGACGAAGAGGCCCCGATCTTCCAGATCGCCGATTACGGCCTCGTCGGCGACCTCTTCACCGTCCTGCCCGAGCTCGACGCAGAACTGGCGAAAGCCGGCAAGTAAGGCATAGACCATCGTTCCGGGCCGCCTCAGGGCGGCCCGTTCCGCTCCCTGCGGGAGCATAAGAAGACTATCCGGGATCAAACCATGTCGGACCACGCGATCAAGACGATCGGTATCATCGGTGCAGGCCAGATGGGCAACGGCATCGCTCATGTCGCCGCGGTGGCCGGGTTCGACGTCAAGCTGCACGACGTCGCCGAGGACCGGATCAAGGCGGCGCTCGCCACCATCGACGGAAACATGGCCCGCCAGGTCCAGAAGGGCGCCCTCGCCGACGAGGATCGCCGCGCCGCCGTGCAGCGGATCGAGCCTGCGGTCGGCCTTGCCGATCTCGGCGATTGCGATCTCGTCATCGAGGCGGCGACCGAGAACGAAGAGGTCAAGCGCAAGATCTTCACGGCCGTCTGTCCGCATCTGAAGCCCAAGGCGATCCTCGCCTCCAACACGTCGTCGATCTCGATCACCCGGCTCGCGGCCGCGACCGACCGCCCCGAGCACTTCATCGGCATCCACTTCATGAACCCCGTGCCGCTGATGCAGCTCGTCGAGCTGATTCGCGGCATCGCCACGGACGACGGCACGTTCGAGCGTGCCAAGGCCCTCGTCGGCCAGCTGCACAAGACGGTTTCGGTCTCCGAGGACTTCCCGGCCTTCATCGTCAACCGCATCCTGCTGCCGATGATCAACGAGGCCGTCTACACCCTCTACGAGGGCGTCGGCTCGGTCGAGGCGATCGACACCGCCATGCGGCTCGGCGCCAATCATCCGATGGGCCCGCTTCAGCTCGCAGACTTCATCGGCCTCGACACCTGCTTGTCGGTGATGCAGGTGCTCCATGACGGCCTGGCCGATTCGAAATATCGCCCCTGCCCGCTGCTGGTGAAATATGTCGAGGCCGGCTGGCTCGGCCGCAAGACCAAGCGCGGCTTCTACGATTATCGCGGCGAGAAACCCGTTCCGACCCGCTGACGAACCGGGGCCGGCGGGCCAGAACCCGCCAATCGACCGAAATCACCACGATCTGCCTGCCGGCTGCCACGAGCGAGGAAGTACCTCGCCCGTGCGAGAGCGTTTGTCGCACCCGCAATAAGTTCCTTCACATTCCTGTCGTCTCGCGCTTACATTGATCTGAGGGCGGGATTCGTCCCGCTTGACGAAGCGGAGGTGCGACGGGTTTGACGGCGCATGTGATGCATCCGATGGCATCGCCGGACGGCTGTCCGGCCCTGGTCCTGAACGCCGATTTCCGGCCGCTCAGCTACTATCCCTTGTCCCTTTGGAGCTGGCAGGACGCGATCAAGGCGGTCTTCATGGACCGCGTCAACATCGTTTCCGAATACGACACGGTCGTCCGCAGCCCGAGCTTCGATATGCGGCTGCCCTCGGTCGTCTCGCTGAAGAGCTACATCAAGCCCTCGCGGACGCCGGCCTTCACCCGCTTCAACGTCTTCCTGCGTGACCGTTTCGCCTGCCAATATTGCAATACGCGCGACGAGCTGACCTTCGATCACGTCATCCCGCGCTCCAAGGGCGGCCTCACCACCTGGGAGAACGTCGTCGCCGCCTGCTCGCCCTGCAACCTGCGCAAGGGCGACAAGATGCCGGCCTCCGTCGAGATGTTCCCGGCCCAGAAGCCCTACGCGCCGACGGTCAACGACCTCCACCGCAACGGCAAGCTCTTCCCGCCGAACTATCTTCACGAGAGCTGGCTGGACTATCTCTAYTGGGACTCGGAGCTGGAGCCGTAAGGCCTGGGTGATCCACCCCCGTTGAATTGGTCCACCCTGAAGTATGTCTTTTGGCAGACAGGAGGACCGATATGCCGAAGAAGCGCCACAAGCCCGAAGAGATCGTCGCAAAGCTGCGTCAGGTCGATGTGCTGGTCTCGCA